>JBNGDC010000084.1:0-2571 GCA_049975485.1 Phycisphaerae bacterium | reverse complement strand
CTTCAACATGATCACGAAGGAAATGGATGGCGGCGAGATAAGCTGGACGACCGGCGTTACCGAATTCTGGGAGAAGGCGACCACCACCAAGGACAGAGCCACCACGGCCGTGTCCAACAGCGGCACGTTCATGTACGGCCGGAGTTGGGAGGACGACAAGAGCTTCTTCGTCTCGGGAACCTATGCGCAGCGGGACGGCTGGAGCACCTTCCAGGAGGGCTGGAACAGCCGCACCGAAGCTACGGCGTGGGGCTTCACGCCCGACGTGAACCGCATATTGCCGAGCTACAAGATATTCGCCAGCGTCAACTACGGCGACTGGTTCGTGCAATACTACCGGCTGGTGCAGGAGATAGGGCGTACCGCCAATCAGCGGGGCAACTACATCGACAGCGTCGTGCTCAGACACGAGAAGGCCCATACGGACGCCTTTGCCACGAACTTTGAGGTATCTGTGGACAACCGCCGCGGACACCGTCGCGGCGAAGGTCTGTTCTGGCATCAGGTGCTCTACAAGGCCGAGGTCGGTATGACCTACGAAACCGACGAGCACACTTTCCAGGCGGGAATCCAGACCAACTTCGGCGACAACCGCAACGGCGAGCACCGCTACTACAGCGGCGGTTCGCTGGTTCACGAGAAGGTCTCGACGATCATCGGCGGCTACCTGTCGGACACCTGGCGGATAAACGACCAGTGGTCTTTCGTGGGTGCTGTCCGTGCGGACCACAGCAATATCACACAGACCGGGCGGCTGCAGGTGGCGCCGCGTGCGGCGCTTATCCACAGGCCGACCGAACGATGGGTACTGAAGGCGATGTACAACTCAGCCATTCAGTTCCCCGACCCGCTGCACTCGGAGCTGGCGATCTTCGCCAACCGACACAAGGGCTATCCGACGACGTGGTGGCCCATCAGCGGCAGGCCCTGGCTGGACCCGGCCGACGAGCCCGAGCGGATGCAGACCGTTGAGATCCAGTCCATCCATTACATCGGCGACGGGCGACTGTCCATGAACGTGTTCTACCAGCAACTAAAGGATGTCATCGCCTGGTACTACAGTTGGACGAATGCCGCGGACATGTGCGGCTGGGGAGCGGAGATGGACTTCCAGTACCCCGTCAGCGACCGCCTGAACTTCTGGGCGAACGCCTCCTTCCAGGACACCCAGATTGAAACGATAAGCCCGGAGTACACCGGCATTCCGTACGAAAGTCCGAAGGGTCAGACAGTCGGGCTGCCGCAGTTCACCTTTAACACCGGTGCCGATTACGCCGTCACGGACGACATTACGGTAACAGGCACGCTGCGCTACCTCACCGAAATGCCGGTGATGCGCCAGCGCCGCCGCCCCGGGTTTACCGAATACTGGGACGTCCAGAGGCATAACATCTACCTGGACATGACGTTCCTGTGGGAAAACTTCCTTGCCGAGAACCTCGACCTGCGCATCTCGGGAAAGAATATCCTCAACAGCCGTCGATACCTGCCACGATTGCGGCAAAAAGGCGATTACGTAAACGAAGGCACCTATCTGGAAGCGACTCTGTCCTATAGCTGGTGAGCAAGCCGGCCGTGCGAAGAACAACGACGCCCCCTTCGGCCCAGCGGAGGGGGCGTCGTGCTGCGCCTGAACGAAGAAGTCTTAGGTCATAGGTCTTAGGTCGTAGGGGCGTAGCGGCCGGGCGCGAGAGGCAGCGAGCGGGCAAACATCGCACCATCACGGCAATTAACCGAAAAGATTGCCTCGTGCTCTTTGTGACCTTTGTGATTGGAGGCCGCTAAACCTTGCCGGCCGAGGGACAAAGCTTCGCCAGGGGGCATTCATCGCAATTGGGCTTGCGGGCTGTGCAATATCGCCGCCCGTGCAGCACCAGCGCGTGGGAGAAGAAAGTCCACTCCTTCCGCGGCACAAGCGCGCAGAGGTCCTTCTCTATCCTGTCGCCCTGGTTGTTCTTGTGCCGGGTGAGCTTCAATCGGCCGGACACACGCTGAACGTGGCGGTCAACGGCCATGCCTTCGTTCCTGCCATAGGCACTGCCAAGAACTATGTTCGCGGTCTTCCTCGCCACTCCCGGCAGGGCGGTAAGCTCCTCCATGGTCCGCGGCACCTCACCGCCGTGCTCATCCGCAATTATTCGGGCGGCCTTGCGTATGTTCTTCGCCTTGTTGCGGTAGAAACCGGTGGGGCGGACCATCTGCTCAAGCTCACCGCCGGCGGAGGCGTAGTCTTCGGGGGTTCTGTACCTGGCGAAAAGCTCCGGCGTGACCTCGTTGACCTTTACGTCGGTGCACTGGGCCGAGAGTATGGTGGCGACCAGCAGCTCGAGGGGATTCGAGAAGTTCAGCGCGGTTTGTGCGTCGGGGTACTCCTTCTTGAGTGCGTGGAGTATCTTTGCGGCGCGTTTTGCCCTGTCGGCCTTGGATTCCCTCGGCATTGCTGCTGCTCCCTGGCGGACGCCGGAAGCCGGCGAGCTTACGATGCCCCCACCGGCACGGGCTTGCCGGCTAGGTACAGGTCTATCTGCTCGGCCGCCCGACGGCCTGATGCGATGGCGGTGGCGACGTAGG
>JBNGDC010000083.1:0-2615 GCA_049975485.1 Phycisphaerae bacterium | reverse complement strand
GCAGCAGCATGCCAAGTCCGCCGAGGCCAAGCAGGCCAAGCGTCGCCGGTTCGGGGATTACCAGCGTGGCGGGGTTTTCCCCGGTAGGCCCTTGCGTCCAAACGATAGCCCGTGGACCAAAGGCGTCATATTCCAGTCCCGGCGCTTTGAGACCGAGGTTAAGACGCTCACCCGCATCGATTGCGTTCTGAATAGCAACGTTCAAGTCGCTGGACGCAAATACCAGATCCAGCCCCGCGATCGAGCCACCCATATCGATGTCAGTGGTGGCAAGGGGCGTATCGCCGGCTTGGATCGCACCCGGTGTGGGCCAGGCGACCCCCTCATCGGACTTGTTCCAACTGGCTCCGCCGTCAGCGCCATTCCTGAAGTCCTGCGGCAGGAGGTACAGCTCGAGCGTCTGGAGCCCTGCGGTGGTGTCGTGATCGTCCCGGTCCACGTGCAGCGTAAGCTGCGAGGCGGGATCGATAGTGAAGCCGGTATGTCCTGTAAGATCGAAGGACATTATCGTCCGGAGGGCGTCTTCGGCGCTCAGCGTACCGGTTGCGCCTATACGGGTCCCCGTGCCGAAATTGTCAGGATCATCACTGCGAATCCACGACCAGCCATCGGCCTCTACAACACTTGCGACTGCTGCCGCCGCCGGCGCCGCCATCAGCGCGATTGCGACAATGGCCAATGCTGCTGTTAACTCAATGTTTCTGTTCATCGTAGGCCTCCTTAGGTTTCGATTTAAACTAAACGATGTGTATTGCGGTGTCCTCTAAGCACCACGATTCCTTGCCCGTCTGGAACCAATCAGAGCCAGCCCGCCGACGCCCAGCATTGCCAGCGTGGCCGGCTCAGGGACCGCCTGCAAAAGGAAATTGTCCAGCCGGACGGCGTGGGCCTTATTCCACGTGGCGCCGCCATCGTCGGTGAGTGTCAGGCGGATATAGGCGTCACCTGCGCCGTCGAGGGCGCTGCCGGGGCTTACGGTAACCGTTGCGTATTCGTCGGTCGGAAAACTCTGCTGGCTGCCGAAATCGACGAACGTCTCGCCGTCGGTTGAGTACGATGCCTGAAATCCCGTCACGCCTCCGGAGTACCAGCGTGCGGCGAAGGTCAGAACAATGTCGCTCAGGCCGGTGGCGTCGAAATTGACCGTAATCGGCGCGTTGTTCCAACGCTCCCCTCGCTGAAGACGAACGTTGTTGCCGGCCGCGGTACCCGCGGGCGCGTTCACCGTGGTGCCTTGGCCGTCCTCAAGCGCGAAGTCCGTGCCGTATCCACCACCTTTGTGAAAAAGAAGCGTTGCATTACCGGCCAGCGTGCCGGCATTGGCGACGAACTCCTCGTTAGTGCCGTCCGATTCATACGGAGTCTCGCCGTTGAAATCCCATACTCCAACGTCGATCAGTGCACCGGAAGCCGGTGCAACGACGAGCAAAGCAATCCCCAGAAATGGCAAAAGCGCTGCCACCTTCATGATTCTCTCCTTTTGAGCGTTGAGGTTGCCGGAAGGGACCAACTTCTCGAAGCTCTTTCATTATAATCGCAATTCCGGAGAAGTCAAGCTGCATATGCGACACAAAGCACGGCCGGCGCAAAAGAAAACCGCCGCACAGCCCTGTTTGGCGCCGTGCGGCGGTTCCCAAACTCTTTCTTTCCGGTCAGCGACGGCGGCGTATCAGCATGCCAAGCCCGCCGATGCCAAGCAGTGCCAGCGTCGCCGGCTCGGGGACGACCGCTTCCCAGGTGGTTCCCATTCGGAACTCGTCCACGTTCGCGGCCGCGTACTTGTCGTCGTTCCAGCCGCCGGCAACCGTGGCCATGCGTGTGAAAAGAGCCAGGCCGCTGGGGTCCACTCCGCCGCTGGCGTTGCCGCCGACGCTGAAGTACTGCCAGGTGGGTTCCTCGGAGAGGTCCGGGTTGAATGCGAATGCGTAGTCGGGCGTGTCCCAGCCGCCGAAATCCAGGTTGGTTATGTGCATCGCCACCAGGACCGTCTCGCCCGGTGTGTACGCTTCGGAATAGTTGGGAGTATCAGAGCCCTCGGCGCCGCCGATGAAGAGCCCGTCGCCGTCTCTGCCTATGCCCACCCAGATGGTCCGGTAGGCGGTTATCTGCACACCGGCCCGGGAGGCGTCGCTGAAATCATCGACGCTATCGGCGCTGATGAGGAACGTCATGTAAACGTCGTTTTCACCTGCGGAAACGCCGCCGGGGATGGCGCCGGTATAGCCCGCGGTCCATCGGGTGTTGTTACCCGACCCGATAGAGGCATCCAGCCGAGCGCTATTGCCTGCGCTGGATAGCTGCGGGTGGGTCAGCGAGCCCTCCTGGTAGGTGAATGCAGACTCGTCACCGTCCCAGTTCGTCAGGGGAGTGCCCGGGTCGCCGAAGAATTGATCAACGACAGTGGCTCCGGAAGCGGGTGCAACCACAAGCAAAGCAATCCCCAGAAATGGCAAAAGCGCTGCCACCTTCATGATTCTCTCCTTTTGAGCATTGAGCTTGACGAGGATGGGCTATTTGCTCCCATCCTACTGCGATGGGGCAACCAAAAAGCGAAAGGCACTTTTTGAGCTAAATAAGTATAACCGCAATCCGTGACAAGTCAAGCGGCAATTGTG
>JBNGDC010000082.1:0-3361 GCA_049975485.1 Phycisphaerae bacterium | reverse complement strand
GTGCTGACGCGCCCACTTGTGGCCGGACTGGCCGACAGCCCCATGCCGCCGCTGGTCCGGCCGGTGGTGGCAGAAGGGCGGATCATCTATCGCACGGATGAAGCGGTGGAAGCCCGCGACGCGCTGACCGGCACGCTGATGTGGCGGACAAACGAGCTGCCGATGATCCGCAATACCGAGGCCTCCAGGAGGTACCACAGACTGCCCCGGCAGTTCTCGTACACGCCGTCCGACAGGGGGCGCTACGCATTGACCGTCGCCGACGACAAGGTATTTGCGCTGGCCGCCTTCGCGCCGCCCATGCCGACGGGCTACGGACCCTGGGGAGTGTCGGATGATGAACCGGTGTTGAGCGGTTCGTCGCTGGTTGCCCTGTCGGCCCGTAGCGGCGAGGTGCTCTGGCGTGTCGGGCATGACGACGACGCCGACGAGTTTCTTCGCGAGTGTACGTTCATCTCGGCGCCCACGGCGGCCGAGGGCTGCCTGTACGCGATGGCCGTAACCCACGATCGCTACCACGTCGTCTGCCTTGATGCCCGGGACGGTTCACTGGTGTGGAAGGCAGGCGTATCTCAGCGTCCACTGGTCGGCGACGAAGGCCCCGGTGGCATGCTCAATCTTTACCTGCTGGAGACCGGCAGTCCGCCGGCAGTGGAGGCCGGCAAGGTTTATGCATCCACCAACGCGGGTGTGATAGCGGCGTTGGACGCCCGCAGCGGACGGGGGCTTTGGGCGCGGCGCTACCGCAGCCGTTTCGACTCCATGTCCTTCGGGTTCCAGTTTCGCCCGGGTCGCAATACATCCTTGCCGGGTGGCAACCCTGTGGTCGTCAGCGACGGGCGGGTCGTATCTCTGCCGGCCGACAGCCGGGATGTGCTGGCGTTCTCGACAGAGGGCGAGCCGCTGTGGACGCGGGGACGCGAAGGACTTTTGCACCTGACTCAACTGGATGAATCCCGCATACTGCTTAGCGGACCGGGCCTGTTGGTGCTTTCACTATCCGACGGCCGGCCGCTTCCGGACGAAGCGGCCACCTACAGCACCACGATCGCCGACGTGCGGGGCAGGCCGGCGGTAACGGGCGGTGTGGTCTATGCCTCCGGCTCCGGGCGGATGCACCGTCTGGACCTCAGTGACTATTCGGTCGAGTCCGTGCCCGTAGAGGCCGACCAATGCCTGCTGGGCAATCTGGTGGCCCTCGGCGAGCGGATAATTGCGGCCAACAGCGCGGGCGTGGCGGCGTATTTCTCCTATGAGATGGCGAGGGAGGAACTGACGCGACGGCTGAGCGAGGCCTCGTCCGTCAAACGTCCGGAACTGCTGCTCCAGCGAGCCCGTTTCGCGCTGGAGACCGGACGCGCCCAAGACGCCCTGGACGACCTTCTCGCCTGTCGCCGGGAGCTGGAGCAGGAGGGCGAGGATCGGCTCGGCGGGCAGGTCCGCACGCTTTTGAGACGGTCGTATATTGCGCTGGGCAACCAGGCAGAGAAGCCCGCCGAGATGGTCCAGCGGTTCGAGCAGGCGCTGGAGATCAGCGACGACGGCGTCGAAACGGCCGAGATGCTCCTGCGGATCGCAAAGGCGCGACTCCGCGCCGGGGAGGTCTCCGCCGCTGTGGACATCGCTCAGCGAATCAGCGATTCCTGCGGCGACTTGGAGATAACCGACGTCTCTGTCGGTCCGGAGGCCGTTTCATCGTCGGCCGGAGACGATAGGCAGCGGATGTATGCCAGGGTAATCGCCCAGGGGTTTATCCGCCGTCTGATAGAACTGCACGGGCGGCAGGTGTATGCGAAACACGATGCGGCCGCCGAAGCCGCGCTGGAGCAGGCCCGGCAGGCGGGCGACCTGGAGGCGATACTGGATGTTCGTCGCGAGAAGCCCAACAGTAGTTGTGCTGATGAAGCGCTGCTGGCCGCCGCGGAGCTGCTGTACACGCGGGCGCAGACTGAAAGCGGCCGGCGGGCGGCGGAGTTGATGGGTCGGGTCGCCGGTTACCTGGCCGAGCTTGCCGGAACATCGGAGGGTCCCTTGAGGGCGTCGGCCGGTGTTGCTCTTGCCGCGATACGACTGCGGGCCGGACAGGAAATACCCGCACGCCTGACGCTGGATTCGGTGCGCGACATGCCCGCCGACACGCCCGTGGCCTTCGGCGACATCCGGGGGACCCTGCGCGAGCTTATCGACCGCATCGACTCCGGTGACCTGCCGGCCGAGACGACCGAAATATCCGAACAGCCGGATATCGATCCGCCGTTGCGCCACGTCTTCTCCATCGAAGGCCCGGACGTGCACATACTCCGCGACGACCGCTTCAGGCCGTTGCGCTTCGGACAGTCGTTGCTGGTGGTCAAGGGCGACCGGGTAATGCTGCTCGACGTCACTGCGACCGACGCCGCTTCCGCGCAGCGATGGAGCGGTCTGACGCTTATAGACGGCGACGAGCTTCGGAAGAACTCCTACGACCCCCCTTCGTTCCGTCTGCTGGGCGTCAAAAGCTCGGACGAGGACGTGGTGGCCGTCGCCGATCGCCGCAGCGTTACCGGCATTGACGTCCGCTCGGCGAAGGTGCTTTGGGGCGAGTCCGCCTCGGGTCTGGGTCTAGACGAATTCTTCTGCATGGCCGGCGGCGACGGAGCGTTTGTAGCTGTGGACACGGCCGGGCGGTTTGTGATTGTCAACGTCGCCGACGGCGAGGTCCGCGCTCGTGGACGCCTGGAGTCGGACAATCCTCTGCCGGTAGCTCCGCCGGAGGTGGCCGGCGGCAACGTGTTGCTGAGATATGACAAGGGGGGTGCCGCCAGCGTCTTCGACCTAGAAACAGGGCGCGAGCTTGTCGATAGAAGGCCCGCTTCAGGGTTTGTGTCGGCTTTGCTGGCCGGATTTACCCGAGCCGACGAGGGAGACGAAACACCCTCAAAGGCACGGCAGCTTGAAGATGCCCGGCTGCTGGGCGACGGGAGAGTCCTTGTGCTGGCGCGGGGTGAGCTTGAGTTGTTTGACCCCTCAACGCCGGACGAGCCGGTATGGACCTCAGCACAGGAAGGCAAGCAGAAGGTCATTCTGGATGCGGACGACCGCTGGGCCGTTTTGGCGGAATATGGCGACCGTCCTCGAACTTACCTTATAGACCTCCGCGACGGCAGCATCGCCGGCAGTTACTGCATGCAGACCCTCGCGGGCATACCTCGCTTCGGACACTCACGGGACGCTCAGCTTGCCGACGGAGACCTCTACCTGACGTTCGCGACGGAAGCGGTCTCACAGCCGCCGAAGAGCCGTTTCGGCCTGCTGAGCGTCAGCAACGGATTGACAGTCTGCCGCTATCCGCTGGAGGCCGGCGACGGGGACGGACCGGTGG
>JBNGDC010000081.1:0-3397 GCA_049975485.1 Phycisphaerae bacterium | reverse complement strand
CAGCAGGCGGCGGATGAGTTGTTCCTCGCCGGAGCGGTTGCCCTCGACGAGATGGCCGATGAACTGCAGCGCGTAGCCGGCCACGAACAGACCGGCCGCCAGCCACCACTGCCTGAAAATCAGCATAATCGGAGCGGCGATGAAGCACGCCGGAATCCCCAGCATGTGCAGGTAGAAGTTGGTCCGGTTCCGGTGGCGTCGCAGCCAGTTTCCGATCGGATCGGGCATACTTGCTTCCTTCGCAGGCTAGAGCACAAGCTGAATGCCGTAGAGGAACTCGTAAACGGTGTTAAGGAACATCCCGAGGAAAAAGTCGATCGCCAGGATGGCCATGCAACTGGCGACGAAGGCCTCGGTGCAGGCCCGCCCGACGCCGGCCGCCCCGGCCGAGCAGCGAAACCCCTTGAAGCAACACACCAGCGATATCGCCACGCCGAAGAAGATGCTCTTGAACGGTCCGTAGAAGATATCGAAGTAACGCACCGTCTGTGCCGACTGGGCCCAGAATTCGTGCCCGGCGACGCCGTACACGTACACGCTGACGACGTAGCCGCCGAGTATCCCCATGAAGTCGGCGTACATCACCAGCACCGGCATAAGGAACACGCACGCCAGGAACCGCGGGACCACCAGCACGCGGAGCGGGTCGGTGCCCATCGCCCGCAGTGCGTCTATCTGCTCGGTGACGCGCATGGTCCCCAGCTCGGCCGTCATCCCGCCGCCGACGCGACCGGCGAGCATCAGCCCCGCCAGAACCGGTCCCAGCTCGCGCAGCACGGAAAGATTGACGACCGTACCCATCTGGGCGGCCATCCCGATGGCCCTGAATTGCATCACGGTCTGGACGGCCAACACCATGCCCACGAACACGCCGGTTATCATCACCACCGGTACGCTTCGGGTGCCGATTTCGTAGAACTGCGGAAAAATCCGGCGCAGGTGCTTCCACCGCATCAGCCCCTGGGGGACCCACGCCAAAGCCCGGCCCGAGAACCGACAGAAGTCCCCGAACGCATCGATGCCGGCGACGGTCCGCTTGCCGAGATTCTCAATAGAGTTCATCGTCCGCTCCATAGAGACTATTACCGTCGCAGCCACCGGCGGTCAACCTTGCAGCCGCCTGGGATTCATGCATACGCGGTCGCGTCTGCTCCAGGCCGGCAGGGGCAGCAAAGTTTCAGGGGAAAGCATCCACGTCGTCTAATGCCGTCTTGACTCATCCGGCGGACCAAGGCATGGTGTGCTGGGATACGCAAAAACTGACTTCCCCGCAATGGAGGCGACATGAGCTATCTGGACAGCGTAGAGATACACCCGGACACCGTCATTGGCACGAAGGGCTTTTTCCGCATCGCCCGGGCGACGGATGGCAGGTGGTGGTTTCTTGACCCCGACGGGCGACCTTTTGTTTACAAGGGCGTCTGCGCCGTGAACCGCGCCGGCACACAGGGCGGGCGCTACGCCAGGCCCGGTCCCTACCAGGAGACGATCGACGCCAAATACGGACCCGCCGACGATCCCCAGCCCTTCGTGGACGCCTGCCTCGAGAAGCTGCGGGATATGAAATTCAATGCACTCGGCGCGTGGTGCACGGAGGAGTTCTTCGACCAGGGATTCCCCTACACCGAGATACTGGAATGCCGCAAGATCGTCCCGGCCTCGCAGCAGCTCGAAGGGCCGGGCATCAAGCTGCCCGACGTATTCGACCCGGCGTGGGAAACGGCCGTGGACGACATTGCACGTAAGCTCTGCACGCCGCGGCGCGACAGGACGGATCTGGTGGGCTACTTCACCGACAACGAGATGGGCTGGGGACAGGCCGGCACCGATTACGTCTGGGGCGCGTCGGAGGAGATGAACCGCACAGAGGGCGAGCCGACGCTGCTGCAGTTCTGTCTCTCGCAGCCGGAGGAGAGACCAGCGGCGGCCGGGGCATGGGAGTTCGTGATGGGCAAGTACGGCTCACTGGCGGAGCTGTCCAGGAGCTGGGGCGTGGAGGTCTCCGCCCGCGACGACCTGCGGGAGCTGACGCGTCGTGGCATCGCGCTGGACTCACCGGGCTACGGGGCCGACCACGAGGAATTCTCCACGGAGTTCGCCGAGCGGTATTTTCAGGTCACGGCCGATGCGATACGCCGTTACGACCCGAACCACCTCATCCTTGGCTGCCGGTACGGCGCGCCTCCGGGCGAACCCATACTTCGGGCCACCCGCCGGCCCTGGGTGGACGTGCTCTCGGCAAACAACTATCGCGACGTGATGTATGAGCGGGTCGATGAATACCACGCCCCGACCGACATGCCGGTACTCATCGGCGAGTTCTCGTGGGCGTCGGACTACTTCCGCCGCGTCACCGACCGCACACGGGCCGTCGAGAAACTCGACGAGGACACCCGCATCGCCGTTCTCGGCGCCGAGGCCCTGGAGCGGACGTTCACGCACCCGGCCGTTGTCGGCTATACCTGGTACCGATGGGTGAACCGGCACGAGGATACCAGTCGTCCCACCGGGGCACTGGTCAACTGCCGCGACGAGGTGAACACGTTCAACGCCGAGATGCTGCGGCGGATACACCCGCGGCTGGACGGCATAGCGGCCGGCGAGCTGGAGCCAACCACTATCGAGGCACAACTCAACCAGCTCGGCTGATTCCGACCCGGACCGCCGGACGCCCGAAGCAGGCGTAACAGAGCCAACGGCGCAGAATAGCGTTGCCCTTCGGACCGACGCTTGGTAGCTTTCCACGTGACAAGGACAGTCCCTTAACGGGAAGCCAATTCTGGAGAAAAGGATATGACACACTCGATGAGAACCGCCGCTCTGGTAGCTGTGCTGGTGCTGGTGGCAGTCGCCGTCGGCTGCGAGAAGAAAGTCACACTCACCACGATGAACCATACGGGCCAGTCACTGAACGTACGTTACACCACGCCGGCCGACGGAACGAAAGCCGCCGGCACCGTGGGACCCAACGGCTCGCTGACCCATGCGGTCAGGGTCAAGACCGACGACCTGCCGGCGCAGTGCTCCTACAGGGTCGATAATCTCGGCGGGGGAGTGCTCAGCCAGACAAGCTTCCAGATCTCCGAGGACACCCCCGGACAGCTTTGGTTCCACGTGACCTCCGACGGCCGACTGGCCGGGCCATACACAAAGGACGACGTCCACGTCGAGAGCCATGAAGGCAGCGACGTGCAGATCGACATGGGCGGCCAGATGATAGTGGAATAGTTGCCGGCCTTTTGTTTCCGGCAGGTTAACCGTTGCCTACCTTCACGCGTCCCCGGTCCCACACCGGGGACGCTTTATGCGCCCAGGCCCGGGTCCACCGGCGGCGACCATTCTCTAGAGCGCACCTACTCCATTCGTAGCGTGTATCCGCAGTGCAGGAAGCAGTGGG
>JBNGDC010000080.1:0-3440 GCA_049975485.1 Phycisphaerae bacterium | reverse complement strand
CGCAAATCCGCAGCCAGAATCCGCCGCCAATCCGCCACAAAAAACATCCGGGCCGACCGTCCTGCCATCGGCGCTTAGCCGCCTCGCCGGCTAAGGCGAAAATCCTCCAGCCGGTCGGCCAGCAGCCGGTCTATTCGATCCAAAACGCGCTGCTGCCAGTTCTCCGGCTCCAGCGCCGCAGGTGTCAGCAGCACCGCCGTCAGGCCGTTTTGCCGATAGATGCGGCGCTTCTTGCTCATCCCACCGGCATAGGCAGGGTCCTCCGGCCTGCCAAAATACTCTATCAGCACACCGTAACGCGGAAGCTGAAAGTCCGGATACCAGATCCGCGTCTTACCGTCGGCGACGACCGCCAGTGGATGCTCGTAGAAATACCCCACACCGTCGGCCTCCAGCATCGCGGCGATCCGCGCCTCGCCACGGCTCTTGAACCCCCCGGCCGGCCTGCCGGCACGCACTTGGGACCTTGCCATCTCCGCCGCATCAAGGTTCCACGCTATATAAATCTTTCTGCCTGTTGCCTCGGCAACATACCACCACTGCCACGCCAGAGCGCCCACCAAACAGCCAACGCCTTGGCCAAACTACCTACCCCAAAGAACCAAACCAGCGGCCGCAGGCCGCACTGGCCCCAAGAACCCAAAAGACCTCCGGCTCGCCGGTCGGTCTGGAATCGGGTTCCATGTTTCATGTTCATGTTCCCCACCTTTTGCAGTGAACATGAATGCTTTTTGGCGCGCTAAGAGCTGTAAAAATATGGCCTTAAGCCCTGGAACATGAAAAACACGCCTCGAAGGCCGTTTGAGGCGAATATCAACCGGCAATCGCCCGTCAACACAGGACCGACGATAGAGGCCCAGCCGGTGGTACGGCTCGAAGAAGCAGTCGGGGGAGCGGGGTCGGCCCACTCCCCCGGGACATAAACAAGTCCGCAGCTCCGTCGGAATGGCCCTTTAGGGGGGATGTTTTCCATACAGACTAACAATCGGATCGCGATGGTAGGCGGCTAACCGGCCGCCTGCCTTTTCGGCACTACCGGGAGGCGCCGCACAGTCGGCGAGACCGGCCGCGACGGCCGCGTATGTCCGCGGCGATCGGCTCGGTCACGAGCGCTTCGATCGTCCAGAACCGCCGGCAGGATGTTGTTGCCCAGTCGCTTCATGTCCAAAACAGTCAGCTGTTCTGCAGGTAGTAAGGTCATGGCCTTGACACTCCTTTCGGTTTCTCGGGTGACAGACGAATCGCGCATGTCCGGTTTCGAGGTTTTTTTGGGGGGATGTGACGTAACGGGACGCGAGCTGAGGTCCCGCCTCGGATAGGCCGCGTTTCAAGAGGCCAGGTGGGCACTCACGGATCTGCGGACGTCAGGATTGACAGCAACCGTTGCCTGCCGGTCTGCTACTCGGCGACCGACATCTCCGCCGCCAACAGGTTGACCGAGACATCCGGCTCCACCGGCAGGCCCCGCAGCCAGCGGGTGAAGCACGAGACCATCAGTCCCGCGGCGATGTTGGCGCAGTAGATGGTGGTCCTGGCCGTACACGGCCCGGCGTGCGCCTCGGCCGGCTGGAAGAGCGTTTGGGGATAATGCCCCCTGCCCCGTTCGTCGCAGACGATGAGCACGCGCAGGACCTCCGCCGACATCCGCCCGTCGGCGAAGAAGCGGCACCTGTCGCGAACCGCACGGAAAATCATCCTCCGCGTCTCTATCGAGTCCACGCAGCAGAACACCACATCGCCGATATCCTCGCTCCGCCTGAACCTTTGGCAGACCGCATCGATCTCGACGGTGCTGTTTATCATACGGCAGTGCTCGGCGGTGGCCTCCACCTTCGCTCTGCCCAGGTCTTTTTCCCAAAAACCCTGTGCGGCGAGGTTGACCTGCTCGACGGTGTCGAAGTCTATCAGCTTCAGACGGGGTACTCCGATGGCCGCAAGCTGAAGCGCAACCTGCCGGCCTATCGCGCCTACACCGATGACCGTCGGGCTGCATTCGGCCAGCCGCTCGGCCGGGACAATATCCTGCTGGCGTGTGTATTTGTCGGCAAACGCTTCGGGGTTTTCAGAGTGCATATTCCACCTCCGTATCCCCAAAAAGGTCATCTCGAGCGGCCAGTTCCTCCAGTATCAGCCGACGCTCGGCCGGGCTCATCTGCTCCAGCTCCGCCAGCCAGTCATCGGGGAACATTTCGTCGCAGTGCTGAGATGCCTGCCGGGTCTGATCGGGACAATATTCATCCAGAAAATCCTCGGCCCAGTCGACAAGCCCGGTGTCGTCTGCGATATTGGCACGGTACTCTTGCTCCCAGGCTTCTGTATCGCTGGCCTCGAACGCCCGGCTGTAATCCACCTCCACGGGTATCGCCACCTGCCCGCCGGGGCCGACGTTGAATCGCAGAATCGCCCTGCTCCGGCCGCCTCTGGCGAGTATGAACATCACCGCCCACTGACAGCGGCCGAAGACGCGCCCAAACGTTCGCTCGTCAGTAGCACTGGGCTGGGGCGAACCGCCGGGGTGCGTATGAACCCATATCCGGGCAAACTGCTCGGGCCTTCTGCCTGCGTCCACCTGCGCGTCAAAAAAGTCCGCAACGGCCTCATCGTCCAGCTCCACGCTGACACACGTGGCCTCCTGGCTGATGGTCTCGATATCGCGGACATACAAAAGATCCTCGGCGTCGGTTATGCCGAAGCCGCCTATCTCGGTAGGTCCGCGGTCGCGCATAAAAAGCAGCTTCGCCCAGGCGGTAGGTGAGAACCGCAGCACAGGCCTTTTCGGCAAGCAATCCACCGTGTGCTTACGCCCGTCCGACGTTTGCTGCTTGCTGCGGTCGCTCGGTGGCTGCGTTGCTTTGTCCGGCTTCTTCTTCTGATCGTTGCTGTTCTTGCTCATCTTCATCGTTCCTTTCACTGAGGCAGGGACACTGGAGTTCCTCGCGGCAGTTAAGGCATAAACGCTCGCCGCATTCCGGGCAGGTGGTGATACAGCCGGGACAGACGTGCTCACCGCATACCCGGCAGCTTTGCAGACAGCCCAAGCAGGTGCTCTCGTTGCAGCGGCGGCAGTAGGAGATACACTCCGGGCAGAAGTCGTTCTCACAGGCCGCACACCAGTGGATGTCGTCCTCGGCGACCACGTAGCCGCAGTCGTAGCAGCTCCGGCCGTCCCAATTCTCCAGCGGTACGTAAGGAGAGCCGGAGTTGTAAGTCGTAAGGACCGAGTGGACGAGCTGGAAGAAGTCGCAGATACGGCCTGTCTGCAGTACGGAACTTATTGCCGCTCCGGCATCGCCCTCGCACAGCCGCTGGTCGCTTACGTGCGGGTGTGTGACGTGCTCGTGGCCGGCGGCGGGCCTTGGGTCCAGGGCGACTATGCGATAGACCGCACCTGAATGCCGCATATTGGCCAGACCTGTGATGCGCAGGCGGATCTCGAACGG
>JBNGDC010000079.1:0-4165 GCA_049975485.1 Phycisphaerae bacterium | reverse complement strand
CCGCCGTGGTCGGCGTGGTCGGCGAGCTTCCTGGTGTTCTTGGCGGTCTGCGGCCGGCTTCGTCGGGCCCAGCAAGTGGCCCCGCTCCTTTCGGCAGCCACGCCGGCCAAACTAAGCACTGATTCTGTAATCCTTTGTCACGTCAGCGTACGCCAACCGGATGCCTTTTTCCGGGTAAAGAAAGTATGTCTCAGAGCGCGGCTGTTCGTGTTGCCCCAACCTCCGGGCGGGGGTCTCTGTAGTACCTTTGCGGGGGATGCCAGGGGGGGACGCGCCTGCGGGGACCAGGACGCTGGTGCAGGACACCTCGCTTCATCGGGCGAGCACGTTGCGGTCGGCGAGCCATCACGGCGGAGGCAGGCCTCCGTCCCGTCGTTCGTGGTCATGGTTACGCTACTGCCGTCAGCACGCACATCCACGGACCGTTTGGCCAGCGAGCTGAGCGTCGCGCTCCAAGGTTGGAGCGCTGGGCCAAGCGCGGTCAGGGAGCAGCCGGCGCCGCTTGCCAGGTGCGTCCGTCGATGATGCGCGGCCAGTGTTTACGGGCCATGTACGTGCCGCTCCTCCCCGGTGGCCGAGCCGGAGGCGCGCAGGGAGACCCCGGTTGATTGGGGTCTCCTCCCCGTATGGCGTCGCCATCGGCGGAGGTCGGCCTCGCTCTCACCATTTTGGTCGGGGCATCGACCAGCTTCCGCGAGGCAGGAGCTCACGTCTCTTGCGAAACGTGGCGCGCGATAGGGTCTGGGTCGCACGTCTGGCATGAGGCTGAGGCGTTACTGGCCGGTTGGGTCCTGCTTCTCTTCTTATCCTGCAACGGCGTTCTCGCACTGTGCGGCTCCCTAGGTACCGCACTGCACTCAACCTGCATGCATCCTTGTTCCCTCCCCGCCTACGGCGCCGCGGGGAGTATGCGGCCCGGCTGTGACGCATCACTCCGGCCGGCCGGGCACGGCCTGCCAACGCTTGTGCTATCAAACGGCCATTGTGGCTTGGCCGGTATGTCCTGTACTGCATTAACGACCTCTTAATGCTGCGGTGCTGGAATTCGTGCCGCTCGAAAAGCCTCGGCCAGGTCTGCAAGCTTGGCCATGGCCTTAAACGAGGACACTTTTCTAACTATGGCTCCGGCCACTTCATATCCTCCGGCACGTGGGTCTTGTAGGCGAATTGGCCGAGCCAACCTCGGTCACGGCACAGGCGGCATTCGCCGGCGGAATCGGCCCCGCATATCGGGCAAAGCGCGTACGGCTTCTGCTCGCCGATCTCCCGGCGGGCATTGGTCAGGTCGGCGCTGACCTGGGCGTGGAGTATGCCGCGATAGAGCCGGTCGCCCTCGCTGACGCGCCGGGCTACGTGGCTCTTGATGCGCGTAAGCTGGGTCAGTAGCTCCTGAATCTCACCTGCGCGGGCGAAATCCTCGGCCACGTGCGGCGGTAGCTCATTGCCGAAGCGGTCCGTGGGCGGGCCGTCATCGGCGGCCGGCTCGGCCTCGGCTTCGGCTTCGCTGTCGGGTTCGGCCGGCGGTTCACTGGCCGGCTCCTTCCGCAAGCCGATGTTGCTGGTGTCCTGCGTATAGGTCTGGTCGCCCCTGCGGACGGTCCGGGTTGCATCCATCTTCGTACCGTACGAAGATAGTTCTTCGCGAACCTTGCGGACAAAGCCCTCGCTGACCATCGCCTGCCGGGCGATTTCGCAGTTCGAGCGGCTGCGCCACTTGTCCAGCGATAGCAGCGCTTCGACGGCCCGGCGCTTGTCGGCATTGGTGCGTCGTTTGCCGTGCTGGGCGTTCGCACTGGCACTGGCGGCGATGGCGTCCTCAAGCTCGCCCTCGCGGATAACGCAAGGGAATTCGTCAAGGTTGGCCTCATCGGCGGCGACGGCCCGATGGAAGCCGTCCACAAGCCAATATCGGCCGACCTCATCGAGGAATACTTCGAGCGGCGGGAATTCATCGCCCACGCGCATGCGCTCGGCGTATTCAGCGATAAGCTCCTCGTCCATCTCGACGCGCGGCTGGGTGCCGCCGTCCATGCGAAAGCTTTTCAGTGGCAGAACTCTCTGGGTTGCATCGGTCGCTGTTGAATTCATCTCTGTCTCCTTGTGGTTTTGGGCGACGGACGCTCTTCAGACACCCGCCGGCGTGCGCCATTTGCGGCCTGTTCGGGCCTCTGGATGAATGCTCGTAGAGGTAACTGCTTCCCCCATGGTAATTGCGATTTTGGCTCGAGAGCCCCAACGGACGACTTGAACGCGAAATGAGCGCGCTTTGAGCGCGCTTTGCGCGCGCATGAGCAAACGGAAATTCTTGACAGGGGGCGCCGTTAGAGCTCGCGGCGGGGATAAAGTGCCGCAACCTCAGTCCGGCTCACCAGAATAGGGCTATTAGCAGGGGAATCGGCCGGCCTGTAGTCTCGCAGTTTGCCTGCGGTAACTAACCGTCGCAGCGTCGACCGGGAGACTTGGAACTCCTGCACCGCCACGGCCAGCTTGCAGAGGTCTTCCGCTGGCTGGCCCGGTCTCCACCCTTGCTCTTCGGCAGATCGCTGGACAGAGGGATGATCCTTTTCTATGCGTAGATACCGCAGTAGGTCAGCGCTAGCCCTAAAGGCGTTCCGAAGCTCGCATACCAACCGGGCGTCTTCTTCGCGAGCCCTGGAAGCAAGAGTGTGCGCAAACGCCCTCATGCAGTCTGCTTCACCGGCGACAGAAGCGGGTTCTGGCTCTGTGGGCGACCCCTGGAGAGGGACGCCAAACCTGCGCTTGCTCCCCTGCGGCCAAAACTTGAAGCACTCACGTCTATTCTCCCAGGCTGCGTCGCATATGGCGCTGGCAAACTCAAGCGGATGTCTTTCTCCTCGGCCAATCAGGCGGGCCCCATCCGACGCCAGTGATGCGAAAGCGATTTGCGCGGGCTTCTCACCGGTGAGCAGAAAGACTCTCCTGATCTGCTGGTCTCTCTCCTTCGAATTGGTTTGCTCTAGATTCCCGGCTTGACGGTACATAAGGCCGCCCCACCAAGTTGTGGGCTCTGCGTCCAACCAAGGTGGTATCTCGTCGATAGACCTAAGGAAAGGGTCATCTGGTCGGCCTTGGACCATCGTCAGCACCAAGGCATGGTCGTCGCTTCTGCGGTCAAACCGCTGGTACAGGGCCTCCAGTTCTGAGGGTATTCTCTCCATAGTGTTCCTTGTCAGGGTTTGAGCTTTCGGCAGCAGTTCGGGACCAGCATCGCTGAGCCGGCCACGCAAGCGATCCGATGCCACTAACCACGATTTTAGCCAACCGGGCAGCGGGCACTCAACCCGCCAACTAAGCTGCTTTCGCGTCAGGTTACCCGCGGGTTTGGCTGACCTTTCCGACCGACTTCCGAGCAGCCCGGAACCAAGAACTAGCCGAGCTTACTGGCTGCTTTCTCGGCGATGGGCTGGTCTATCTCTGCGTAGCGGTCGGCGATGGCAAGCGTGCGCTGGCCGAGCACGGCCCGGGCCGCGTCCAGCCCGAAGTCCCTGCGGATGCGCGTGGCGGCGGTGTGCCGCAGCCGGTGGGGCGTCCAGTGCGGCAAGCGGCGCCGATCGATTTCCGCCTTGATGTCCTTGTCTTTCGCGCCGGCCATTTCACGACGGACAGCATCCTCAATCTCCCTGTTCGCCTTCCGGATCGCCTTCTCCACCGCTTTGCGGTAGCTGGTCGCGTCGTAGCGGTCGCCGGGCTTCTTGCTCGGATTCTTCAGGCGGTTGGTGCCCGGGCGATTCCCTTGGTTGAGCGGCGTCTTGCGGCGGCGATGTTGCTCGGCCCGACGCCAGGCCTCAGCCTCCGCCGGCGAGAAGCAGTATTGGTCCACAGCCCGGTTGGTCATGAACGGGGCCAGCGCTTTCTGGGCCCGCGGGCCTATCGGCACGACGCGCGTGTGGCCGCGATAGGCCGTCTTGTGGTGCGGCGGGCGATACTGCCACACCTTGCCGGTAGTGTCGACGTCGATCGGCCGGAGCTGCACCAGCTCGCCGGACCGCATGCCGGTATAGAGCTGCACGCGGACCATCGCCGCGACAACAGGCGAGAGGTACTCGCACGTCCGCAGGACGTATTCTTCGGCGACGGGCTTGATCGGCTCCGGCTCGGGCGCGTCGCTACGGTTGCGGCGCAGCCCGGGCAGCGCCTGCAGGCC
>JBNGDC010000078.1:0-4299 GCA_049975485.1 Phycisphaerae bacterium | reverse complement strand
ACAGGTGGAACTGTCAGCAGTGTGCACGTGGGACGCCTGGACCTGGCAGGCATAGAGCATTTGGAAATCTCCGAAACTTACGTGGGCGATTTCCTCTCGACCTTCGGACTGACCTTTGCTGAGGGAACAGTCGGGCAGTTGTCGTTCGGACGTCTGTGCGCTTACGAGACCAGCAGTTTGTCCATCAGTGGCGGTAAGGTCGGTCACATTTACGCTTACGACCAAAGCACCGTCGAGATAAGCGGGGTAGCTGAGGTGATTAGTGGTCACAGCGCACACAATGGAGTTGTGGCTCTGGGCAATAGCAGTGTTGGCATGAGCGGCGGGAGCATCACTGCCAGTGAAGGCCTGTGTGCGTATGAGAACGCCGTTGTTAGTATCTCCGGCGGAAGCATTACCGGCAGCAACGGCCTGAAGGCCTACGACGACAGCAACGTGGATGTCAGTGGCGGTAGCATATCTGCGCTTAGGGCATATGACATGTGTAGCGACGGCGGGCCGACTGTAAATATAAGAGGTGGGAATATTGGCATTGTGTATGTGCATGGCTTAGGCTTGGAAGGCAATGAGCATGTGGATATCTCCGACAACCCGGCCGGCGATTTCCTTGCCCCCTTCGGACTGACGTTTGCCGAGGGAACCATCGATGATCTGATATTCTTCGAGATATACGCTCACGAGGCCAGCAGCTTTGCTGTCGCTGGGGGTACGATAGGCAGGCTTTATGCTTACAACGACAGTAGGGCCCGCAACCTCGATGCGGTAGGCCCCATCGCGCAACACCTGGACCTCCGTATCGCACCACACCAAATCATCATGCCCCGGGGGAACAGGGAGCACGGCCTGCCAGAGCGGCTCGGCGGAGTCCTTTTCGTAGTCCCAGAGCGAACTGACAGGCCGCAGTGTGACCGTGACATCCGCTTCACGCCTGCCGGTATGGCGGAGGTGAACCCCAAGCCGATTGAGCCGACCTTCGGCCAGGAAACACCACTGGCAGAGATCTCTGTCGGTTGACGGGCTGTTGTTGCGTCCCTGTTCACGCATGTAGTCGCGCAGTCCCTTGTCCTGGTCGATCTGCCATGCCCCCAACCCGCCGCAACGCATCTGGCTGCTGGCGGTCGCCGTGGCCTGACGCGACAGGTCCGCAGGGTCGGCATTGGCAACATTGGGCAGGAATCGCACCACAGCCGGACGCGGCTTCGCAGGTCGTCCAGATCGGCCGCTTCGGGAGGCGAGGCGGTGCCGCGGTAGACCGTGCTGATGCTGCGGACAGTCATATGCTGCGCATCGCCCTCGACGACCAGGACCGTTGCCGGGCAGAGCAGCGTCATCCGTTCGAACAGCAGGCGCTGGCCTGTTCCCAGCTCGTGGTGGTCCTTCCATTCCAGCAGAAGCAGGTTGCCGCAGACCTCCGCGACTGCGTCGATGTCGGTGAAGGCGATACGCCCGGGCAGGCAGTCAGCCAGAAGCTCAATCTTCGGTCGCTTCATGATGTTGAAGCAGCCGCGCTTTGAGCAGTCCCACCGCATCGGATTGGCACCGTTATCCGGCGACATGGCATACGCTCCCAAGGCCCTGGAATTGTTCCGTGAAGGCGTCCGTACGTTGGCCGCAGTAAAGCACCGCCTGGCCCTGGAGCGGCGCGGAGGACTTCTGGGGGTGCCAGAAGCGGACCCGGCCGGCCGGGAAGCACACGGCGGCCGCCGCGTCCAGCAGCGTCTGGAACCACCGCGTCTCCGTGGCGTTGTTGACCAGCACCACCGCCTGTGTGACATGCCCGGCCCGGTAAAGTTCGAGGAGTTTATCGCAGAACCGCTGGATGAGCGGCTGGGCGTAGGGCGGATTCATGAACACGCGGCCTTCCCATGACTGAGCGAGGCCGTCCTCATCGGCCGTGAAGAACCGTTCGGCGCGGACCACCCCGTTGGCGGCCTCGCTCGAGGCGGGGTCCAGGTCGATGCCGCCCATCACCTTGCGGGCACGCTCTACATAATCCGCTGGCGTGTACCACTCGTTGTCGCCGGAGTTGTGGGAGACGTGAGGCTTGGTGACGGCCTGCCTGGCCTCTTGCACCTGTTCTGTCGTGGGTGTTTCGCCCAGTGATTTGGCCGCCTGCACCACCTCCTGACGAGACGCCGTGTCCACCGCCTGCTCGAGCAGTTCCTTGACGTGGGCGAGGATGAGCACCCGCCCGTTCCACCGGCCGACGGCGTCGCGGCAGATGCTCGCCATCACCGGCGTCTTGCCGCCGGCCGTCGGGATGACCACGCAGGGGTTGTCATCCCGGCTGCGCAGGTGGTCATAGACGGCAGTGACCGCTTCCTGCTGGTACGGGCGCAGGGAAATCGTCATAAGATTCCCCTTGTCCCATCCCAGACGAACACGTATAGTTGTAACTGAGCTATACGTGCTAAGGAGGTTGCCATGAACAAGCTGACCTTAAGTGCCGATGAAAAAACCATCCAAAGCGCCAAGCGCATCGCCGGCAAGCACAACACCAGCGTCTCGGCCCTGTTCTCACGATTTGTGCACTCCATGGAAAAGCGGCAATGGGCTGGCGCTCCGCTTGGACCCATCACGAAAAAAGCCAGCGGGCTTGTGTCCCTGCCGAAATCCCGATCGGACAAGGAACTACTTTCCGATGCCCTGGCCGACCGACACGGGAAGATATGATGAAAGCATTCATTGATACGAATATCCTCCTGGACGTGCTGGGCCGGCGTGAACCGCACTACGAGGATGCTGCCCAGATCTGGACGCTGGCAGAGACGGGAAAACTCGAGGCATATGTTTCGGCCATCAGCTTCACCAACGTTTTCTACATCGTTCGTAAATTCCGGGATCTTCGCGCAGCCAAACAGGCCGTCAAGTGGATGCGCGATGTGTTTCATATCGCGGCCTGCGACGATAGAATTCTGCACCAAGCCATCGACGCCAACTGGCGCGACCTGGAAGACGCGGTGCAATATTTCTCCGCCTGGCGTGTGGATGCGTCGTGCATCGTTTCGCGGAATGTGGGGGACTATGCAAAATCCGAGATGGACGTGCTCAGCCCGGAGGAGTTTCTCGCGATTCTGTATATCGTGCAGGAGGGTATGTATAGCCTCGGTAATACTCTCAGCGAAGACGAATTGAACAGACTTGTCGCAACCCTGACCCCACTTAAACAGAAGATTGTCCAAGGGTTGAGGGATGGGCAGAGCGTGTCGCAGATTGCCTCTATGACCGGGCGGACTTGCAGAAGCATCCACCATAACATTCACGCTATCCGCGAGGAATTTGCGAATCGTGGGACTGACAAAGGGGCTACCTGAAGGCCCATCCGCGTTGAATAGAGCATTCACTGCGGTGGAAACACGGAGAATGACTTGAACTGTGGGGGAATTTGCCTGCACTCAGTTCATCTCCGAACCGCACAGCGGGCAGCGACGCAGCGGCAACTCATCGACGCGGATATTCAGCCGGCCACCGTTGACCGATTTGCGGCGGCGCGTCAGCAGCAGGTCGATCTGGCTGTCGTCCTCATAGACGCCCGCATGCTCCAAGGCGTCCAGGAGGGGTTTTTGGATGTTGTCCAGGTCGCGCCGGCGTCTATCCGGCGGGAAGGCGTCCATCGCCAACGCGACGCGGCCGTCCATCGGCGGCCGGCCGCCACCTGCCAAGAGGGCGCAGACGTTCCTGCGGAACGTCCGGCCCTCGCGGCTGATAAGCGTGCGCGGCCCGACACGGCGGTAGTAGTGATTCAGACTTGGCGGCCAGGGGACAACCAGGAGCCTATTGCAGCGTGTAGAGGTTTTGAGTTGCCCCATGGTCTGTGCGCGAGTTACATTCAAACTCAATTACTGTGACCCTTAGAATGGGAAATATGATAGGGACGAAGCCGTGAAGCGGAATGTTCAACATAGCGGAAGAATTAGCATAGATCATGCTGACAGGACCCATCACGGCAGGAAAAAGCGTCTATGGGGAAACATCATTTTCTGGCCGTCGTTTGTGATGGCATCCTTCTTTGGGTTAATCTGGCTTAGCGGCGATGCCGATACCTTCGAGGAGTTAGGTTTGTCGCGGGAGGACTGCGGGAAGCTGTTTTGGGGCGGAGTAGTTGCCGTTGCATTGGGGTTGTCTCTCTCTCTGATAGGCAAAGCGCAAGAATGGATATATAAGCGATAAGGCACTTGTCATCGCTTCCACGGCGGCGTGGTGTCGGTGGTCGGGGCCTGCTGCGGGCGACCGGCGGCAGCGGACTTCGCCTCGTAGCCCTTGACCTCGTTGGTCAACTCGCCGGTGTCGTCGCGCTTC
>JBNGDC010000077.1:0-4458 GCA_049975485.1 Phycisphaerae bacterium | reverse complement strand
ACAATCGACCACCCTTTTGGTACGTCCCACTCCCTCAGGACCTTCCCGTCCTCAACCCGCAGTAGGCAGAACGGCCAACTTCCCTTCTCCCTGGCGATACTCAGACCCCAGATACCATCGACCGCAGGAACAGGACGCAAACAGTCAGGCAGGGCATATTCCTCAACGTCCTTAAAGGTGCCCTCTTTCCATTTACGCAACACCAGTATGTCGTCATAGTCCCGGGAGTCTGAGGACTCCGGCTTTTGAACGCTCAGGACGCCGTAGATAAAGCCCTCTGTATGACCCCACTGGGCGAGATTGCCGGGCCGTCCCGTCCATACTTCTTCCTGTACGGGATCTCTACCGCTCAGACGCGACATGCCGACTCCGGCAACTACAACAATGATTACAACCGCCAACAGACAACCGAATAAAATCAGGTACCGTTTCTTCATGATATCCGTCCTCTCCAGCTCGCATTAAGCACGGCACGTCCCGGCGCGCCGTGAGTCGCCCTGCTCATTGTTCACTTCACACGCCCAGGCGTTCGGCGACGTCTTCGTAGGACGGGTCTTCGGCGTACAGCTTCTCGAACTCGCGGCGGGCGCGTGTCTTTCGGCCGAGGTCTTCGTAAACCTGCGCCCGCTCGTAGCGGACGGCGCGCAGCAGGTCGTCGTCGCGGTCTTTGGTCTTTCTGCAGGCCTTCGTCAGCACGTCGCGGGCGGCCGTCGGCAGACCCAGCGTGCGCAGCGCCTTTGCCTTGTAGAGCATCAGGGCCGCGTGCACGGACGACTCGTTGTCCACGTCGCCGGCGAGTTGGATAATCTGCTTCGCGAGGCGCTTGTCGTCCGGTGCGGCCTCGATCACCAGCTCGGCTATGGAGAGCTTGACGACCACGTCGTCGGGCCTGTCGCGCCGCAGCTTCTTGAGGCAGTCCAGGGCCTCACGAACGCGGTCCTGTGCCTGATAGACCTCCGCCAGCCCCAGCAGCACGCCTCGCCGGTCCGGGCGGATGTGCGCGACGATGAAATCCGTTATGGGCAACGCCAGCTCCACCTCCAGCCCGTACTTTTGGAAGTGCCGCCCGAGGCCCGCATGCTTTGCGCGGGCGAGCTTGAGGTAACGCTCCGCATCGTCCAGCCGCCCGGCGTCGATGGACAGAAACCCCGCCAGAAAGGCCGCGTCGGCGATGCGGGCGGCCGACGCCAGCTCGCGCGTCGCCCGGGCGGTGTTTCCGGCGACGTACGCCTTGCAGCCGTCCACAAAGGCCCGCTCCGGCTTCGGCGTGAACAGCCGCTCGAAGAAGCCGAGGTCCAGCTTGTGCCGCGGCTCAGGCGGAGGTGTCGGCCGGCTTTGGCGGCCGCCGCGGCCGCGACCGGACTTCGAGCGGCCGACCTCCGTGTAGAACAGCCCCGTGCCGGGGATGCCGAAGGTCTTCCGCACGCCACCGCGACCCAGCGTCAGGCGGGCGCCGGGCACGCCGAACGACGGCGATATGCCGGTCTTGCTGAAGTTCAGTCGAACGCCCGGAAGGATGTTCTTTCTGCGGAAGAAACGAAAACCCATATGTCCGTCCCCACGTCCGGGCCGCTGGAGAACGCCGGCGTTTGCCCAACGGCGTTTCGGCGGCCGGTTTACAGCGGGCGATGGGATTCGAACCCACAACAGCCGGCTTGGAAGGCCGACGCTCTGCCAATTGAGCTACGCCCGCGAAGGTGTCGCCTGGTGATTATACAGTCACCTGCCGACGCGACAAGCGGTCATACCCGCTCAGCGCGCCAGCGTGTCGGCCTCGACGAAGATCTCGTCCAGCCGCCCGAAGACGTTCATCTCGTCGCCGGGGCGCAAGCTGAACCGCCCGCCCTCGTTCTCGAACGCCTCGGCCGATCCGCTGAGAAAGCCCACGGACACCCGTTCCCCGCCGTGGTTGGTCCGCTGCGGCGTGCCGGGTATGTTCATGCGGCTGTTCATGTCCATCAGCATCGCACGGACAAACTGCCCCTCGCCGTTTCGGCCGAGGTTGTCGATATTCGCCCGCGGCGGCCGGGACTGGTCCTGAGCGTCGAGCTGACGATAGAGGTAGGATGAGTACGCATCCTCGCTGTCGCGGTTGCGCACCTTGTGGAGCTCCTCGACCGGGTCGGTGGAGTCGTCGCCGGGGCAGAACATGCCCTCCGGCGCGGGGAAATGCCGCTGGAGCACGGCCCCGTGGGCGTTGTACGCCTCCATGGCGCCGACCCATATCTGGTTGCTGGCGACGGTGTTCATCGCCGGTCCGGTCATGCCGCCCGGCAGGGGCAGCGGGTCGTCCGGACCGTGGGGGATGTCGCCGCCGTGGTCCTGGGCGTAGAGGTGCATCGCCTTGATCTGCCCGCCGACGCGCGTCAGGCAGACGGCTTCCCTGGCGGACCGCCGGGCGCGCGAGACGGCCGGGAGGAGAATCGACATCAAAAGGGCGATGATGGCGATGACCACCAGGAGTTCCACGAGGGTGAAGCCGCGTTTACGGTACATCGGACTTTCCACGATAGCCCCCGGGATAAATCAGTAACGGCCGTCGCAGGCCGCCACTGGGAGCGGGTGGATTCGAACCACCGAAGGCTGAGCCGGCAGATTTACAGTCTGCTCCCTTTGTCCACTCGGGCACACTCCCATACCGGATTCATAAGTACCCGCATCGCCCTGCCCTGTCAAGGGCTTTCGAGCGTGCGCGCCGACGCCGGCGCCGCCGGCGTGTCTATCATGTCGGCGGGCAGGCGGTTGCCGTCCGCAGGTCCGAAACCCGCGCCGGTCCGGCGGTATATACGTAAAGCAAGAATGCCGCATACAGCTACGGAACCGCCCGCCCGGGACGTATGAAAGGACACTGCCATGCAGGCCACCTTCGTGACGATGATGAGCGTGCTGTTCCAGTTCGCCGTCGGTTTCGAGACGGACCGCGGCGAGGCGACGGCCTTTCTCTGGCTGCCGCCCGAGGCGCAGGAGATACGCGGCGTGGTGATGGCCGGCAGCACGCTGATGGAGAAGCAGTTCGTCTGCGATCCGCTCATCCGCGAGGCGTGCGCCGACGAGCAACTGGCGATCGTGTTCCTCACGCGCGGGTTTGGCTCCGTCGAGCCGCAGGTGGTGCTGGATAAGCTCGCGGAGGTCTCCGGCTACCATGATCTGTCCACCGCCGGGCTGCTGTTCGTCGGACACTCCGCCGGCGGCCCGCAGGCCAAGGCGCGGGCGAGGCAGATGGCGTCGCGATGCTTCGGGCTGATTCAGTATCGCGGGGGCGGGCCGGGAGGCGACGACCCCCTGCCGCCGGGGATACCGGCTCTGATGATGCTCGGTCAGTTCGACGAGTTTGCCGGGACCATGCGCGACGAGGAGGGTCGGGAGTCCTGGCAGCGCGGCTGCGAGCATATCGCCGAGTATCGCGCGGCCAACGGGGGCAATCTGGCGGCGGTCCTGGTCGAGCCGGGGGCGGGGCACTTCGGCTGGTCGCAGCGGAACGCCGAGTTCGTGGGCATGTGGATACGCAAGGCCGCCCAGGCCCGCATGCCAGAGACGGTGGACGTGGACGCGGGGGTAGCGGTTGAGCTGAAATCCATCGACCCCCGCGGCGGCTGGCTTACCGACCTGAACCTGCCGACGGCCGGCGGGCACGAGCCGGCGCCTTACGACGAGTACCCGCTGGACAAGTCAGCCACCTCGTGGCACTTCGATCGAGACACGGCCGAGGCGGCCATCCGCTATCACGCCGGACAGATGGACAGGAAGGACCAGTTCATCGAGTGGGAGGACCCTTACTGGGTCGATGCCGGGGCGCGGTTTTTCTTCACCAGGATCGACTGGACCGGCGACGGACAGACCTTCGAAGTGCATCCGGCGTACGCCGACGAGTACCCATCCCAGTACAACGGGCGCGGGCCGAGGTGGGCGCAGGCCGGCGACCCGGTGGGACACAGCGACGCCCCTATACGCGTCAAACCCGTCGGCGGGCCTGTGCGGGCCGTAGGACCACAGAAGCTGAGAATCCGCTGTGACGCCCTTAACCCCGCCACCGACCCCGGGCGGGTGACGTTTCTCGCCTACAGTTGCGGCGACGAGGAGTACCGCTATACGGAACGCGTCGGCATGCTGCCGCGGGGCTTCCGCGGGCTTGATAAGGGCAGCGAGCAGACCATCACCTTCCCCGAGATACCGGATATGACGCCGGATTCCGGGCCGGTCGAACTGAACGCGACAAGCGACGCGAATCTGAAGGTGGAATACTATGTGGCGTACGGGCCGGCGGTGGTTCGAAACGGACGGCTGGAAGTGACCGAGCTGCCGGCGCGAGCGAAGCTGCCCATCGAGATCAAAGTCGTCGCTTATCAGTTTGGAAGCGGCGTCGAGCCGCGCGTGCAGACCGCCGAGCCGGTCGAACGGACGCTGATGATCCGCGAGTCGGAATAACCCCGGTAAATGCCTGGCCTTGCCACAATTGCC
>JBNGDC010000076.1:0-4574 GCA_049975485.1 Phycisphaerae bacterium | reverse complement strand
CCAGTTAAAATAGGGGATTTAGGTAAAAAGATTTGCTGCACGCTAAACAGGTACTTAGCCATGGTACATGTCCGGCTGTGTCGAAATAGGGCATGTGTTGAGATGCGTCATATACGGCGTCGCGACAATAGGCCATGGCTTTAGCCATGGTACATGTCCGGCCACTTCCACTATTCAAGCCCGCTTCAGCGGGCTTATCCATTCGGCTTCAGCCCTCGGGAAAAGGGCGTTAAAACGCCCTATGCCCGTGAAAATGCACGCACCCCAAACCACGGCTGAAGCCGTGGCCTATGGGCAATCGCGTCGGCAGGCGCAGTAACGCCTCCCCCTCAAGGGGGAGGGTGGCCCGAAGGGCCGGGAGGGGGTGTGATCGGCAGGTTGCCCTCACCCGGTCCTCCGGACCGACCTCTCCCAGAGCCAGAGGAGTTACCCTCACCCGGTCCTCCGGACCGACCTCTCCCAGAGCCAGAGGAGTTACCCTCACCCGGCCTTGCGGCCGACCTCTCCCAGAGGGAGAGGAGTTATCCCTTTGTGTCTGCTGTAGTCCCCCGACACCTATTGCATTCGCGTGTCGCTGCGATAGACTCGCCGTCCATGGGTGCGATTGCTGTCATACCCGCGAGGTACGGCTCGACGCGTCTGCCGGGCAAGCCGCTGCTATGCGCGACGGGCAAGTCGCTGATCCGCCACGTCTTCGAGGCGGTCCAGGCGGCCGATGGCATCGAACGCGTGGTAGTCGCCACCGACGACGACCGGATAGTCGCGGCCGTCGAGGGCTTCGGCGGTGAGGCGCTGATGACGGCCGCCGACCACGCCACAGGCACCGACCGCATCGCCGAGGCCGTCGAGAAGCTCGGCCTGGACGATCGGCAGATAGTCGTCAACGTCCAGGGCGACGAGCCGGAGATTCCCGCGGCGTGCATCGACCGGCTGGTTGAGCTTATCGAGCGGTCCGGAACGCCGATGGCCACTCTGGCGACCCGCATGGACACGGCCGAGGCCGACGACCCCAACCGCGTCAAGGTCGTCCTCGACGCAGACGGCCGGGCCATGTACTTCTCCCGCGCGAAGATTCCACACGACCGCGACGGCTCCGGCGACGTTGAATATCTGCTGCACCTGGGCGTGTACGCCTACCGTGCCGGATACGTCAAGGCGTTCGCCGCGCTTCCGCCTACGCCCGCCGAACAGGCCGAGAAGCTCGAGCAGCTCCGGGCGCTGGAGCACGGCGACGACATCGCCGTAGCAGTTGTGCAATACGACGGCCGAGGCATAGACACGGCCGAGGACTATCAGCAGTTCGTCAAACGAGTGCAGAACAATAAGAAAGGCAAGGACCGCAGATGAACAGGCACCTGGCATTGCAGCTTTACACCCTTCGCGAAGAGGCGAAGGAGGACTTCCCCGGCGTCATCCGCAGCACGGCCGAGGCGGGATACGAAGGCGTGGAGTTCGCCGGGCTTCACGGGCACGAGCCGCGCGAAATCCGCAAGGTACTGGACGACTGCGGTCTGCGGGCGTGCTCGTCGCACATGGGCGCACCTAGCGACGACACACTCGCCGAAACCGTCGAGACGGCAGAGATACTCGGCTTCGACACCGTCATCGGCATGTTCGGAAAGGAGACCTTCGCCTCCGCCGACTCGGTCAAACAGGCCGGCGAGAAGCTCCAGCACTCGGCCGAACTGCTGAAGCCCTACGGGCTGCGGCTGGGTTACCACAATCACTGGTGGGAGATGGTGGACCTCGACGGCAGGCCCGCCATCGAGCTGCTGCTGGAGGCGGCCCCGGATGTGCTGCTGCAGTGCGACCTGTACTGGGCGGCGGACTTCGGCCGGGTGAACGTGCCGGAGTTTGTTACTCGCAACGCCCAGCGGCTGGCGAGCTTGCACGTCAAGGACGGCCCGCTGACAAAGGGCGAGCCGCAGACGGCCGTCGGAGCCGGCAAGATGGACATTCCCGCGTGCGTCGCAGCCGCCGGAGACAACGCCGACTGGCTTATCGTGGAGATGGACGAGTGCGCCGGCGACACGCTGCAGGCCGTCCGCGAAAGCGCCGAATACCTCACCGGTCAGGGCCTAGTCGCCGGCCGGCAGTAAAGCGGTTTGCGGCAAACGCACGTCGGAGATCACGGATTACACGGATTTTCACGAATTACGCAGATACAAAGGAATGAGGAGAAGCAGCGGAGCACTCTTTCCTTTGAATCCATTCGTGCTGTTCGTCCCGGCTAGCCGGGATTCGTGTAATTCGTGTTCTCCTCCACCCGAGAGCTGAGCCGATGCGGATAGTTGCGCATACGGAGCCGAAGCCATGAAGACCATAACGCACAGCGGGCCGATGGAGATGGTGGTCGTCGCACTCGAGCCGGACGAGCTGCTGCTGGAGAGCATAGAGCAGGCGGTCGCCGAGAACGGCATCCGCAACGGCATGGTCGTAAGCGGTATCGGAACGCTCAAGACCTGCCATATGCACTACATCAAGCACACCGGCTTCCCGTCGGACAACGGGTTCTACAAGCTCCAGAAACCGCTGGAGCTGCTTTCCGTCAGCGGCATCATAGCCGACGGCGAGCCACACCTGCACATCGTCTGCTCCTGCGGCGAGAACGAGGTTTACTGCGGCCATCTCGAACACGACTCGAAAGTCTGCTATCTGGCGGAAATCGCCATCCTCAAGTGCAACGGGATGGAGATGACCCGCACCAAAGACGATCGCGGCGTCTCGCTGCTGGGCCCGAAGGACTGAGGCCCGCCTGCCCAGGCGGATTGACGGCCCGGGCGCTCATTAGCTCTGGTTGATGCAACAATAAGCCCAATGCGGTTGCCCGCGCCGGCCGGTGAGTCTAAACTGAACCTCCATGAGCGACGCCATGGATCTGCTGCGTTCGGTCCGCGAGACCACCGACGAGACCGAGTTCTACACTCCCCTGCCGGACGGCTACGAGCGCGGCCGCGTTAAATACGTCGCCGTCTTCGGCACTGTCATCAGCGGTCTGGGAAAGGGCATCTTCTCCTCCTCGCTGGCGAAGCTGCTGAAGGACAAGGGGCTTTCCGTCGCGCCGATAAAGCTGGAGGGCTACCTCAACCTCGACGCCGGCACGCTGAACCCCTACCGCCACGGCGAGGTCTTCGTCCTGGACGACGGGATGGAGACGGACATGGACCTGGGCACCTACGAGCGGATGCTCGACCAGGACCTCACCGCCGACAACTTCGCCACCAGCGGGCAGATTTACCGCTCCGTGCTGCGGAAGGAACGCGCCGGCGACTACCTCGGCCGGGACGTGCAGATGATCCCCCACGTAACCGGCGAGGTGAAACTGCGCCTGCGGGAACTCGCCCTGCGGACCGGTGCCGACGTGGTGTTCGTGGAGGTCGGCGGCACGGTAGGCGACTTTGAGAACGCGTTCTACATCGAGGCGCTTCGCGAGCTGCGCTACGAGGAAGGCCCCGGCTCGGTCGCTGTGGTGGCGCTTACATACGTTCTCTCGCCGCCGGCTCTTGGCGAGCAGAAGTCCAAGGCCGCCCAGCTCGGCATAAAACGGCTGATGGAGCTGGGCGTGCAGCCGGACCTCATCGGCTGCCGCGCCGAACAGCCCGTCACCGACAAGGTCCGCCAGAAAATCTCCGTATATACCAACGTGCCAATGAGGCGCGTCTTCTCAATGCACGATCTTTCGAGCATCTACCTTTTGCCGGAGCAGATGCGACATGCCGGCCTGGACAGTGAGATGGTGCAGTTGCTCGGGCTTGGCGGGCGTGTAAACTCGCTCGCCGACGCCCGCGCGACGGCGGACTGGCAGAAATTCACCGCCCGGATAACCGGCGCGACAAAGACCGCCACAATCGGCATCACCGGCAAGTACACCACGCTGCGCGACAGCTACGCCAGCATCGTAAAGGCCCTGGAGCACGCCGGAGCGGCCAACGACGCCCGCGTCCGGATAAAGTGGATAGACACCACCGACGTGGACGACTCCAACGTCGCCGAGACGCTCTCCGACGTGGACGGCATAATCGTCCCCGGCGGGTTCGGCGTCCGCGGAACGGGCGGCAAGATCGCCTGCATCCGCCACGCCCGCGAGAACCGCCTGCCGTATCTGGGCATATGCCTGGGCTTTCAGATGGCAGTGGTGGAATACGCCCGGAACGTCTGCGGTCTTGGCGGCGCCGACAGCACCGAGATAAACCCCGACTGCGAGCACCCGGTCATCGACGTGCTGCCGGAGCAGAAGGAAATCGAGGGCCTCGGCGGGAACATGCGACTCGGCGGGCAGGATGTGACGCTCGCCCCCAACACGCAGGCCGCCGAGATGTTCGGCGGAGCCGACGCCGTCCGCATGCGCTTCCGCCACCGCTACGAGGTGGACCCGCAATACGTCGAGCAGCTCACCGCGGCCGGGCTGGTCTTCTCCGGCCGGCACCCCACCCAGCCGATTATGCAGATACTCGAGCTTCCCACGGACGTGCACCCGTTCTTCGTCGCCACTCAGGCACACCCCTGCCTGACCAGCCGACCCCTGCGACCGCAGCCGATGTTCGTCCGCCTCGTCGCCGCGGCTCTACAACACA
>JBNGDC010000075.1:3131-4732 GCA_049975485.1 Phycisphaerae bacterium | reverse complement strand
TGCCCTTCCTCGTAGCCCTGGTCGGTCCCGACGGTGGTCTCGCGGACGCGTACCTCCTGGGCGATATCCGCCAGAAAGGCCGTCTGCTTGTGCACCATGGTGTCGAGCATGCCCATTGCCTTGATGCCGATGACGGGCTTCTCGCAGGCGTTGGCCTCGACCTGGATCATGCCGAAACCCTCCAGTCGCGACGGCGCCGCGTAGATGTCGCAGGCGGCCATCAGGTACGGCATGAAGTTCCGGCTGATGCGGCTGGTGGTGTAAACCACGTTCTTCTCGATGCCCAGGTGGGTCGCCAGTTGCAGGTCGCTGAGGTTCTGCTGCTCGGTCCGCGGCTGCGGCCAGACCTTGCAGACGTACTTCCAGTCCGGCGCCTTTGTGTCTATCAGCGCCAGGGCCTGCATCACCTCCTGGGCGCCCTTGCTGGCGGCGTCGCCGCCTACGGTGAGGATCATTATCTGGTCCTCGGCCACTCCGAGCGACTCGCGGATGGCGCGGACCTTCGCGTCGCTGCGGCCGCGAGGTATGAACGCGTCCGTATCGCAGCCGACCGGGAGCACTTCGTAGTTGGTCACGTCCAGACCGTCGCGGCGGTACACGTCGCGGACCCAGCGAGAGGTCGTCAGCACCAGCGGAAGCGAGTTGAGCGCCTCCTGATAGTTGGCCACATATCCGTCGGCCACGAACCACGGCACGGGCTGAATGCCGTATCGCTGGGGGTGCATCACCAGATGCGGCGTGTGCCCCCAGTAGCCGATGCCGACAACCACGTCCGGCTCGAACCAGCGGTAGTACCACTCCTTTTCCTGGGGCGATTCGAAGGGCGCAGGCATGGTATCCACGCCAAGCTCCTTCAGCCCCCGGTACAGCAGGTCGCCCTGTGTCGCCAGCCCGCCGGGTGAGGGCGGGTAATCGTACAGCACGAGTACTTTCATGACTGTTCTCCGTTTTCGCCCGCGCGAAGCCGGCGGAAGGCCTCCGGCGAGACGCACGCGGCGACCTCGAAGGAATCCTCGCCGTAGCCGTACATCTCGTGGATGATGCGCCTCTTTTCGGTCAGCGTCGCGGCCGGAAGTTCAAAGCGGATATCGGCGTCGTCGCGCGGCCTGCAATTGCCGGCCGCGTCGCAGTCGTAGGCGAAGGTCCACAACTGACCGCATCGCAGCAGGCCCGAATCGACCAGGCGGACGACTTCCCTGTGAATCTGGCGGTGCCGCGGGTGTCCGTATTCGCCGTTCTCGCCGTGGGTGACGCACAGTTGCCAGTCGCGTGCACCGACCAGGTTGATGATGCGCCGGCCGATCTCGCCGGCGGGGTCTATGGGTTTGAGAGGGTTACTGTCGTCCAGGTCGGAGATAATCGGCTCCGCCCCCAGGTGCCGGCAGACGCGGTGGAACTTCGGCGCGCGGTCGACGTCGTCGCAGCGGCACAAGCTCAGCACGTGCCAGCGGCGAGCCGGACCGGCCAACATCAGCCCGCCGCAAAAGATGGTCTCGTCGTCGGGATGGGCGACGATGACAAGCGCATCCGCCGCTTCTGATTGCGACAAGTCTTTGCTCACGTAGGGTATTATACCCTTCGGCCGGCCGTGGATACCCCAC
>JBNGDC010000075.1:0-3121 GCA_049975485.1 Phycisphaerae bacterium | reverse complement strand
AGCGGCAAAACGCGAAATGGGCACGTAGGCCCCGCCGGATCACTACACCAGGCGGATAAGAAACGGCCTCAGCAGCGTCCTCAGCAGTACCAGAGCGACTATGCCCACCATGGTCGCCGCCACCGTCCACCACGACCACTGCTGGACGACCAGGCCCAGGGCCACCCCGGCGGCCGGCGGATGCTCGGTGTTGGTAACCACCATCACAAGCATAGTCAGACCGACGGCTAAAGCCCCGTAGAACACGGCCGGGCTGAGCGGCAGGAACGACAGAGCCGACCAGTGCATCAGCCAGAAGCACCCCGTGCCGACGGCGCAGCCCACCACGTATCCGCCCACGAGGAACCGCGGCCGCGACGCATTGCCGTGCGGAATCGAGAACACGATGAACGAGCTTGCCCCCAGCGAAGCGACCACCACCGCGTCGGTAACGATGTCCAGCGCCCCCAACACGGCCAGCATGCACGCCATCGCCAGCACACACTGCAGGAGGTAGCGGGACTTCTGGAGGCGGAATTTGCGGTCTATTATCGGCATTGCTCTGGAACAGTTAAGGTCAACTGTCCTTCAAGAGTATCTCATGAAAAAGCGACAGTCACCTCTTTCCACGTCAATTTCCGCTCGCGGCCGCCCGCGACTGGAAAGGAGCGGAACAAACAGGTGACTGTCCCTGTTTTAGCTGTCCTCGGACCCGCCGGGAAGCTTGCCGACGGCGCGAACCGAACCTATACTCCCGGCGAATAACCCATGCGGCCACACGCGCACGTCCCCGAGCAAAAGGACCAGCGGATGAATATCCTCGTATGCGGCAACTCCGGTTTTATCGGCACACATCTGACGAGACTTCTGGCCGAGCGTGGGCACAGCGTCTCCGGCATGGACCTGCTCAGCCCGAAGGACGATGAGCCACTGGCGGAGCACTTTATCGGCGATATACGAAAAGCCGACGACTGCCGCCGGGCGCTGGGCGGCGGTACCGAATGCGTGATAAACTTGGCGGCTAAGCATCATGACTTCGGCATTACGCGGCAGGAGTATTTCGAGACCAACGAGGGCGGCACGCGCGCCCTGCTGGAGGCGATGGCCGAGACCGGCGTGGGGAAATTCCTGTTCTACAGCTCCGTGGCCGTCTATGGCGCCAGGGATGAAGAATCCGACGAAGACACACCGCCGACGCCCACCAGCGACTACGGCGCGTCCAAGCTGGCCGCAGAGGCCGTCATCCGTGAATGGGTGGAGCAGGCCGCCGACCGTTCGGCCGTCATCTTCCGGCCCTGCCTTATCTTCGGCGAGGGCAATTTCGCGAACATGTACAGTCTTATCCGCCAGATAGACCGCGGGCGGTTCTTCCATTTCGGACCCAAGGACACGATCAAGGCCGTCGCTTACGTGGGCAACATAATTCGCGCCACCGCCCAGTGGGTCGAGCGGATGCCGGCGGGCGTAACCATACATAACTACGTTGACAAGCCGGACTTGACGGTTGACGAGATGGTCACCGTCATCTCCGACGCACTGGGCCGCAAGCGCCCGAAGAAGCGTTTCCCGCTGTGGCTCGGGGTGGCCGCCGGCAAAATGTTCGACCTGGCAAGCAAGGTGACGGGCAAGCCGCTGCGTGTCTCTTCGGCGCGGGTGAAGAAGCTGGCGACCTCGACTCGCTTCGCCGCCGACCGCATACGCCAGGCCGGCTTCGAACCGGAGTTCTCCATTGAACAGGGCCTGCGGAGCATGACCGCCTGGTATCTCCGGCAGAAGGAGCTCCACGGCGGCAAGGAACCGCCGGAGGCGAAGCTGGGGGGAAGCTCGCAGTAGCCCGGCCGGGCCAGGCACCGGTCAGTTCTGGACCGTCCGCATCAGCTCCACGTACTGGTCGGCCACGTGGTCGAGTGTGTATTTGGCTTCGAAGGCCTCGCGCGCCCGGGTGCCCATCCGCCGGCGCAGTCCGACGTCCGACGCCAGCTCCTCTATCGCCGCGACCAGTCCGTCCGGGTCGTCCGGCCGCACCACGCGCCCGCACTGCTCCTCCAGCACTACCTGACCCATCTCGCCGGCCGGGTCGCAGACCACAATGATGGGCTTGCCGCTGGCGAGCATGCCGTAGAGCTTGCAGGGCACGGCCAGTCCGGTCATCTCCCCGGCCAGGACCGCCACCTGTATGTCGCAGCCCGTCAGAGACTCGCCCAGCATCTCCCGCGGCTGGAACGGATGAAAGCTGACGTTCTCAAGCCCCTTCTGCCGGACCATCCGCTCGGCCAGCGGCTTCTTGTGCCCGTCGCCTACGAACATCAGGTGCACGTCGCGGTCTTTGAGTCGCTCCATGGCCTCGACGAGCATCTCGACGTTGTGCTGGCGGCCGATGTTGCCGGAGTACTGCAGAACGGTGCCGGCCGGGATGCCACTCTGGCGGAAGAAGCTGCTCTGCTCCTTCGGCTTCGGACGGATAAGCTCGCCGTCGGACCAGTTGGGGATGCGATGGATGCGCGACTGCGCGTCCGGACGGGGGTCCTTGCGTGCGATGACCTCGGCCATCTTCCGCCCGAGCACCACGACCCCGTCCGCATGGCCGAACACAAGGCGATTCATCCGGTTCCACAGTCGCACGATGATACTGCCCTGCCCGCACAGGCCGAACAAAGGCAGCAGGTCCGGGTACACGTCATGGACCAGCACGACGTAGCGGGCGCCGTGCATACGTTTGCACAGGTAGCCGATCAAGGGCAGGAACGGCGGGTTCGTGACTATGAGAAAAGGCCCCTTCTCGCGGGTGAACAGCAGGTGCAGGAGCATGCCGGCGAAGAGCGTCAGAACGTTGAGCAGCCGCCCCGGCAGCGAGTCCTTGCGGAACCAGGTGCACGGCGGGCGGTGTATGCTCACGCCGTTGTGCGTCATCTCCGACGGTGCCTTGCCGTAGTGGAAGTACGTCGGCTGACCGGCGACGGCGGATACTTCCATGCCGTGGCGCGCCATGGCCTCGGCGAGGTCGGTCATCAGCCGACCCGTGGCCGCCTCCTCCGGGTAGAACAACTGACTCAGTATGACGCAACGCGGTTTGTCGGGCACTTGCCGGTTCCTGTCCCTCAACGCCTCACCAGGCCGAATATCCTAACGGAAACACCCGGCC
>JBNGDC010000074.1:0-5221 GCA_049975485.1 Phycisphaerae bacterium | reverse complement strand
ATGCAGATGAGGTCTTCCCTGCTGACGGCGCTGGTGGCCTTTCGGATGGCGTCGGTAAGGTTGTCGGCGACCTGTGCCATTCGCCCGCTGTGACGCTCGTAGGCCTCGGCGAGGTCCTCGGGCTTGGCGGCCCGGGCATTGTTGCCCGTGCGGGTGACGATCATCTTGTCGGCGCCGGTGGCGATTCGCGCCATCATGCCCTCGATGTCCTTGTCGGCCGCACAGCCGAAGATCATCACCATCGAGTCGTACGGTATGTGCTGTCCCAGCGCGCGTATCAGCGCGCCGACGGATTCGGCGTTATGTGCCCCGTCCACGACCAGGCGGGGGTCTTCGCAGATCATCTCCAGTCGCCCGGGCAGATACACGCCCTGCAGACCCTCGACGGCGCGACTGTCGTCTATCTCCATGCCCTGGAGCTTGAGCTGGTCCAGCAACGCCAGAGCCAGTCCGCAGTTCACGGCCTGGTGCTCGCCCAGCAGCGGAACGGCCAGGTGCTCGAACTGACTGCGCGGCGTCGTCAGGCACACACGGGTATGGCAGCCCGCGTCGCGAGAGGACTCCACGCGGTAGCTGAACTCTATGTCCTCGCCGGTGAACTTCAGCTCCATGCCCTCGCGGCGGGAGGCGCTCTTGAGGACGCGCTTGGCCTCGCCGGTCTGCTGGACGCTGATGGCCGGCACGCCGGACTTGAAAATGCCCGCCTTCTCGCCGGCGATCTCGCCCAGTGTGCTGCCAAGCTGCTGCATGTGGTCCAGCGATATGCTGGTAATCCCGCAGACCAGCGGGTCCAGCACGTTCGTGCTGTCCAGCCGACCGCCCAGGCCGGTCTCCACGACTGCGATGTCCACCTCCGAGTCCACGAAGTGGCGGAACGCCAAGGCCGTGAAGATCTCAAAGAAAGTCGGCTTGTCGTCTTCCATGGCCTCTATGTGCGGCTCGGCCGACGCTATCAGCCGGGTCAGGGCGGCCTGGCTGATCATCTGCGAATTGACCGTGATACGCTCGCGAAGCTCGCAAATGTGCGGAGATGTGTACAAGCCCACCTTATATCCGCACGCCTGCAACATGCTCGCGAGCATGGTGGCCGTTGAGCCCTTGCCCTTGGTCCCGGCGATATGCACCGCCTTGAGCTGCTTGTGCGGATTACCTAACTTCTTGAGCAGAAGGCCCATACGATCCAAGCTGAACGTGTCGCGGTTGTAGCGCACACGCAGCATCTGCTCGTAGTCGGTCTGCGCGGAGAGGTAGTTCAGCGCGGAGGTGTAGGTCCGCACGGTCCTCTTCTGCCGCTTGGTCTTACCAGCGGCCTTGGAGCGAGTGGCAGTCGGCATAGCGGACAAACTATAGCACCATTTCAACCCTATTGTCAAGATGCTGTCCGCCACATATGCGGCTAAATCCTTGTGTCCCTTGAACCTGCTGTATCAAAGAATGCGGATTATGAGGACTATTCGGATATTAGCGCAATTGGGCGCTCCATGTAACAGTGCCGGATGCCCACGGGCGGCAACCGGGGATTCTGCCTCTTTCCCAACACAGAGGAAAGGTTTATCGCCGGGCCGAAGACGGGCACGAAGTGTTTTGACGTGCTGCCACGTGTTGCGGGCCAATGCACAAAAAGGAGTTGGTCGGCGAGGAGGGTTGCCCAATCACCCGGTGCAGGGCATAATCCACTGACGATTCTCTGATGGAGCAGGGGTAGCACGGGGCTTGCCCGCAGGCCCGGGGGCACGTAACATCGGCCGCGACCAGAACACGTCAACCGAGCGGGCGACTACGCCCAGCCGGGGCACATGGGACAAAGAGGCGCAAAACACATGCACCAGGCGATAAAGCGATACCTCCAATCCATTCGACGCACGCACGGACGCGGCCACGCCACCGAGCACAGCTACCGCCCGGCTCTGATGGAGCTTGTGGAGTCCTTCGCCTCGGGGCTGGAGGTTACCAACGAACCCCGCCGCGTCCGTTGCGGCGCGCCCGACCTGATAGTCGCCAGGGGCGGCCTGCCTTTCGGCTTCATCGAATGCAAGGACGTTACCGTCTCGCTGGACGAAGCCGAGCAGACCGAACAGCTCGCTCGTTACCGCGACGGGCTGGACCACCTGATACTGACCGACTACCTGGAGTTCCGCTACTACGTCCGCGGCGAGCAGCAGATGCACGCCGTGGTCGGACGGATCGACGCTTCCGGAAAGGTCAAGGCCCTTACCGGCGGCGACGAGCAACTTGCCGCGATGTTCGACGCTTTCCTCGCGGCCGAGCCGGTGAAGATCGCCGCCGCCGGAGAGTTGGCCGCCCGAATGGCCGATATCGCCAAGATCATCAACCACGCCATCCGCGGCGCGTTCGAGCAGGAACAGGAACCCACCGGCACGCTACATGGGGAGTACGAGGCCTTCCGCCAAACGCTGCTGCGCGACCTGACCGTCGAGCAGTTTGCCGACATGTACGCACAGACGGTCTGCTACGGGATGTTCTCCGCGCGGGTCAACGTGCCGGACCAGCGTGCGGACGAGTTCACCCGCGAGCACGCGGCATACGACCTGCCCAGAACCAATCCGTTCCTCCGCGAGACGTTCGACTACATCGCCGGGACACGACTCGACGACAGCATCGTCTGGGCGGTGGACCTGCTGACCGGCATACTCCGCCGATGCGACATGCACGAGGTTCTCAAAGACTTCGGCCGCGCCAAACGCGACGAGGACCCCGTCGTGCACTTCTACGAGACCTTCCTCGCCGAATACGACCCCAACCTGCGCCAGACCCGCGGCGTGTACTACACGCCCGAGCCGGTGGTCGGGTACATCGTACGCAGCGTGGACGCGATACTCCGCAGCCGCTTCGATTGCCCCGACGGACTCGCCGACAGCACGAAGATCGACGCCCAGTTCGGACCTCCCGGCAAGAACGGCAAGAGAGAAACCCGCCGTGTGCACCGCGTGCAGATACTCGACCCCGCCGCCGGGACCGGAACATTTCTGTACGAGACCGTCGCGCGCATATACGAGGCCATAGAACACTCCGCCGGCGCGTGGGGCGGCGCGAACGGCTACGTCGCGCAGCACCTGCTGCCGCGGCTGTTCGGTTTTGAGCTGATGATGGCGCCCTACGCCGTGGCGCACCTGAAGCTGGGCTGGCTGCTTCAGAAAACCGGATACAACTTCCCCGGCGACGAACGCCTGCGGGTGTACCTGACCAATACGCTCGAAGAGGCCGAGGTCGTCGCAGGGCCTGTCCTGGCGATGGCAAACGAGATCGCAAGGGAAGCCAACGCCGCGAGCGAAGTAAAAACCGACTGCCCCATCATGGTCGTCATGGGAAATCCGCCATACTCGGGGCATTCGGCCAACGATAACCAGTGGTCGAAGGACCTCATCCACAAGAAGCTGCCCGGCACCGATGGCGCGCCGAGCTACTTCGAATGCGACGGAAAGCCGCTCGGCGAGCGAAACCCCAAGTGGCTCAACGACGATTACGTCAAGTTCATCCGCTTCGCGCAGTACCGCATCGAACGCACCGGATACGGCGTGCTCGCGTTCATCACCAACCACGGCTACCTGGACAACCCCACGTTCCGCGGTATGAGACAGTCGCTGATGCACACCTTCGACGAAATCCACGTCCTCGACCTGCACGGCAGCACCAAGAAGAAGGAAACCGCGCCCGACGGCTCGAAGGATGAAAACGTCTTCGACATCATGCAGGGCGTCGCGATCTGCATCATGGTCCGCCGACCCGACAGGCAAACGCGCCAACCCGCACAAGCGGCCGTCAAACACGCCGAAATCTGGGGCACGAGAAAAAACAAACGCAAATGGCTCAGCCAACACGACGTCGAAAATACCGAGTGGGCGGAGCTTGCCCCTCAGGAGCCCTTCTACCTGTTCAAGCTGCAGAACACCGCGCTCAGCGATGAGTATGACGAGTTTTCCTCGCTCCCAGATGTGTTCCCTGTCGGTGGAGTCGGGATGACAACGGCTCGCGACCACATGGTTATCGATTTTGAAGCGGAGCCCCTCATCGAAAGGGCTCGCATCTTTCGTGATTCACCGAAGGGCAATGCGGAACTTTGCTCCGAGCTTGGCATACCCATGAAAAAGGGCTGGAACATAAGCAAAGCCCGCGCCCTTATACGCGACGAAGATGACCTCGAGCGCTTTGTTCAACCGGTGCTATACCGTCCGTTCGACACACGGCTTATCTTCTACCATGACTCACTCGTGTGGCGCACCGTAAAGCAGGTCATGCGTCACATGCTTGCGGGTGAGAATCTGGGGCTATTGACGACGCGCCAGACACGTGACGAGTGGGGAGTATTGGCCACCTCTACGATAGCCGCACATAAGTCGTTTTCCGCCTACGATATCACAAGCTTGTTCCCGTTATACGTCTATCCCGACACGGAGAAGGTGTTTGAGGACACGCCCTGGGCTGAGGGTGCGGGCGGGCGTCGGCCTAACCTGTCGAAGGAGTTCGTGGCTGATTTTTCCGGCAAGCTCGGCCTGCCTTTCGTTTCCGACGGGAGGGGCGATCTCCAAAAGACGTTCGGCCCGGAGGACGTTTTCCACTACGCCTATGCGGTGTTCCACTCGCCGACCTATCGGGCCAGATACGCGGAGTTTTTGAAAATCGACTTCCCGCGTCTGCCGCTGACGTCCGACGCGGGGCTTTTCGCCCGGCTGTGCCGGCTGGGAGCCGAGCTTGCGGGTCTGCACCTGCTGGAGAGCGTGCCCGAACTGCGGGCGACGTACCCGCAATCCGGCGAGAACACCGTCACGCGGACCGGCAAAAAGGCGTACAAGCCGCCCACGGACGAATCGCCCGGCCGCGTGTATATCAACGACGAGCAGTATTTCGAGCACGTCCCGCCGGAGGTGTGGGAGTTTCACGTCGGCGGATACCAGGTGTGCGAGAAGTGGCTGAAGGACCGCAAAGGGCGAACGCTCAGCTACGACGACATAGAGACCTACCGCCGCATCACCGAGGCGCTGCGGCAAACCATTCGCATCATGGGCGAGATAGACGCATCAATCCCCGCCTGGCCTCTACCATAGGAGGCGGCAGTAACCCCTCCCCCGTTGAGGGGGAGGGTGGCCCGAAGGGTCGGGAGGGGGTGCCCTCACCCGGTCCTGCGGACCGACCTCTCCCGGGGGGAGAGGGGGTGCCCTCACCCGGTCCTGCGGACCGACCTCTCCCAGAGGGAGAGGGGTGC
>JBNGDC010000073.1:0-5268 GCA_049975485.1 Phycisphaerae bacterium | reverse complement strand
GCTGAGCCCGTGGAAACGGGAGGTCGCGGACGTTGGAGCCCCCGGCAGGGGGCGTTTGAAACTCATATGGCCCGCTGTCGGCCCTTGGGGCCTGGATGCCTTACCGCCGTCGGCGCATTTCGCGTTCGATTTCGCGCTGGGTGTCGCGCTTGCGGATGTCTTCGCGCTTGTCGTACTGGTGCTTGCCGACGGCGAGTCCCAACTCCACCTTCGCCCAGCCACGTTTGAAATAGACCGTCAGCGGCACGATGGTGCGACCCTTCTGTTTGACGTGCTCGGCCAGCTCTTCTATCTGCCTGCGATGCAGCAGCAGGCGTCGTTCGCGGTCGGGCCTGTGCTGCATGTCGGCCGGTGCGTTGGGGTACTCGGCGATGTGCGCGCCCACCAGGTACGCCTGTCCGTCGCGCACGCGGGCGTGGGCGTCGTCGAGGGTGATCTTCCCGGCGCGCAGCGACTTCACCTCGCTTCCGGTCAGCTCCATGCCGCACTCGACCGTCGCGAGTATGTGGTAGTCGTGTCGGGCGCGGCGGTTGACTATCCGCGGGCTGCCCGGCCGGCCGGTCTGTCCTTTCTTGCGCTTGGCGGCCATCGGAAGTGAATATATCGCAACGCAACCGCTGTCGCCAGCGGGCGGCGTCATACGCGCAGAACGGCCACGAATCCGCCGTCGTGCCAGCGGGTGGGGTCCTCGGCACCGGCTGGTGTGGTGAGCCGCTGCTCGAGAAGCTGCGCCGAAGGCACGCGGTGCAGGAACTCGCGAACCACTCCGGCGTTTTCCTCCGGTTCCAGTGAGCAGGTGCTGTAGATGACGCGGCCGCCGGGCTTGACGAACGCCGCGGCCGCCGCAAGCAGGTCGCACTGGTCGCGTGCGAGGCGGGCGATGTTCTCGTCGTTGATCCGCCACCGGGCCTCCGGCCGCCGCGCCAGCACGCCGGTGTTGCTGCAGGGCACGTCAGCCAGCGCCACATCAAAGCTGCCCGTCGCCATCGTGCCGATCTCATCGGCGAGGCGCGTCTCGACGATGTCGATGCCCATCCGTCCGCAGTTCTCGCGGACGCGGGCGAGCTTCTGCTCGGAGACGTCAACCGCGGTTATGTGTCCGCGATTGCCCATCAACTCGGCAAGGTGCGTGGTCTTGGTTCCCGGCGCCGCACAGAAGTCCAGCACGTTCATGCCCGGCTCGGGAGCCGCCGTCACGCCGACGGCCGTCGCTGTAGCGTCCTGCGGCTGGACCAGTCCGTCGCTAAAGACCGTCAGCGAGCGGACGTCGGTGTGGGTCGTAAGCACCACGCTGTTGCCGTTTTCGTGTGGCTTTGCCTCGATACCCTCTGCCGCGAGCCGGTTTGCGACGTCTCTGGCGTTCGATTTAAGCAGATTGACACGCAGTATCATCGGCGGCCGGCTGGCGGCGTGCAGGCATACGTCGGCCGTCGCCTCCAGCGAGCCGAACTGCTCGAGCCAACGACCTGCCAGGTGAACCGGCAGGGAAAACGCCGCGGAGAGATACCTCGCCGGCTCGTCGTGCGGTTCGGGGAACACCGGACGTTTGATCCACCTGTACGCCTCGGCCGCTACGGGTATGGCGTCCTTCGCCAGTGGCGGCTTGCCCGGCTGGGGTTCGGACAGGTTCCGCGCGACGTTTCGCAGAACGCCGTTGACCATGCCGCTTTGGCGATGGTGTCGCCGGCGGCTCTGGGTGACGGCCTCATCCACCGCCGCGAAATCCGGAACCCGGTCGAGAAAGAGCAACTGATACGCCGCCACGAGCAGGATATATGGCAGTTCGCCGCCCAGGCGTTGGTCCGGCTCCTTAAGGAACGCCCGCAGCACGGCCCATAGCGTCGAGCGTCGGCGGACCACGCCGAAGGCAAGCTCCCGCGCCAGCGCGAGGTCGGCCGGCGGAAGCGGGTTCGCCTCCAGCAGTGCGTCCAGGCGGTCGGCGACCGAGCCGCCGCCCTCGTGCAGGGCCGATACGGCCACGTCCCTCGCAGTCATGCGTTGCGAAGTCATGCCGGTGTCTCGAAGCGGTCGCCGCGTTGCACGCGGTACCCGTTGACGAAGTCGCGCCACTGCATCAGCCGTCCGCCGGCCGGCTTGATGGCTTCCACGCTCAGCCGCCCCCGGCCGGTGGCGACGGACAGGTCGTCGCAGACGGTTCCGGGTTGTTCGCCGGCGGTGTCTTCCTCCACGGCCGCCCGCGCGAGCACGACCCGAAGGCGCCCCTTGTGCTCGCCCTGGAACTCGGCCTGTCCGCCCGGCCAGGGACAGGTGCCGTGTATCAGGTTCCGTATGCTTTCGGCGTCGGCCGAGAAGTCGATGACGCCGTCGGTCTTCTTGAGTCGCGGGGCATGCGTGGCGGCCGAGTGGTCCTGCTCCGCCGGTTGGGCCCAGCCACCGGTCAGCAGTCCGACGGTTTCAAGCACCACCTCCGCGCCCATGGCGGCCAGGCGGTCGCGAAGCTCCTCGGCCGTCTCGTGCGGCTCTATGTCCGTCGTTCGTTGAAGGTATATCGGCCCGGCGTCCATCTCGCGAACGATGGCGAAGGTCGTCACCCCGGTTTGCCTGTGGCCGCGGATGATCGCCCAGTTTATCGGCGCGGCGCCCCGCAGCTTCGGCAGCAACGACGCGTGCAGGTTGAACGCCCCGCGGGGCGTAAGCTCGCGCACCGGCCGGGCGATGAATTGACCGTAATCGACCACGCAGATGGCCTCAGCGCCGGCCTGGCGCATGTGCTCAACCGCCTCGGCGGAGTTGATGTCTTCAAACTCGCAGACATCCAGTTGCAGCTCGCCGGCGGCCTCGGCGACCGGAGTAGGACGGCATTTGCGCGATCGGCCGGCGGGGCGGGGCGGCTGCGTTACGACGCACGCCAATTCGTGTTGCGACTCCGCCAGGGCGCGCAACGTAGGCACCGCAAATGTTCCGCTGCCGCAGAAAATCAGCCGCATGCAAGCTCCTTCCTCGAAGCTCATTGTGCGTCGCATAGTCCCGGCGACAAGCAAAAAAGCCCCAAACACGCGCCACACGGGCGCAGCCGTAGAGCCCAACGCGGCCTCGACCGGATTTGCACGGAGGCAGGCAGGGATAGACGCGGATGAACGCGGATGCTTGAGAGGTCGCGTCGGTACCAGGGCACAGATGAAGCCCTGTTTTCCGGATGGGCATGAAAATTTCGGCCTGCCTGGGCAGCAGCTTCAGTTATGCCCGCCCCGTGAGGACGGATGCCTCGGCTTCCATAGCCCCCGGCTTCGGCCGTGGTTCCGGCTTGCAGACACGGCATTGGTTTCAGCCGTCATGCGTTCCGGGACAACGCCCGGATCTGCCGGAGCGACACAATTTGGGCAGGCGATGAAATGCGCCCGGCAAAGGCCAATGGGCTGTCCTACAATGGTTCAGACATGAAAAAGAAGGGTAACTTTTAGCGGAAAGGACGGACGCCATGAGCAGCCATAAGTATCTTCTGGTATTGGCAATTGCGGGAGCACTGGCCGCTGTCGGCCTATGGGCCGGGGGTGTGGACGCGGCCGGGCATTCTCCCGATGGACAGCAAAGAGCGCATCAGCATGCTCGCAGCGGCGAGTGCCCCATGCAAGCGCGCGGCGAGTGTCCCATGCAGACGGGCGGGGAATGCCCCATGAAGGCCCATGGGGCCGGTGCGCTTGCATATGAGCAGACGCCCAAGCTGGCCGAGGCCCTGGCCGCTGTTGGAAAGGCCGAGCAGGCCGTTCAGGCAGGCCGGTCCGAAGAGGCGCTAAAGGCCCTCGCCGAGGCGAAGGAACTGCTGGAAGAGTCGCACCAGGCGCTGTCGGAGCACGTTCCGCCGGTGGTCAATGAGCGTTGCCCGGTAATGGGCAATCCGATTGATCCGGAGAACCTCTCCGCGGAGAACACGCGGCTGTACCGTGGCAAGCGTGTGGGCTTCTGCTGCCCGGCCTGCCCGGCGAAGTGGGACGAGATGAGCGACGAGGAGAAACAAGAGGCGCTGAAAGAAGCAGGCGCTGCCGGCGCCGATGCTAAGGAAGAGGCGGCCGTCGTTAACGACCGCTGCCCCATCATGGGCACACCTATCGACCCGCAGGACGTTCCCGAGGAGCTTACCCGAGAGTACCAGGGTCGAAAGATAGGGTTTTGTTGCGGCGGCTGCCCGCGGGCGTGGGATCGGCTCAGCGACGAGCAGAAACAGGACAAGCTGGATAATCTGCTGAGCGCAGTCGATTAAGCGTACCGCCAGCAGCGGAGGGCGTAGCAGCGCACGCGGGCCGGAATAATCCGGCCCGCCGCTTTTTGCCCTTCGCGACAGATCACAGGACCGGCAGGTATTTTTCCAGCTCGTAGCCGGTGACCTGGATGCGGTAGCGGTCCCACTCGATCTTCTTGTTCTCGATGAACTTCTCGAAGATATGGTCGCCCAGCGCGTCGCGGACCAGCTCGGACTTCTCGCACACGTCGATGGCGTGCCCGAGGTCGCGCGGCAGCGAGTCCACGCCCATTTCCAGACGCTCGGCCTCGGTCAGTGCGTAAACGTCCTGTTCGACCGGGGCGGGCAGCTCATAGTTTTCCTGGATGCCCTTAAGCCCCGCCGCCAGCATCACCGCAAACGCCAGGTACGGGTTGGCTGCGGGGTCCGGGCTGCGAAGCTCGGCGCGGGTGGCCTTCTCCTTGCCCGGCTTGTACATCGGCACGCGGACCATCGCCGAGCGGTTCCGTCGCCCCCAGCAGATGTAGCACGGCGCCTCGTAGCCGGGCACCAGACGCTTGTAGCTGTTTACCCACTGGGCGATTACGGCGCAGTACTCCGGAGCGTGCCTGAGCAGACCGGCGGTATAGGCCCGCCCTACGTCGGAAAGCTGGTACTCGTTGGAGGCATCGAAGAAGGCGTTCTTCTCGCCGGTGAACAGCGACTGGTGCACGTGCATGCCCGAGCCGTTCTCCCCGAACAGCGGCTTGGGCATGAATGTCGCGTGGACGCCGTTGCGCGCGGCGACTTCTTTGACGGCCTGGCGGTAGGTCATCACGTTGTCGGCCACCCGCAGGCCTTCGGCGTAGCGAAGGTCGATCTCATGCTGACTGGGGGCGACCTCGTGATGGCTGTATTCGACCTCGATGCCCATGCACTGGAGCATCTGGACGGTCTGGCGGCGCATGTCCACGGCCAGGTTCTGCGGCGTCAGGTCGAAGTAACCGCCGTGCTCGAGCACTTGACACGCGGGGGTGTCGTCGGCGAAATAGAAGTACTCCAGCTCCGGTCCGACGTAGAAGGTGTAGCCC
>JBNGDC010000072.1:0-5551 GCA_049975485.1 Phycisphaerae bacterium | reverse complement strand
GGGGGAGGGGTTACAGCGGCCGCAGTGCAACTCCTCTCCCTCTGGGAGAGGTCGGTCCTTAAGGACCGGGAGAGGGTAGGCAAGCCCCCGCAATCGCCTCAACTACCCCGTCCAGATCGCGCAACAGCCGGTCGTTGGTGAACCGCAATACCCGCAGCCCCTGTCGCTCGATAAATTCCTGGCGCACGCGGTCGTAGTCTACCTGCTCGTCATGGCTGCGCCCGTCCAGCTCTATGACCACACCCGCCGACGGGCAGAAGAAATCGGCCACATAAGGCCCGATCGGATGCTGCCGCCTGAACTTGAGCCCGGCACACCGGCCGTTGCGCAGCCGGCTCCAGAGCAGTCGCTCCGGAAAGCTGGAAGACCGTCGCAACTGCCTCGCCCGTTGAATCATGTGCTTTTTCGGTCTCGCCTTTTTCCTGTCCATATCACACCCCACTTCTCTCCCCCTGGGAGAGGTCGGTCCGTAGGACCGGGAGAGGGCACCCCCACCCGACCCTTCGGGTCGACCTCCCCCTGAACGGGGGGCGCAAAAAAAGACGCCCCTCGACGCGGGGTGCGCCATGCGAGGCGTCAGGGCTGCTCCGAGGAGCAGATACCCTTCGGGACGATTGCCCCTTACTGTAACTTGCGGGACGAACCGTCGTTCGGATACACTGCCAGAAGTTTGCCGGGAGAAACGCGTTTCGTCAAGGGGTAAATGGCATGAATGTTAAAGCTCACTCGGTTGACGCCACGGACACGATTCTGGGCTTGGACCTGGGCGCAAATTCCATTGGCTGGTGCCTTCTGCAGCTCGAGGATGGAAGTCCCTGCGGAGTCATCGAAGCAGGTGTGCGCGCCTTTGAGGCCGGTGTGGAAGGCGATATTGCTTCGGGTCGGGCCGAATCGCGAGCGGCGACACGCAGGAGTGCTCGCCTGATGCGCCGACAGACGGAGCGAAGGTCCCGCCGCAAGCGAAAGGTCTTCCACATACTGCAGAAGGCCGGACTACTTCCAGAAGGAAGCCCTGATACTGTAATACCTTCGCTGGACAAAGAACTCTTGAAGTCGCTCGCGGCTGAGCAGACGTCCGAGGGCTTGCACCACCTTGCCCAGGTACTGCCGTACCAACTGCGAAAAGCCGCCCTGGACCGCAAGCTTGAGCCGTATGAACTGGGCCGGGCTCTGTACCATCTCTGCCAGCGTCGTGGCTTCAAGTCCAACCGTAAGCAGCCCGCTCGAGAAGGGGAGGATGAGGGCGAAGTAAAGAAAGCGATATCGGAACTGGCCGGCGAGATGGAGGCCGCTCGCGCGAGGACCCTCGGAGAGTACTTTGCGTCGCTCGACCCACACGATGCCCGCATTCGCGGACGCTGGACGTCCCGGCAGATGTACGAGGATGAGTTTGAGGCAATATGGAACGCCCAGACAAACCATAACGGAGATCTGCTGACGGAAGACCTGAAGAAGCGCCTTCATAGCGCCATATTCCGTCAGCGTCCGCTCAAGAGTGCAGCCGGTCTTGTAGGGCAGTGCGAGCTGGAGCCGGGCAAGCGCCGGGCGCCTTTTGCTTTGCCCATCGTTCAGCGATGGCGACTTCTGCAGCAGGTAAATAATTGCCGGGTCATAACGCGAGATGGTGAGGACCGCCCCTTTACCACCGAGGAACGCGAAAAGCTTATCGACAAACTCGATAGGGAAGGGGACCTGACGTTCTCCAAGGCCAAGAAGCTCATGGGGCTTTCACGCTACGATCATTTCACGCTGGAGGAAGGCGGCGAGAAACGATTCTGCGGAAACCGAACGAACGCGAAGGTTGCCGGTGTTTTAGGTGACCGCTGGTGGAAGCTGTCGTCGGATGAGGTCGAGCAGGTAGTCGAGGACCTGCGGAGCTTCCAGAACAAGGACGCCCTTGCCCGACGCGCGCAGCGGGTATGGGGCCTCAGCGAGAAGGCCGCCCGCAAATTTGCCGAGCTTGAGCTGGAGCCGGGATACGCCTCGTTTTCCCGCAGCGCAATCCGAAAGCTGCTGCCCCACCTTGAAGCCGGACTTACTCAGCAGGAAGCAATCGTAAAGGTCTATGGCAGCGCCGTCAGGCCTGTTGAGGTTCATGACGACCTTCCGCCTCTGTCAGAAGTTGCCGATGTGCGAAACCCTGCCGTGACCCGTGTTCTTACAGAGCTACGGAAGGTTGTTAACGGCATAATCAGAAAGCATGGCAAGCCCGGATATATCCGTATCGAGCTTGCCAGGGACCTGCGCAGGAATCGCAAGCAGCGACAGGAGACCAGTGCCCGGAACCGTGCAAACGAGCGCGAGCGGAAAAAGGCCGCCGAACGCATCGTTCGCGAAACACCCATCACAAATCCAGGCAGAGACGACATTCTGAAGGTGCGACTGGCCGACGAGTGCGACTGGACCTGCCCCTACACCGGCAAACCTATCTCCATGAAGGCGCTGCTTGGTGAGAACGCGGAGTTCGATATCGAGCACATCATCCCGTTCAGCCGGTCACTCGACGACTCGTATCTCAACAAGACCCTCTGCTATCACGAGGAAAACCGTAACGTAAAAACCAATCACACGCCCTGGGAGGCCTACGGCTCGGACCCGCAGCGGTGGGGCGAGATTCTCCAGCGCGTAAAAAGCTTCAAAGGCGACGCGGCCTCGCAGAAGCTGCGCCGCTTCAAGATGACCGAGCTTGAGCCGCTGGATGACTTTGCCCATCGCCAACTGAACGACACCCGATACGCCTCCCGCCTTGCGGCGCAGTACCTCGCGTGTCTATATGGCGGCTTGTGGGACGAATCGGGCACACGCCGCATCCAGGCCGCCCGAGGCGGTGTGACCGCCTTTCTGCGCGAGGGCTGGGACCTGAACCGCGTCCTCGGTGACAGTACCGCAAAGAGCCGCGCCGACCATCGACAGCACGCGATCGACGCGATGGTCGTTGCGCTGACCACGCCGCAGGCGATGAGGGACCTCAGCGCAGCGGCCGTCGAGCAGTGGCGGCGCGACGGCAAGCGACGGCGGATCGAACGCTTGCCGGAGCCATGGGATGGGTTCGACTCCGAAGTACAACGCACGGTGGACAGCATCGTCGTCTCCCATCGTGAGAACCACAAGGTCAACGGCCCGCTTCACAAGGACACGCTGTACGCCCGGATTACCGCTGCGGATACCCAAGAGACCGAGGCCCGCGTTCGCAAGGCGATCGCCGAGCTTACGCCCGGGGAGGTCGAGAAGATAGCCGATCCCGCCGTCCGCAACGCGGTCTGTGACAAACTCGATGAGTTGGGTCGGCCGCCGAAGCAGGCATTCAAAGACCCAGCCAATCATCCGGTACTGAAGGGAAAGAACGGGCCTGTGCCCATACACCGGGTGCGCCTGAGCACCGGCGATTCGCCGCATCAGGTCGGCTCTGGCGACAGAAAACGCTACGCCATGTCCGCCGCCAACCACCACATGGAGATCGTCGCCGTCCTCGACGACGACGGAAACGAGAAGAAGTGGGAAGGGCACGTGGTCAGTTGTATGGAGGCCATGCGACGCGTACGCGCCAAACGTCCCGTCGTGCAGCGAGACCACGGACCGAATCGCAGGTTCAAGTTCTCCATCGCCCCCGGCGACACGCTCGAAATACGCCCCGACGACGGTGATCCGGTCCTCGTGCTCGTCCGATCTGTCTGGCCCGAACGGGGGGGGACCGGGAGGTTGAGATACACCAGTATCTACGATGCCAGACGAGAAGACGAGATAAAGAAAGATAAGTCAAAGGATGCTCGTACCTGGGGTACGCCCATGGCTGATCCGCTGCGGAAACTGCACGCAAGAAAGGTGCATGTGTCACCCATAGGCGAGATTCGCTACGGAAATGACTGAACGTGTCATAGACCTTTCGGAGTCGCCGGCTTCACTGCGCATCCGCGATGAAAACCTCTGTGTCCGCACCGGCGAGGATACGGAAACGGCCGTTCCGGTTCGCGATATCGCCGCGGTGGTGGTCTCCCAGCGGGCCGTTACCTTCACCCAGCCGGTGCTTGCGTCGCTGGCCGAGGCGGGTGCGGTGTTCGTCGTATGCGACAATCGCCATCTGCCGGTCGGGATGCTTATGCCGCTTCAGGGACACTATGCCCAGGCGCAGCGCTTCGCCGCGCAGTCGGCCGCCACCCGCCCCATGTGCAAAAGGGCCTGGCAGGAGATTATCCGGGCGAAAATACGCGCCCAGGCACAAACTCTGCATCGGATACACGGTAACGAGGCGGGCTTGACCGAGCTTGCCAAATCCGTTCGCAGTGGCGACCCGACGAATGTTGAGGCACAAGCGGCCAGGCGCTACTGGAAAAACCTCTTCGGAAGCGCCTTCAGACGCGATTTCGACTCTCCCGACCAGAACAGGTTCCTCAACTACGGCTATGCCGTGCTCAGAGGCGTGGTCGCACGCGCGATCTGCGGGGCCGGTCTGCATCCCTCTGTGGGGATACACCACAAACACCGCAACAACGCGTTCTGTCTCGCCGACGACCTGGCCGAGCCGTACCGCCCGTTGGTCGATGAGCGTGTCTGGCGGCTCTGCGACCGCCGTGGCGCCGACGCGCCTTTCGATTCCCAGGCCCGCGCGGAACTGGTCAAAATCGCATGTGCGCGCTATAATACCGACAATGAGCGGCGAGGCCTTTTTGACATCGTCTCGCGGCTCGCAGCTTCGCTGGCCGGTGTGTTTGAGGGCAGGCGCAGGAAGCTGGAGGTGCCCCCCGCAACGCCGGCCGCGGAGCTTCCGGCCGATGGCGCGGAACACGATGCTTCGCGCGGGTTTTGAAGGAGGGAGCCGGGTCAACGGCTGACGGAGGGTCCTGTCCATGCCGTCCGCCCGTCGGAATTTGTCGGAGTATAAGGGGATGTGGCTGTTTGTGCTTTTTGACCTGCCGGTTGATACACGGAGTCGTCGCAGGAAGTATGCCCGGTTCCGCAAGGAACTTCGCAAAGAGGGTTTCTCGATGCTCCAGTTCTCGGTCTATGCCAGATACTTCCCTTCCGAGGAGGCCAGCATCGCCCGGCAGAAGAGGATTCGCGAAAGTCTGCCCCCCGAGGGGCATGTCCGCCTGCTTACCGTGACGGACAAGCAGTTCGGAAAGATGAAGGTGTTCTTCGGTAAAGTCGAGTATGAGCCGGAAAAGGAACCCGAACAACTGCTTCTTTTCTGATCGCTGTATCGACGAAGCCCTCGCAAGCTTGGGCACTTACGAGGGCTTCAAGTGTATCCGAACGACGATTCCCCGCAAGCCACAGCGCATTGAAGTTCTACTCCCGCCAGCGGTGGAGTGTATCCGAACGACGATTCCCCGCAAGCCACAGCCGTCCCAGCCAAGCTCGATGCGGCCGGGAAAGTGTATCCGAACGACGATTCCCCGCAAGCCACAGCAGTCCGGCGATCTTCAAACCGAAGTTGCGGAGTGTATCCGAACGACGATTCCCCGCAAGCCACAGCAACGGACGGTTAACTGTGATGTGGGATGCAAGTGTATCCGAACGACGATTCCCCGCAAGCCACAGCTCTGGTATGGCT
>JBNGDC010000071.1:0-5929 GCA_049975485.1 Phycisphaerae bacterium | reverse complement strand
CTGATAGTAGCCACGGGCGAAGTGAAGCTGAGCCCGTGGAAAACGCGGTGCCGCATATGTGGGAGCCCCCGCAGGGGGCGATTGAGACATTCTCGAACCGGCCCGGCTGCGGTTGGCGATTGGACGCCACCATATTCAGACGGCCCCGACTGCCCGAACCAGTTTGGGTTTGACGCATCGACCGAGGGTGAGGACAATACTCAGCCAGGCGACAGGAGGGACTGTCATGGCCGAGCGGCTTTTCACCACGTATCAAATCGCCGAACTGCTTCAGACCACGCCCAGCACGGTCGTGGAGTGGATGGAGAAGGGCTGGCTGCCGTTCAAGCGCATGCCCGAGGGACCGGTTCGGATCGCGGAGCGGCAGCTTATCCAATTTCTCAAGAACCAAGGCATCGACCTGGCGCAGATACTCGCAAAAATCGCCGGCGACAACGGCGACAGCGAGGGCGAATACCTCTCCGAACAGACCGGCTCGGAGCAATACGAACAGCGACGGACCATGTCGCTTCCGATGACCACGACCGAGCCGGAAGAACAGCAGGGCGATACGGAACAGGCCGCCGAGCGGGAGGCGCCGGCCGAGACGTTCGAGGAAGTGGAAGAACCGGTCGAAGCGCCCGACGCGGCGGCGGAAGCACCGGCCGTTGAAACTGTCGCGGATGAGCCGGAACAGCCGGCCGAGGTCGGCGAAGCGCAGGAGCCGCCACGCGAGCAGCCCACTGTGCCGGCGGCCCCGGATGCGCTGGTCGAGGCCATGCTGCGTGATGCGTTGGAATGCGGCTCCGAGTACGTGCACCTGGAGCCGACACGCGACGGCTATGCCGTCCGTCTGCGGCTGGGACGGATGCTCGTGGAGCGCCGGCGTTATGCCGAGCGGCTCAGCGGCGAGGGTGCAAGGGAGTTCGCCGCCCACGTCAAGACGCTGGCCGGCATCCCCGCCGACAGCGGACAACGGCCTGTGCGGGGCTGCTTCGCCCGGGCGGTGGACGGGCGGCAGGTGGAGGTGGCGGTCGGCACCTGCCCGGTCGCGGGCGGTGAGAAGCTGCTGCTGCAGGTGGCAAGCTGTGCCTCGCCGCCGGCGCTCGCCGAACTGGGGATGAGCGAACAAGACATCTCGCGCCTGCGAGCGGCGACGGGCACCGCCGGCGGACTCGTTCTGGTCACGGCGCCGCCTCGCAACGGCCGGCGGACCACGCTGAGGTCGCTGACGGCCGAGCGGGTCGGCAGGGCCGTGATGTCTGTCGAACTGCCGCCTTCGACGGCGCCTGCGGGGATTGGGCATATTCCAGTGGGCGATGGCGGAGCACCGTTCGCAGAGGCCGTCCGTGCCGCGGCCGCAATGGACTGCGATGTCCTGATGGTAGAGGACCTGTCCGAGCCGTCGGTCGCGCAGGCGGCCGTGGCGGCCGCCGGTGGCGGGACGCTGGTTGTGGCGGGAATGCGTGCCGGCGAACCGGCCGAGTCGATTGCGGAACTGCTGTCGATGGGCGCCGGCGGCTGGGAGCTTTCGCGCCTGCTGCGATGCGTAGTCGTCCAGCGGTCGGTGGCGACGCTGTGCGACGCCTGCCGCCGCGAAGTAACCGTCTCCGACGAGCAACTCGCCGCAATCGGCCTGGAGACCGGCCAGACGCACACCGGCGCCTACGCCCCGGTGGGCTGCGAATTGTGCGACCAGGCGGGCTACACCGGGCGGACGGCCGTCTTCGCCGTGGTGGAGCCGACAGAGACACTGCGACTGGCGATTCGCTCCTCGGCCGACGTCGGTGTAATACGCGACGCGCTCGTGGGCGACGCCCGCAAACTGCTGGCGACTGCCGCTGTGGAAAAACTCCGCACCGGCATTACCAGCGCGGCGGAGGCGGCCGAAGCACTTGAGCAGTAGCAGGGATTCAGACGGTAAATCCGAAATACGAAGCACAGAATGCGAAACACATCCTGAATCGTAAATCCGAACGCCCCCAGCGACGCTGTCCCCCCTTCGGGGCTATGGATTCACAACGCACCTTCACCGGGGGCTTACGCCCCCGGCTATTTCCTGTCGCCCCTTCGGGGCTGACATACTGCGCGTCCGCTGAATCGTCGGAGGCGAACGACGGCGTCGGAATCATCGGACAGCATAGAGCAACTCAGCAGCGGAGGTGGGTGTTTGAGGAGTTCGGATTTCAGGTTTTGGATTTGTTTCGGATTTCGAATTTGGGATTTCGTGCTTTAACGCACGAACATTCGGCGGCATGAAGAATCCTAATCAAATCCCCTGTATCCCCTGCATCGCTGCTATTTCTTAAGGTACTCGTCGATATTCCGTGCGGCGTCCTTGCCGTCGCCCATCGCCAGTATCACGGTGGCGCCGCCGCGGACGATGTCGCCCCCGGCAAACACGCCCGGTATGGACGTCATGTGGTTCTCGTCCACCACGATGTTCCCCTTGCGGCCCAGCTCCAGGTCCGGGGCCGTGCCGGTCAGCAGGGGGTTGGCACGCGTTCCGATCGCCAGTATCGCAAGCTGGCAGGGCAGCTCGAACTCGCTTCCCTCCACCGGCACGGGCCGACGCCGGCCCGAGTCGTCCGGCTCGCCCAGCTCCATGCGCTGCAGGCGCACCGCCCGAACCCAGCCCTCCGAGTCGCCCAGAAAAGCCACCGGCGAGACCAGGAACATGAACTCGATGCCTTCCTCCTCGGCGTGCTTTATCTCCTCGGCGCGGGCGGGCATTTCGTCACGGCCGCGGTGGTAGGCGATAATCGCACGCTCCGAACCGAGCCGCCGGGACGTGCGCACGGCGTCCATCGCGGTGTTGCCGCCGCCGAAGACCACGCTGGTCGCTCCGCGGGCCACCGGCGTTCCGCCGGGACGCTGCTCGTAGGCGCGCATCAGGTTCACGCGTGTGAGGTATTCGTTCGCCGAATACACACCCTTGAGGTTCTCGCCGGGCAGGTTCAGGAATATCGGCAGCCCCGCGCCGTTTGCGATGAAGCACGCGTCGAACTGCTCGTTTATCTCATCGATGGTGATGGTCTTGCCGACGATGACGTTGCACTCGATTTTCACACCCATCGCCCGGAGGTTCTCGACCTCCCGGTCAACTATCGCCTTGGGCAGGCGGAACTCCGGTATGCCGTAGCGCAGCACCCCTCCGGGCGCGTGCAGCGCTTCGAAGACCGTCACGTCGTGTCCCAGTCGCGCCAGCTCGCCGGCGGCCGTCAGTCCGCCCGGTCCGGAGCCCACCACGGCCACGCTAAAGCCGGTCCTTTCCTCAGGCGGAGCGACCGGTTCGGTGTTCTCGGCGGCCCAGTCGGCGACGAAACGCTCAATCCAGCCGATCGCCACCGGCTCGCCCTTCTTGCCGCGGATGCAGACGCCCTCGCACTGCTGCTCCTGCGGGCAGACCCTGCCCGTGGTGGCGGGCAGGGCGTTGTCGGCCTGGAGTATCTCGGCGGCGGTCGCGAAGTCGCCCTCGGCCACCGCTTCGAGCATCTCGGGTATGCGCACCGCCACCGGGCAGCCCGCCACGCACGGGCGGTTCTTGCACTGGAGGCATCGCTTCGCCTCCTGCATCGCCGCCCATTCCTCCAGGCCGAGGTTGACCTCGCTGAAGTTGCGGACGCGGTCGCAGGGGTCCTGCTCGGGCATCTTCACCCGGTCGATGGACATCCGGTCTTTGGCGGATAGTTTATCGGTCATCGTTCTTCTTCACTGTCGCGGAGTTGTTCTTCCAGTCGGCAGTAGTGTTCGTCGTAGGTCTTCTGTCGGGCCGAAAGCTCCCTGAAGTCCACCTGGTGGGCGTCGAACTCCGGGCCGTCCACGCAGGCGAACTTCACTTCGCCGCCGACGCTGACCCTGCAGCCCCCGCACATGCCCGTGCCGTCCACCATGATCGGGTTCAAGCTCACGATGGTCTTTATGCCGTGCGGGCGGGTCATCTCTGCGATGGCCGCCATCATCGGCACCGGCCCGACCGCATAGACGGCGCCGGGGCGGGTGGCGTCGTCGGCGATGAGCTTCTCCAGCTCCGCGGTTACAAAGCCCTTCGTGCCGGCGGAGCCGTCCTCGGTGGTCAGGCGAAGCTCGTCGCTGATCGCCGAGAGTTCGTCGCGGAGGATAAGGTGCTTGTCGGTCCGGCCGCCGATGATTGTGAGCACGTGGTTTCCCGCCTCGGCCAGCGCCTCGGCGAGCGGATACAGCACGGCCGTCCCCACGCCGCCGCCGATGCAGGCGACCTTGCCGTAGTTCTCGATTTCGGTGGGCTTGCCGAGCGGCCCGGCCACGTCTTGCAGGTGTCCGCCGGCGGGCGTACCGGCTATGAGCTGCGTGGTGTGCCCGACGGCCTGGACGACCAGCGTTATCGTGCCTTCCTCGCGGTCGGCGTGGGCGATGGTAAGCGGTATCCGCTCCGTGCCTTCCTCCGGGCGGACTATCACGAACTGCCCGGGCTTCCTGGCGGCCGCCACGCGCGGGGCACGCACCACCAGCCGGTGAACTTCGGGGGCCAGCTCCTCGTTGCTTACGACCTCGTACATGTCACTCCGGTATCTGAACGCCGTGGATACAGTAATACTCTACACTACCATGCTAGCGTAGCGCGGACGATGTGAAACGAGCTATAATGACAATAAGCAGGACTTATAAGCGAACGGCTCCCCCGGCCGCATTGAACCTCCCCCCGCCTCGTCGGACCGGGCAACCGGTTAACCAGTTAACCAGCCACCCCATCAACCGCGAGGCGAAGCCGAGCTAGAAGTGGTTTCATAGCTGGGCCGTTGGCCCGAGAGCGAGGTATCTCGGCGACCAGCAAGGACGGCGAAGCAGGCGAATCAAGGGATTCGTCGATGCAGCCGGACGTAGCCGGGCGTTCGAGAGACCCGCTCGAAGCCAGGCACTTCAGTTTTGAGACCGCTTCGAATACCCCTCCGGGTGGCTGCTGTGCCAGTTCCAGGCGTGTTCGACCATGGTCCGCAGCTCGGGGAAGCTCGGCCGCCAGCCCAGCTCGTCGCGGGCCTTGTCGCACGATGCCACCAGTCGGGGCGGGTCGCCGGGTCGGCGGTCGGCCAAATCCGCCGGTATCTCCGCGCCGGTTACCTCCCGGCAGGTGTCGAGCACCTGCTTGACGCTGAACCCCTCGCCGCTGCCGAGGTTGTACGCCCTGGCCGTGCCGAAATCGATGGCTTCAGCGGCCAGCAGGTGCGCGTCGGCGAGGTCGCAGACGTGGATGAAGTCGCGTATGCAGGTCCCGTCGGGCGTGTCGTAATCGTCGCCGTAAATGAGGAACCGGTTGCGCTTTCCCAGCGCCACCTGCAGCACCAGCGGTATCAGGTGCGTCTCGGGGCGGTGGTCCTCGCCGATGTCGCCGGCGGGGTCGGCCCCGGCGACGTTGAAGTACCGCAGCGAGACGAAGCCCATCTCGAAAGCGGCCGCATAGCTTTGCAGCATGTATTCCACGCACAGCTTGCTGGCGCCGTAGGGGTTGATGGGCGCCAGCCGGTCCGTCTCGCGGATGGGGATGTTCTCCGGCTCGCCATAGACCGCGGCCGTCGATGAGAACACCAGCTTCGCTACGCCGGCTTCGCGCATCGCGTCCAGCAGCGTCAGGGCGGCGACGGTGTTGTTGCGGAAGTACTTGTCGGGTCGGCTGCACGACTCGCCCGCCTCGATGAAGGCGGCCAGGTGTATGACCAGCTCGATGTCGCGCTCTTTCATCGCGGCGGTCAGTGCGTCGGCGTCGGCGACGTCGGCCTCTATAAGCTCTACGTCGCCGACGGCCGGGCGGTTGCCCTTGATGAGATTGTCGTAGCCGATCGGCGTATGGCCGGCCTTTTTGAGCGCCCGCAATATGTGCGAGCCGATATAACCCGCCGCGCCGGTTACCAGTACGTTCATCGCATCTCCCTTCCGCGGCGGATTATAGACCCGCGCTGAGAGTGTTGCAATTCGC
>JBNGDC010000070.1:0-5966 GCA_049975485.1 Phycisphaerae bacterium | reverse complement strand
GCGCGGTACAACCCCGGCGACGTGGTTGCGCCGGCGGCGGTGCTGTGGACCGACGCCGATGGCCAGTGGCAGCCGGTGGTCGAGCAACTCCGCGGACTTATGCCGGAGTTGCTGACACTGGGCGAGTACGACCCGGACACGCGGACCGGGCCGGCGATCTGGCTGCGGACGGTGATCGAGCCGGCGGTGCGCGCCGAGAAGTTCCCCGACCTCGCCTGGCCGAACGGGACGGTGCCGGTGATCTACATGCCGGGCGTGAGCCGCCAGACGCTACGGGCGGTGGAGGAATGTCCCGACGCGCTCAAGCCGCTGGTCGAGCTTCAGTACCGCGGTGCGGTCTGGACGCAGAAGAACGGCAAGGACTGGACCGTCCGCGCGTTCCTGGTGAGCGACGAAGGCGGGCTGGGGCTGGACGTGGCCGAGGACCGGGGGACCGTGCAGTCGATGCTGGGGGCACTGTCGCAGTTGGCGACTACCCCGGTGGCGCGGCTGGCGGGGAAGCGGCTGGAGGCCGAGGACTTCGACAAGCTGATGATCGGCGACACGCCGCGCGATTTGCTGCAGTGGTTGAACGATCCGGGGAAGACGCGGGAGGAGTGGGACGATGCGAAGTGGGCGGCGTTCTGCAACCGCTGCCGCGAGGACTACGGCTTCGACCCGGAGGCCGACGGCGAGATCGTCGGCGGGGAGAAGCTGGGCACACGCAAGGACGCCTGGTATGGCGTTTGGGAGCGGTTCGCCGAATCGCCGGCGCTGTATCCGGGCGTGCCGGACCTGTTGCGACGGGCGAAGCCGAAGGAGCTGTTCATCGAGCGCGACGCCTGGCCGGACGAGGCCGAGTCGATGGAGAACGCGCTGCGGGCGGACCTGGTGGAGGTCGGCTCGATGGAGCCGGCCGAAGCCCGGCAACGCCTGGAGGCGCTGGAAGGCGAGCACGGCGTACGCCGCGACTGGGTCTGGGCGAGCCTGGGCTTGTGCCCGCTGGCCGACGCGATGGCGCACCTGGCGGTGCTGGCCAAGCGGTCGGCGACGACGGTGGGCGGCGACTCGGCCGAGGCGATGGCCAAGCTCTACGCCGAAGGCGGGTATCTGGCGGACGACGCTGCGCTGCGGGCGCTGGCGTGCGTCAAGAGCGCTGAAGACACCGCGGCTGTCCAGGCGGCGGTGCGGTGCGTGTATCTGCCGTGGCTGGATGACAGCGCGAGGCATTTCCAGGAGTGCCTGCAAACGAAGGCGCTGCCGGGGGCCAGTGAGCAGGAAGCCATCGAGGCCGCGACGGGCGAGTGCGTGCTGTTCGCCGACGGGCTGCGGTTTGATGTCGGCCAGCGCTTCGCGGCGTTGGCGGCGGAACGGCAGATCGAGGCGACGGCGGCATGGCGATGGGCTGGGATGCCGACAGTGACCGCCACGGCCAAGCCGGCGGCGTCGCCGGTTGCGGGCAAGGTGCAAGGCGTGGAACTCGGCGCGGACTTCTGCCCGCAGATCGCGGAGACCGGCGAAGCGCTGACCACCGACCGCTTCCGCAAGCAGCTTGCGGCGGCGGGATACCAGGTGCTCGGCGCGTCGGAGACAGGCGACCCGCAAGCGAAGAACGCCCGCGCGTGGACCGAGTACGGGGAGTTCGACAAGCTCGGCCACGATCTGCAAGCGAAGCTGGCGGCGCGGATCGACGACCAGTTGGAGCTTCTGCTGGAGCGGGTGCAGGCGTTGCTCGAAGCCGGCTGGAAGCGGGTCCGCGTGGTGACCGACCACGGCTGGCTGCTTGTGCCCGGCGGGCTGCCGAAGGTGCAACTGCCGAAGTACCTGGCCGAGAGCCGGTGGTCGCGGTGCGCGTCGATCAAGGACAGTTCGCACGTCGAGGTGCCCGTCGCCGGCTGGTCGTGGAACGGCCACGAGCGGTTTGCGTACCCGCACGGCGTCCACTGTTTCAAGGCGGGCAACGAGTACGCCCACGGCGGCGCGAGCTTGCAGGAGTGCATGGCCCCGGTGCTGGCGCTGACCTCGACGGGCGCGCCCGCCGGTTTGGTGGTCACCGTGGGCGAGGTGCAGTGGGTGGGCCTGCGCTGCCGCGTGACGATCCAGCCGCCGGCGGAAGGTCTGCGGGCCGACCTGCGGACGAAACCGAACGATCCGAATTCAAGCATCACAGAACCGAAAGCCGTGGACGCTGATGGCAAGGCCGCGCTGCTGGTCGCCGACGATTCGCTCGAAGGCACGATGGCCAGCTTGGTCGTGGTCGATGCGTCCGGGCGCGTGGTCTGCAAAGAAGCCACCACCGTTGGAGGTGATGAATAATGGAACTCGACCATCTGGACCAACTCGCCGCCTCGGCTTTCGACGGCTACCTCGTCCGCAAGGACCTCGTGCGCCGCTACAGCCGGCAATACCCGGTGCCTACCTACGTCGTGGAGTTCCTGCTCGGCAGGTACTGCGCGACGGTGGATGAACAAGAGATCGAGGAAGGCTTGCAGATCGTTGAGCGGCAGCTACAGGACCGCACAGTCCGCACGAGCGACCAAGAGCTTTTCAAGGCCAACGCCCGGAAGAAGGGCGCTGTCAAGCTCATCGACATCGTAAAGGCCAGGCTCGACTCGAAGACCGATTCGTTCATCGTCGAACTGCCCAGCCTCGGGATAAAGGACGTCCGGATCGACGACAAGCTCGTGCATGAGCACGAGCGGATGCTGACCGACGGCTTCTACGCCGAAGTGACTCTGACTTATGACGCGGCCATTGCGGAGGAAAAGCACGGCCGGCCGTTCGCCATCGAGAGCTTGCGGGCGATCCAACTTTCCAAGTCGGACGTATTGGCTACGCTGATGAAGGGCCGAGCGCAGTTCACAACGGCTGAGTGGAAGGACTTCCTGCTCCGCTCGATTGGCCTGGAGCCGGAGGCGATGTCGGACCGGGCGAAGATGGTGGCACTGCTGCGGATGGTCCCGTTCGTCGAGCGCAACTTCAACCTGGTCGAACTCGGTCCGCGCGGCACCGGCAAGAGCCACCTGTACCAGCAGATTTCGCCGTACTCGCACCTGATCTCCGGGGGCAAGGCGACGGTCGCCAAGATGTTCGTGAACATGTCGAGCGGGCAGCGCGGCCTGGTGTGCCTGTACGACGTGGTGTGCTTCGATGAGGTCGCGGGCATCTCGTTCGACCAGAAGGACGGCGTGAACATCCTCAAGGGCTACATGGCCGCAGGCGAGTTCTCGCGCGGCAAAGAGAATATTCGCGCTTCGGGCGGCATCGTGATGGTGGGGAACTTCGATGTGGACGTGGAGCAGCAGCAGCGGATCGGCCACCTGCTGAGTCCTTTGCCGCCGGAAATGCGCGACGACACCGCCTTCATGGATCGAATCCACGCCTACGCGCCCGGCTGGGATTTCCCCAAGCTGAAGGCGGATGTGCACTTCACAGAGCACTTCGGGCTTGTGACCGACTTCCTGTCCGAGTGCTGGACGAAGATGCGGGAAGGCACGCGGGTATCGGCGTTGCAAGGACGGGCGCACTGGGGCGGCGCATTGAGCGGTCGCGACATCGAGGCGGTGAACAAGACAATCAGCGGGTTGCTCAAGCTGCTGTTCCCCGACCCGGAAGCGGCGATCCCCGACGAGGAACTGGAGGCCGTGGTGCGGATAGCGCTGGAGTCCCGGCGGCGGGTGAAGGAGCAGCAGAAGCGTTGTTTGAAGACCGAGTTCCGTAATACACATTTCAGCTACTTCATGGGCGTGGACGGCGTGGAGCAGTTCGTTTCGACGCCGGAATTGCACAGCGACGAAGCCATAGAGGCTGACCCTCTGCCGCCTGGACAGGTCTGGGCGATCAGCCCTGGTGGGCCGGATGCGGCTCCGGCGCTGTACCGCATCGAGGCGACCTGCGGGCCTGGAAGCGGCGTGAAGATCCTCAACGCGCCTGTGCCGCCGGCGTTCCGGGAGAGTGTGCGTTACGCTGAGCAGAACCTTTACTCCCAGGCCAGCGATCTGGTGGGTGACCGCGACCCCCGCAGCCACGAGTTCTCCGTGCAGTTAAGGGCGATGGATACCGACCGCTCCGGCCATGGTCTGGGCTTGCCGGTATTACTGGCGCTTTGTGGATCGCTGATCGAGAGAAGCACAAAGGGCGGGCTGATTGTTGTCGGCGCTCTAAACCTCGGCGGCTCGGTGGAGATGGTACCGAACCCGGTAGCCGTCGCGGAGTTGGCGGTCGAGAAAGGCGCGGCGCAGGTGCTTATGCCCATCAGTTCGCGCCGACAGCTTCTCGACCTGCCCGATGAGATGGCGACGAAGATAAACGTGGTGTTTTACGCGGACCCAGCGGATGCATTTATGAAGGCGATTCTCGAATGAGGACAAGTTCGGCAGGGACGCCGGCTAGCGCCCAAGGAAGGTGACCGCTGCGATGGCGAACTACCCCTAATGGTAGAATCCGTTGCAGATGGGGGAAGTCTTAACTCCGGTATATTTATGGAGTAATGTTTGGCCTCTTAGGTTGTCCCGTCTTCCGGTGGAGCTTCTTCGTCCTCACCAATCTCGATGAGCTCGTAGGGCTTCCGGGCTACCCCGATCTGGTTTTCCACGAGAAGACTGACAAGCTGCTCCCCGTTCATCAGAGCCACCGGCACTGCGTCGGACCTCTCGGCCTCGGCGCGGGCACCCTTGCTAAAATCACTGGTAGTGATTATAAGGCCCTGCTCATGTGTTCCCAAAGAGCCACGAACCTGCTGCACTATGGGAGCTTGGACGTTGGACTTCCACCGCTTCGCTTGCACGGCCATGCGCGTACGGATCACTTCTCCGACGACAAGCGTGCCGCGAATGTCGATTCCTCCGTCGCCTTGGTGGGCTGTTATCTCGATATCGTCGAAGCCGATCTCCGCCAGAAGCCGCCCTATAAGATCCTCGAAGGCCTTTGGCGTGATCTTGAGAAGCTCCTTCCGGAGCCTCTTGCGGATCTCCCGGTTGTGCTGTTCGATCTGGTAGGCTAAGCCCTCCCCATGCCAAACCGTTAGCCCGACCATGCCCTTGCCGTATCTCTCGAACCGTGGGCGTTCGCCACGGCGGCTGAGCCGCTGGTTCTCCTGGATGATCTGGGCGTACATGGTAGCTTCCGGTGTCAGCCCTGACGTTGTCAGCAGGCCGAGGTCCAGCGCCTTCTGTGTGATGTCGCGATAGTGCATCGGCTGCCGGCCGCCATGGCGTTCCAGAACCTGATGGGCCGCATCGGTGAAAGAGAAAGTCTTCCGGGAAACCCTCGACGGTGCGGTGCTGGTGCATGCAGGCGTCTTTTTCGCATTTGAAGTTGTCGGTTGCTGCTTGGCTAAGCTGAAGACACCCCGCGAGATACGCCGGAACGGAGAGGCGTCGCCGTGCTTCTTGATATCGACAGCGATCTGCGCATTGAGCGTCGCTTCCGGTGTTCTGCCGTCCGTCTGCCAGTATCCTTGCTTAAGTGCCCGGCGGGTTATCTCCTTGTAGTGGAGCGGTTCACCTGCTTCCGACAGAACGCGTCGGGCGGCGTCAAGGGCCTTGTTCATGCCTGTACCTCTTGTAGGCAACCGAGCACAGATGGGCTGCCTTGGCGAGTTGTTCGTCCTTCCACATACCGAATAATCCGGATGTGGTGTACCCGCGGCGAGAAGGGCTGCCATCGGTAGCAACCGCACGTCGCTGGCTATCTCACTCATATCCGTCAAGCTTGTCAATGCTTCGGTAGCCCATGCGGTCGGGGGCGGCTAGTTAGCGAGCATCGGTCGTTGAGAAGTGTCGAGAGAGCGGCTATTCCGGCGTAAGGTTGCAAGGTAAAGGCTTACAGAGGTTCACCATCTGCCGGCTGGGCAGTGGTTGGCGGGGTTGCTGCGGAAGCGGCCGAAGCAGCAGCCCTTGAACAACTCGCAGGCGAAGGCGTTTTCGCGGGCGTGTTCGCAGGCCTGGCAGATGGCGAAGCGGCGTTGGGCTTCGGCGACGGCGGCA
>JBNGDC010000069.1:0-6239 GCA_049975485.1 Phycisphaerae bacterium | reverse complement strand
GTATCCATCTGTCTTCTCCCTGGAAGACTTGCCCTGAACATCCCTTGCGGTTGCCCGGACGGCCGTGTCCCCTCTGAGCTACGCCGCTGAGGGGGCGTACCACGCGACTACGGCAGCCGCTTCAGATTTATGACATCCACTTCTGTGCTCGCTGGGTCGCAGTCGCCGCCTTACCCGCGGCTCTTCCGCCGGCGCCGGCCCTGCGACCGTTAATCCTGCGGGAAATGCGCGGGATATACGGCCCGTGCGGGTTCTATCGGACGTGCCCATACCCCCTCTTAAGCAAGACTCGGGAAAAAATTATCGGCCGTCCCCGTCGCCCCCTCCCCCCGCCGCCGGAAAGCAACTCTCAAAAATGCAATCGCTTACAACACGTCGCGATTTTCCCCTTCGTAGTCTGCGTGCTCTGCCTGACTGCGGTCTTCGTCCTGACGGCGGTGGTTGATACGGAGTTTACCCGAGTACAGACGATACACGTCGGCCGGCTCAAGACCAAGCAACTGGCAGATGCTCACCCAGAAGAAAAGCATATCGACGGCCTCTACCCGCGCGTTCTGGAGGTCCCGCAGCTCGTAGCGCCGGCCCTGGCGCGCCTCGCGATACCAATGCTTCCAGCTAAGGCAGTCGTGCAGCTCGTGACACTCCGAAGCCATGGCGTCAACGTAGCTCTTGAGCGCACGGCCCAGCTCTACGCGCACTCCGCCGGTCTCATCGAGCTTCCCGGTCGCCTCGGCCTCGCGCAGAAGGCGGCCAAGCTTTTCCGTGTCGATGCCCCCTCGCCGGTTCAGCTTCGCCTGAAGAGGCCAGATGTCCTCCAGCGATCGTATCTCCTCCGCCATCAGAACGCTCCTTCCCGCTTCCATCCGCACGTTTGTCACGTCGCAGCGGTCCGGATTCTACCGTCGCCCACGTGCGAAATACAGCCCCGAGGACACCGTCGCCCCACGAGCACGACAATGGTATCAAGCACCCGCGCCCAACCCGACGATACCTGTCTATAGCCGATTGGTTTGTAAAACCATCGCCTGCCCGCTAACGTATGAATCGTTCCTGAGACCGATCTTCGTTCGGACCGGCACCGGCCGGCCTCGCAAGAGGGAGAACCAAACGTGCGTAAATACTTTGATGCATGGCAACTGCTGCCCCTGACGGCGTTCTTCCTGGCTTCTGTCATCGTCGGCGGACTCCTGCTCAAGCGACTGCTGACCCGCGCCTTTGCGGACGTCGCCTCCGCCGACCAGCCCAGGCGCCGCCGATCCCGCCTATCCACGCTCCGCTGCATGCTTGCCCTGCTGCTGGCCGCACTGGGCGCGGGATTCGCAGCCGCCTGCATAATGGCGTTGTTCCTGGCAATAGACGACGCATCCCCCCGAGTCCTTTACTGGGCGTACATCACCGGCGGAATTCTGACGCTGCTGGCCATGCCCGCCGTCGCGTATGTCGTGCTTCTGGCAATGTTCCCACTGCCCGCTCGGCGGATGGTCTGGGTCGTGCTACCTATATTTCTCTTAGTTCTTGCATTTGCAGCCGTTACGTTCACGCCTACCGGGCTTATTGCATACCGCCAGCAGGTACTTCGGGAGCACCAGGCCCAGACCGGGCTGAACCTCGCCCATATTGACGACGCCCTTCGAGACTACGAGCTGCGTCATAACGTACCGGCCCCGTCGCTGTCGGCCCTGGCGGAAGGAGGATATATCGAGCCGGAGTATCTCCGCTCGCCGGCCGACCCTGAGGGGGACATCGGTTACTTCTATATGCCCAAGCGATCCGCCCCTGCGCGAATGAACACCGACGAGCTCCGCGTCTGCGACTACCGCGACAATTTCGACGGCAGGGGACGCGCAATCCTGACGATAGACGGCAGCAGCAGATGGGTCTCCGAAGAGCAGTTCCAGGACTTGCTGCAAATGGACGTCAACCAGGACTTCGCCCAGGCCCTGCGCGAGGCCGAAGGCGGCTGACGCCCACGGGCCGTTGCGGCTTCCACTCGCGTCGGAGTCCCCAGCCGCTACAATACCCCCACCATGTGTGGATTCGCGGGAGAGTTCCTGTTTACCTCCGCCCGCCCGGCCGACGTCGAACTCGCCGGGCGAATGGCACAGCGGCTCGAGCACCGAGGCCCGGACGAATCCGCCCGCTTCCTCTCCGGAGACGGCCGCTGCGCCATCGGCTTTCGCCGATTGGCCGTCATAGACCCCGCCGGCTCGCATCAGCCCATGTCCTCACCGGACGGACTGGTCACACTCGCGTTCAACGGCGAAATATACAACTTCCGAAAACTACGCGACGAGCTTGTCTCAGCCGGCGCGAAGTTCCGTACCGCCGGCGATACCGAGGTACTGCTAAACCTCTACCTGCAAGACGACGTCGATATGCTTCGCCGCCTCCGCGGCATGTTCGCCTTTGCGATATACGACCAGCGCAAAGCCCGGCTGCTGCTGGCTCGCGATCATCTTGGCCAGAAGCCGCTGTGGTACGCCGTCGCCGCCCGGACGGCCGTCTTCGCCTCCGAGCCGAAGGCCCTGCTGTCGCACCCCGCCGTGGATGCACAGTTGGCTATCCATGCCTTACCGGCTTATCTGACAATGGGTTACGTCCCCCACCCCGACTCCATCTGGCGGGGCGTCCGCAAGCTGCCGCCGGGTCATCTGCTTGAGCTGCCGGCCGACGATCCCGCACCGACCTGCTACTGGCGTCCCCGGCCGGTGCCGCCACCGGCTTCCCGCGAACAGGCCCTCGAACTCGTGCGGCAGCGATTGGCGCAGTCCGTAAGCGACCACATGGTCTCCGACGTGCCCCTGGGCGTTCTGCTCAGCGGTGGCGTCGATTCCGCCGTCATCGCCGCCCTGGCCTCCCGTGCGGCCGGGGGAAGAATCCGCACATTCACGGCCGGCTTCGACGACTCTCAGTTCGACGAGCGCGACGATGCAAGGACCGTAGCGGAGCACCTCCACACAGACCACACCGACCTGCTCATCCAGCCCCAGGCCGCCGGCGTCTTGGATTCACTTGTTGATATGTATGACGAGCCATTCGCCGACTCCAGCGCGCTGCCGACACATCTGATATGCAAGGCCGCCCGGCAGCACGTCACCGTCGCCCTCGCCGGCGACGGCGGCGATGAAGTCTTCGCCGGCTATGACCGCTACAGGGCGCTGCACCTTGCCCAACATATGGGCGCCGGCACATACGTTCTTCTGCGCCTATCGGCTACGCTGGCCAGACCCTTCGCACCGCACTCCGAGCGGTCCCGCCTGCGACGGCTGCTGCGTTTCGCCGACGCATTGCCACATCCCTATTCGCAGCAATACCTTATGTACCGATGCCTCTTTCGGCCGTCCGACCTCGCCCGCCTGTTCACGGATGATTTCGCCGCGTCGGTGGACCTCGAAGCCCCGGCCGAGGGGTTCCTTGAGCTATACGAGCAGGGCGAATGGGCCGACGAGGTCGCCCGCGCCCAGCACCACGACATGCGCACGTATCTGCCCGACGACCTCCTGGTCAAGACGGATATCGCTTCGATGGCCTCGTCGCTGGAGCTGCGTGCCCCGATGCTGGACCCAGGGCTTGTTTCGCTGGGCCTGGGCCTGCCCGCGGAATGGAAGCTCGACCGGCGGCGCGGGAAAAGAATACTGAAAGACGCCTTTGGGGACCTGCTTCCTGCGGAGGTCTTCGATAGACCAAAGCGGGGCTTCGGCGTGCCGATCGCGCGATGGCTGCGCGAGGAGATGCTCGAGACGCTCCGCGATACGCTGCTGGACGCCGACCTGCTGGACAGGGGCATATTCCGGAAGGAAGCGATTGTGGGCCTCATCACGGACCACGTGTCCGGGCGCGACGACCACGGCCACCGCTTGTGGGCCTTACTGATCCTCGCCCGCTGGCTGGGCAGGCAAGGCCGGTAAACAATCGCCCTGCACGTTCTCTCTGGTCGCAATGCCAGGCGAAGTCATGAGCATCCCGCGTGATTCTCAGGCGGGCCGCAGAAAGTGGGGCCGGCAACGCTAAGGTGTTTCGCGGTGCCTGTACCCACTTTTGCAGCACGAGTTCTATCTGGGATGCCTATCAGCACTTCTTCCAGGTCATCTGCGTTTATCAGCGTTCACCCCTGCGTCCTTTTAGAGCGGATGTGGGTGTTCCACGTGGAACATGTCCTGCCCGCAGCGAGATCGTTACGCTACAACTGGCGTACGGCCTATGCGGCGGACCATCCTTCCCAACCTATCCGCGTCCATCTGCGTTCATCCCCGCCTGTCTCCATTCCGCCGGCGGCATCGGAATTTCGCATTTCTCTCTTGCCCGCATGCAGCGGAGCTGTAATCTATTCGTAACGGAAACGGCGTTCCACGTGGAACACTCTTGGACCATCGCCAAAGGGAAAGGAGGCCCGAAATGGCCGACTCCACCGCAAACCGCCCCCGCAAGCCCCGACTGGGCCGGGGACTGTCCAGTTTGATGTCCTCCCAGCCGGCCGCCACCGAACAGGACCACCAGACCGACCAGCACTACGCCCCCGAACCGGCCGCCCAGCCCCATACCCCGGCCGAGACCGGCGACGGCACCCGCCAAATCCCCGTTGACAGGATCTCGCCCAATCCGCATCAGCCCAGGCGCGAGTTCCACCAGGCCGCACTCGCCGAGCTGACCGAGAGCATCCGCCGGCAGGGCATCCTGCAGCCGTTGATAATAGCGCCGGCCGACGGAGACGGGCAGTTCACGCTCATCGCCGGCGAGCGCCGCCTCCGCGCCGCCCGCGAGGCACAACTGCAAACAGTGCCCTGCATTATCCGCACCGCCTCGCCGCAACAGATGCTGGAATGGGCACTTATCGAGAATATCCAGCGGACGGACCTCAACGCCATCGAGCGCGCGTCCGCGTACAAGGACTATCTCGAGAAGTTCAACCTCACCCAGGCCGACGCCGCCCAGCGACTCGGCCAGGCCCGTACGACCGTCGCTAACCACTTGCGATTACTGGAGTTGCATCAGGACGTGCAGACGATGGTCGCCGAGGGGCGGCTTTCCTTCGGCCATGCCAGGGCCTTGGCCGCCCTCGTTGACGCCCCGCAGCGGCAGCTTGCCCTGGCGCGGCGGATCGAGAAGGACGGTCTGAGCGTCCGCGAGACCGAGAAGCTCGTCGCGGCCGGGGCAGAGCCGACAGCTCCGCAGACGCAACCGAAGCGTCCGGCCAAGCCCGCCTATATCCGCGACGTGGAGGAGCGGCTCACCCAGAGCGTCGGAACCAAGGTCTCCGTCCAGCCGGGCCGTCGCAAACACAGTGGGCGTATCGTCGTGGAATATTACTCGCTGGACGACTTCGACCGCATATCGGCAGCTCTGGGCCTGACCGACAATTCATAGCGGCTTGTAACACATGCAGTCATGGCCCTATAGCAATGCGTGTATGCATAGCGAAAGGGGGTCTGCTGCATTGTTCCATTACGCCTCTGCGCCGCTTGCGCCCAGGCCCGCCTGGCTGGCCATCCTGCACAAGCCCCAAGGCCGGTGAGTCTCTTTCCGCATCTCCTGAGTTATTCCCCGCGACAGGCCCTGCCGGACGGATTACGACCGGTACGATGCTCCGGCACCAATCAGCGTGTTCGCAGGAGCTGTGCCATCCCTCGCAGTACCGCCCCGCGCGCTGCGGCAGTTACCTGTCCACTGCTTTGCAGTCGCCCCCTAGCGCCGAGCCGCAGGCAGCGGAACAGCAGCCACGGCTGCGAATTTGCTTCCCTGTCGGTCCCGCCGCTCCCGGACGCGCGCCGAGAAGAATTGCCTCACACGCCGGAGTCCGACGCGTTTGTCGCCGCCAAAGATCCGTGTTTATCTGCGTTTATCCCTGCCTTAATATCGCCGACTCGCCGGCCTGCGGCCGCGCTCCATGAAGCGACCGACAGGATTGACACCGCGGCAGGGGGTTGGTAGCTTATTCGTTTGCCTTCGGCCGCCGGCCGGGGCGCACGGTGGATGTAGCTCAGTTGGTCAGAGCACTTGGTTGTGGTCCAAGGGGTCGTGGGTTCGAATCCCATCATCCACCCGTCGCGGCACACGCAGCAGGGCACCCGACGCAGAGGGACGGTCGCACGGCATGGCTGATGCTTCCCCCGGCCATGGCTATCGCAAAACTGTTACCCATGTGTCCGGACTGTTCTGTTACCTATGTATCCGGGTCGGACCAAGGGCACCCCTCTCCCTCTGGGAGAGGTCGGTCCGCAGGACCGGGTGAGGGCACCCCC
>JBNGDC010000068.1:0-6241 GCA_049975485.1 Phycisphaerae bacterium | reverse complement strand
CCACTTCCTTGCCCGACGTATCGCTCTTGCGGAAAAAGAACGCTAAACAGGTACCAGCCGGGACGATTGAAAATAGCCACGGGCGCCAGCCCGTGGATTTGTGGCGACATCCCCGCCCAGAGCCCCCGACAGGGGGCGATTGAAACTCATATGGCCCGCAAAACTCACGACCATGTCGCCAAAGTCTATCCGCCACCAATAACCGACCGCACCTGTACGAACGTTAGCCCTTCCTGACAATCTCCCACGGCTCGACCTCGGCGTACCCGGCCCAGCGGTCGTAGGCGGCCGACAGCTCGCGGACCTTGTCGTCCTTGACGGCGGCCAGGTCATTAAGCTCGGTACGGTCCTCGACCATGTCGTAAAGCTCCCAGTTGCCCTTTTCGAACTGGCTGACGAGCTTCCATCGCCCCTGGCGGACGGCGCGGTTGCCCTCGTGCTCCCAATAGAGGTCCTTCTGGCGCGACCAGTCCCTGCCCTGGAGCACCGGCAGCAGACTCTCGCCGTCGAGCGGTTTGACGGGCTTGTCGCCGCGGGCCTCCGGATACTCCGCACCCGCCGCCGACAGGCACGTGGGCATGATGTCGATGACGTGAGCCAGTGCGTCGGTCTGCGTGCCGGGCTGTATGACGCCGGGCCAATGGGCAATTAGCGGCGTGGCTATGCCGCCCTCGTGCACCCAGTGCTTGAACATGCGGAAGGGGGTGTTGCTGGCGTTCGCCCAGGGGCGGTTGTAGCTCTGGTAGGTGTACCTGTCGCCCGGCATCACGCCCGGTGCGTCGCCGACTGTCACCTCCCTGCCGTCCAGCGCGGGCCGCTTCAGGCGGTCGGCCCAGTCGCTGCCGTGGCGGATGTACTCGTGGCAGCCGCCGTTGTCGGAAAGGAACAGCACCAGCGTGTTGTCCGTAAGCCCGCGCCGGTCGAGAGCCGCAAGGATGCGCCCGATGCCGTCGTCCATCTGGTCTATCATGGCGGCATAGACGGCCATCAACGCGTCCTGGTAGTCCTTGTTCTTCACGTCCTCCCAGGGCGGTGCCTGCTCGTCACGAGGGCCTATGGGCCACTTCGGGTCCAGGATCCCCGAACCCTTGAGCGTCTCGTGACGGGCGGTGCGGACGGCGTCCCAGCCGGCCGCGTACTTGCCGCGGTATTTCTCGATGTAGCTTTCCCACGAATGCAACGGCCAGTGCGGCGCGGTGTAGGCAACGTACAGAAAGAAAGGATCGTCCGCGTCTGCGGCCCGGCCTATCATTGCGACGGCCTCGTCGCTGATGGCGTCGGTAAGATGGAAGTCCATGCTGTCGGGCGTAATGAACCTGTCGTTGCGGGCAAGCGTCGGCGGGAAGAAGTAGCTGCCTGCCCCGCAGAGCGTGCCAAAGTGCTCGTCGAATCCACGCTGCACCGGGGTGGGGTGCCTGGCGTCGCCGGGCGACCAGGTCTCCGGCTGCTGCACGTTGTACGCGCCACCGCAGTGCCACTTGCCGGACATGTACGTCCGGTAGCCGGCCGACTTGAGCCCCTCGGCTATGGTCACGCACTGGTCGTTGAGATAGCCCTGGTAGGCGGGTCGGCCGCGGTCGTTCACCATCTGTCCGACGCCCGCGCGGTGCGGATACAGCCCGGTCATTATGCTCGCCCTCGTCGGGCAGCAACGGGCACAGTTGTACATCTGCCGGAACGCCAGCCCGCCGCCGGCGAGGCGGTCCAGGTTCGGCGTGGATATCTCCGAGCCGTAGCAGCCGATATCCGAAAACCCCATGTCGTCGCACATTATCAGCACTATATTGGGCCGTCCGGCGGGTTGCGGTGGTGCCATTGCGAGAACTCCTTTGTGGGGCATGCGGGGCTTCGTTCGAATCGGTAACCTTTTACGCTTCCGGGCCGACGCGGGCAAGGGTCCTCCCGGCATACGTGCGATGTCGTGCCTGTTTCGGGCTTCTGCGAACTGCGGGTTCTGGATTCACGCAGACCCGGTCCCTGGGTGACTCGCGTACCACGAATGTGTCTTGCCTTGGCCGGCGTGAGCGGTTAGCTTACTGGCAGGCCGACCGGTCCCTTTCACGGGGCGCCTTTCAGGAAAGGAATTCGAATGTGGGTTCTATGGATCATCATCGCACTGCTGGTGTTGATCGTGTTGTCGTTCATTGCCGTATATAACTCCCTCGTCTCCAAGCGCATCCGCTGCCGCGAGGCCTGGAGCCAGATAGACGTGCAGCTCAAGCGGCGGCACGACCTGATCCCCAACCTCGTTGAGACCGTCAAGGGCTACGCCTCGCACGAAAAGGAGACGCTGGAGAGCGTCATCCAGGCGCGCAACCAGGCGGTGCAGGCCCAGGGCGTCAAGGAGCAGGCACAGGCCGAGAACATGCTCACCGGCGCGCTGCGGCAGTTGTTCGCGCTGTCGGAGAGCTATCCGAACCTCAAGGCCAACGAGAACTTCGCCCAGCTCCAGGAGGAGCTGACCAGCACCGAGAACCGCATCGCCTTCGCGCGGCAGCATTACAACGACTCGGCCGCGGTCTATAACACCGCGCGGGAGAAGTTCCCGAACAACGTCCTGGCCAACATGTTCAGCTTCAAGCCGCAGGACTACTTCGAGATAGAAGACCCCTCGCACCGCGAGGCGCCGCAGGTACAGTTCTAGTCCGCCCGCCGCGCGGCGGCAAATAAAAGGCGGCTTGTCCTGAGCGAGCGCAGCGAGTCGAAGGGCTGCTCAACGCATCAACCAATCAACCAGTTAACCAATTAACCGATCAACCAGTTAACCGATCAACCAGTTAACCAATTAACCAATTAACCAGTTAACCAGTTAACCAGCTAACCAGCTAACCAGCTTCCAACCCAATGCCTGTCGAAACGTTCCACACGCTGATCGCCAAGAACAAGCGCAACAGCATACTGCTGATAGGCGTCTTCATGCTGCTGTTTGTGGGTCTGGGCCTGCTGATCGGCTACGTATGGGGGCATGACTGGTATTTCAGCGTCGCGGTGGCGGCCGTCGCCGCGGGCATCGCGTTTTTCATGACGCTGACGAGCTATTTCGGCGGCTCGTCGGCGCTGCTGGCGATGTCTGGAGCACGACGGATAACCAAGGAGGACGACCCGCAGCTCTACAACGTGGTCGAGGAGATGGCCATCGCCGCCGGCATACCCGTGCCGAAGATTTACATCATCGACGACAGCGCGATGAACGCCTTCGCCACCGGCCGGAATCCCAAACATGCCTCCGTCGCGATTACACGCGGGCTGCGCGAGAAGCTCACGCGCGACGAGCTTCAGGGCGTGATGGCCCACGAGCTGAGCCACATCCGCCACTACGACATACTCTACGCGACGCTGATGGCCGTGATGGTCGGCGTGCTGGTGCTGATGTGCGACGTGTTCCTGCGGAGCTTGTGGTTCGGTGCCGGGCGGAGCCGCTCGCGCAGCCGAAGCCGCAAGGGCGGCGGCGGTGCTCAGGCCATATTGCTGATAGTGGCCCTGGTGCTGGCGATAGTCGCGCCGATACTGGCGAGAATAATCCACATGGCGCTTTCGCGGCAGCGCGAGTACCTCGCCGACGCCGGCAGCGTGGAGCTTACGCGCAATCCCGAAGGGCTGGCCGCTGCCCTGGCGAAGCTCTCCGGCGATACCGAGGTGCTCGAGGTCGCCAACCGCGCCACCGCGCCGCTGTACATCGTACACCCCATCAAGAACTTCGAGGACCGCTCCAGAAACTTCATGCAGACGCACCCGCCCATCGGCGACCGCATAAAACGAATAATGTCGCTGACAGTGTGAGCCACAGAGGGCACAGAGCCGGGGGTGGGCCGGCTCGCCGGGATTGTCCACGGAAGCGGGCTGATAAACGGATTGGGGCGACGCGAATGATGAATCACCTTAACCGACGGAGCGAAGATAGCGGGGTGGCGCCCGGTTATAATGTAAACACCGCTTGGGACATTGAGAGTCCTACTGACGTTGATGCGTGTCTCAGGGCCTTGCTTAGCAAGCCGAAGTCCGTGTTTCATGGGGCTTACAAGGACTGGGACACTATCGAATCGTCCCTCGACCTCCGTCTGAAGAAGCTTAAGGCGGGCCACAACAGACTCAATCTTGAGAACTCGGTGCTCGAAAGCTTCGGCCAGCAGAGCTACCGACATCTTCAACCCTGTGCCAGGAAGCATATCGAGCTGGCTCGGCTGAAATGGGGGACATACCGAACCACGGGGACGTTATTCGTTGCGCGTCATTACGGGCTACCTACGCGTGCGGTGGACTGGACTCAGGACCCGCTGGTGGCACTGTTTTTTGCATGCCGACGCAAGCCAGAGAAAGACGGCGTTATCTGGTGCGTGTGCCTTAAGGACTTCGAGTTGCACGTGGGCAAGCAGTGGCCGAAGGTTTACGGCAAGGAGGGGAACATCGAGTGTGACTTCGAAGACGATTTTGTCAATGGACGCAAGAAGGATATCCTCGTGCCGCTGCACTTCCCCGGCTGGATGCCGCGAGCTATAGCGCAGAAAGCCTTTATTACGGTTGCTGCACAATTCAACGTCGATCACGCGCGGAAGATCAGTGAACTGGGTGTAACCCGTTGCAAGCGAGTCGTCGTTACCGCCTCGCTTAAGAAACAGATGATCGAGAAGCTCGACCTGATGGGTGTCAATGGGTATACCCTCGGAATCGGCGATTCTACCGTCGAGACGATCGGTAATGACGTTTCTGACTCGGTACTGGATTACGAGGATGGGCCGGGTGTTGAGTGAGTAGCGACTGTCTTGATGTTCAAGCGCATTGTGGTGTTTTCCAGGTTGTGTTGTTTCTGATCAGGGCGTTCAGAGCGATGATGAGTTTTCGCATGCAGGCGACGGTTGGATACAGCCGGTTTACGACGCGGCCGGGAATATGACCGTCGGGCCCAAGCCGGGCGACGAGTCCACGGCCGCTTCGTGGAACGCCAGGGAGCCCCAGAACCTTCGGAATGAATTAGAGGATTCCGAGACGGCCCAAGTCGATACTCCGGATATTCCGGAAGGCATAGAATTGAGCAACGCTACCTCGGGGCGACCCTTTCGCCCAAAAGATACTAGGTGAACGCTGTGTGCATAGAGTATGTGAGCGAAATGCCGGGGTTCGTTCGGTTGTATCAGTTGCATGCCAAGCATGTACCGGCGGCCAAACGCTTGCGGCTGCTTGCAGTTGCGGGCATGGTTGGCGGGACGTTTGCCGTTCTTGCGGCTATCAACGCCATCGAGGGCCTGCATCCCATAGGTCTGACAGCCCTTGGTGTCGGGCCCGTGCTGGCCGGGCTGATCGGGTGGTGCAGCTTCCGGAAAGCTCATAGGGTCTTTGCGCTGAAGCGTGTGGCGGAGTGTCGAGAGTTCGGGCCGGGGGACGCACGGCTGTGCGTTGTTGAGAGCGGCTTACATCAGGAGACGCCGGACGCGTCGCGCCAGATACCGTGGGAGGCAATCGATGCGATCATCACCGTGAAAGAGCGTGAGCTGTTCATCAGCTCCCGAGAGACGCTAGGGTGTGCTGTCATTAGGGACAACGTCAGAGCGGGTGACCTTACTGGCTTTTGCCAGGAACTGCTGGCTCGATGGGAGTCGGTTAGAGAACCGACACAAGCCCTAATCCGCCTGTAACCCGCAGCAGGTAGCGACTGTCTTGATATTCAAGCGCATTTTGGTGTTTTCCAGGTTGTGTTGTTTCTGATGAGGGCGTTCAGAGCGATGATGAGTTTTCGCATGCAGGCGACGACTGGCTTGCCCCGGTTTACGACGCGGCCGGGCGCGAGGCCCGAAGGGCCGGTACTCAAATAGCCGGGGTCGTCCTCGTGCTTCGTAGCGAAGTGCTACTTCGCAGAGTAGCAAGGCCCCGGTGGGATGGTGCTCACAAAACCAAGAGCCCCGGGGGGGCACGACAGGTGAAGGCGGACGTGCAGCAATTCGTGCCGGCCCGTGGGGCCTCGAATACTTCGGGTGGAGCTTTCCGGGGGTTTACACCCCCGGCCAATTTCGTCCCGGCCCCGCGGGCCTGAGATTGCAGGAGTTGTCGCTGGATATGCTGGGCAACTGGACGAGTTTCAATCAGGACGACGACGGAGACGGCTCCACGTGGGACCTCGACCAGACCCGCGAGCACAACCTGGCCAACGAGATCGACACGGACAACACCCACGGCGACGCCGACACGCCCATCAGCGGCGGGATGGAATGAACTTCGAGAAAATGCTAATCAGTGTAAGTCAGGTTAC
>JBNGDC010000067.1:0-6352 GCA_049975485.1 Phycisphaerae bacterium | reverse complement strand
TGCTGCTGCGTCGGCGACGCCGCTGACGCGCCTGTCGAAAGACAGAAACCAACGTGCAGACAGTAAAGAACGCCCCGCGGGCCGGCCACGGGGCGTTTTGCTGCGCTACATCAGAGCGGTGCGAGTTCAATTCTTGATAGTCGCCTCGATTTCGCCGCTGCGGGTCATCTCCAGTCCCCATTCAACACTCCAGTTACCGCGGACCGGGTAGATACCCTCATCGTTCGGCTCGCCGAAGGTGATATCCAGCTCCACGCGGCCCGCCAGGCTGCCGCCGTTCCTGTAGTCGCCTTCGACCCACGGATCGGGGTTAAGAATCACGATGGCGCTGCCGGTGATGCCTTTTTCGGTTACCACCAGCTCGCCGGTATCGACCTCGTGGTAGGATTGATTGAACGAGAAGGCCCCGCCTATGCCGGCGGCCACGCGTTCGCCGTCGTGATCCAGGCATAGCGTCATATTCTGCCTGCCCTTTACGTCCGGAATCGCCGGTATGAAGTCCAGCAGTTGCAGGAAGACCCGCTGCTGGCCTTGGGGCAGATCGGAAAAGAACGTCACCGGCTGGTCTTTGAGCCAGCCCGTGGGCCAGCCACGCCGGTTGTAGCCACCCTCGCTGGTCTCATGCAACCCGCCTTCGTAAGAGATCGTTTCATCCCAGCCGGGGAAATGGCGGTACCACTTTCCCTTCCACTGGTTGCCTTCCGCCGCCTCCATGACTACTTCCGCCGGCCAGGAGAAGGGAACAAAGCTGAATACGGCAGTGGTCTCCAGGGCCGAGCCAAGCTTTACGCCTTCGGGAAGCTCCAGGGGCATCCAGCTATCGTTGCGATGTACCGGCGTGCCCACCACACCCAGTTCCTTACGGGGTGGAGATTCCAGCCGCGCGCTTTTTATCATGCCGTCTTCGTCGGCGAATATCAGCGCCCTGACCGGACGGACAAAGCCGGCCCAGGCGTTTTTCAGCTCCACCTCGGCCATCGGCTCGGTGACCGTAGTCAGGTCGATCGCGGCGATTTGCCTGCAACCCCGCAAGTACACCTTTCCACCGGCATAGGGCGTCTCCATGGGGAACTGATAGCCCGTTAACTGTTTTATTCCCAGGCCTTTATACCTCACGTCACCCAAGTAGGACAAGCGACCCTCGCCATGCAGTTGATACACCCGCAGACCCGCGTTGCTGCCCGAGTGAGCAGAGTTCAGTTGCACGTAGAGCTTATCCTCGGCAATAAAGGGCTGGCCGGCGTTGAGGCCCAGTGCCGGGTCCCCCACCGCGTCCAGCTCCCGGCCGGTGGACAGGTCGATCGACGCCATGCGCTCTTGTCTGCCCTTGCCAACGCCCAGCTTGGCGTAGAGGATACCATCGCGAATCACACCCTTGCGGTGGGCGCCGAAGTCCGCCTTGATCTCGACTCTGTTCTCGTCCGTATCCTCCAATGTCCAGCGTTCTTTGAGCCCCTCGGGCGAGATGGTGTAGCACGTGTACACACATTCGTCTGTCGCGTCCGGGTCGGCGTTGAGCAGGATATGGCCCTGCCCCATCAGCAGTTCGCCCGGATTGAAGCCCGTCTCGTGGGTCCATTGAATCCTGCCCGTGGCCGGATCGACCAGGTTGATCCCGCTGCCGCCCTTGCCGGCATCATTGCAGACCAGCCAGGTCTTTCCCTCGTGTCGCCAAGGCCGGGGTGTCGCCTGGTCGTGGAGGCAATCCGCTGTCTGCCAGAGCTGAGAACCGTCGCTGAGCTTCACGCCGATCAGACCGCCCCGCAGGTCCGGCAGGACGGCGATGCCCTCGACGATGATAGCACCGGAGCGTTTGTAGCCGAACGGGCCGCTGCTTACGTGCGGCATTCGGCGGTTGGCCAGCATCTCGTCTTTGGTTTCCTGGGCGCGTTGGTTCCATTGCTCCAGGGTAGTTGTCCAACGGGTCTCACCGGTCTTCAGGTCATAGGCGTAAACCTCACCAAGGATTGTTATGGTCACGTACACGCCATCCCGTGCGGCACCACTGATGCCGTTGTGCCCGCGTTTGCTGGACATGAAATTCAGCGAGGCCGACGGCTCGACCCGCTCCCATAGCGTCTCGCCCGTCTCGGCGTCTATGGCGATAGTGTGCCAATCGGCGTCTATGCGAAAGTAGTTGTCGGCGAAACGCTCATTGCGCTGCCTGTCGTCGAAATAACGGTCGGTAACGGTATCGAGGTCGGCGACGACATCACCGCTGGGCTGACTCCACGATACCAGCAGAACGCCGTCCGAGAGGACGGGACTGGCGACCTCTCCATAAGCAGGATCGTACCCGTCTTCAAGAAGCGACAGGACGGTTCCGCCGCCCCCCTTGCCGAATCCGGTGTGGGTGGGATTGCTCCAGGCCAGGCGTATGTGCTCCATGACGCTGGTGAGTTCGACGCCCTCTTCACGGGGCGGGGCGAAGTCGTGGTCGCCGGCATGGCTGCTCCAGTCGGGGGACGCCTCGCCAGCGGTTGCCGCAGCGTAGCCGGAAAGCACACACAGCAGCATGGCAAGCAAAGTAAGAGACACAGAGGCAAGTCCGCCGTAGGGCCTATGCACGTCGTGTTGTTCCATATCCCGCGTGGGGCCGGAACGCCGTCTGGACGGCATTGACATTGAGAAGCGAGTCATTGCAGGTCCTTTCGCAAGTCAGCGTTGGTCAACGTATTATGCACACCTTACCCGGTGCCATCCCCCTGTGGCGTGCGGTGCCATGCCCCTGTGCTGTTCACAGGGGCATGCATGGTAAAGGCGCATCAACATGTCCCCGCGGTGCAGGGACACGGCAACGGCCGGCGAAACGGTCCGGCCGCTATTTAAGCTCCATGACGGCCATGAAGCCGTCCTTCGCTCCGGCCGGTTCTTCCTGGAGCGGCTCGACGGTCCGCATTTGCAGGGTCTCGCCGTTCTCGGTACGGATTACCTCCATGCCGCTGCCGCCGATGACCAGCCGCGTCTTGCCCTCAACGGTCCCGGGGCTGACGGTAAGCATCTGTCCCTTGCCGCCCAGCGGGCGAGTGCACAGCAGCCGCTGTTTGAGGTCCGGCGACATCACCAGCACGAACGCACCGCCGGTGTAGTCGCCGGTCCCGGGCGGGTTGTACGAAAGCGGCAGGCCGTATGCGGAAGAACCGGTCAGATACACGCGGCCGGCGGCGTCGGCGGTGATCTCGCCGTTCTTCACACGCACCGCGTTGCCCCGGCCGCTTCCCAGACGGCCGCAGAACTGCTGCACAAGCTCAACGTCGCCCGTGCGCGGATTATACCTGCCGAATACCGTCTTGTGTTCCGAGCGGGTGTTGTAGAACTCGTGGTACTTGTCGCCGCCGACCACGCCGACCTGCCGCGTAACCTCGTGGGGGTCGTAGCGGAATATGTGGTTGCCGCCGGCCGCCTCGAACGCGGCGTAGAGCTTGCCGTCGGCGCCGATGGAGCATCGGTATCCGCGGGTGTCGGCCATGTTGTTCGTCGGCTTGTTCAGGAAGTCGTCGGCGTCGCGGTCCGTGGACCAGTCGTAGTTCGTCCAGCGGACATTGCCTGAGTAGTCCCTGCCCCGCATGTAGGCGATCTGAACGGGATAGACACGCGTGCCGTCGAAACAGTTCGCTTGGCGCCAACCGATGGTGATGACCGTTCCGCTCGCGGAGTCCACGCAGACGTCGAAGGTCTGACGATGCCCCTTCCAATCCCCCAGCGGCCGGCCGTCCGCGGACAGCACGCCCACGCGGGCGTCCTTTCCTTCGGCCTTGCCTATATCCTTATCCTCGGCCAGGACCGCCACGGTCCCGTCGGCGCCTACGTCCACACGGTGGCACCTGGTCGAAAGCTCCCTGTGCCAGAGCACCTCCCGTGCCCGCGGGTCGAGCTTCACCACGCCGTCGGTGCCGGCGGCCACCACTATGTTGTCCTTGCCGTCCAGCGCCAGGTCGCCCACGATGCGCCCGACCGCCCTCGCCGAGAGCACCTCCCTGCCGTCGGGAGAAAGCCGCAGAATGACGCCAACAGGCCCTGTGGCGCGGAAGTCCGCGACGCGGAAGCCGGCGCCCACGTTGGCGGCTATAACCACCGTGCCGTCGCTCTGAATGGCCGAGCCACGCACGGCGTCGTCTTCGCCCGCCCCGCCGATGTACGTGGACGTGAGAATATCGAAGCTCTCCTGCGCTTGGGCAGGTGCGGCCACCACGGCCGCCAGAATCAACATCGCCGGCATCAGCTTGATCATCCGTCTCATCTCCTGCGACCTCCGGTTGCGGGTTTCGTTCGTGCGTACGCCTCGCGACTCGCATTGTTTTAACGTTCGCACCGGGCGTTGGTTTCTCCCCAATCGCCGGGCGCTGCGTGCGTCGGCGCAAAGCAAATGGGCGAGGTGCCGGAAGATGACACCCCGCCCATCCAGTTTATGGCGCAGCCGTGCAAACGGCTGTTACAGACTTTCTCAGTCGCGACGACGTCGCATGACCACCGCAAGTCCGCCGAAGGCCAACAGACCAAGCGTCGCCGGCTCAGGGACCACGGTGAAGTTGTCAAGGTACAGGTTTCCGTCGCCCTCGTGGTGATAGGTCAAGCCGAAAGCGTCCACAGTACCCGTCAGGCCTTCAGCCACGTTACCTTCAGGGTCTTCCCAGACGGCCGAGTCCGGCTCAAAGCCGGCGTGGTATGTCCGCCATTCGGCGTCGTCCTCGCCGTCACCGATGACGTAGATGGGAGCCGTCTTCCAGCGGACGCCGTCGATCTCGGCGAAGAAAGACACCTCTCGCGGGCTTTCACGCTTGCTCATCGCGTCGAAGCCCCAGCCCCTCACCTCACTCAGCGGAAGGGCGTACTCGTCGGTATAGACCCAGCTTTCATAGCCGGAGGACGCGAAGAAACCCGTGTCCGTCGTATGCTCGGGCGCCTGGGCGTTGTTGATGCCGTCCGGCGTCCTCAGCGTGCTCTGGGACCAGGTCTCGACGCGGGCCACGTCGCCCGTGCCATAGCTGTTGTCCTGGTACCAGCCGGCGTCGGACTGGCTGTCGTCGATGTTGTAGTTCTCAAGGTAGATGGTGGCCGATGCGTTCGCCCCGAAAACCAGTGCAACCAAAGCCATCGCCGGAAGCGTAATTGTCGATAGCTTTCTCATACTTCCTCCTCTCGAGCATTTTTCCCCGGCAACATGGCAGGAACCCGCCCTGGTACTACCAAACAACCGGGGGGACGACGGGGCGCCCGCGTGGGCGCCCCATCCATCCCGTCCGTTTACTGCCTGACCGTCAACAGACGGTCAACTTCACAACGTCGGTTAGCTGCGGCGACGACGAATCAGTGCCGCCAGACCACCGATACCAAGCAGACCAAGCGTGGTCGGCTCAGGCACGAGCTGCACACCCAGACCAATGTGCTTCGACTGACCTAATCCACCGCCGTCATTCTGCACCATCTGGAAGAACAACTCGACCTCATCACCCGCTGCAATGTCCAGTCCTTCCAGCGTGTACATTGCGGGCTCAATAAGCTGACCGTACCCACTCGCGCTGTACACATTCGGGTCGATGTAGTGATCGGCGCCTTCGACATCGGCCCAATAGCCGGTGTACATGCTGGCCTGCTCCGTGCCGTTTACGATGGCCTTGATCAGCAGGCGCCGACTGCGGCCGCCTGAGACTCGGTACACTGTGCATGCCACACTCATGGGGATTTCACTTATGGCCTCGTCGGCAGTGAACCTGTACCGCATGTCGTTGTAGTCGCCAGTCGCTCCCACGTAAATACCGGCGTAGCCCGGGCCCTCGGTCGTTCCATCCTCTGCGCCGTAGGGATCCTTCAAAAAGTGACCGGCATTCGAGGCAAGCCACGTGCTTCCGTTGGCCGCAATGTTATCGTTCCAGGTGCCTGACCAGTTCAACCATTCAGACGTGTAGTCATTTCTGGCATCCGGATCCGTGTTATTCAGATCGTACCCGGAATTGTCCTGTGGAACTCCAGCATCCGCGACAAAGTCTGCCATGGCCAGACCACTTGCACAACCGACAACAACTGCGATAATCAGTAGCTTCTTCATCGTTGATTCTCCTTTGGAATTGTCCCTCACAAGTAGGACTTGTCCGATTTCGGTTCGGAGAGACCGTCCCTCCTTACCGGCACGCCCTTACGCCGGGCGCGGCTTCGAGAAGTGTTTTGTTGCTTTCTGCAGCAGTACCTCCTTCCGGGCCGCTCGCCCACTACTGAGCCAACCTGTCTCTCGTCCTGTCTCCACATTCTGCTTTCCTTATGCCTCTGTATGGGGTGCCGGCCCGGACCCGCCGCGAGCGAGAGCGGGCCCGGAACCGGACTTATTCTGTTGTTAACTGCGACGACGGCGGATCAG
>JBNGDC010000066.1:0-6414 GCA_049975485.1 Phycisphaerae bacterium | reverse complement strand
TAAAAGGTAACCCACGACCTTGAGATCGGGGCAGGTCAATCCATTATGTCTATTGGTACCCGACCTTCCGGCCTGCCGGCTGAAGCGAGGCGTATTAACACCTGCCCCTTCTGAAGCGCCGTCCGAAGCCGTGGCCGAATCAAAACACGCCGCCGATATCGCGGGCGGGCGGCGAACCACCATATCCACCGGCTACATGAACAACCGTTCGCGGTAGTCGCACGCCAGCTCGCACGCCGGTGTCCTGCCGGCGGCCACCTCGTATAGACGTTCATGGCTTTCCCGGGCGGCCGAGACGAGCGGTTCATACGGCCTATTGCATACGTCCAGGAAGCCGATGTTGTAGTTTTCGCCGTCGAAGCGTCCCAGTGCCGACTGGTCGTAGATCGTGAAGTAATGCGCTCCCACGCAGCACGGATGTGCCGCGGCCGACTCGAGATAGTTGCGGAACGCCTTGCCGCGGTCTTCCTGCGTTCCCACACGGTATATGCCGCTGGCGGGCAGTCCGCCGTCCAGCGCGCCGAAGTGCCACTCGCCGAGCATCACCGGCCGGGACGTGGCGCTTTCTATATACTCGAGCTTATCCGCCGGCGGCCGCTCCTCGTAGCAGTTGATGCTGAAGACGTCGAATCCGCCCATGCCAGCCAGCGCCCAGTCCGGCGGCGTGGTGTAGTACCTGGCGCCGAGGTTCAGGTGGTCGCGGTCCACCTTGCGGCAGGTGCCGGTCAGCGTCTCGAAGAGCTTGGCGACCATCTGCGTGGAGAACTCCTTCAGGTCGTGCCGGGCCTTTTCAGTCAGCGGATGCCGCCAGGGTCCCTCGGCCACTTCGTCCAGTGTCGCGGGCACGCCCCAGGCGGCCGCGAGGCGTTCGTCGTCGCCGTATTTGTCCCGCAGCGTCTGCGCCAGTGCCTTACGCGTGGCGCAGCTCGGCGTGTTCAGCAGCATGCCCTCCGCCGGCGTCTGTGAGGCGAAGCCCCATTGCGGCTCGTTCATCAGGAAGTAGCCGATGAGGGCCGGGTCGCCGGCCGTCTCGCAGAGCTGCTGCGAATACTCATGGGCGTCCTCGGCGAATTCCCTGGAGAAGACATCCGGGAAGTCGCGGAACACCGTGCCGGCGTGTCGCGGATTGAACTGCAGCGGGCGGACGTAAGGAAAGCCGGCCGCCTGCGCGGTGCGCCAGTCCGACCAGTTCGCGACCGTGTTGAAGCCCGCCAGGCGCATCTGCGAAAGGGTGATCTCGTCCCAGCGATGCTTCCACCGATCCGGTCCGAACGCGCGGATGAAATTGGCGATAAGGTAGTTCACCTGCTGCCTGCCCCTGAGGTTGCCGCGGGCGTCGCGGTAGTCGCCCTCGTCGTCGGGAAGCCAGGTCAGGGCCGGCTCCAGTTGCTCGCAGACCGCCCAGGTCGCCGGGCGTACGCAGTTCAGCCCGCTGGAGAAGAACGCCCGTCCCGACGGGTCCACCAGCCACCAGCGGCTGCCGTCGTGATGCGTGCGGAAAAAGCCCGTGCCCTCAAAGCGGATGTCCTTCGCCCCGCCCCAGCGGCCGAAGCCGTCCGGCCAGCGGTGTTGCGAGCAGGACTCGGCCTGTTCGCGCAGACGAGCGGCAAGCTCGGCCTCGTTGCGGGTTCGGCCGGGCCAGTCGTGCAGTGTGCTCTGGCCCAGCTCATCCAGCAGCGGTCCGCGCGGCAGTTCCGGCTGCGTCAGCGCCGGCGGTTCGGAAGATGAGTAGGAAAAAGCCCCTATGCGGAAGCGGCACGTCTGCTCGGACTTCCGCAGCACCATCAGCGACATCCTGTCCACCTTCGCGGGGTCCACGGCGTCGGCATAGCAAAGTGGCTTGAGCCACGCGCCCTCGCGGCGGTACATCCACCGGTCCTGCCTCAGAAGCGTCAGCGGAACGCGGACGCGAAACGAGCACTGGTTCAGGCCGCCGAAGGAAAGCTTGAACGTCCTGCCGGTTTCGCTCTCGGTAAGGGCGATGCGGAACACTACCAGATACTCGCCGTCCAGCAGCATGTCGGCGCAGAGGTATCCGTCTTCGCTGAGCGTGCCCGGCTCGATGCGGTAGTGCAGCTCCGCGCCGGGCTTTTCGGCGGTGTACCAGGCGGCGCCGTCGGCGTCGGCCTGGCGGGTCATGCCCTCGGTAAGCTCCACGGGTTCAAATCGGACTGCATCCGGCGGTTGGCTGCTCATGGGTATGTTCCTTTGGTCGGGCCGTGCGTGTGAGAGCTTACAGTAATCTCCGTGTGTCTCAGTCGTAAAGCCCGCAGTTACCAGACCACCGAGGTTCGGAGTCATCACTAAGCCCACGAAGCCAGCAAAGGTCACCAGGACAGATTGCTCTATGCGAGTTCGCCGACAGATTAGTCAGACACTCGACCGAGGCGATTGCATTGTTTTCTCGTGGTCTTCCTGGTCCGTGTGATCCTCGTGATAAGAAATGCCCCGCCGAAGGCGCTATAATCCTGCGGAATATTAGCTCTGACAGAATCGAAAGATATCCGGAGCCACCCATGGGCAAACTGCTTTACATCCAGGCGTCGCCGCGGGGCGGGAGGTCCAAGTCCATCGCGGTGGCCGATGCTTTTGTGGACGCCTACCGCCGGGCCAACGAGGACGACAAGATAGACACGCTGAATGTCTTTGAGGAGGATCTGCCGGCGTTTGACGGTCCGGCACTGGCCGCCAAGTACGCCATACTCGGAGGCGGCACCCCCGGCGACGAGCACCGCGAGGCGTGGTCGCGCGTGGAGGCCGTCATCGAACGCTTCAAGTCCGCCGACAAGTACCTGTTCGCCGTGCCCATGTGGAATTTCTCCATCCCGCACCGGCTGAAACAGTACTTCGACGTGATAGTCCAGCCCACCTATGCCTTCTCGTACGACCCGGACAGCGGGTACACGGGGCTGATTACGAACCGACCGGCCTGCGTCGTGTACGCCAGCGGGGGCGACTACAGCTCCGATGAGATGCAGTCGGTGGATATGCAGAAGCCGTACATGAACCTGATACTCACCTTCATCGGCTTCGAGGACATCAGGTCCGTTACCGTCGCGCCGACGCTCATGGGCGCGCCGGCCGAAAAGGACGAAAGCATCCGACGCGCCTGCGACAAGGCCCGCGCGACGGCCGCCGATTTCTGAGGCATCCGGTGATGACAGGTATGACACAGCCACCACAGAGCGAGTCAGTGCCGCCCCCTCGGCGAGGATGGTTCGTGAGCGTCGGGATGCTGGTGATCTTCCTGGTCGTGGTTGCGGCCGCCGCGGGCGTGGGCGGGCTGTTTACGGCTCGGTCGGTCGGCACCTGGTACCGGGAACTGAACCGGCCGGGCTGGACGCCGCCGGGCTGGCTGTTCTCGCCGGTCTGGACGGCGCTTTACGTGATGATGGCGATAGCGGCGTGGCGGGTGTGGATGGTCGCCGGAGCAAAGGCGCCGGCGGCGCTGACGGCATTCGTTATTCAGCTTGTGCTCAACGCCGGCTGGTCGGCGATATTCTTCGGCCTTCGCCGGCCCGGCTGGGCGTTCGCCGAGCTGTCCGCCCTCTGGGTTGCCATAGTGGTTACAACCGTTCTGTTTGCACGCCGCAGCGTGTTGGCGGCTGTGCTCATGGCGCCTTACCTGGCGTGGACGACCTTCGCCGGCGCGCTGAACTTCACAATCTGGCGGATGAACGTTTAGTAACCAGATGCGTCGGCAAGCCGCAGACAACGCGACTTGCCGACCCTACGCGCCATCTGGCGGATGAACGTTTAGTAACCAGATGCGTCGGCAAGCCGCAGACAGCGCGACTTGTCGCCTCTACGCGCCATCCGGCGGATGAATGCGTGAAAGCATGCCTCTGCGGGCGCAGAGGCATGGCACGCTGTCGGCCCCACGAACCTACGGCCCGTTGCCGAAACGGTCCACGCGGGTGTGGCAGCTCGGGCGGTTGGGGTTCTTTTCCAGATAGTTCTGGTGATAACCCTCCGCCGCCCAGAACGTGCGGGCCTCTGTTACCTCGGTAACCACGTCGTAGCCACGCTGCCGAAGCAGGTCGATAAGCTTCTCGGCGACTTCCCTTTGCTCGTCATTGGTGTAGAAGACGGCCGATCGGTACTGGCTGCCCACATCCGGACCCTGGCGGTTCAGTTGCGTGGGGTCGTGTATCTCGAAGAACAGCCGCGCCAGTTGCTCGTAGCTGACCTCGCGCGGGTCGAACAGGACCTCGACGGCCTCGGCGTGCCCGGTTCGCCCTGTGCAGACCTGCTCGTAGGTGGGCCTGGCGACGTGCCCGCCGGTATAGCCGGAGCGGACCGTCAGCACGCCACCAACCTGTGAGAAGGCGTGTTCCACGCCCCAGAAACACCCGCCGGCGAAGATCGCACGCTCCAGCGGCCACTCCTGGCGAGAGACAAACTCCAGCGAGGCCGAGTTCACGCAGTGGCGCGTGTCCTTCTCTGTCAGCCCTTCGCCCAGGAACACGTGTCCGAGGTGCCCGTGGCAGTTTGCGCAGACGATCTCGGTTCGCATTCCATCGGCATCGGGCCGGCGGAGAACGGCGCCGGGTATTTCGTCGTCGAAGCTGGGCCAGCCGCAGCCGGACTCAAACTTGCTTTCAGAGAGGTAAAGAGGCGCGCCGCATTGGCGGCAGAGGTAAGCGCCCTCGGCCGAGTGGTCCCAGTATTTGCCGGAGAACGGCCGCTCCGTACCTTTCCGGCGGATGATGTCCTCTTCGTGCTCGCTCAGCGGGGGCATGGGGCGAACCGGTGTAAAGCCGTCGCCGCCACTGGACGGCCGCTCCTGCGGACCGTTCGCCGTGTCGGAACAACCGGCTATCACAATCGCGGCAATCAGAACGATAAGCAGGTAAGACGCACCCATCTTGGTCTCCTCAGTGAAGCAGCCAGTACCCTCAACATGGCCCCGGCCGCCACACCATCGTAGGCGCCGTGCGTGAGCTTCCGGGCTCCGGTTCCGTACCAGGCAGGCAACGTGCTCAGGCCACCGGCCTGCCGTGTGTGATATGGAATCCGGAGCCATTCCAGGGCAGCTCGCCCGTCGGTCTGCAGAGGCAACATTCCTGCGGTGTTACCCGTGCCTGCGGGCCTGGGGTGTCGCATAAGTTGAGTACTTTTTCGCAAGATTGCACAGCATATTCGCCCGGCTTTGGGGTAATCTACTCTATATGTGCCTGCGGTTGTGGAGCCGGGAGGTCGAGCCGTCCGGCCCGCCACCGCGAAGTGCTTAAGGAGCCATTTCCATGAGCAGATCTGGTCGGAGCACCCGGGAACGCGTGCGCTGCGGGGGTGGTTTCACGCTTATCGAACTGCTTGTTGTCATCGCGATAATCGCACTTCTGATGGCGATCCTGATGCCGGCGCTGGGAGCGGCCAAGAATGCGGCACTGTTCACGGTATGCATGACGCGCCAGCATGGTTTCGGCAAGGCGCTGCAGCTATATGCGGGTGATCACGACGGCTGGATCCCCCGCGACGGGATGGGCGGCTGGAGGGCGTTCACGTTTCCGCTGCTTGCGACGTACGTGGGGGCCACCCCCGCCGAGCCGAATGAGTGGGAGTGGACCGACAACCGTTTCTGGGAAAACTACCTGCGCCCGATAAAGCTTTATAAGTGCCCGGCCATCAAGGAGCAGGAGCCGGTGCTGCATTTCATCATCAACGGAGTGGACTTCCAGAGCTTCGAGAGCGGCGGAGTATGGCAGGAAACCCACCGCGAGCCGGCGGGCTTCACCAACCTCTGGTCGCAGATTCCCAGGCCCGCCGACTGCGCCGCCACCATGGAAGTGAGAATAGACTGGGACGACCCGAACAATTTCAGCCGCCGTGGCGTGTACAGCTACGACCACTGGTATTTCTATCCGCGGGGCGGCGGTTACGCCACCAGCGAAGATAAGATCAGGGTCATACGTCCTCGGGACCAGCGCCACCAGGGCAAGACAACGCTGGCGTTTTTCGACGGCCATGGGGAGGCCCTCGACCTCGAGCCGGAGGCACTGCCCCTGAGGATGCTCAACCCGCTGATTCCGGGTGACTGGACCCGCTGAAGCGCCCCGCAGGGGCGGCGTAGGACTATTGCCGGAGACTTGTGGGAAGCGCGCTGCCGTCTGGTGTACGCCACGGCCGGTGCCATTCCATTGAGGGGGACGTTTTTCATTGACTCGCCTGTCGCGGCTTCTATAATCTGACTTGCAGTAAGCGCCGTGTTGAAGAAGGTTTCTGTCCTCGCTGAGGTCGGTGGAGCGTGCCGGCAGTCGGGGGCGGTGTGGTCTTCTTTCATAACCGGTTGGTTTGTAAGGTGTTGCGGCTTGGCATAGACTGCCGGCCGCTCAACCAGCGAGTTAAAAGGTTTTTTCGCATGGCAGTACGAAGGTCGGGAATCACATTGGTCGTGATAGACCTGACCCGGGG
>JBNGDC010000065.1:0-7210 GCA_049975485.1 Phycisphaerae bacterium | reverse complement strand
CAAATCAGCCCTTGTCGCAATGGGAAACCGCCGTATAATAAAACAAGCTCGAAGCATCGCTCGCAAACCGTAAATCTCTGCTCACAGATCGCACAAAAGGAAGGAGTCTAAAGATGAAGCTCGTCGTCTCTATCTGCATCTGCGCGATCCTGGTGTTAGCCGGGATATCTTCGGCGGATCTACTGATATACGAAGGTTTCGATTACGACGCCGGAGCGCTTGGCGGAGCCGGCAGCGCAGCCGATGACGGCTGGGGCGGCTCCTGGAGCGTCCGTTCCGACGACGGCAGGAGCGTTCAGGTGCTATCAGGCGGCCTGACGTTCGGTAGTTTGCCCGTCACCGGAGGTTCCCTGCGTCTCCAGACGAATCTGACGAACGGTAGTGATCGCTATAACCGCGCAGCCAGGGCTGTTGATCCCGGCGGTGAGGTCCTGGGGACTGTCTGGCACAGCCATCTCCTGCACGTCGAGCCGGTCAAGCGGACCCTGGATAACCGCGAACTGGTTACATCGCCGATCGAGTCGATGGATAGTCGCTGGGAAGCCCGCGTTGACCTGGACTCCACCGGCGACACCGCCCGGACGGGCAGCCCGGACATAGCCGGCTTCGCCGGCAAGAGGGACGGCGGCGCCCAAGGCCGGCTGGTGGTCGCGGGCAACAGCCAAGGCGCGGACGGCGACGCGATCGCCCTCGACACGACGTACATGGTTCTGGGCAAGGTCGAAGGACTCGGCGGAACCGACCAGGTGACTATCATGGTCGAGGACCCCGACACCGGCGCGATGGTCGAAGAAGACGGCTACCGCTATTCGGCGACGATGTGGGTGCTGTCGGAGGCGAATTTCGCCGCTCTGGTCGGCTCCGGCTGGGACGAGTCGGTGCTGGATACCGAGCGGGTGCAGTTTGCCACGCGGACCGTGGAGACCACAGAGTTGGTGAGCTTCTCGGACCAGGACTGGGTCCAGATACACACGCGGGACTGGTCCACGACCGGTTTCTCGCCCGTTTACGACGAAATCCGCTTCGGTACTACGCTGGATGCGGTCAGCATTCCCGAGCCGGCGACGCTGGCGCTGATGGCGATTGGTGCAACGGCCATACTCAAACGTAGCCGCAGGCGGCAGATGTAAGTGTAGGCCCGGGACCGGCTGATCGGGACGCAACAGATATCAGAATATGGCCCTGCCCGTCAGGCCGACGGCAAAAAGCTGAGGATAACGCCATGAGAGGATTGATGTTAAACGCCACCGCCCTGCTGCTGTGTTTGGTTTTCGTGCTCACAGCGGCGGCAGAAGCGGCGGTGCTGATCGACGAACCGTTCACAGGAGCCGCCCTGCCGGCCGGATTCAGTTTGGCATCGAGCAGTTCAGGCCGGGCACCCACCTATACCGCCGGCGGCATTGAGTTCGCCGGCAACGGTGACGATGCTCGAAACTATGTCCGTACTGATGACACCGACTACCACCTGATGGACCTGACGGCTTTTCTGACCGTACAAACGCAGTTGGGCAAAAGCTTTGACGACGACAGCCAACTGTTCTTCGGCCTGGGAACAGGTGTTGTGGTCAATACGGCGTGCCCGACCGCGAGCAGGCCGACGGGATGTATCTGAACCTTAACCACAGCGGTGGCCTGGCGGTTATCCAGATGACTCCGACCGGCAGGAGCGAGCTTGAGGTGCTGGATTATATATCCGCTGCCGACCAGACCCAGGTGACCATTACGGCGGTTCGTATGCTCTACGACCCCGTCGCGGAAGCTATCCAATACGACGTGGACTTCGACTACACCGGCGACGGAGCATACGCCGCTTTCTCGGCCGACCAGAGTACGGGGCTTGTCAGCATCCCGGACGCGACGATTACGGCATGGAACGGTGGTTCACCGTCCAGCGTTGTTTTCGGCGGCGACAGCGACGACAACAGCCGACTCGTGGTCCGCAACCTGGTGGTAATCCCGGAACCTGCAACACTGCTGCTCATGTCGGCAGGCGGGCTGGCGGTGGCGTTGAAAAGAGGGCGAAGCTGAACCCCCTGCCCATTGGGCAACTGCTGTTGATACAGTGGGCCTTGAGAGGCAGTAACGCGCGGAACCACCGAACACAGGCGGGCATTGTCTTTGAGGATGATGCTCGCTTTGCTTATTGTATAGAGGAACGTGAGGTAGTGGAGCCGGCCTTAACCTTGGCATGAAGGAGTCGACCATGAGGATTCGCACATTCAGTCCCGTGATTGTCGTGACGCTGATTGCAGCTATTGTTCCCTGCGCGGATGCCCAGGACGGTTCCGTGCAAGGATCGGCCGAGGCCGTTCGCGAAGCGGCAAGCTCGGCGCAAGAACAGGTTCTTGCATCCGCGGAGGGAGGACTGCTGGCTTACGAGGGATTCGATTACGAAGCCGGCGAGCTGACGGACAAAGGCAGTGAGGATGACGCCGGCTGGGGCGGCGCGTGGAAGGTCTGGCGGAGCGACGGCATTTCGGCCGCCATCGTGGACGAAGGGCTTAGCTTCGGCACTCTCGAAACCGCCGGCCGGTCGCTGCGGCTGCAGACGAACATCGAGAGAGGATTCGACCGTTACAACCGGGCCTCGCGCGCGTTGGCGCCAAAGGATGAGGTCACCGGCACCGTCTGGCACAGCCACCTCATCCACGCCCAGCCGATGAAGCGGACGCTTGCCGACGGCGCCCCCACGGCCGAGGCGATTGAGGCGCTCGATGAGAGATGGGAAGCGCGGGTGGATGTGGACTCCGACGGTAACACCGAGCGTACGGGACTGCCGGATGTCATGGGCTTCGCCGCAAAGGCCGACGCCAAGACGCCGCTCGGGCGACTGGCCGTCGCCGGCAAGAGCGCGACCTCGACGGGCGTACCCATACAGGTGGACACCACCTACCTCGTGCTCGGCAAGGTCGAGGGGCTGGGCGGTACGGAGACCGTGGAAATCACCAGCGTGGATCCGGAGAGCGGCGAAAGTGTCCAGGTGCAGGGCTATCGCTACAAGGCGACAATGTGGGTGCTCAGCGAGGACAACTTCGAGGCGCTGGTCAAAGGCGACTGGGACGAGTCGGTTCTCGAAGATGAGCACGTCCAGCACGCCACACTGACGGTCGAGTCGGCCGAGAAGGCGACGTTCTCCTCCGACGACTTCGTTCAGATACACACCCGGGACTGGTACACGACGGGGTTTGCCCCGGTTTACGATGAGATCCGCTACGGCCGAACGTTGAAGTCCGTCACGCCCGCCCCCGAGCCGGAGCCGGAGGAAGACGACGAGCAGGACGAGCAGGGAGACGCAGAAGAAGCCGGCGAGGATGATTAGCAGCCCCATATCGCCGTAGCACAGGACTGTCACCCAAAAGAAGGGCCCCGGAGTATGAAATCCCGGGGCCCTTTCCGTATCTCGGTATTGCTGGCCCCCTGCCGCCGGTTCTCAGCGGCTCTCAAGCCATCCGCCGCCGGCGATTTCCGCATAGCGGGCGCGTTTGTCCGCCCAAAGCTCCTGATCGCGCGGCTCATACTGGGTCATGCGGAAGCTGCTGCGCATAACGTCCCTTATTTGCTGAGGTTCTGTCAATATACCCAAACCCAGCGCCTGTCCGAGGGCGTTGCCCAGCGCGGTACACTGCTCGGCCCCGGCGTGGACCATCACGCCACAGGCGTCGGCCGTAAGCTGACATAGCAGCTTGTTGGCCGCCCCCCCGCCGACGATATACAGCGTATCGGGCCGTCGCCCGCTCAACTCGCCCATGGTGTCCATGCCCACGGCATACTGCAGAGCCAGCGATTCAAGCACGCATCGGACCAGTTGTCCCCGGCTGGCGGGCTTCTTCTGCCCGCTGTTGGTCAGAAGCTCAAGCAGGGCCTCTTCCATGTCGCGCGGGGCCACCAGCGAGGGGTCCTCAACATTGACCAGCGGACCCGGTTCGGCGTCGGCGGCCTCCGCCGTCATGCGGTCGTAATCCCAGGGGTCGCTGCCGCGATCCCATTTGCGACGGAGCTGCTGGATAATCCACAGACCCAGTATGTTCCGGCACTGGTACCAGCCGCCGTAGGTGATCTCGTGACTGAAGCCGGTCTGGAGGCATATTTCGCCGGCGACGGGCTTGTCTATGAGCCGGCCCATGATGCTCCATGTTCCGCAGCTCAGATAGGCCCAGTTGTCGCCCTCTCCGGGGACCGCTCCGACGGCCGAGCCGGTATCGTGCGTGGCGCAGGCCACCACCGGCACGCCCCCTGCCCCGGTGGCGTCGGCGACCTCGCCCGAAAGTTCACCCAGCACCGTGCCCGGCTCGATAAGCTCGGGGAAAAGCTCCCTGTCCAGATTGAACCTGTCGAGAATCTCGCCACACCAGTTTCCGTTGACGTCCACCAGTTGCGACGTCTGGGCAATGGAAAGCTCGGAGGTCTTCCTGCCGGTCAGGAAGTAGTGCATCAGGTCCGGCATCATCAGCAGAGTATCGGCCGTCTTGAGCAACGGCGAGTCGGCCTGCTGCATCGCATAAAGCTGGAAGATGGTGTTGATGGGCATCGTCTGAAGCGCCGTCAGAGAGAACATCTCCGACAGCGGCATGACCTTCTCTGTCTGCGACTGGATACCTTCGGTGCGCGAGTCGCGGTAGTGCACGGGGTTGCCCAGCAGGTGCCCGTCACGTCCCAGCAGGCCGAAGTCCACGCCCCAGGTATCCACACCGATGGCCTCTATCTTCGCGCCCCGCTCCACGCAGGCCCGGATCGCCTCCAGCGACTCGGCGAACAGGTACGGGAAGTCCCAATACAGCGTGCCGGCCATCCGCACGGGTCGGTTACGGAAGCGATGCACCTCCTCCATCTCCACGTGGTCGCCGCGAAGCGTAACCAGCTCGCCGCGGCCGCTCTCGGCGCCCAGGTCCAATGCCAGGAACTGATGCGTCTGGTCAGTCATTCTTGTCTCCCTGCTTCCTGCGTTTGGCTTTGCCGCGATTCTCCTGCTGTCTGACGGATTGCCTTCCGCTGCGGCGGAGTTTCTCGACCTCCGACGGGCTTAGACGACGGTAGCTGCCGATCTTCAGCCCGCGGTCGGTAACAGGCCCGATCGCCGTCCGCTTCAGCCGACGCACCTTGTGCCCCAGCCTCGCCAGCGTACGGCGGATTTCCCGGTTGCGTCCTTCGCGAAGTGTGATCTCCAGCAAGCTGCGTCTGTTATTGCTGCGCAGTACGCGGACCTTCGAGCCGCTTCCGGGGCGGCCGTCCAGATACACGCCGTCCTTGAGCTTCTGGACCTTCTTCTCGTCCAGCCGGCCGTCGATTTCCACAACGTATGTCTTCTCCACACCGTATCGCGGATGCGTAACGAACTCCGTCAGGTCGCCGTCGTTGGTAAGGATGATCACGCCCGTGCTGTCGGCATCCAGCCGTCCCACGCAATACACACGTTGCGGGATGTCCGGTATCAGGTCCACGGCGCGGGGCCGATTCTGCGGGTCGCGCTGGGTGCAGACCACCTTCTGCGGCTTGTTGAGCAGGTAGTAAACCTTCGGCGCCTCCTGCTTGCGGACCCGTCTGCCGTCCACGCGGACGTCGTCTTTCCGGGGGTCTATGAAGCATGGCAGGTCGGTCAGCAGCTCGCCGTTGACCGTAACCCGCCCCTGCAGAATCATCTCCTCGATGACCCGACGCGATGCCACACCCGCGTGTGCCAGCACCTTCTGTATACGTTCTTTCGCCATGGGCCGTCAGCTTTCCGGGAGTGTTATCTCCAGCCACCGGGCGTCCCGCTCGGTCACGATGCTGCTTGCATCCAGGGCCGCTGGAACCAGAGCGGTGTCGCCGCTGCCCAGGGCCACCAGACGCTCCGGGCCGGTCTCGCAGCGAATCTTCGCCTCGCCGCCGAGCAGCATAAGGGCCACGCATCTGTTCTCCGGCAACGGCCTGGCCGTCCCCGCGGAGTCCTCGCGCCGGGCCACGGTGAAATACTCGGTCTCAAGCAACGTCTCGCCTTCGGCGCCCGGTGCGGCGTCACTCGCCGGCTCGAAGTGTATGCACTGCATGGACTGCTCGACGTGGATCTCACGCCCCCTGCCCCAGTCACTGACGCGGTAAGTCGTATCCGAGGGCGTCTGGACCTCGGCAACCACCACGCCGGCGCCGAGGGCATGGACGGTTCCCGCGGGCAGATAGTGGAAATCGCCCGCCGAGACATCGACGCGTCGGATGACTTGCTCCACGGTGTTGTTCTGAACGGCCCTGCGGAACTGCTCGGCGCTTACGCCCTCTCTCACGCCCTTGTATATGAAGCCCCCCCTGCTCTCTATCACGTACCAGCACTCGGTCTTCAGCGCCCCGCCCAGCCGCCGGACGGCTTCGGCGTCCGGGTGAACCTGCAGCGACAACGTATCCTCGGCGTCCAGCAGCTTCAACAGCAGCGGGAAACGCCCGGCCTCGCTGAGAGGCGCGCCGCCCAGAAGCTCATCGCCCCACTTCCGGGTCAGCTCCGCCAGAGATGTACCCGCCTCCGGGCCGTTGGCGACCGCGGTGGTGCCCTCGTCAAGGTCCGCCAGCTCCCAGCTTTCGCCTATCGGTTCATCCGCCGGCAAAGCACGGCCGAACAGGCGCTCGAGGTTGCGTCCGCCCCAAATTTTGGGCTTATAGACCGGCTTCAACTTGCACGGGTAGACGTCCATATATTCTCCTGCGTTCAGCAGCGGGCGCGTATTCTACGCGGCCGGGGCGGGGGCTTCCAGAGGCGCCTTGCCCGCGGCCATGAATGCCAATAGACTGCTGCTGCACAAAAGCCCCAAAGATGCGCAAGGGAGAGACACAATGTCCGACAAGCCGACTGTCAGTTTCGACGACTTCACCAAGCTGGACCTGCGCGTGGGCAAGGTCACGGAGGTCCAGGACCACCCCAACGCCGACAAGCTTTATGTGCTGAGCGTGGAACTCGGCGACGAGCAGCGCACGCTGGTGGCGGGCCTGAAGCCCTATTGCTCGCCGGAGGAGCTGCTGGGCAAGGAGATTATCGTCGTCGCCAACCTCGAGCCGCGAAAGGTCCGTGGCGTGGAGTCGCGCGGCATGCTGCTGGCGGCCAGCCACGAACAGGACGGCGAGCGGCAGGTAACCGTGCTCACCACATCCGGTCCGGTCCCGCCGGGCGCGAGCATAAGCTGAACGGCCGTAATCAACAACCGGTAAGCCCGTAGCCCGCAGCCGGCAGCCGGCAAATCCGGGATAG
>JBNGDC010000064.1:0-7399 GCA_049975485.1 Phycisphaerae bacterium | reverse complement strand
GACAGGACCGATCCATCGACCTCGACTTCGGCCCGCGATACCCGTTGGACTACCGCGCGCATGGCAGTTACACCCTTTCCCGCTGGTACTTCGCGGCCGTCGCCCGCGCGGTGCGGGCAATCCACCGTCGCAGGCGCTTTGGCGAGACGACCTCAACCTGGTCGCCATAGCCCAGCACCCACCAGCCGATTTCGCCCAGACCGTCCACCGTTGCGGTGAACTCCATGGACCCGTCCTCGTTCCACTGCACGCGCTGGCTGTGATGCCAGCGGACCTCCGCGACGTTGCCGGCGACTTTCTGCTCGAAGTGCAAATGCACGTTATACAGCCGACCTTCGGGGATCATGCTCCAGGCATCGCCGAAGTATTCCGCGAGGTCCACGTCGCGCGGGCTGTTGAAGGTGCGGTTGGTAACCGTGAGCTTGCGAATGCGGGCCAGCTTGAAGGTGCGGATCTCGCCGTGGGCGACCGAGTATGCGATCAGATACCAGGCCCGGGCGTGGAACACCAGCCGCAACGGGCGGACCGTGGTTGTTATCTGCCGCTTCTCGTAAAAGCTGATGTACACCAGGCGGCAACTGAGCCGCCTGACGATGGCGCGAGCGAGCTGCTCGAAGGTCTCGTCGTGACCCTCGTGGGCCGAGACCGGGGCCATGGAGAAATTCACTTTTTCCACGAGCGTCCCCACGTGGTCGCGGATGGCCGGCGGAAGCGCGCTTTCGACCTTGACGGCCGCCCGCGCCGCCTCGCCCAGCGGCGGAAGTTGCTGAGAGGTGCGGACCCGCCCCGCCAGCAGAACCACCGCCAGCGCTTCGCTGAGCGTCAGGTTCACCGCCGGCAGGAAGAAATGGTCGTTGATACGATATCCGCCGGTTGCCTGGTCGTAATAGTAAGGCACGTGTGCCATCTCGAGCACGTTCAGGTCCCTGAAGACGGTCCGACGGCTGACCTCTAGCTCTTCCGCTAACTCCCTGGCGGAGCGGCTTCGCCCGCTCTGGAGCATGGTAATCAGGCGCAGAAGCCGATATATGCGACTCACCTGCATGCTCCATATCCCTTTATCGAAGGTGGCGGTGACAACACCCTGTCACGGGTCGGAGAAAAATCTACTTTTCTGCCGTCGCCAAGGCGGGTTCCAGAGGCCGAACCGCCCTACGGGTGCGACTTTATCCACTGGTCTATAACCCGCAATCGCTCCTGGACCGGCGCCGAAACGTCGTAGCCGGTAAGCTCCGGGGCAATCTCCCGCAGGACCGCAAGGATCGCCTGCTCGCTCTCGGCTTGCGGCGGCTCCTCGGCCACTGCGCTCCGCAACAGCCGCAACATGTGCGGCAACGCCCGCTGCGACATGTCCAGCAGTTCCGAACGCGCCTTCTGCCGGACCCCTTCCTCGGCGGCGGTCAGTTGTCCGCACAGCCCGGCCACGCGTGCACGCTCGGCCTCTATGCGCAGTGCCTTCGCCTGCTCGCGCCTCGCCTGGAGCGCCTGACGCCTCTCGGCCGTAATCCGCTCCGAAAGCTGTTTCAGCGCCTCATCGCAGAGGCGTATCACAGCCGTCAGGTCCTCCTGTTCCTCCAGCTCATCAAGGCGTGTCTCGAGCATCCCCATCGCCTCGGCAAATGCCTGCTGCCGGTCGCAGTCCGCTATGGCCGCAATGGCGGCCGTGTCGTTCGACGCCAGCAGTGCCTTTATCCACAGCAGCCGTACCGAAGTCGTGCTGTCGTCGCCGAGTTCGACGGCCGTCAGCCATGCCTCCTTCAGATGGGGTGCCGCTTCGGCGGGTCGACCGGCCTTGAGCAGCGCCTCGCCCAGGTCGCGCCGGGCTGCAAGCCGCGCAGTGTTCGGCGCGTCGGCAGACTCAATCTCCTCCACCAGCATCTGCAGCACGCGGATGTACTGATCAAGCGCCTCAGTTCGCGGCCGCAGATGATTGCCGACCATACGAAGCATTTCCCAATCCGCGTCGGCCAGCAGAGCCGTCGCCACATCCCACGCCTGTTGGCGAACGGCGGCGTCCGGCTCGACTTCCGGATACGTCCGATGGAGAATCGCCGGCAGATACTGCTCTCCCCCCAGTGTGGCGACCGCAGCTATCGTCGCCTGGCGCACGCCGCGGTCGGGATCTGCAAGCAGCGGCTCGATATTCCCCGCGGCCTGTTTGGCACCCAACCGGGTCAGTGAGTTTACGGCCGCCAGGCGAACCGCCGCCTCGGGGTCGCCCAGGGCTTCCGTCAGTAAAGGCACGAACCTCTCGTGACCGACCGCGCCCATGGCCGTCAGCAGCGCCTCGCGCAGCCGAGGGGCATCCGCCGTCCCGGCACGCTCGTACCTCCATATGAGCGTCCCAGCGGCACGGCCTCGCTGCTCTTCCGTCAGAGGCGGCGCCTGCGCAATTCGTGCCAGTGCGCTTGCCGCAGCGGTGGCCGTGGCCGCACCGCCCTGTCGGATTTCCGCCAGCACCGCCGGCAGCGCTTCACGGCAGCCCAGCCGTCCCAACCCGGCAAACAGCGCCTGGCGCACCTGTGTGGTCTTCTCCACATCCAGCCGCGAGAGCAGCGCCTCGGCCGAGCCGTCGCCCCCGAGCTGCGCTGTCAGCGATGCCGCCGACTGACGCACCGACACGTCCGCGTCATCGAGAAGTTCGCGAATCCTGTCGCGGGCTTCGGGCGGCACCGGCTGGTTCGACGCCAGCCGCGTCTCCACTATGTCCAGCCCGGCCCGACGAACCTCGGCCAGCGCATCGCGCAGGAGTTCCAGCAGCATGGCGTCGCGGTCCGCATCCGGCGTGTGCGCATACAGGTTGCCCATCGCCTGCGCGACGCGCGTACGAAGCCGATCATTTTCCTTTTGAAGGGTTTCTACGCGACTATCGTCCCCGACTTGCGGCTCGCCCGAGGCATCCGGTTCGGCCGCCGGCGCGCAGCCGCCGAACGCCAGCAACGAGCACAGCAGCCCCGGCAGTATCCGTTTGCCCGCGTTCAAGGTCATCCCGCTCGCTCGCACAAAACGTCCATGCCTGGCGCCAAAAGAGCCGGCCCAGGCGAAGTGTAACCGGTTGACGTAACATACCGTCGCAGCGGGGCTTTGTCAAATTTACCGCGGGGGATAGCGTCTTCATCGGCCCTGACGAAGCGGCGGAAAAGCCTTGCTCTTTCCCCGATGAGGCCCGATAATGCCTATAGAGTCCTTTGCTAGCGAAAGCCGGCTCCATGCCGCGTGTCCGAGGAGGACCTAGCTACAAAGGACTTATTTTCTGCGCGTGGAAGGGGTTTCTTTCGCGGTCATAATAGACGTTCGGGTAGTTCGGTCGGTCATACGGGTCGGCGACAAGGGAGAATTTGTCCCGGATTGTGTCGAAGAATCTCATCTCGCCTCGAGTGAACGCCCTATATACCGACCACAAGGCGTAGTCCACCACTTGAAGGCATAGCTCCTCGGCAGGTGCCTGAACAACAACGCGCGTATGTGATTGAACTTCCGTATTCCACCTCTTTTCAAAGCGATCAATGGCTCCCCGCAAAGCTCGCAGGTAGGGCTCCTGACGCTTCCTGGAAGACCTCGCGCTGAAACACACCAAGTTTTCATCTCGCCGATGGAGAACGTTTTCAAACAGCTTCTGCACCAGGTCCTCATAGAAGGCCGCCTTGCTCGCGTTGAATTTCTTCCGGAACATCGAGAGCACCTTGCGTCCGACAATCACCTGGGCCTTAAAGTCAAGCTTTGCCAGTGTCTTGTAGACGAGCATGCGAATCTCGGGAAGGTCATCCTTGGCGTGGAAGAAAAGCCTGGTCTTCGCCATTGAGGGCACATTGGCGAAGTAAGGGTCGCTGACGATTTCTCTACGCAACTCGGCCAGTTTCTTACGGATAAGGACGGGGTCCTCACATTCCACGAAACCCAAGGCCAGGATCGGCGAGCAACCAGGAGTCCCCAGCAACACCCTCCTGCCGCGGCCGTAGAATATGGGATCCCCGCTTTCATCCACGAAGTAGTATGTCCGTCCCGGTTCGGGCTTCTTCATTCCATGCCATCCCTGGGAGTAACCACCCCCATTGAGACTTGTGACAGAAACCGCGGTCTGCCGATTCGATCCGATCTTCAACGAAAAGCCGCTGACAACAGGGTAGCGTCAGGTCACGTTTAGGCAACCCCATCTACGCTCAATCCTGCGGCAAGTCGAAGCTGTCGCCGGTGTCGGCAATCCACTGGGCGAGACGGTCCTGGAGTTTTTCGCGGACGGCGACGTAGCGGCCGTCCGAGGCATGGTTGGCAAGCTCGTAAGGGTCCTCGTTGAGGTTGATGAGCATGTACGGCTGGTTCTCCAGGCAGACGTATTTCCAGCCGTCGCGTGTGACTATGCCCCGCCACGGCCGGTCCACGCCGTTGCCGCGCTTGTGAACGCACTGCTGGAGATACGCCGAGTCCGGCTCGCCGGGCAGCGGGGTTTCCTGCCCGTAGCGACGGTAGCCGGAGTAGTCGAATCCTGTCATCCAGTCGGGCACGTCCAGCCCGCACAGCCCGAGTGTGGTCGGAGCGATGTCCACGTGGTTGATGAGAGCGTCGTGCGCGCCGCCGCGAGAGGTGTAATGCTCCCGACATCCACCCATGAGGAACGGAATACGGATCGACTCCTCGTACGGAACAGACTTGCGGATAAGCCCGTGCGAGTGATGCATGTCGCCGTGGTCGGAGAAGAACATTATGTGCGTGTTGGCCCAGAGGCCCGTCTCCTCCAGCGCGCGGCGGATCCGGCCCAGGTTGTAGTCGAGGTTCTCCACCAGCGAGTAGTAACCCGCCAGGTCCTTGCGGGCCTCGTCCTGTATGCGCTGCACGGGGGGTACGTTCGGGCGGAGCTGTATGTCGCCGGCGGAGCGGCTGCGCACGTTCGGCGCGAAGACGTACGGGTCGTGCGGCGGCTGGACAGACAGCACCGCGAAGAACGGGTCCGGATTGGGCGGAAGTTCGTTACTGGCAGGCGCAGGCGGCGCCTTGCGGCGGCGCAGGTAGTCGATAAGCAGGTCGGTCAGCGCGTCGGTCTCGAAGCCCGGCAGCTTGTAGAGGTCGATCTCCTTGCCGTTGGCGTCGTGGCCGTGGACCCAGCAGTCGAACTGCGAGTTGTTGTTCTCGTAGCCGATCCAGGTTCGGAACCGTCCCCGCTCGTTCGGCGGGATGATGTGGAATGCCGACCGCCCCTTGTCCTCCGGCCAGCCGCCGAGGTGCCACTTGCCGAAGTAGGCGGTGTCGTAGCCGGCGTCGTTGAAGGGGTCCGCGATGGTCCCCAGGGACGGGTCCAGCCGCTGCGGCGTGCGGACACACGTATGGTGCGGATATTTGCTTGTTATCAGCGACGCCCGGAACGGTGTGCACCAGGGGTTGCCGGCAACCGCGCGGCGGAAGGTAAGGCCCTCGGCCGCCATGCGGTCCATCTCGGGCGTGTGGACGTTCGGGTCACCCATGTGCGATTGGGCGAACGCGCGGTGCTGGTCGCCGAAGACCCAGATTACGTTGGGTCGCGCGGGAAGTTGCTCAGGCATGTACGCCGGCTCCTGTTGATTCACGGGGGCAAGCCGACACTATTGTAACGCACCGAGCGCACAGATGAAGGGTGAATCCGCCCGGTCAGCGCTTCGCAGCCGGGCTGGTCCTTCGCCGCCGACCCCTGGACCACCCGCTTTTGCGTCGGTGGTGCCGGCCGTTGGCCGCCGAGCCGCCCGAGCGACTGCTGCCGGCGGGCTTCTTTCGACGATGTTGCGGTGCCGGCTTCTTCTCCTGCAGACGCGGATCGGGCACATCACCGGACTGCTGCGTTCGCTGCTCACCCACAACCGGCAGTCGATGCGTAAGAAGGCGTTCGATCTGCTTGAGGAACGGCCTCTCGTCGTCGGAACAGAACGATACGGCTTGCCCCTCGGCGCCGGCTCGTCCGGTCCTGCCGATGCGGTGAACGTATGTCTCGGCCTCGCGCGGCATATCGTAGTTGAATACGTGCGAAATGTCCGATACGTCAATCCCGCGGGAGGCGATATCGCTTGCCACGATCACGCGCAACCGCCCCGAACGCAGTCCGCTAAGGATACGCTGGCGTTCGTTCTGGCTCTTGTTCGAGTGCGTCGCGGCGGCGGGGATCGAGGCCCGTTCGAGCTGTCGAGCGACCTTGTCGGCCCGGTGTTTTGTCCGCGTGAACACGATGGCCTTGGTGACACTGCGGCAGGTGAGAATGTCCTTTAGCAAAGCCAACTTGCCATGATTCTGCACAAAGCGGACCGCCTGTTGGACCGTCTCTGCCGCCGGGGCTTCCGGCGCGATGCTCACGCAGAACGGCTTGTGCAGAAGACTACCGGACATCTGCTTGATGGCCTGCGGAATGGTGGCCGAGAAGAGCATAGTCTGCCGCTTTTCGGGCACGAGGTTGATGATGCGCCGGATGTCGGGCAGGAAACCCATGTCCAGCATTCGGTCGGCCTCGTCCAGGACGAGGACCTCCACCTGATCCAGCTTGATCTGGTTCTGACCGATCAGGTCCAGCAACCGGCCCGGCGTGGCGATGAGGATGTCCACACCTCGACGCAGCGCCGCGCACTGGGGCCTTTGGTTCACGCCGCCAAAGATGACGGTGTGGCGTAACTGGGTGTTTTTGGCAAACTCGCCGAAGGCCTGACCAATCTGTGCTGCGAGTTCGCGCGTCGGGGCCACTATCAACGCCCGTATCGACTGCCGGGCAACTGTGCCCTCCCCTGCCGTCAGACGCTGAAGAATCGGCAGCACAAATGCCGCCGTCTTGCCCGTTCCGGTCTGCGCACAGCCGAGAATGTCCCGTCCGTTGAGGGCGTGAGGGATGGTTTGGGCCTGTATGTCGGTTGGGACGGAAAACTGCTTGTCACGGATCGTGCCCAACAGGGCGCTGTCCAGACCCATGCTGTCAAATAATGTCTTCTCTGGTTTCAAAGGTGTCTTTCTGTCTTTCTGGTGGTAGTCGGCCGGAGATCGTCTCGGGCCTGGATAAAACTGTGTGTTGAGCGGATGGAAGGTCGTTGCCGCAGCCCCGCGGCCTGGCCGGGTTGCGCACGCCGACGACCAAAGGTCAGCCGCTGCCAAAGGAAATCGCTCAGGTTATATTTACCGTAACGTACATGCCTTCGTGGCGCTCGCCCCGCAAACTCCGGAAGCGACAGACGAGCAAAGACACCCCTCAGTACGTTGATGAGCGATGCAGTGGGAGTGAAAACCCCAGCTCGTAGGAGCAGTAAACCACATGCACGGGCCGATAGCCAGAATAATCCGGCATTTCTTTATTCAGGTCTAACCCAACGACAGCCAGTCAGTCAGTAGGGTCGGCCCCGGCGCGCCGGGGTTGCCGACGAGCGGCTTAAGCAGGCATTGGCGTCGGCAAGTCGCAGAC
>JBNGDC010000063.1:0-8523 GCA_049975485.1 Phycisphaerae bacterium | reverse complement strand
GGATGAGCTCCTCGGCCAGCAGGTGGTCCATGAAGCCGGGGTTCAGCCGCTGCATTTGGTTGATGAAAAGCTCCCGGAAGACCATGCCCGTCTCGCCGCCACGGAGCCGCGCGGCCTCTTCGGGCGAGACGTACTCCCAGCCGGCCTCGCGGGCGTAGTCGATCATCGGATTCTGTACCGAATCCCTTTCGCCGCCGAGCTTGCTCATGCCGGCACCTCCACACCCGCCTGCTCCGCAGGCAGGTCGTTTACGCGTATCTTCGCTGTCATCAGGTCGTGAAGCAGTGTCTTAAATAATGACTCCAACGCCTGTTTTCGATTTTCTGTTGCCTCAATAGCTCCTTCCAAGTCCCTCAACTGGCCTGCTATCGCCTTTTGCGCAGATAGTGGCGGGACAGGGACATGCTGCCTCTTCAGTTTGCCTTGATTGATCGAGCTCTGTCCAACAGCACGCGATGCTAACCTTATGAACTGCCCGCACGCACGTAGCATGCAGCAAGTATAGTGGAGATATGCCGGATCCATGCTTTTCTTCGGCCTGAGGAGCAGCAAATTCATTCCGTGGAGCAGGACTTCCGGCTCCCCTTCATACATGGCTGTACGCCCAAGCTGCGGCTCACTGTTGATGTGACTCAGCAAGATGTCGTTTGGGAGCATCCTATATTTGCTTTGATCCTTTTCGCTGGCGTCTTCCGCATAGCCGACCTTGAGAGGATTGACTCTGTCCTCTGAGATCGTTTCAATCCGTGTGACGGGATAGCCCTTGCCTGCTTTGTTCTGCTTTGCAGTTAAGCCGTTTCGGATGGTCTCAAGGTGCTGTCCCAGTGGTTCACACTGCCAGTGCTCAGGGAGCTCCCCCAATTCCGTCTCCTTCAATTTGACCTTCTCGGCCTCATCGACGGGCACGGGGCCGTAGGTGAACAGATGCTTCATGAGCGATCTTCTAAGTTCCCGTAGGGCCGCGATGCTCGCGTCGGTCTTCTCCCTGGCGTCTTGAACGGTCGCAAGAACGGCCGCGATCTTCTTCTGCTCGCGGAGCGGGGGAAGCGGAATCTCAAACTGCGTTAGAGTGCTTTTGTTGACGGCCGTAAACGTTGAACCCGACCCTCTATCTGCTAAGGCCTGCTTCCGGTACAGCATCGCGTAAAATAGAAACCGATTCTCGCCGTCCCGTAATGAGATGGATGCGAGCCCACGACCAATGCAGTAATCTATGTCTGCAATGTTGACGTCACCGACCGGGGCACGAACCGATAGAAGAACGCTGCCTTCCGGTGCAGTCTTGAGGGGCTGCGTGGTATATTTCACGTGCGTTGGCGATAGCTGGCCAAACTCCGCTTTCCCTTGAAGAAATGGCTGGCCTTCGCCCGTGTCATTGTAGGTGGCACCGGGCGGGGACTGTCCCATCACTAAATCAGCGACTGAACCCAATGGGGCCGCGCCCCAGTCTTCTGGCAACAGACCCAGCTCGGTCGCTTTGTAGCCCTTCGGAATGGCCTCGCTCTTCCCGCTCATATCTCCAACCCCAGGCCCTGAAGGACCGATTTCAGCTTTCTGTCCGCCTCGGCGCGCTGCTCTTCGGCCTCTTTCAGTTGCACGACCGCATCTTCCAGCGGAAGGATGTCTTCGCCGTTATCCTGCGAGACGTACCGCGACGGGCTCAGGTTGTAGTCGTTCTTCGCGGCCTCGTCGGTGGTGATGACCCTGCTCACGCCGTCTTCTTCCTTCCAGGCGGCATAAGCGTCGGCGATCTGCGCGACGGCATCCTCCGGCAGGTAGTTCTTCGGCGTGCCCTTCTTGAACAGGTGTGAGGCGTTGATCAGCAGAATCTCGCCCGGCTTTCGCTTGCGCTTGTTGAGCACGAGGATGATGGCCGGGGCGGTCGTGTTGTAGAAGAGGTTCTCGGGCAGCAGGAGCACGGCCTCGACGAGGTCCTTGTCCACGAACGTCTTTCGGATGTCCCGCTCGCGGTTCTTGCCCACGTTGCCGCTGCCGCGGGAGACCGCGCCCGTATCCAGGACGACGGCCATCTTGCCCTTGCCCTCCAGCGAGGCGAACATGTGTTGTATCCAACCCCAGTCGGCGCTGCTCGACGGGGGATAACCCCAGGCAAACCGCTCGTACGGGTCGTTTTCGTAGGTGTCCTGCGAGAAGCCCTGGTTCCACATCGGATTGGCCGTGACGATGTCGAACTTCCGCAACGACCCGTCGCGGTTGAGGAAGGCCGGGCGGTTCATCGTGTCGCCCAGGGCGATCTCGGCCTCCATGTCGTGGATGAACATGTTCATCTTGGCCATGGCGAACGTGGAGTGCAGGATCTCCTGGCCGAAGAACTTCAGCGGCGCGGCCGAGGAATCCTCCCCGTGCGTCTCCTTCAGGCGGAGATAGCACTTGATGAGCAGCCCGCCGGAGCCGCAGCAGGGGTCGTAGACCTCCGCGCCCGGCTCGGGGGCGAGAATCCGGCCCATCAGAATCGCGACCTCACGGGGCGTGTAGAACTCCCCGGCGCTGGAGCCGGAACCTTCGGCGAACTTGCGGAGCAGGTATTCATACGCCCGGCCGAGAATGTCCGGTTCGACGTCCTGCATGCCCAGCCGGTGGCGGCCGAGCACGTCCACCAGGGACTTGAGTATCTCGTCGCTGACGATCCGCTGACCGGCCGTGGTGGCGTTAAAGTCCACGACATCGACGACGCCCTGGAGCTTCGGGTTCTCCCGCGCGATGGCTCGCACCGCGTCGGTCAGGTATTCGCCAAGGCCCGTAGTCTGCTTGGCGATGCCGTCCCAGCGGGCCGTTTCGGGCAGGTAGAAGCGGACCAGGCCGTGGTCTTCGGCGAGCAGTTTTTCGACCATCTCCCGGCCGCCGTAGTCGTCGGCGAGCTTGGTGACCTCGTCCTCGAAGACATCGGAGAGCCGCTTCAGGAAGATCAAGGGGAGGATGTAGTCCTTGTACTTCGGAGCATCGACCGGGCCACGTATCTTGCACGCCGCCTCCCACAGCCAATTCTCCAGCGTCCTGACATCCAGCCCGTTGTTTTTCTCCGCCATGTCGTTCCTCGGCATTTCACTCCGTTCCGGAGCGTGGTATCTAATTTTCAGTTCTCGGTTTTTAGGTCTTGCGCGGTTCCTTGCCTGAGGCCCCGCCGTTGCGGACCCATTCGTCGATCTCGTCGCGGTGGAACCGCCATAACCGCCCGACCTTGCTGGCCGGTATCTTCCCGTCTTTCGCCCAGTCGTAGACGGTCGAGGGCCGGACCCGCAGGAACTCGGCGACCTCTTCCACCGTCATAAGGCTCGGTGACTCGCTCACTGGCACACCTCGTACTCGCCCGTTCGGGCCTGTTCCGCTTTCTTCCGGTCTTTCCCGGTCCAGGTGGGCAGAGTGCGCCGCCTTTGGCTGCCTGTCAAGTAACTGTTCGATGCAGTATGATGGGAGAGCAGCCAGATTTACGGAGCGCTACAGGCCCGGCATAGCATCTCGTCGGCGCAGGTCTCGACGTTAGAGGCGCGTCTAAACCGTATCGCATCGTTCGTCCCGCGACCAACGCCCGTCGCCACGTCCAAGCTCGCTTACGCTCGCGCCCGGCCCCTGAGTGGGGGCATTGCCTTGCCCCTCAGGCCGCTCCATGGATAATGCGGGATAGTGCCTATGTCGGGTAGCTTGACATTGCTTCCAGGTTTCACGATACCAATAAAGGCATGCCCTGGTATCGTGCGCTTGCGGAGTGGCCTTCGGCAATCGTTGCAAGGCTTCGGGGGCCGGTCTTCCAGACGCGTCGACCACTTGGGCACGGCGCCCTCTTCGCGGTTCGCGCCTTGCCGACAATCAAAGAAGAACCAATTTATGACAGGATCTGACGACCACATCACAGAGGCGCTGCAATACCTTCGAGGCGGACTGGAAAAAACGCCAAGATTCCCAAGCAAAGCTGCTGCCTATGAGAAACTTCGAGAACTGGAGGAGTACGTGATTAAACAACGACCACCTCGACTGATGATCATAGGCCGCCGTGGAGCGGGTAAGTCAAGCTTGGTTAACGCCATGTTCAAGCAGAAAGTCGCCGAAGTTGGCGCCGTTGCATCACAGACACCGCGCGGCAAGTGGTATACGTATGAAGGCGATATGGGCAGACTGGAAATGCTCGATACTCGCGGACTGGGAGACTACTCCCGGCCCGACGGCTCCACCACAGACGACGCGACTGAAGAAGCCATGCTTGCCATCGATGAGCAATGTCCCGACGCGGTGTTGTTCCTGTGCAAAGCAAAAGACGTGGACGCCAGGGTCGCGGAGGACATGACCAGCTTGAAGGAGATCCTTGATCGCGTGCATAAGCGCCGCGGCTGCCGGATCCCAGTTTTGGCTATCGTCACGCAGGTCGATGAACTCGACCCGCGGCGCGAAGACCCACCCTATGAAAGCCCGGAAAAGCAGAAGAACATTAAGGACGCAAAAGCGCAGCTGTCGAAGGTGTTTCGGGATCAAGGGCTGGAGCAGGAAAAAATCTTCGCCGTTAGTGCCTACTCCGAATGGGACGAAAACGGCCAACTCAAAGACAGCACCCTCCACTGGAACGTCGACGAGTTAGTCCGCTATCTTGTTGAGACACTTCCTGAGAGTGCCCGCCTGCAAATGGCACGTCTGGCGCGGGTACAGACCGTTCAGACCTCGGTAGCTCGCAAACTCACTGCGGCGACAGCAACCGTCTGTGCCGGGATTGCGGCCACGCCGATTCCCATCGGAGACATACTGCCTATTACGGCCGCGCAGATTAGCTTGATTACCAGCATCGGCTACCTTAGTGGACGCGAGCTGTCGACCAAAGCGGCCAGGGAGTTCATGGTGGCAGCCGGTCTGAACGTCGGTGGGGCATTTGTCTTACGAGAGGCCGCACGTGGTTTGATCAAATGGGTATTTCCCGGTCGCGGACTCGCCGTATCGGCAGGCATTGCCTTCGCAGCGACCTGGGGCATAGGCGAGGCAGCTACCGCATATTTCATCTCCGGCGCTCCTATCGAGGAAGCCAAGAAGATTGCCGACCAGGTAAAGGAGCAGAAGAAGAAGGACTACGACCAACAGGGATAGCCCGGACCAGGCAACCGATTAACACAGGGCGCCTTGCCCCCTTGTTTATCGTATCACGAACCTCACTGGCTTTGTCTGTGCCTGGGCGGCGGCAAGCTCGTCCTGCCAGAAGGTATTGGCCAGGCCGACGACCTGGCCCCACAGCTTCTCGGCCTTTTCCGGTCGAATGGGGGCTTCTCCGTGAGCCAGCAGCGACTGGTTGCGGGCGGCCAGCAGGGAAGCCAACTCGCCCTTACCTTCGGCGCCATACACCTCGCGGAACGCCCGGCCCAGTTCGTCGCCCAACTGCTCAAGAAGCCGGTACGACGCCTCCAAACCGAGCGCCAGCTTGCCACGGGCGGCATTGTCCTTTCGCCGGCGGTATTCCTCCCGCAGCTCGTCCGGCAAGGTGTCCGGGTCGATATCTCCCGTCTTCTGTCGATACTGCTCCAGCAGTCGCTTCTGGGCCACCATCTCACACGCCCGGTACAGCCGCGCGACGGCGTCGTCCCAATCCTCCCTGTCCATGCACCTGCGAGCATTTGAAAGCAGATCCGCCAGTATCCACGTTGCAAAGCCCTGTTGGCCCGAATGCTTCTTTATCTCTGTCAGCAATGAGTAGTTTTGCCGCAACTGATCGGGTGTATGCAGCCACTGCCATTCGGAGCAATCCGATATCACCTGGTGGAGGTACGATCTGGCTTGCTTCCAGTCGAACCTGTCCCAGGCCTCGTACCCTGCCGCAATGTAGTGAAGCCCGCGCGCCATGGTCCTGAGCGTCTCGTCCGGCATCTGGTCGCATTTCATGTATGAAGCGGCGATATCCCGGGCCGCCGCAAACGAGCCGGCGTTAAAGTGTTCCGCCGCCAAACGAAGCTGCTGACGACCTACCACCAGCTCCGGGGCGAAACAGACAGCCGCTGTGCTCTCGGTGGCCCGGCCGGTTCTATCCCGCGGGCCTACCACGTAACTGACGCCGTCGGCTTCGCGGGAAATCGCCAGTGCGAACGCGGCCGCCGACATCGGTTTGGTGCCGCTGGTGAAATCCACCACCACACGCGCAGGCAGCCAACCGGAGAGCCATTCCTCCCAGTGGGCGGACCAGTCCATAAACAGCGACTGGACGTTATCCTCGCGGCCATCGGTGCAGACCTGCTCGCGTATGTCCAGGTCGGCAAGCTGGTCCCGCACCAACGGGACCGTCTCGGCAGAGGACTGCGGCGACGAAAGCAGCAGCACCTTCGACGCATCGTTCTGCCGCGCCGAGAGCACGATCGCCGATGCGATGTCCTTGCGATAGCGGCCGGTACCGACCGTCGCGACTAATACGGTACGCGTGTTTTCCGTCATTTCCGACTCCTTCGCCGTAGCGGCTCCGCCGCCAGGGGCCTTCGATTGCGGATTGCGGATTTGCGATCAGTAGTGTCCGGTTAAAAGTCGAATAATGGCAAGGAGTTAGCGATATTGACTCTGCAACATGTGTCTACAGTCTCTGAAAACACCTGTGAAATGGGCGTTTTCTCGAACAGCGTCACGCTCAGAACCTGCAAAATTGTGTAGAGACTTTGCTCCAGCAGCAGGCGCTTTTTCAGGATCGCGATCAGCACGTACACGGCCACGGCGATCCAGACCTGCGTCTTCACGGCATTGACGGTCGTACCGTAGAAGGCCTTGATCCGCAGGTGCTGCTTGAGCCATTTGAAGAACAGCTCGATCTGCCAGCGTTGCTTGTACAGTTCCGCGACCGCCAGCGCCGGCAGCGAGAAGTCGTTGGTAATGAAGACCAGTCGCTTGTCCATGTCGGCGTCGTAGAAGCGTACCCGGCGCAGCGAGTCCGGATACTTCTGCTTCGACACCGGGCCAGTCAGGCGAATGATCTGATCGCACTGCAGGCCGGTGGCTTTGTCCACCGGACGCGAGTAGATGCGGCGGAACTGCATTTTGTTGATGGCCCGCACGACGAACAACGCCCGGGCCTGATGGAGGGCGAACAGTCGGGCGAGATCGAAGTATCCGCGGTCCATGACATAGAACGCCCCGGGTTCGACGGGCACGTGGTCCAAGGCCTGGTTGTCGGTCGTTTGGCCGCCTGTGACGTGGACAAATCGCGGAATGCTGCCCTGCAGATCGAGCAGCGTGTGCAGCTTGACGGCGCTCTTGCGTCGGCGGACCTGCGCCCACGGGAACAGCGTCAGCGACAGGTCGATGGTCGTGGAGTCCAGGGCGTAGGCCGCCGTCGAGAGTTCTCCGGGCAGGTCCTGGTCGGCGTAGAGCCGACGGGCCTGCTGAATCAACAGCAGCGCGAAATCGGCGTAGATGCGCCAGTGGCGCCTTTGGTTGGCGTCGGCGAGAGTGCTTCGCGTAAGCCGGCCGCGGATGCCCATGTGGTAGAGCTTGGTGTTCATCGCGGTCAGGCAGGCGATGATATCGCGGAGCGACTCGCGGAAGGTCAACTGCGCGAAGGCCATGGCGTAGAACTGGTCGCGACAGGAGAATGTTCTGACTCTTTGATCGCCATCGTAGCGGTTGACGCAGGTGGCGAAGCGGCGCATCGGAAGGTGATCCATGACCTGCGAAAAGACGATTCGTCCGGTATTCATCGGCGGTTCCCTTCACTGGGGAAGGGCCGAATCGTACCGCCAAAATGAAATCGATACAGGTCATGAATTGTCACAAGCCTCTGTCGCGACAGATTCTACAAAGAATTAGGCCAGAGTTAACCGGACACTACTGATTTGCGATTGTCGATTGCACTCGCATTGTATCGTCGCGCCAAGCCCCGAACCGCGTTTGTCTCGCCGCTGCGCTTCCGTTGTTCCTGATTACTGGTTCCTGGCTACGGGTTACCGCGGCCAAGGCCGCTCGATCCCTTCTTCATCAGGGGAAACGGCTTACGGGACTCATAACACCTTTTTCAATGCGAGGTAAGTTAAGTCCCAGCGTCTCGATCCCTTCTTCATCAGGGGAAACGGCTTACACGACATGTGTCAGGCTGAAGAAGCGTGTTCAAGCTTCTTGTCTCGATCCCTTCTTCATCAGGGGAAACGGCTTACCAGAAGGCACATGTAGCCGTACACCCGCCGGAGGAGGGATTGTCTCGATCCCTTCTTCATCAGGGGAAACGGCTTACCGCGCCGGCGTTCTCCGGTGTAGTGTTCAAGAGCGCCGGCACAAAGTCTCGATCCCTTCTTCATCAGGGGAAACGGCTTACCATTATCTTAGCAGCTGGAGGAGGGACTCGGATGGTGCCTTGTCTCGATCCCTTCTTCATCAGGGGAAACGGCTTACATTAGGCTGGCGAAGCGTCAATTGACAATCGCATAGGGCAAGGTCTCGATCCCTTCTTCATCAGGGGAAACGGCTTACATTTCCGGTATGCGGCCTACAAAACCCCAAAACGCCGAGTCTCGATCCCTTCTTCATCAGGGGAAACGGCTTACCACACCGACAGTCGTAGTC
>JBNGDC010000062.1:0-8676 GCA_049975485.1 Phycisphaerae bacterium | reverse complement strand
GACTTCACCGGCATAGGCGACAACTACGGCCTGTACGGCGGCTACAACCGTTCGGGCGACTCGATGACGTGGTTGCCGGCGAACTTCAAGGCGGAATCCAGCAACGGTGTCGCCGAGACGACCAGTGACACGCTGCAGATGACAATCACCGCCCAGGAAGGCGACTGGCTCACCAGCGTCGAAATCTTTGAAATCGGCGACTACACCATGAGCGGTCCGTCGGACGGCTTTGCTGAAGTAGAGGTGTCGGCCACACTGTTTGTGAACGAACTGGCTCCGAGCGGTGGTCTGGCGGGCTACGACAGCTACAGCGATACGTTCAACCTGAACATTGATCCGTCATTCGACCTGTTCAGCGGGTCGCTGTTCGTGGACCTGACGGGCATGAACATTACTTCGGTTCGAATAAGCTGGCAGAACAATCTTCTGGCTTCCAGCGAGAGCGGAACCACCGGAATGATCCAGAAGAAGTACGGCGAATTGGGCATCTCGGTCGATGTTATACCTGAGCCGGCCACGCTGGGCCTGCTGGGTATCGGCGGGTTGATGGCTGTCCTTCGCCGCCGACGTTAGCGAGCGAGCAAAACCAAGCGAGCGCAGAAAGGGAAGCGACGGCCGACGTGCGGTGATGTCGTATGACTGCCGTATTTCGGTCGGTTGCGCAGTCGGCCGGCTGCGGCATGACCGGAACGTATTGTTTGTTGTCCGGTCTGTGATTCCTTGCCGCGGCTGCTGTGCAGGGCACGCTGCCTTGCCGTTAGTCCACCGGCGGGCGGCGCCCTAACCGGCGGAGCATACGCAGGAGTGGTGTTCCAGCCGGTTACACCCATATCTCAACGGACTGTAGTCTTGCGAAGGGAGCGCAGGGCCGGATGATAATATCATTGCGGCACAAGGGGATACTGGTGACGGCTGTCGCTGTCGTTATTCTTCATAGCCCGTGTCTCGCTGTAGTGTTGCATGACGGCGTGGGGGCTTCTCAGACGCCCGGAGACGCCTACGTCGGTAGCTGGGGCGGATACGCCTCCTGTGTTCCGGTTGCCGGCAGCTTTGTCGTCCTCTCGGCCCATCAGGGCGGCGGGTTCGGAACGGCCGTATCCATCGCCGGACAGGACTACGTCGTCGCCAAGAAGATACAGCACTCCTCCGCCGACCTGTCGGTGGCGCTTCTTTACAACCCCACCGGAGCGCCGGCCCAGTTGAGCCATTGGGCGAAGGTCCATACCAGCGCCGACGGTGCGGACTACTACCGCGACATGGTCATAGGCGGCTACGGCCAGACCACCGGTTCGACCCTGTACACGGATTCGGGGGTCCCGTACGGCTACAAATGGGCGGGAGATACGCGAACGCTGCGCTGGGGAAGCAACTACATCGACCGGGTCCTGTTCACGATCTCAGGCAGCGCCTATATGAGCAAGGGTCTTCAGGCCGATTTCGATTATCCCGGCGAAGGCGGAGCGGTCGTCGGCGAGGCGATCGGCGCATGCGGCGATTCCGGAGGCGGGTGGTTCCTCCCGGACGGACAGGGCGGATGGACGGTCGCCGGTCTGAGCGTGCAGGTGCAGAACGGCGGGGAGTCGCTCTTCCGCGACCCGGTCACCGGCGCCCCCGCCCCGGATGCCATGTATGCCGTTCGGCTCAGCCAGTACGCCTCGTGGATAGACCAGGTAATCGCCGAGAACCAGCCGATCTTCGGCGACGTCAACCTCGATCTGACCGTGGACATACACGACATCGCCGCGGTCAAAAACAGCTACGGAACTTACTACGGTACGGACGGCTACAGCTTCCTGGCCGACCTTGATGGCGACGGGTATGTCGGGGCCGCCGACCTCAGCGCCGTCAAAAGCGCCTTCCTGAACGCCATGGAAGGTAGTGCCACCGCCACCGTCGTGCCCGAGCCCGCCACAATGTCGCTGCTGGCCTTCGGTGCGCTTGCCGCGGCTGTCCGTCGCAGACGGCGCTGACTTGCGCTGTCGCGATGGTTCTTCGTCGTGCCTCAGGCAATCTCGATTTTCCTGCCCTGCCGCAGGGCCTTTTTCTGGTAAAATAAACGCCAAACCGGAGGGACGGTTTGAGTCCGTTGTATCTCGCCGTGCGACGCATCGGCCGGCGTGTTCCCGCCCCGGTGAGCAGTCCGCCGCAGCCCTTGGAATCAGGAGCCACTGCAATGTCGAACGAAGCATCCCAGCAGACCAACGGGAGGGGGGATGGATCCGGTTTGCCTCGCCCGGCCGTCGCGAGAGGCAACGTTCGAAAGCCCTCCTTTGAGCCGCTCGAGCAGCGCCTGCTTTTGTCGGCCGACGCGCTCGGCTGGCAGCTTGCCGGGGCGTTGTCGGACGCCGGAGTCTCCGGCGCGCCTGCGGGTGACGACGTGCTCACCAGCGACGTGATAGCGGGCGACGAATCCGCCTATGCGAGCCAGTATATTTCCCTTCCGCAAAGCGACGCGGAGGAAGGCGGGCTGAGCGACCAGGACCTGGAGACTTCTCTCGCGGCGGACGACCAGATCGGCACGATGAACGTCAGCGAGGGCGTCAACGACCCCATCGGCGACCCCCAGGGGATCTACCCGGGTCGCGTCGCCTGGGCGCACGACCCTTCCGCCACCTCCTGGGACGGAACGGGATACTGGTGGGACGGCAACACCGACCAGGGCGTGGTCAGCCAGATGATGTCCAACGCCTTGCGCTGGCTCACCGGTGAAAGCACCGACGCCGGCGCCTGGGATGCCCTGTTCCGCTATCAGAACATAAAGTCCGGCAAAGGCGACGTGGGCTACACGCCCGGCGAGAAGGTCGTCATCAAGGGCAACTTCAATACCCAGCGGTCCCATACGGATGCGGACAACGACGCCGACCAGACGCCCGAGGTCGTGTACGCCCTGTTGGACCAGCTTGTCAACCAGGCCGGCGTCGCACAGGCGGACATAACCATCTATGACAGCGGCCGGTACATTGCAGACAAGATATACAACCACGTCGCCCCGGTCTTCCCAGACGTGGTCTATGCCGAGACCGACTGGTACAACGGCGGAGGCGGCGGCGACGGAAGGGTGACCATAACGGAATCGACAGACCCCGAATCAGAGATCGTCTATTCGGGTGGAGCCGCGGCCGGCTATACCGACAACCTACCCCAGTGCGTGGTGGACGCCGAGTACATGGTCAACATGTCCATCCTGAAGAAGCACGAGATGGCCGGTGTCACCGGCATGGGCAAGAACCACTTCGGCTCCCTGTGCCGTTCGCCGTCACACCTGCACAACGACCTGGCTTGCTATCAAAGCTCGCCCGACCATTACAGTCCGCTGACCGACCTGATGGCGCATGAGCAGATCGGCGGAAAGACCGTCCTGTACATGCTGGACGGGCTGTACGGCGGTTTCTGGAGCGGTGGTGACAACTCCATCCCCCAGAAGTGGCAGATGGAGCCGTTCAACAACCATTGGCCCAGCAGCTTGTTCCTCTCGCAGGACCCCGTGGCGCTGGATTCCGTCGAGCTGGACTTCCTGCTGGCCGAGGACGGCGACATTAAGAGCTACGCCGACGGCTATCTCCACGAGGCCGCCCTGATAACCGACGCCCCTTCGGGAACCACCTACGACCCCGAGGGCGACGGCTCGCCGGTCTCCGCGAGTCTGGGCGTACACGAGCACTGGAACAACGCGACGGACAAGTACTATACCGGCGGCGGCGTAGGTATCGAGCTTTACACAGGCCCCGACGGGGTCGCCCCGACGGTCGCGATAACCACGCCGGTCGAGAACGACACAATCGTCGAAGGCAACGACGTGGCCATCTCCGCCGACGCCTCCGACTCCGACGGTACGGTGGTGGAGGTGGGGTTCTACGCCGACGGTGATTTGCTGTTCAGCGATACGGACTCCTCCGACGGCTGGGGCTACACCTGGACTTCGCCGGCCGTCGGTAGCTACGTGCTGGAGGCCCAGGCTTTCGACAACGACGGCATGTCCGCCTGGTCGGACTCCGTAACCGTTTACGTCGCCGTAGAGGGCGACGTGAACCGCGACGGTTATATCGACGAGACCGACTTCGACCTCGTCTCGGGCAACTGGGATCCCGTGGCCAGCGGCTATACCTGGACCGACGGCGACGTTGACAGCGACGGTGCGGTAGGCAACACCGACTTCGCGTCCGTTCTGGCCAACTGGACGGGCACTTCCGGCAGCGCCGCCGGCACCACCAGCGAAGCGACGGCGACGACGACCTCCGCTGCGACTTTGGAGGAAGACTCCACGCAGTCGCCGGCCGATGATGGCGACGCTGCGATTGCGGCGGCCGCCTACGATGCGTCCGGAGACAACGATTCCGCCACCGATGGCGGCGGGTCCATTGAGACCGCAGACATACTTGGCGGAGGCGTCTCTGATGTGTCACCGGCGCCGGCCAACCTTTCCCTGCCGGAGCGGGCGTCCTCGGTCGCCCACGGTACGGTGGACATACTTTCGCCGCCGCAGGAGCTGATGCCCGCCTGGCGCAGGGCAAAGCTCACACGGCCGGGCGAGGTGCTCGATGCGGACAAAGCATCGGAGCCGTTGGATCTGCTGGAGCGGATCGACGGCGAGGTGTAGTTGCCGGAAAACAAAGGACACTGAGTTCAATACTGTACAGCCGGGCCACTGACCTTTACGGGCGGGGCCCGGCTGTTCTTACAAGGGGTGCATGCGGCCGGGGTCGCGCGGTATCCTTGCATTACGGCGCTGTCGCCGGTCCGGACCGATATGAGCCAGCATTCGAACACTCCCGAAGCGGGTTCGATTCCCGCCGCAACCTGGCGGATGCTTTCGCAGAAACGCGACGGGCGCGAACTGCCCCAAAACCTGGATGCCATCTGGGACGCGGCCGTCGGGGCGGTCCGGCGGCTGCTGCCGAGAACGACGCTGCTGATGCGCCGTGCCCGGCGGATACTGGCGATGGAAGACGAATTCGCCTCGCTGTCCGACGCAAAGCTTCACGAGGCGGCCGAGGTGCTCCGCGAGCGGTTCCGGCGCCACCGCGACGACAAGAGTGACCTGGAGCGGGCATTCGCGTTGGTCCGGGAGGTGGCCGCCCGCAAGCTCGGGCTTAAGCCATTCTGTGTTCAGGTTGCGGCCGCCCTGGGCCTGGAGGCCGGCTGCATCGTCGAGATGGCCACCGGCGAGGGCAAGACGCTGGCGGCCACCATGCCCGCTACCGTGGCCGGGTGGCGCGGCAAGGGGTGCCACGTAATCACCGTCAACGACTATCTCGCCCGTCGCGACGCCGAGTGGATGCGCCCGGTGTACGAATTCTGCGGCCTGCGGGCCGAGCATATCGAGCAGTCGATGCCGGCGCCGCATCGCCGCCGGGCCTATGCCGCCGATATCACCTACTGCACGAACAAGGAAGTGACGGCCGACTTCCTCCGGGACCGGCTGGCGATGGGCGACGTCCGCGGTCTGCCCGACGCCTTGATAGACAAAATCGCCACCGGCCGGTCCGTGGGCACCGAGCGCCTCGTACAGCGCGGCCTGGAGACGGCGATAGTGGATGAGGCCGACAGCGTTCTGATAGACGAGGCCGTCACGCCGCTTATCATCTCCGGCGACGCTCCCAACCCCGAGCAGGTGGAGGCGTTCCGTCAGGCGTCGCAGCTCGCCGGGCAACTCGACACGCCCGAGCACTTCCGCATCGACCGCCGGCACAAGGAAGTCCGTCTGACGGCAGCGGGCCGACGACGCCTTGCCGAGCTTGCCGAAGCTCTCGGTGGGATGTGGGCGGGCGCGCGGCGGCGCGAGGAGCTTGTTACACAGGCACTGACCGCGCGGTGGTTCTTCCTGCGGGACAGCCAGTATGTCATCGAAGATGATAAGGTCGTCATCGTCGATGAATTCACCGGCCGAATGATGCCGGACCGCGAGTGGCGCGACGGTCTGCACCAGGCCGTCGAGGCGAAGGAGGACCTGCCCGTCAACCCGCCGAAGGACACCTACGCCCGCGTCAGCTTCCAGCGATTCTTCCGGCTGTACCGGAAGCTCTCCGGCATGACCGGCACCGCCGCCGAGGCATGGCGCGAGTTCTGGCAGATTTACCATTTGCCGATAGCTGTCATCCCGACGAACCGGCCCTGCGGGCGGCGCGTGGCGGCCGACAGGGTCTATGCTTCCGAGGACGCCAAGTGGCAAGCGGTTGTCGCCGAAATTACGGAGCTTCACGCGGCCGGGCGTCCCGTGCTTGTCGGCACGCGCAGCGTCCGCGCCAGTGAGCATCTCAGCGGACTCCTCCAGGCCCGCGGGCTGGAGCACGAGGTGCTCAACGCCGTCCGCCACGCTGAGGAAGCGCGGATAGTGGCCCGCGCCGGTCGGCCCGGCCGCATCACTGTGGCGACCAACATGGCCGGTCGGGGCACCGACATCCGCCTGGGCGAAGGCGTCGCCGAACTTGGCGGGCTGCATGTTCTGGCGACCGAGCGCCACGAGGCCGGGCGAATCGACCGGCAACTCTTCGGGCGTGCCGCCCGTCAGGGCGATCCCGGCAGTGCCGGCGCGATTGTCTCGCTGGAGGACGAGCTTCCCGTCCGCTATGCGCCGCACATGACCCGCACGTTGCGGGCACGCTTCGCCGGCGTCGAGAAGGAGATATCCTCGCCGGTTACCAGGAGGGTCTTCGACGTTGCCCAGCGACGCGCCGAACGCCTCGCACTGCGGCAGAGGAAGGCGGTTCTTCGTACGGACGACTGGCTTGACGAGCACCTTGGTTTCGCCGGCCGGGAGGGCTGAACGCGCCGGGAACGACGGTTCATGGCCCTGTCGTGCTTGCGGATGTCCGGCTCGGCGACTACGCTCTGGTGTGGCTCGTGCGACAAGCTTACGTCGGTTGTTACATTGTCGCGTTGGAGATAGAGATATGAGGAAGGCGACGTTTTGGGTGGGGCAATGGGTATCGGCAGTGGTTCTGTCCGCGTGCATGCTGGCATCTCTTGCCGCCGTGAACGGTTGCGTCCGGCCGGGTGTTGTCGATGACGGCGTGGTAACCCGCTACCACCGCGCGATGGCTGAGCGAATGCCACAGCCCCGGGCGGCCGACGACTCGGTGGATTTCTTCCAGCCGGCCGCCGCGTTCGAGCTGCCGCCGCTGAAGACCGAGGGACAGGACCCCCGGCGCGTGGAGCTGTCGCTGGATGACGCGATAATCTGCGCACTGGCGAACAACCCACAGATCGCCGTGGCCGGCTTCGACCCGGCCGTCTCCCGGGAGGAGATGGTCCAGGCGGCGGCCGAGTTCGACGTCGTCGCCAATGCCGGTTTCAACTACCAGCAGCAGGACACGCCCACCGACAGCACCTTTGGTGGCGGGCAGTCCGACGTTCGCGAGCTGTCGGCCGGCCTTGAGCAGAAGCTCATCACCGGTGCGGAGTGGGCGCTTGATTTGTCCATGACCCGCACGTGGGACGACAACGCCTTCCGCACGCTCAGCACACGATATGAGCCGACGCTTTCTCTGGAAGTCACCCAGCCGCTGCTGCGGGGCGCCTGGCCGGACTACAACCTCGCGCGCCTCAGACTCGCAAGACTGACGCACAGACAGTCGCTCAGCGAGTTCAGACAGACCGTTGAGGAGGTCGTGACGGAGGTTCGCACGGCCTACTGGCGGCTTGTGCAGGCGAGGGAGGATGTAACGATTCAGGAAGAGTTGCTGGAGGCCACCCGCCGCACGCTCCGGCAGGTGGAGGCCCGGCGGGATGTCGATGCGCCGGCGAAGACGGTCATCGCCCAGGTGGAGGCGTCCCTGCGGGCAAGGGAGGCGTCCCTGGTTCTCGCCCGCAAGCTCGCCGAGGACGCCGAAGAGGAATTGGCCCGGCTGGTCGCCCATCCGCAGTTGGGGCCGTTGGACGAATATGAACTGGTTCCCACCACGGAAGCCCCCACGCAGCCGGTCCGGCTCGACAGACGGCAGGAGCTGCGCACCGCAATCGAGCACAGCCCGCTGCTGGAGCAGGCCCGGCTGGCGATAGCCGCCGCGGACATACAGGTCCTGGTGGCCGAGAACGAGACACTGCCCCGCCTGGACGTTACCGGCTCGGCGAGCATGGCCGGTCTGGGAGGCACGCGAAGCGATGCCAACGACGACTTCTGGTCGGGCGATTACTTCAGCTACGGCGTGGCCGTGCGCATGGAATACCCTCCGAGCAATCGGGCCGCGCGGGCGCAGCTCCGCAGCTCCAGATACCAGCGGCAGCAGGCCCTGGCGAGGATGCAGGAAGCCGCCGACAGGGTATCGCAGAGAGTCAACGAGCGCGTCCGCGCAGTGGAAACCGCTTGGCGCCGCATCGAGGTTCAGCAGGCGGCCGTCAAAGCCGCCCGGGCACAGGCGGAGGGACTGGAGGAACGGCTCGTCATCCAACAGAAGACGCCCGAGTTCCTGCTGGTCCTGCTCCAGGCGCAGCAGACGCTGGCCGAGGCGAGGCGGAGCTTGTGGCAGGCGGTTACCGACTACAACACGGCCCGCCTGGAGCTGGCCGAGGCGACCGGAACGGTCCTCCAGCAACAGCAGGTCAGGATAGCGCTGCCCGATTCGTCGGACGACGAATAGCCCCGGGCAATCCCATTTGCGCATAAGGGAAGCGGCGGGTCGGTGTCCGGCCCGCCGCTTCCTGTGTTGCTTCCGTCTCGTGCCCGTCCCGGCAGGGACG
>JBNGDC010000061.1:7035-8994 GCA_049975485.1 Phycisphaerae bacterium | reverse complement strand
GGCGAAGCAAAGCTGAGCCCGTGGAAACGGGCGGCCGCGGAAGTTGGAGCCCCCGTCAGGGGGGCGTCTGAAAGTAGCCACGGGCGAAGCGAAGCTGAGCCCGTGGAAACTGGCGGCCGCGGAAGCTGGAGCCCCCGCAGGGGGCGATTGAAATATTCCCGAACCGGCCCGGCTCCCATTCGCGATTGGACGCCGCCATATTCCGGCCACGCCGGCCGCGATGCCGCAGGCCTCGACGGCATTCGAATTCCCCCCCTTTGCCCTTGACCGTCCCGGAGAGTGCGACTATCATTTGTTAGGTATTAGTTCGGTATCGCCCGCGAGGCCGGTCGCAGCCGGACCGCTGGTGTCCGGGTCGCTTCCGGCGGGTCGTCGGAAGCGGACAGTCCGCGAGGCGGGGGAGCTCGCGGCCGGTGGGCTTCGTGGGCGAACCTGACCGTTTCGGGCGCTGAGATGAACATTGAACGGATCGACGAACCGATCCGGGTGGTGGCGAGCTTCGCCGACGGCGAGATGCATCCCCTGCGCTTTCGCTGGGGCGGACGCGACTACCCCATCGGCCGGATAAACGCGCGCTGGACGGACCGCGAGGCGGACGCCCCGCGGCTGCACTTCAGTGTGCAGGTCGGCGAGGAGACCTGCTACCTCCACTTCGACACCGCGGAGGTCCGGTGGCGGCTGGACCAGATCGTGGTGCCCTGACGCCCTGACCGCGCTAAAGGAACGTCTGCATGAGCGATGCGCCGAAAACCTTGTGGCTCCACGTGGACGTGGACGCGTTTTTCGCGTCGGTGGAGCAGTTGCTGATACCTGCGCTGCGGCACCGCCCGGTTATCGTCGGAAGCGGCGTGATCGCCTCGTGTTCCTACGAGGCCCGACGATTCGGCCTCCGCGCCGGCATGCCGCTGCACGAAGCCAAAAAACTCTGCCCGCAGGCCGTCGTGCTGGACGGGTCGTACCCCATCTACCGCTGCTTCGCCGAACACGTCTGGGAGGTCTGCCGGAGGTTCACCACCTCGCTGGAGACGTTCCTGGACGAAGCATACGGCGAGGCGACCGGGCTGGAGCGGATATACGGCAAGCCCGACGAGCTGGGCCGGCGCCTGCAACGCACCGTAGCCCGGGATGTGCACCTGCCGGTCTCGGTCGGACTGGCCCGCAACCGCATGCTCGCGAAACTCGCCTCGGGGCTGGTCAAGCCGCGCGGCGTTATGTGGATTCCCCCGGGCACGGAGGCGGATTTTCTGGCGCCGATGGAGATAGGCAAGCTGCCCGGCGTCGGCCCAAAAAGCGCCCGCAAGCTGCGCGACGTGAACATCCGCCGCATCGGCGACCTGCGCCGGCTCTCGCGGGCGGAGCTGCGGACGATGTTCGGCCTTCGTGGCGAGCTGCTCTACGACCGCTGCCGCGGCGAAGACCCTCAGCCAAACCATCGCCCCGGCATACCACGGACGCTCTCACGGGAGACCACGTTTCATCGGCCCCATACCGACCCGGCGCAGATTCGCGGAATGTTGTGGTACCTGCTGGAGCGCGCGATGCGCTCGGCCAGGGCGGCGAACCTTTGCGTGGGGTGTCTGGAGCTGTCCATCCGCTACGAAGACTGGACCTCCGGGACTGCCCGCCGAACGCTGGATGAGCCGACCGAATCGGATGAGGAGGCGTTCGAGCTTGTCTCGGAGATGCTCGACCGCCTCTACCGCCGGCGGGTGGCGTTGCGGCATGTGGGGGTGGTGCTGTCGCGACTGACGCGAAAGCCGCCCGGCCGACTGTTCGAAACGCCCAGTCGAGGCCGGCAACGTCAACTCGGCCGAGCGGTGGACGCCATACGCAGCCGGTACGGGCATGCAGCCGTGGTGCGCGGCAAGTCCATCGCGCTGCTGGGCATGCTGGAGCAGAACGACTACGGATTCATACTCCGAACGCCGTCACTGACGAAGTGATTCTGCACGGTGCCAT
>JBNGDC010000061.1:0-6935 GCA_049975485.1 Phycisphaerae bacterium | reverse complement strand
CATGCCCCTGTAAAAAACACAGGGGCATGGCACCAGGCGAGCTGGAGCAGAACGATTACGGATTCATACTCCGAACGCCGTCACTGACGAAGTGATTCTGCACGGTGCCATGTCCCTGCGAAGGCAGGGACATGCATGGCAAACGCGCATAAGCATGCCCCTGTAAAAAACACAGGGGCATGGCACCAGGCGAGCTGGAGCAGAACGACTACGGATTCATACTACGAACGCCCTCGCTGACGAAATAGACAAATCGACACAGAGACGCAGAGGTTCAGAGAGGAAGCATTCTTTTTTTCTCCCCTCTGCCCCTCTGTCCCTCTGTGTCGCATTAATCCGCGCGCGGCAATTAAACAAATGACCGGACCCATAACACCCCTGCACGTCCGCAGCGGCTATTCGCTGCTTCGCGGCGTCTGCCCGCCGCAGCGCCTTGCGCGACTGGCCGCCGACGCCGGGCACCGCACGCTTGCGCTGACGGACGTGAACAACCTCTGCGCCGCGCCGATATTCCACCCGGCGGCGGAAGAAGCCGGCGTGCGCCCCCTGCTCGGCGCGGAGCTGTCCGAGAGCGGCCTCTCCGTGGTGGCGCTAATCGCCGACGAGACCGGCTATTCGAACCTCTGCCGGCTGATTACGCGCATCCACTGCCGCGGCGAAGGCGGAGCGAACCTCCCGACCGACGCGGCCGGGCTTTCCGACGGGCTGCAATTCATCGCCCACGACGCCGAGACCGGCGAAAAGCTCCTGGCCGCCGGCGTCGGGGCGGACCGGCTCTGGCTCGGCCTGGACCCCCGCACGCAATCCAGGCGGCACATATACCGTCTGCTGCAACTATCCGGCCGCGCGTCCCTGCCGCCCGTGGCAAGTCCGGCCGTGCTGCTGGCCAACGCAACCGACGCCGAAACGGCAAAGCTGCTGACCGCCATACGCACCGGAACCACGCTGGAATCGGTCCGGCCGGAGGATGTGCCGAACGCCCGCGCTGTGCTGCCTTCGCCCGCCGAGCTGCGGCTGCTGTTTGCGGACCTGCCCGCGGCCGTCGCCAACAACCGCCGGCTCGTCGAGCGGTGCCGGGGCTTCCGCCTGCTGCCGCGACAAGCCACCTTTCCGGGCTTTCCCTGCGACGGCGGACCGGTCCGGCACCTGCGACGGCTGTGCCGGCGGGGTTTGAAGGACCGCTACGGTCCGACCCCCGGCCGAGAGCCGCGGCGCCGACTCCGGCGGGAGCTGCGGCTTATAGGACAAATGGGCTTCGTTGAATACTTTCTGGTGGTACACGACATTGTCCGCTACGCCCGAGGCATGGGCGCGCCCGTCGCCGGGCGGGGCAGCGGCGCCGGCAGCATCGTCGCCTACGTGCTGGGCATTACCAACGTGTGCCCGCTGAGGTACGACATCCCCTTCGAGCGGTTCCTCCACGAGGACCGCGACGACTTCCCCGACCTGGACGTGGATTTCTGCTGGCGGGTGCGCGACGAGATTATCGACTACGCCTTCCGCCGCTGGGGACACGACAACGTCGCCATGGTCTCCACGCACAACACGTTCCAGCCGGCGTCGGCCGCCCGCGAAACCGCCAAGGCGCTGGGCTACTCCGACGTGCAGGTCTCGCGGCTGGCGGAGCGGAACTTCGCAACGGCCGACGACGCCGGACGCATCTTCGCACTTGCCGAACGCATAACGCACCTGCCACATCTGCTGTCGGTGCATCCCGGCGGAATCGTCATCACACCGGGAGCAATCGACCGCCACGTTCCCGTCCAGCCCTCCGCCAAGGGCGTCCGCATCACACAGTACGACAAGGACGGCGTCGAGGCGATGCGCCTGGTGAAGCTGGACCTGCTGGGCAACCGCAATCTCTCGACGGTCCGGGCCGCCTGCGACGAAATCCGCAGCCGGGGCGGTCCCGAGATCGACGTCGAGTCGCTGCCGCCGGACGATGCCGCGACGCTCGCTACGCTGCGAACCGCCGATACCGTCGGCTGCAACCAGCTCGAATCGCCGGCGATGCGATCCCTGCTGAAGATGATGCAGCCGCGGAACATCCACGACGTGATGCAGGTGCTGGCGCTGATTCGTCCCGGGGCGGCCGGGATCGGCATGAAGGACGCATTCATCCGCCGCCGGCGCGGCCTGGAGGAAACGCCAGGGTACTATCCGCCGGTGGACGCCCTGCTGGCGGAGACCTTCGGCATCATGCTCTACGAGGACGACGTGATGCTGACTGCCGCGGCCATGCTGGACCTGCCACCGGGCAAGGCCGACCGCTTCCGCAAGGCCGTCCAGAAATGCCGCACCGACGCCGAGCGACTGTCGCTGAGCGAGGAGTTTCTCTCGCGTGCGACGCGCTGCGGTGTGGACGCCGACAGCGCCCGCGAGCTGTGGCTGCAGATGGCGAAATTCAACTCCTACTCCTTCTGCCGTGCGCACGCGGCGAGCTACGGCTGTCTCGCCTACACCGGGGCGTATCTCAAGACGCACTATCCGCTGGAGTTCTGGACGGCCGCCCTGAACAACAACCAGAGCATGTATCCCACGCGGGCGTACGCCGAGCAGGCCAAGCGCGAGGGCGTGCGGTTCCTGCTGCCGGACGTGAACCGCTCGCGGGAGCAGTTCGCCATCGACGAAGATGCCATCCGCGTGGGGCTGGCGTCGGTAGCGGGTCTGGGTCCCGCGGGCGTGGAGGAGATACTGCATCGACGTCAAAGGCGCCCGTTCGAGTCACTGGGCGATTTTCTGCGCCGCGTACGGCTCGCGGCCGAGCAGATCCGTTCGCTGATACTGTGCGGAGCGTTCGACTTCACCGGTCGAAGCCGTCCCACGCTGATGATGGAGTTGAACCTCTTCGACAAACTCCATCCCGACCGCGACGACGCCCAGTTACCGCTGCTGTCGGCGGGTCCGACCATACCGGCCGTGCCCGGCGACTATCCGCCCGAGCGGAAATACGCCGACGAGCGGCGGATACTGGGGCTTTGCGTCCGCGAGCACATCATGGAGCACTACCGCGAACAACTGGACGGACTGGTCGATGCCGACAGCACAACGCTGGCCGAACGCGTCGGTCGGCGCGTGACGGTGGCCGGCGTGCTCGAGGCCGCCCGCACCACCACGACCCGCAACGGACGAAGCATGGCCTTTCTGACTCTGGACGACGGCCGCGGACTGCTGGAGGTATCCGTGCCGCCCGACGTAAGATGTAACCTGAACGGCTACGGCCCGTACCTGGTCACGGGCAAGGTCGAGGACCACTACGGAGCGGTAACGATATCGGCCGGGGAAGTCGCGCCCGCGAACGTGCCGCCCCTGATGGCTGCGTACTGAAGCTGTTGAAATACGAAACACGAAGCACGAAATACGAAATCCGAAATTCGAAACCCGAAAACAAGCGTGAAACGCGCGTTGCGATGCACAAACACGAATACGCCAACCCAGCAACCGACAATATGACACAACAAGCCGGCAAGTATCGCGTGGGCACCAGCGGCTATTCCTTCGCCGACTGGGTGGGCAACTTCTACCCGTCCGGCACACAGAGCCGAGAGATGTTCGATATCTATGTGAAGCACTTCAACGTGGTGGAGCTGAACTTCACCTACTACCGCATGCCGTCGGCGCGGACGCTGGCGTCGCTGGAGCGGCGCAGCGGCGACGGCTTCGAGTTCTGGGTAAAAGCCAACAGCCGCACCACTCACGAGCAGGACCGCACGGCCGCGGATGAGTTCATCAACAACCTCTCACCGCTGCGCGATTCCGGCAAGCTGGCGGGAGTGCTGCTTCAGTTTCCGCAGTCGTTCCACCGCACCGCCGAGAATCGCAAATACCTCGCCGCGACCATCGAAGACTTCCACCCGCTGCCGCTGGCGGTGGAGTTTCGCCATTACTCCTGGGACCGGCCCGAGACGGTCGAAGGTCTTTGCAGCCGCGGCGTGACACTGGTCATACCGGACGTGCCGAAAATCCGCAGTCTCTTCAGGCCGGCGCCGGCGGCGACCTCGAACACCGCGTACTTCCGCCTGCACTCGCGCAACGCCGACAAGTGGTATGCAGGAGCGGCCCAGCGGTACGACTACAACTACAGCGAGCAGGAGCTGCGCGAGTTGCTGGAGAGCTGGTCGCCGACGGTAAAAGACTGCGGCAAGATTTACACGCTGTTCAACAACTGCCATCGCGGCCAGGCGGCCGAAAACGCCCTGGCGTTCAGCCGTCTGCTGTCGCGGGACGAAAAGGGGTAAATTCGCCCGACAGTGGGTTTTTTGTCCAAATACCGGACCCGTAACGGCGGGCAATTGCTACGGGGCGGCTATAATAGAGTGCGGACAATCCGCACTGCGCCCGGCTGAACGGGGTGGGTCTCCTCCGCCTGCCCTCAAGTGTCGGATTCGCAGCTCGCGGACGGGGCTGAGGTCTCCCTCCACCTGAGCTCCGTCCCCTTTTTTTGCGCCGCGGGCGGAGTTCGGAAACCTTGCACACCCAGCCCCATAGGCGCAATATTCGGCCATGACAGATTTCCTTCCCAGAGAGCCCGAACCGGAACTGATGGACATCCCCGCAGAGGCGGACGCCTACGCCCGCGCCGATTTCGCATCCGTCAACGAGGCGTTTGCCGAGCGTCTGGTGGAACTGGCCGGGCACCTCCCTGACGCCCGCGCGGTGGATCTGGGCACGGGGCCGGCCGATATCCCCGTCCGCGTCGCCCGCCGCCTGCCCGGCTGGCGGATAGCCGTGGTGGACGCGGCCGAAGCCATGCTTGAGCACGCACGGAAAATCATCACCGAAGCCGGACTCGCCGACCGGGTTCAGCCCGTGCTCGCCGACGCCAAGAATACGCACCTGCCGGAGGGCAGTTTCGACGTGGTGTTCTCCAACAGCATCCTGCATCACATAGACGAAACCGGCGCCTTCTGGCGGGAGCTTCGCCGCATCGGCCGCAGCGGCGCCGTTGTGCTTGTCCGCGATCTGGCTCGCCCGGCCACCCGCGCCGCAGCCGACGAAATAGTCGCCCTTTACGCGTCCGGGGAATCCAAGCTGCTGCGGGAGGAATTCCACCGCTCGCTGCTTTCGGCATATACGCCCGACGAAGTCCGTTACCAGCTCGACCTGTCCGGGTTGAATACACTAAAGGTGGAGATGGTTTCCGACCGCCACCTGGACGTTTACGGCCGGTTGCCGTGAGTCCGTCGGCCGGTACTCATTGCCGTTGTGTCGCTGTTGTAAGTGCCGGCGGGGTCTGATAGCATAGTGTTCGGCGGGTCACCGTCGTGACGATACCCGGATGGCGGGGCCGCGCGTAACCGGCACGTCTGAGAGTTGTTGGCATGTATCGAGCCGACAAGGGATTTCGCGTGAAGGTTCAGGCATGTTTTCGATAGAGGTCATCTGTCCGTCTTGTGGCGCGGCGCTGAAGGTCCCCGATGACTCCATCGGCAAGAAGGGACGTTGCGCCGTCTGCAAGGCCGTATTCAAAATCGCCGACGTGGTGGGCGAGCCGGCCACTCCCGAAATCCTCAGCGACGAGTCCATCCTGGGCTGGCTGGCGATACCCGACGAGGAGATCGACCGGGCCTCCCGTGAGGCCGAGAAACAGAAGCAGGCCCGCCGCATCGACAGACCGGCCGCACCCGGACAACCCGCGGCCCAGCAAGCTGAAAAACAGGCGGAAAAGCCCGCTGAAAAGGACGCGAAACCCGCGGCCCAAGCAACCGCCGGCGCTGAGCCGCAGGACTCACAGGAGCAGGCGGCTCCCCCGGCCGTCGAAGAGCCGCCCGGCGAACAAGCGCCGGAAGGCGGCAAAGAGCTGCCCATCCGCCTGGATCACGTGGACACGATGGGAGCTTTTTTCCTCTTCGATTCCGACCTGCTGTACGATGAGGACTTCCGCGCCAGCTTCCCGCAGCGATGCATCCTCTGTGGAACGCCGCGGGCGCTGTCGGTGTACCTGGTGGTGTGGTCCAGCAAGCTCTCCGACCGGGCGAAGAAGGACCGCACACTGCAGCAACGAGCGCCGGCCGTGCGAAAGCTCGACGAGCTTGGCGGCCTGACCGGCAAGGACCTGCTGAAAGTGCTCGGCCGCGTCGAGCACATGCCGGAACCCTACTGCCTTCCGTTGCCCTACTATGTCTGCCAGTCGTGCTCGCCGCTGGGGGCGGTCGTTACGGATGTTCACGCCACGGCCGACGGCATGAAGGAAATCTGTGAGCTTGGAATCTCCTCGGTGCCGCAGGCCGAACAGTTCATCCGCCACGTAGCCGGGACAGATTCGGAGGTTTACCGGCAGTTGCGGGAGGTCCGCCAGAAGGCCCACGGCGACGCCTGGCTGATGCTGCCATTGGGCGTGCGGAACCGCATCAAGCAATGGTTTGACCAGCAGGACGACGAGCGGTTCGTGGCGTATATCCCCGACGCGGACTTTGCCAAAGCCGAAGCCGGCACAGGAGGACTCGTGCTGACCGACCGTCGGCTCATATACCACAAGGCCCTGGCTAACGTGGAGTTCCCGCTGACCGACGACGTGCAGCTCGAGCCGAAGGAAAAGGGCTCGCGTCTGCTGATCGAGATAAGCTCCCCCAACGCCCCTCGTGCGGTGCGACTGGCGGCCCAGCCGACCTATCTGGACCAGTTGCGCAGCTTGATTTCCCGCTACAGCCGGCGTGCGAAGAAGGCGGCCGCCAAGCAGTAAGCCGGGGCGCTGCGATAACTCTGATGCTTGCCTTCACCTCAAGGCATGGGTGGGCCTTACGTATTTCAGGCCCGAAGGGCCGACAGTATTGTGCGGCACCGGAAGATCTCTGTCGCCCCTTCGGGGCTTTAGATGATAAGCGTCCTTTCACCGGGGCCTTACGGCCCCGGCTACTAACTGCCGGTCCTTCGGACCTGCGATGGGCCGCAGACTGAGCATCCGCCCAAAAAGGGTAGAGAGCACTCCCGGTAAG
>JBNGDC010000060.1:3659-9403 GCA_049975485.1 Phycisphaerae bacterium | reverse complement strand
GTCAGTGCGTGGGTGTAGCCCTTGGCGTAACCGCCGTCGGCCTTCTCGATTGATTTGACGCCGTACTCGCGGCAGACCTCATCCCATATCAGCCGCTCCAGCCAGTCCAGAGAGTCGACGACGACGCTCTGGTAGTCGTGCTGCTGGCAGTAAAGCGCCGAGAGGGCCGACATCACCTCGTCGAACTTTTTGCACAGCGGGAACGAATCACAGTCCACCTGGTCCAGCCCGTCCTCGGTAGGGATGAAGATGGGCTTGTCCGCCTGGGCGGCGGTGGTGGACTTGCCGATGCCCTCGGTGCCGTAGATAAGCAGCCGTGGCGGCGATTGGCGCGGCCCGCTTCGAATCTGCTCCATCAGTGTCATGTGCGCTCCTTCACAAAAGAGGTTTTGGGTTAACTGGCAGGGGCGGGAGTCGAACCCGCGTCCCGGGGGCATGAACCCCAGGGTGCCCGGCCCTGCCGTGATGCGCCCGGGCGGAGGCAGGGAGTCGGGCTTCACGGTCAGGGGGAAGTCCACTCCGGCCAGGCGACCCGCCCGGGCGCTTCTGCTCAAATCACATCCAGCACGCGAATCTCCTCATATCCGGTAGGCCAGTGGTCCCGCCGACGGCAGGTCAGCAGCCGACGGATGGCCGCCTCGTTCTCGCGTCGGGCGGCGGCCAGCGTCTCATCGCTTACCCGCCAGACGCCGCAGCGGAAGGGTTCCTTCTTCTCGACGGCCACCACATGCACCGGGACCGTCTCGCCGATGACCTCTGCCAGGACTGCCTGGTAGAACGCCGCCTGCCGGTGATAGCCGTAGCGGCGGGCGTCGGACTCAAACCACGTGAGGTCGTCGCAGGTCTTCAGCTCCACGATGCCCCGGTGCGGATGGAGCCAGTCGATGCGAATCTGGCACGGCGTGCCGCAGTATTCCGCGCGCACGACGCCTTCGGAGCGGCCGTAAAGCAGCAGGTCCACGGCCTCGTCGTTCATCGCAACGCCGCCGGCCATCTGCTCGATAAGCTCGACGTTGTCGTGCGAGAGGACGGGCCGGCCCTGGTCTTGGGCCCATTCGCGGAAGGCCTTGGTATTCGAGCCGAACGGCTTCTGCGTCCGTGGGTTGATCGGACCGCCAAGGGCGAAGGCGGTCTCGTAGGCGTCGCGGCCTTCGAGGATGCGCACGTGTGCGGCCCGGCCGATGAGGTAGGCGGGCGAGTCCTTGTCTTCGATCAACCCGATTGACTTCTTCCGATGAAGCCATGGGCACTTGATGAAGTCCAGCAGCTGATGGCTGGAGAGGTACTCGCCCGCCCGGGCGTGGTACTGCTCGGCCGGCTCGCAGCTAAGCACGTGCAGGTCAATGTCGAGGGTGTCGTTCATGAATTCTCTTCCTTCCCGCACCCTCTACATCTGCACCTAGGCGGAATCTGTCGCGCTGTTATCCAACGGGTCCAGCCCGGCTGCGGCGAACCGCTCGCGGATTTCCTCGACATGGCGGTACACGGTCCCGCGGCAAACGCCGAGTTCGCCGGCCGTCTCAGGGACGGTGTGGCCCGCCAGCAGCAGCTTGTAGACTTGCTGGAGCCGCGGTGGCATTCCTTCGGCCACGGTCTCCATGTCAAGCCGCAGTTCGGTCTTGGCCTGGTCGTCGAATTCGCCTTGCCGCGCCTCGTTGGTCACGGGCTCGAAGCCGAGGGCGATGTCGTCGTAGCCGGCGGGGCTGTCGCACGGCCGCCGCAGCTCGGTGCAGCGAGTTCGCTGCCAGTATTTGACGAACTTGTCCAGGACGCGGTTGAGGAACGTCTTCCGCGTCGATTTGGCCGGGTCGAAACGCTTCTCGAAGGCCGAGAGGATTTCTACGACCATGTCCTGGCGCAGGTCTTCCTGCTGGTGTTCGGAGAGGTCGAAGTCGTCGGTCAGCAGGCGGATTCGGAAGCTGATCCGTTCCAGTGCGTACTCGTCGACGATGCTGCTGGGGCTGGCGGGCTTACTGCAACTTCGTTTGCTTGTGTCAGTCATCTGCAAGTCTCCGTAAGGAGGTGGTGAATCGCGGCCCACGACGGGCCGCACCGCCCTCCGGGCGGGTTGCAGATGACTGCGTGAAAAATGCTGCGATCAGCGCAAATGTTTGTTCGTGAAGTGTGTTACGCGCATAAAAGTAGCGATTGCAGTTTCAGCGAATGGCCGTAACTGCAATCGCGTCGTATGTGGAGCGTCGAGCTGCTTAGCGTCGGCGCTGGTAGTTCATGACCGCGTCAAGTGAGTTGGCGGACTCCCACAGAATCTTGAGCATCCTGGCGCGACTATCCTTGAGGCAGTTGCATACCTGCGAGGTCGTCAGACCGGCGCGATTGGCCAGATCTTTCTGTAGTGGGCGAGGCAGGAGTTCGGGGGTAAGGCCGAGATCATTCAACGAATGGGCATGACCTCTAGCTGCCAGCAGGTGCGCTTCCAGCTCTTTCTCAAGCTTTTCAATGGCGGCAGTGCGTTCGGCACGCATGGGGGTCGGCTTCCTGTTGCGGTAGTTGCTCGGAAGCGTCAGCTTAACCATCTGCGCGAATGCCTGCAGGTACTCTTCCCAGGATTCTGTTTCGACGAGCCTGTCGTCCTCAAAACTGACCACCTCGCTGAGTGTCACCAGGAGCATGTTGCCTTCCCGCCCGGTACTTTCGGTCGCGTCGGTCCAGTTCACGCGGCTCGGCGTAAGCAGGATCGCCCCTGGGCGACGATTCCGATGCTGGAGCTCAAGAACTTGCTCGCGGAGTGTCTTCCGATTGGGACAGAGCAGAAGGAACACTGGAAAGCTGGCGGCCTTCTTCGGCTCCCAGTTGCCCAGTTGCAGACACCGACCCGACTGGTCCACAGGCGTCTTGGCTATGGATACCCCGTTCAGCGCGTCGCAGAGGGTTTTTCGCAGCAGGCGAAGGTCGAGTTGATGAAGGACGATGTCATCCGGCCCAAGCTCCAGCCGGTTCTGCCAGTCGGCGTCGTCGACTGCGACGATGGTTCCGTCCTTATGATGTACGAGCTTTAGCGGATATCCCCCGTTCGGGTGCGGGTAGCTGCGCGCCCGGCGGTCCAACGGGGTCAACAACTGCTGTACGGCAGGCAAGAAGCCGTCCGCCCGCTTGCGCCATTCGGCCATCACGGCCGTGCGCCCGGCGCGGGATTCAAGCCATCGCCATAACGGCTCCGCGTGTGGCATCGGCCGTCCCTCCCTCAGTCGCTGGCGAGATGAAGCCCCGCTTGGCCATCCAGTCGTGAATCAGTGGGCTGTCGGTCTCCCGGTCGAAAACGGCACGGTTGGGTGGCTCGATGCTGATGATACGCTGCCGTCCGCCCGTGAAGGTGACGCGGAACTTCGCCTTGAGGAGCTTAAGCGCCGGCTCCGAGAGGTCAGGGCCATGGGCTCCGATGTCTCCGAAGACGTCATCCCCGCCAACCGTGCGTCTATTGTCGAAATCGGAGTCGCGGCAGTAGTCCAGGGCATACAACTCAATGCTTTCAATGCCGTCGATGTCACTGCAGACCAGGGCGCTCCGGCCTTGTTCGATTAACGGCTGGAGTGTGTACTTCGCGATGGGCGATTTGAACCGGAAGAACTTGATGTCTTTGAACAGGTGTTTGCCCAGGAGCGTGCAGTAGATTTGCTGTTCACCCTTTGTTTCCGTGTAAACGGCGAGCTCACCCTTATCCGGGTAATAGATCAGAACGTCAAACTTCTCGGGCCGGTAGAATACGCTACCCGACTCGCCGTCAGCCTCCACCGTGCCCTCCCGTTTGATTCTCTGGCCGTGACGCACCAGGAACCAGAACCCGTCCTCTTTTGGGAATGGGAATAACCGCGCGCCGCGGCCTTTCCGCTTCCAATCAAACCAGTCGTTGAGATCGTCTTCCAGTGCTGCAATGACCGTCTCATCGGGAATATCGAGGTCAGGACGGTCTTCACGCATGGAGAAAAAAGACAAGAACGCTTTCGGCTTGCTGCGGTACATCTCGGCATGGACTCGCTCGAGGATTCGTTGGTCTGCCAGCCAGACGCACAGCGTCAGGTCCTCAGGAGTTGGGTCTTCTCCCTCGGCGATGGACACATTGATACCGGCCTCCTCGGCTTCCCGCAAGATTCGCTCGTAACAGTCCGGGTCCGCAAGATTGTCCACGAAATACAGGGCGTCGAGCAGTTCCTCGGGTGTGTCAACGCCCGGGGACATCAGAATGTTGGCCAGTGTCCTGTGGTCGAAGTCCTCCGGCTTCTCAGGCCACGGCAGCCCTCGCTGTGTGACCAGGAAATCTCGGTGGGGTTCGAGGAATTCCAGCAGAAGTGTTGTGTTGATTCGTTTCAGAATGGCGACATTGGTGAATCTCTTCAGACTTAACGTTCTGGCCACTATGGCCTCCCTTCCCGGCCGTAGCGGCCTGTTGAAGATTGAAGGTATCCCTGCCGCATTCCGTTGCGGCCCTCCAACGTTGTTGCAAGCCGCGTGCCGCAAATTTGCCTGCCATAGGGCCAGTCATATACACGGCTTATGCCTCAGTAGGGGGCTTGCCGTACTGACAAATACTGCCGCTGCGGCATAGAGTCCTGCCAAGATGGCCGGGTTACGCAGCGGCAGGGCGGCTGCGCGTCGGTCTGGCCTCAACCGAAGTCCCCGGGCGCCTCCCGGCCGGTCAGTGCATGTCCCGCATCCTTCACGCGGCACGGTCAGGCCCGCTCGCCTGGACAGCGCGACAGAATCGGGTCGGCTGCAGATGTAGAGGGTGACGGAAGACAGCGGCAGTCAGCCGCTGGCAAGCCCAGTCACAGACCCGGAAGGACCCCCGTATGCAACAGCAGGACGCCCGCTCTGGCAAGGACGCCCCCCTCGACCCAATCATGCTCACCGCCGACGGCGTGGCGACGTTGCTGTCCTGTTCGCCGCGTACCGTCCACCGCCTTGTGGGCACCGGCCGAATCCCACCGCCCGTGCGGCTGGGCGCGATGGTTCGCTGGAGCCGCAAGACTATCGACGCCTGGGTCGCCGCCGGATGTCCCAACTGCCGCGACGGCCGTCGCTAGGCATGCATATCTGTCTCTCAAAAGACTTTGCGTCTCATGCCGGAATCCCCTTGAGCAGGGCGCGCGGATGCCGCTCAGTGTCAACAGCCGCCGCCAGGGCGATGGCGGGGCAATCGGACCACAGGCAGGGGCATGTGCCTCGGCCCGAATGAAAGGATTCACATGGCTGCGGTATTCAAGAAGAAGTACCCGATCCCGATGCCCGACGGCGCCGAGATATTCGAGCGTCGCGGCAAGACCTTCGCCCGGTGGACGAACGGCAAGGGCCAGGAGCGTACCGCCGAGGTTCTCGATGACGGGCGGGTGCAGTTCGTCTCGGACTACTGGTACGTTCGCTACACCGACGCCGACGGCAAGATGCGCCGACAATCCACCGGCTGCCGCGACAAGCAGGCCGCCGAGAAGAAGCTCGTCGATATCCTCGTCCAGCTCGACAAGATTCGCGTCGGCGTCATCAGCCAGGAAGAAATGGCCGCCGTCGCCCACTCCGAGACGCCCATCGCCAAGCACACGAAGCAGTACCTCGAAGACCTGTCCGTAAGGACCATTCGCGGCCGACGGATATCCCCGAAGCACGTCTGGAATGTCGGCCAGGCGCTTGGGCGTATCGTCCGCGAGTGCGGCTTCAAGACGCTGAAGGACATCGGCCGCCGCGAGGTCCAGCGGTGGATGGACAAGACCGTCACGACACCCCGCAATCCGAAG
>JBNGDC010000060.1:0-3559 GCA_049975485.1 Phycisphaerae bacterium | reverse complement strand
CACAGCGACATCCGCCTGACGATGAACACCTACACCCACCTCGACCTCGCCGACACCGCCGACGCCGTGGCCTCCCTGCCGAAGATGTGAGCGAATCGCCAGACCACTTGGCCGGTCTCATAACCGCCGAGTGTACGCTCGGCATGTGGTAAACCCACCATGGCGAAGCCACGTGGGTTAGCTCTGCGCTTTCGCTCCCCTGGGTAAGGTGTTTGCTGTACCGTTAGTAAATAACAAGACTTGCAAAGTTTCAGCTTGACGTATGTGATGGGCGCCATAGAATAAGGATATTCCGATAAGCTCCGACCTCTGTCACGGGGAAACGGCAGAGAGGGCGAAGTCTCGATGAGAATCGGGATTCTACCGAGAGGGGCAGTGCGAGTATCGCTCACTCGTTCACATCTGCCTCAGGTTCCCAGACTATTCTGTCTATCCGAAGATCGGCTCTGTGGCCGCGTGCCTGGATTTGGCGACCTCGGCCAGGAGCAGATGCGGGTATGAAGCGGGTATCGCTGCAAGGGAGAGAGTACACCATGAGAATGACCCCAAGGATCATCGGGCTGGTTGCGGTCTTGACCGCTGCGCTGGTTTCGCCTGCTGAGGCGGATTTCATACTCACCGGCGATCAGCACATGAACGTAGGCGGCAGCCACTACTCCGGAAAGCTCTACGACTCCAGCAGCGCTCATATCTATTCCGGCGGCGCCGTCATGAACCTGTACGTCTATGATGACGCCTTCGTGGATATCCAGCACCTGGGCAGCTCCGACTGGGTTTACGTTTACAACACCAGCACCATCAGCATCAGCGGCGGCGAGGTGCCGTCGTCGTCGTCCTGGTTCGGCGGAGAGCTGTCGGCCTACGACTCCAGCAACGTCATCGTCACCGACGGTACGGTCAGCGCCATCCACGGCTACAACACAACCAGCGTCGATATAAGCGGCGGGCAGGTGGACCTTCTGTACGGCCACGATGACGCCGCACTGACTGTCAGCGGCGGGATAGTCGCCACGCTGTACGCCTACGACGACAGCATCGCGGATATCAGCGGTGGCGATATTTCCACGCTCTACGCCCAGGGCGCCTCCGACGTGTCGGTGACCGACGGGACTATCAGTCTGCTGGAAGCGACCGGCGACAGCAGCGTGGCCATCAGCGGCGGCTTTCTGACGGAACTGCATGGCTACGACACCAGCGACATCCAGATCGGCGGCGGTGAAATTGCCCTTCTATCGGCCGATGGAAGCAGCACTGTCGGCATAACCGACGGGTCGTTCGGAACTCTGAATGCACAGGGCGACAGCAGCGTAGACGTCGGCGGGGGTACGGTTGACCTGCTGACCGCAACGGGTACGAGCAACGTGGGTGTTACCGACGGGACGCTTAATGAGCTGTATGTCCGGGAGAGCAGCGGGCTGGACATCAGCGGCGGCAGTATCTCTTCGCTTTATGCGCAGGACACGGCCGAGGCGTTGATGAACGATGGGGCTATCGACCTTCTGGAAGCAATAGACGACAGCAACGTGGGCGTCGGCGGCGGTAATGTCGGCGAACTCTACGCCCGCGGAAGCAGCGGTGTCGATGTAAGCGGCGGCGAGATTGTCCTGATCTCGGCAGAGGACAGCAGCGGCGTGGCCGTCAGTGACGGTGTCGTCAGTTTGCTTGAGGCAAAGAACGACAGCGCTATCGGCGTCAGCGGCGGAGTGGTGAACCTGCTGACGGTAGTTGACGCAAGCAATATAGGCGTTTCCGGCGGCAGCATTGGCGAACTGCAAGCTTTCAACCTTTGCCTCGCCGGCGGTCCGACGATAGATATCACCGGCGGCACTGTGGACCATCTCAATTTGTCCGAGATATCCATGACACTTTCGGGAAGCGAGCACCTGGACCTGACCGAGTCGCTTACCGGCAGCGAGCTTGCGCCGCTGGGTGTGACTTTCGCAGAGGGTACCGTCTCGGATATCACGCTCTTATGGGGCACCATAGAGGCCTACGAGACCAGCAGCGTGGCCGTTATCGACGGTAACGTTACGGAAGTGCTCGCCTATGACTCCGGAAGTATTGACGTAAGCGGCGGTGAGGTTGTCCTGGTCTCGGCGCAGGGCGGCAGCAGTGTTGAAGTCAGTGACGGTGTCGTCAATTTACTGGACGCCAGGAACGACAGCAGCATCAGCATTGTCGGAGGTGTAACTGACCTGCTCACGGCGACCGACGCGGCCGCGGTGGCCGTCACCGGCGGGAGCATTACCGAACTGCAAGCTTTTGATCTCCGCCTCAGCGGCGGGCCCAGCATAGACATAACCGGCGGTACTGTGGGGCACTTGAACCTGTCGGATATCTCCATGGCGCTGTCCGGCAGCGAGCACCTGGATATAGCCGATGCGGTTAGCGGGGATGGGCTTGCCCCTCTGGGTGTGACATATACCGAGGGAACCGTCTCCGAGATCACCGCCACGTGGGACCACGTCGAGGCCTATGAGTCCAGCAGCGTTGCTGTGCTCAGCGGCGAGGTCGCCAGGATAGACGCCTACGACACCGCCGACGTGGCAGTTAGCGGCGGAAGCGTGGCGGCACTGCATGCTTACAACGACAGTACGGCGGGCGTAAGCGGCGGATACGTTTCGGATCTGTATGCCCATGACAGCAGCAGTGTGGATGTCAGCGGTGGAGAGATAGCTCTGCTCTCGGCCGAGGACGGCAGCAGTATATTTGCAGGCGGCGGCCTGGTTGACTCGCTGGATGCAAAGCACGACAGCGGCGTAAGCGTAAGCGCCGGCGAGATAGATTTACTGTCGGCGAGGGACGCCAGCCAGATAGCCATTACGGGCGGGAGCGTTACAAGACTGGACTCCTACGGCACCGCCGGTGTCAATATCAGCGGCGGGGAAACGGCTGCTCTGTATCTCTACGACAGCAGCAGTTCGGAGGTCGCCGACGGGTCCGTTAAGAGCGTGTACGCTTACAACGACAGTATGTTTGCCCTTACGGACGGAACAGTCCCCGGGTATTACGGCATACGGGCCTACGACAGCAGCATAGTCAATATGACCGGCGGAAGCATCACGGGCACCTACGGCCTCACTGCCTACGGCAATAGCACCGTCAACATAACCGGCGGAAGCATAACCGGCAGCTATGGCCTTCGCGCCTACGATAACAGCGGTGTGAATGTAGGCGACGGTGAGCTATCGTACCTTGGCGCCTACGACAACAGCAGCATATCTGTCGGCGGTGGAGACATCCAAGAGTTGTATGTCTCCCTGCTCCGCTCCGACGGCGGTGTGACTGTCGACATCACAGGCGGCGGCGTCGATAATCTGCGAGTCGGCCGTGTTGACCTTGTGGGCAGTCAGTCCTTGGTAATTTCCGACAACCCGACGGGCGATTCCCTCTTGCCGCTCGGAGTGACCTTTAGTGAAGGGACCGTTGGGGAGTTCACGTTCGCTGATGTGTACGCCTACGAGACCAGCAGCTTGTCTGTTAGCGGAGGTAAGATTGAGCGCATTTACGCCTATGACGATAGTGTGGCAGAGATCAGCGGAGGGATCATTCATGGCTG
>JBNGDC010000059.1:0-11103 GCA_049975485.1 Phycisphaerae bacterium | reverse complement strand
TGTCGTTGATAGATTTCCACCGCGTCGGCCGGGTGGTCCTTCTCCCGCAGGCCTGCAAGCTTCATCCAGAGGGCGTCGCTGCAGCCGCCTGCTTGGGCTTCCTGCCAAGCCGCTTCGACATCGCGCTCCCACAGATAGATTTGCACCAGCACCGAATGATCCGCCGGCTTGTGCCAGACCCGCCACGGGTCTTTGGGTTTCGATGCCGACTCGCACTTCCGTTCTTCGAGGGCTGTTCGGATCGCGGCCAAGGCCTTCTCGCGCCACTGCGGCCATTGTTTTGCCCGGTCGGCGTGCTGTTTGAGGTGCTGATACGATTCCAGTCCCATCCGCCGGCAGAATTGCGCCCAGATCAACGCCATGGCGTCGTCATGCCGACGCCGCCGGTGGTATTCGTCGGCCAGGAAATCCTCCAGCCGGCTGTCGGGGTCTTTCTCGGCAAAGGCCTTCAGGCCCTTCTCGGCCCATTCCAGCGCCTTGTCGGATTGCTTGGCCTGCTTGTACGTCTGAGCGATGTCGAGATAGCGATAGGCCGAGGACAGGTCGCGGGCCTTGACGGCTACGAGCTGCTCGATGTCGTCGGACGCTCTGGCCAGCGCCTCCATGATCGATGTGATGCGGAACCGCGGGCCTTCGAAGCTTCGCCGGTCGCCGGGACCGAGCTGCGGCATCTGGTCCCACAGCTTCTGGGCCAGCTTGCGATAGACGGCCAGGCCTTTCGCGCCGAGAACGTCGGCATACATCTCGGCCGCTCCGAAAAAGGTGTCCCAACCACTTTCGATCTCCCACTTGAACAGCCGCCTGGCCAAGGCCTCGGGGTCGGGATTTGCCTTGACGCACGCCGCGTGATGCAGTTCATGCAGCCGCTCCAGGATCGGCGACATGCCGCCGTCGGAGTCGTCCATCTGCCCAAGGGCCCGCTCGCAGCGACGCAGTGCGTGCTCCGTCAGTTCGATCACCTCGGCGGCGTGGCCGGCGTCCAGAAGCTCTGCGATGGAATCAACCGCGTTCTCAATGCCGGACGTGAAACCATACGCCTCGTGGTAATCGACGAACCCGCCGGTCTCTGTGGCGGCGTCGATGGCGGCCCGGAACGTAGCCGTGTCCAGCCCTTCCGGCCGCTCCCTGGCGACCTGCATCAGCAGTGATTCGCGGAGTCGGTCATCCTCTTCGACCTGCCGCATGATGATCTCGACCAGATGGGCAGGATCCTTTTGCAGCAGGTGCTCCCGCACGTCGTCCAGCGTGACCTTCGGCCTGGGCGGGCGCTTGCGACGGCGGCGCGGCTTGGCCTCGCCGCCGCCGGGCATCTCCGGAGCGCCGCCGGCCAGATGCGTCAGCCCGGCCGCCACGAGGTGCTTGCAGAACACCCCAGCATCGCCCATGGGGCAGGAGCATTCGCCCTCGACCTCACCGTCTTCGGCCCACAGGGAGACCTTGTAGTTGCGCGTGCCGCGAACCTTGGCGACAACGGCTTCGCCGTCGGTCAGCAACGAGTAGACCATCCCGCGCCGGAAGTAGTCCTCGCCGCGCTTGTACGACTTCCCGTCGGCCGCACGTCGAATCGCCGCCGCGGTAATCTTGATCTTCTTCTTCGCCATGCTTCCGTCCGCTTCCCGGTCGTCAGCGCCCTCAGAACCACTCCAGGATGTCGGTGGTCAAGAATTCCTCGACCGGAATTCCGTCGGCGCCGACCAGGAGCTTGCGATGCACCTTGAACTCCTTGGCGAAAGCGCCCATGCCGGGCAGCTTACCGCGGCGGGAGGTGCTCTTGACCTCGACGGCGACCACCTTGGATCCTTTGACCAGAACGAAATCCACCTCGTGGTTGCCCGCCGACCAGTAATGCACGTCCACCTGCGTGCCCTTGGCGGCGTTGACCAGCCACATCCCGACGGCCGACTCGACCAGCCGTCCCCACACGTCGCCGCTGCCACGTGCCTCTTCGAACGACAAGTCCGATTGGGCTGTAATCAGCGCGTTGTTGTGGACCTGGAATTTCGGGCTGGAGCCTCGTCGGCGGACCTTCTGGCCGGCATACTTTTGCAGCCCCTCCAGCAGGGCAGCCCCTTGGAGCAGCTCCAGGTAATGGGCCAGGGTTGTCGTGTTGCCGGCGTCCTGAAGCTGGCCTAGCATCTTGTTGTACGAGAGGACCTGCCCGGAATACTGGCAGCCCAGCTCGAACAGCCGTCGAAGGAGTGCCGGTTTGTCCACGCGCCGCATCAGCAGGATGTCACGCGAGATCGTCGTCTCTACCAGCGAGTCGAGGATGTAGCGCCGCCACCGCTGCGGCTGGCCGATCAGCGGGGCCGAGCCGGGATACCCGCCGTAGTAGATGTACTGGTCAAGGGAGAAACCGAATGCCTCCCGCATCTCCGCGAAGGACCAGTGCGGCACCCGGATAATCTCGAAGCGGCCGGCGAGACTCTCGGACAGCCCGCTCTGCACCAGCAGCGGGGCCGAGCCGAGGACGACCACCTGGAGGGTCAGCCCGGCGGCGGTGTCGGCGTCCCACAGCCGCTTGACCGTCTCCGACCAGCCGGGGATCTTCTGGATCTCGTCGAGAACCAGAACGGCGGGCCTTGTTTTCTTGCTCGCCAGCTGCCGACCGGCTTCCCATTGCTGCTCGATCCACTCGCGGTCCTTCAGCGTCGGCTCATCGGCCGTGGCATAATGTCCCTGACCGGGAATACCCTCAAGGACCTGCCGCACGAGAGTCGTCTTGCCCGTCTGCCTTGCGCCGGCGAGCACCTGCAGGAACCGCCTCGGCTCCCGGAGACGCTTCAGTAAGTCCTTGTAAATCGGTCGCTTGAACATGGCCTATCTCCGCTATCGCCAATGCCGCTCAAAGCCCTGAGTAATTTTACTCAGCATACTAAGCATTATCAAGGGGCATCTACGGTTTACTCTCGCACAAACGCTGCAAGAGGCGCAACCGCCGGGTCGTGCTCGTTTGCAACGACCCGACGACTATCGCCGCTCGATCCAAACCGGCTCCCAGCTTCGCGACGCGTTGGAAAGCACAATATCTTGCTTAATAGAAGGTTACGCGATATGGAGTGACCCGCTGGTTATGAGATTATTCCTGTCTTTGAATCTCGACCGAAGGAGAGGGAGCCGCGCTGTTGGCGGTTATCAGAGCTTCGACAGCAGCAGCTTGAGGTCCTGAACGGTAGCAGAGCCGGCAGATGGCTCGGACTCGACGCTGGCTGTCGCCTCGTCCGTGGCTTCGCGAACGAGACCAGTGATAACCGGCCCGTCGACCGGCAGCGACTTGGCGCTGGCCTTTTCGAGCGACCGCAGCAGCTTGGTGCAGGCGTCATAGAAACGCTGCCAGTTCAGCAGCACGATCTGCGGCGGACGGAGATTGAGCAGCGATTCCCACGCGACCGTGTTCTTGAGCCGAGCGAATCCATGTTCGACCGTGAGCACCTCGGCCGCCTCCCAACGTTGGGCCACCTTGGAGATGTTGCGGTACGACTGGCCGGACCACGCAGCCACCCTGCGCAACTTCGCGCTGCCGTGGTTGGCCAGCAGGTACACCAGGATGAAGTGACGGGCGTCGTTGCCCAGCAGATCGCGGGCGCGGAGGATCACGGCGGCGTTGGTCTTCTCGGCCTTGCCGGGCTGCTGCCGAAGCTCTGCCTTTTGCTCGGCCTGGTGTTCGAGCTGAGCGCAGAAGGCTTTCAGTTCGTCCACCGACTTCTGGTCGTAGCACGGAGTCTTTGGCGGCTTGGGACTCTTGCGCCATTGTTTGTCCAGTGCATGCCAGATCAACTCTCGCGGATCATTCACGCCTTGGGCGAACTTGCGGATGCGGGGGACCAGAACGGCCTGGCTGTTCTCGGACCACCAAGCGAGCGCCTGCTCCTTGAGACGCGGCTGGGTGGGGAAGAACTCCAGCGAGCACCAGAGCAGTGCTTCGGGATCGATGGGTTCCTCGGCGCGCGGCGGTTGTCCAGCGCTGACCGGAACGCCCAGCGTACGCCACTGGCTGTGGAGCAGATCCAGCAGCCAATCGCGGATGCGATGCTCAAACATAGTAAGCGAGATCTTCATAGCCCAACCTCTCGATCACGTGTTTCACGACGGGCCGCTTCCCTTTCAGGTGGCTGATCACAGGGCATACAGTTCCCGGACCAAGTCCTCGACAGGTGCCTTCGGTCCCAGCCGCTTACACTGTCGGATGATCTGTGCCCCCAGAGCCCGCTGGCTCGGCGTCTGGGGCAGAACTATGGGCAGATGTTTGGCCGCCCCAAGTCGCAGCACACGCCGCTCGGAGCCCATGCGTGCAGTCCGAAGGGAGATGTATCTCCACAGCACTGCGCTATTCAGGAGCCCGAGCAGATAGTGCGGGTCAACGGCCGGGTCCTGCGGAGTTATCGTGAGCAGACTGTGATGACAGAGCGTGCCATTCATATCGAGAAGAAACCCACCCGGTGAGCACACCGTCGGAGCGAATACCTTCGCCTTCCCGAAGTGGCTGGCGACATCGACCTTACGCAGGGCATACCACGGCTGATCCGGGCAAAGCCGACGAGACCGCAGCCTTGGCCTGTGTGCCAGGAGGTAGTCATATGCCAAGGGGCATGATTTGCGAAAGGGTTCCTCCGCCAACACTTCGCCGTTCTGCTCGTACGGAAAGACACATACATGCTCGGGTGCTTTTGAAGAGGAAGCAGCGGATTGCCGAGAACGCCGAACGGGCCTGAGGGCCTTGGATTCCAGCTTCAGGCGTCGGCCCTCTCGTGTCATCACTGTGGTGGTGCCGTTGTTCGGACGCCCATCTGGCTTGAGGAGGAAGATATCGTCGGCCCCAGTGCACAAACCCAATGAAACATGCACAGGCAGTCTCCCGAGCGCGGTTCCGATCTCGTCCATATGCCTGAGAAAGGCTTCATCCTCGGCACAGTGCAGAGACCACACGTCCGACGAGTCGATCCCCAAGCGTGCTCTGATAACCTTGCTCCCACTCACGGATCTGCACGCGGATCGACACAGGCGTTCGAGTTGCTCACGCAGAGGGGGCTTCTTTGGAACGAAGACATACCGCGTTCGAACTCGTGCGTCGGCCTTTCTGGCCAGAAGAACTGCGACCTGGACCGATGCATCCGGATAGATGCTGTCGTCCTCGAACTCGATAATCTCCTCGACGGCACAATGGTCATTCAGGAACCTGCGCAGCTGAGCCCCGCTATTGTTTCTGAGAAAGCCATTGGACACGCTGAACGCCAGGCAGCCGCCTGGGCTGAGGAGATTGACGGACTTTTCAACGAACGGCATATACAAATCGAACTGCCCGTCTTGCGCTGTCACGTATGCCTTGCGGTATTCGCGAACGAGCTCAGGGCAGGAGCGGTGCAACTGCTCCACCCGAACGAAGGGAGGCCCCCCGATGATCAGATCAAACTCCTGATTCTGCCAAGTACTGTTCGCCAAGAAATCTGACGCCCATAACTTCCTGTCACGGACGAGTCGTGGTATCAGGCCTGAACCACAGTACGTGCCCATCGCCAGCGCGGCCAATGAGAGGGACAGGCCAGCCAAGGTCACCGCACGCTTGTCGAGATCGCTTCCGTGAAGGACAAAAGGCGGGCTCTCGTTACCGTACGCACGGATGTGCCTCAAGACGGCGACAAGGAACGCGCCGCAACCACACGATGGATCAAGCACATGGAGTGAGCCGCGTCTTGTATCGTCAGTGCAGAGGGTGCCCAATGCCCGCGTAACCATGTAGTCCACGAGCGAAGCCGGCGTGTAGTGAGCGCCCTTTGCTCGGCGATCATCGTGGCCCCCGTTGCAGGTCAGGGGCGAAGACAGGCACATCTGATGGAAGTCGCCAAGTATCGTGACAGGCAATTCGCCAGAACGCGATGCATATGTGCCGGGCAGCAACTGGGTGAAGAGCAGCCGTCGGATGTCGATCGGCATGACCATCTTCCCCTCCAGAAAGCTGCTCATCCGAGCCCAGGAGGGGGACTTCGTCGGTCCCGCCAGTCGAGCCATTTCGTCAATACGGGGTTTCGTGACGAAGTCCTCTATCTCAGGAACATGTGAAACCTGAGCAGTTGAGCGCCGGAGATATTCCACAGCAAGAGTTAGGACTACCGCATCGTCCAAAGTCTTCTGGATCGCACGGTGCAACCGGTGTGACCGACACCGAGATACCCATGCTTCGTATACACTCTTACGGACCTGACGAAGGTCCTCGATCAGTCCCCTCGCGGCCGACTGGCTGATGTGATGGTCGAGCAGGTTGGGTAGATGGCTTGCTTCCTTCATTCGTCCCCCTTTACAGAATGCAGTTACAGGTGCCAATGTTGGATGATAGCCCCACACTTTCGAACACCGGGCGTTCTTCGAGACATAGCCCTACAGACAGATCGCCCCGATGGGAGCGAACCAGGCTCGCGACGCGACGATAACACTCCGTTCGCAATTCTTGGCTGAATCGGTAACGCCCGTCAGCACATTTGCCGCCTGTGTTCAACAATTCCTGAATGCGGTTCTCCGTTCCGAGCTTGGCATTTGTCAGACGCAGAGCATTGGGAAAACTGCACAGACTTCCCAGTGTGATTCGCTCGATGGGCACCGACTTCAGGAGATCGTCCAGCATCGCCGCATAGCCATCCAGCCAACCGGGTATTGGAAGGATCGGCATGAGAACGACGCGAATGCGATAGCCCGCCGCTGCGCAACGGCGCATGGCGGCCATGCGTTCTGCTGGTGACGGCGTGCCGGGCTCAAACCGCCGCCACGCATCCTCGCTTGTCAGGCTCCAGGACAGAATCACATTGCCTCTTGGGGTCAGGCCCATCAAGTTGTCTACGTCGGCAGACTTGGTCAGGATGATCAGCCGAGCCAACGGGTGTTGGGCGAAGAACGGCACGAGCCGGCGCGAGTAGCCCGTCAGCGGGTCCAGCGCCAGCCCATCCTGGAGTTTGCCCAGGTAGAACCCGACCGGCCGCCCCGCCCGTTGGGCAATGCGATCCATACGGGCGAGCATCTCATCCAGGTTCACAAAAATCTTCACGGTGGGCGAGAACCAGACTCCGCGCGTACCGGCAAGATAGCAATATGTACAGCCATAGGGGCAGAACCCGTACGGCGAGAAATGCCAGTAGTTCGGACAGCAATTCGCCTGCTCCTGACTGAAGCGGACCGCGCTCTTATGTTCGCCGATGACAAGCGTGCTCTTGCCCGCCCTGTGCCTGGCCAATGGATTGTCTTCGTCGATCTCGACCTGTGCATGCGATCGACTGGCCAGATCGACTACCTCCGCCTTCGGATATATGCGGCAGATCGCTTCTGTCAGCGCGGCAGTCTCCGTCCCCAAACTGCCCTTGCTCAGCACGATCCGAGACGGCCGAAAGTGCTTTACCGGACGCAGCCTGTATGCAACTGCCTCTGACTCGAAGGGCAGACTCCGATCGCCGCCTGAATTGATCGCGTTTCCTCTCATGCTAACATATGCCGTACACGAGGACGCAGTTCCGATCAACCGATTCCCCCATCAAGCCATTCCACCCCGACGATCCTACCGTGTCTCTCTTATATCGGCAAGAATAAATAGAACCGTGAGTTCTACAAGGTAGAACTGGCGAGTCTATTTAGGTTTCTGTTCGGGTCTCTACCTCATAAACAGAGACATCTCCCGGAAAACGGCCGGTGAGACGAGTGACACTGGAAGCGTGAACGTAAGCGCCTTGTTGGCAGCCTTATACGGATTCATCGTCTGGACCTCTCTGCGGTCCATCCTCCCTCATAACCAGAGCTCACAGGTTCTCTCCTCGCAGCAGAGACTTTCGCCCGAGGCGGGCAAATGGGCGGGCGGGAGGAATGCTCGGGTTATCTGGCGTGGCGACCCGGAGAGGCCGGCCGAGGGAGGCGGGGATCGTAAACCCTTGGCGAAACTGGCCTAAAAAGCGAAAAGGCCGCCGAGTTCTCTCGACGGCCTTGGCCGTGAACCACCGGGGCGCTGCCGTTTGCAGCGCCCTTTCCACTAGCGGGGGCGGGATTCCCTTCGGGGCGCCTCGCTCCGCTCGGCGTCGAACCACGCGACTGGCATCTCCCTCGACAAGCTCGGGATCTGCGTCGCGGGTTCTCATCGAGCACCAACGAATGAGGCCTGCCGGCGGCCAACGCCGCCAACAGGCCTCACTAGCGTGGCCCACCCCGCGTTCAGTGCATGCGAAACCCAAAATGCTAACCCATGCACGGCAAAATGAAGGAAAGTCGCCAGATACGTCACGGATATGGCAACTTCCTTACGTGTGAGCGCCCTCAGTTGCCGGGCGCTCACACCCTGCCCAATCTCTCTGCTGCTACCGCTTACGGCGACTAAGGGCCAGCATACCGCCCACACCGAGCATCGCGATGCTCGCCGGCTCGGGAACCGTGATCGCAGCTGACGCCCCCGCGTAGTCGCCGCCGAGGTCGCCTTCCCACGTCTGGAAATCGGGGTCGGCGAAGTCGGATGTGTCTGGGCGAACGAAGACGTCGGCGGTGCCTTCGGCAGCACCGATGACATCGACGCTGAACAGACGCACCTTGCCGCTCAGTCCACGTTCCGTGTCATCGTCTTCCGAGTCGTAGATGCCTTGCAGGCCCCACGCCATCGGCGTTCCCGAACTGGAGGACGACGCATCATTCCACCAGCCCGAACGGTCCACCGAAGCGGTGTCCACCGTCAGCACGCTTGGATCGCTGACAACCAAGTCGAGGGCCCAAGAGAACAACCCATTGTCGGCGTTCGCGTACGGGCCCTTCAGCTGACCGTAGAAGACGAGCGTTGTGCGTTCTCCAACGCCGATTTCCGCCTTGTCTGGTTCAACCGTCACATCGATGACCGCCGCTTGGGCGGCAAGGGAAAAGAACATAAGAACCGCAACGACGAGCACCCCGAGCCACTTCGCCTCTACCTTACTCATGAGCATTGAGTCCTCCTCTCTTGTACCACTGGTTACGTGAGCATGAGCATTGAGCCAGACAAACGTTGTCCGGACTTCCTTAGTATGAGCCATTGCCCTGCGACTTGAGCCGAGTCGCATGGCGTTGCTGCTATTCCTATAGAACCACAAGATCAAGCAAGTCGATGATCCCGTCGCCGTTCGTATCTTCTTGTATTTCAGTGATTATACCACTATTGAGCCGGAATCGGAACTGAGGATCCCGAACCATCGAGACTCCATCCGATACCACGTTGCTCGATCGAATCGCGCCTTGGTACAGTCCATCCGTCAATTCGGCTGTGGACCAAGTCGCCGTCCGCGTCACCGGTTCGTACTGGAACCCAGGCAGTTCGATCTTCAGGCCCACGGGGCTGACCACTTCCAAGGCTGCCGGAGCGACCGATACCGGCTGGCTGAACACTGCTGAGATCGTCACACTGGGGACGGTGCTCGTCGGCACCGTCACCACCTGAACCTGCTCAACTGCTGGGGCAGTCTGAGCCGTGACCGGCTCGGCCAAAAGCGGTTCGGCCTGCGCCTCGCTGGTGCTCGTCATCATCGCCATGCCGGTTGGCGCGGCGGGAGTTGAGATCATATCGATGCCTTGCCGGTAGTTCTGCCGAACGGCGAGAAGGTCAATCGCATTGATCACTCCGTCCATGTTGTAGTCAGCGCCGGGGTAGGCTGAGGCGGGGCCTCGGTAGTTCTGTCGTACCTTGAGCAGGTCTTCAGCGTTCGTCACACCGTCGCCGGTGGCGTCGCCCGGCATGTTGCCGAAGTAGAACACGTCATCATTGGGCAGGCCGGTCGCCGGGCCGGACTTCACTGTCACCTGGAGCCACTGCTTCTCCATAGCGTTGTCGGCCCAGATGATCGTCACGCGGCTGCTGCCACCAACCGACCTTACATCGACCTCGACTGGACCAGGGGCGGTTGCCCAGCCATCCGGGTTGTCGTCGGTGCCGACCTTGAAGCCAAAGTAGTCGCCGATCGTGCTCAGGTTCAAGCCGTCGGGATCGGCCAAGCCGTCGATGTCCACCATGATGCCATTGAGGCCCCTGCTGTATGCTGTGCAGTTTGCCCCGCTGCCCGTTTCACCTGGCATCAGGGCCTGCTTGTCCGCTGCGATGGCCGCGTCGTCCTGAGATGACGCGCCGGTCGTGCTTCCGTCCATCGGCGAGTTGTTGTAGAAGGCGTGGCGGCCAGCAACGGCGGCGACAACGAATGCCTCGGCATCGACGTATTGGCTCCACGCTGTCACCACGAACTCATGCGAGCCCGGGTCGGGGGTGGCAAATGAGTAAGTGTGAGAGAGGGGAGTCACCACTTGGGAGTATGCGCTTCCAACCGACTGCTCGGCCAGAATGCTCACAACGTACTGCCCTCCTTGATATTGAACGTCACCCCACTGGCTAACTCGATACCCCGACGTGGGGAAGTTAACAGTAACGGTTGATTCGACAATTGAATCACCGATGGCAATATCGATCTCGGTCTCCCCCGCGGATGGAACGTATGGCTGCCAGTTCTCAACACCCGTGCCGGAGAAGTGGATCTCGTAACTGCTCTCATCGCCGTCGTCGTTGGCTAAAACGAGCGTTGCGTTACTTTCGTCCGAGGATGTGGGCTGATAGGTCACTATGAACTCTTGCGTCGCTCCATCCGCAATAACCCAATCATCACCCGATCCCGCACCGTTGACCGGGTTGATTGAGAACGGGCCACCCAGGCCGGACGCCTGTGAGACGGTCAACGGCGCATCGCCTTCGTTGCGAATCGTGAACGACTGCGATGCGGACTGCCCAACGGTTACCTGTCCGAAACTATGACTGTGAACATCGTCGCTGCCACCGCGCTCCACATCAATCTCGGGAGCGGCATTTGACACCAACCTAACATATTCCAAGCTAGTGTCGCCATCTATCACATTACCGAGAATGGTTGAAAGCGTCTCGAAACCGGAGGGGAAGTCGCCCTCCGGAACCAACTGAAGCTTGTCCAGAACCATCCAAGGCAGTCCCCAGCCAACGTCCGACAATGCGCCCAATATCGCGTCGGCCCGAACTTCGTAGGTCACAACGCCTCCTACGGATGCGCCAACCCCGACCGATACCTCAGCTGCGGTCAGTATGCTGCTACTGATATGCACACT
>JBNGDC010000058.1:0-11296 GCA_049975485.1 Phycisphaerae bacterium | reverse complement strand
TCGGCGGCCTTTGCTATGCGCTCATGCTCTATCTTCGTGCATAATGTGGGCTAGGCCTGCCGTAAGTGGCCGCAAGACAAGCAGAAAGCTGCTACGAAGCCGTCAGAAAAGCTCCAGTTGAGCTGGGGGCCTTTCCGGCGGCTTTCGCTTTTTGCCCCAGAATATCTCCATCCGCTCGTACTGCTTGTCCGTGATTCGCAGGACGCGGACCTCGCCCTGCGGCGGGACAAAGCCCCGGATACGCGTCCTGTGAACATCGGCATTCTCCTTGCTGGCGCAGTGCCGCACGTAGACGGAGTACTGCATGCGGGCGAAGCCGTCCTTGAGCAGCTTCTTGCGAAACTGGGTGTATTGACGACGGGCCTTGTTGCTGTCCGTCGGCAGGTCGAACATGACCAGCAGCCACATGAATCGATACCCGCTCAGTTGCACGTGACCGGAATCTCCAGCCGTCGGCGCTTCTTCTCGAAGCATTCTACCAGCGAGGCGACCATCCGCTCCACTGCCACCAGCAGCGGCCCAGTGCCTTCGGATGACCTGACGGTTGCCGAGAGGACGCCAAGCAGCACCGCCTTGGAGTGCCGGTTGACCTCCTCGCAGCCGCTTTCGTGAAGCTCGCGCACACGGCGATCCACCAGCGGCCGAAGGGGCTCTATCAGGTCGTCGGCAAGGCAGAAAGTGTCTGAGCGATTGGTGTGGTGGAGTCCAAGCGACGGGTGCAGGCCCACCGACGCGACCGCTCTGGCGACAGCGGCTCGCAGGGCCATGTAGCCGTAGTTGAGCAGGTTGTTAGGCGGTGCTCCGTCGGGGGCGCGTCGGAAGTCTTTGCCAAAGAGGGCGAGCCAGTAGCGGCGAGCAGCCTGGGCTTCCCGGTTGGTCGTGTCTCCGGACCGCACCTCCTTGGCCAATTCCCGCAGCGCCTTGGCCTCGGGGCGGTCGTGGAGCACGTTGGCTTGGGCGTGTATCTTCGCTCGGACGATCTGCTGCCACAACCGCTTCTGCAGCGGCTTGCCGGCATTGATCTGCTGGCGCAGACGCTGGACCTGCAGGGCTCCGTTCTGCGGCAGGACTAAACCTGCCGGAAGATGGTCGTCGCCACAAGGGACGATTACCGTGCCCGCGTTCAGGAGGGCGCAGACCGCCGCGTTGGTGATCGTGACCGCGGTGGTGGAGAGCGTCAGGACACCGAGGTCTTCCACCGGGACGCGCCCCAAGAGGTCTTCCCCTTCGCGCACCAGCAACTGTCCGTCGCTGATGCTGACGTGCGCCCCGCGAGCCGATACATCCACCGTTCGCTTAATCATTGGCCCATCGGACGTTGCCGAGCGGATCGACTGTTACCTTGCGGACGTCGAGCGTATTGGCGTAGGCGCTGAATGCTTCCTTCTTTGAGGCGGGGCGGGCGTCGCGGGCATCTGTGAAGAACAGTTGGCCCGTTGTCGCCGCGCCGGTCCGGAACTGCAGCAGTCGCTCCGTGCCTTTCCATTTGGCCCAGACCAGCTCGGTGCCGGAGAGGGACATCACGAACTTCGCATCGGGATGCTCTGGGTGCTCGCGGCAAACCAGGGGCTTGCCTTCACGCGCCAGTCGCGCCGCATCGAGCATGGTCACGAAGTGCGGCACGCGCTTGCCGTCGGGCAGCTCGAAGATGGCCACATGGTGCGTGTTGCCGGGCTTGACGCAGGCCGAGCCGTCGCGTATGGGCTGGACGGTGGCATCGGTCTTGAGCACGCGGACCTTCCGGATCGGGATGCCCTGTTCCTGGTTCATCCAGAGCGGCTTGGCCCAGACATCGGCGGGGATCTTCGCGCCGCCGCCCGAGCCTCTCTTGCTGCGGCCGGGCTTCAACTCGAACTTGTACAGCCGTTTAATCACCTTCCGCTTGACGACCGGATCGCGGATGGCGTCGACCTCGTTTAGCGTCAGCGCCTCCAGCGGCTTGCGGATGACGGAGACGCCGGGCTGCTCTGTGCGGCCGTAGACGTTCTCCTCGTGCAGCGCGCCCTGCACGCCACGGCGCACGCGGTGGGAGACGTTCATGTTGTCCAGCAGGTGCTGCATCTCCGTACGGAAGGACTCCGAGGGCGGGTCGATATCAGTCTCCTCGCGCGCCAGGCGCTGCAGGAGCGACCGGTCTATGAAGGCGGTGACGACGGCGTCGAGCGCGTGGTGGCGGTGGTCTTCGCGGGTCTTGAGATTCAGTCCGTCGCCTCCGAGCAGACTGTTGAGCCCCCAGGCGTAGCGGACCTTCGCGGTTAGCTGTCCCTTCGTGGCGAGCATATCGCGGTTGGGCTCGGCCACCAGGCAGCGTAGATATTCCGCGACGGCCCGGCTGATATAGGCCGTGTCGTTGAGCTGGCGGTTGATGAAGCTGTCGAGGACGACTTCCTTCTGCTGGAGCTTGCGGTACTTGCCGTAGGGCAACTTGCCGGCCTTGAGGAGGTTGCGGGCACGTAGGATCAGCTCCTCGTAGCGATCGGGATCGGACTCGCCCAGCCATTCGTAGGGGGTGCGGTCCGCCTTGTCACGGTTGGCCTGGTGGAAGCAGACGACCTTGTTCATCAGCGAGTCGTCAAGACTGCGGCGATACGGCAAGATGTGATCCACGTGCACGTCGCCGCCGAGCAGTTGTGCGAGGCTGATAGGTCGGCCGGTGTAGATGCACATGCGGTCCTGCTCTTCCCAGAGCAGGTAAGCGTTGATCCCATCGCGGGTGGGGCGGAAGTCGGCTTCGCGGATCGCGTCGGCGGCGCGGTCGCGGTCGCGCTCGCGCTGGCGAACCCTGCGCGTGTGCTCGGCGCGCTGGCGGAGAGATCCCTTCACGTCACGGGCGAGCTCGACGTGCACCTCGTCGACGGGGCCGTGTGTGCGCAGGATGGCGTTGACGACCTTCCGGACCTCATGCAGCGCGGCGCGGACGATGGGGTTGGGCAGGTCCGGCGGCTGAGGCAGGCGGTCGAGCCGCTCGTGCGGCCGCTGATCCGGGCGCAGGTAGCCGGCCAAAGTGATCGCGCAAGGGCGGTCGTCACCCGTCATGAGCGGATGGCCGGCCTCGATGTGCGGCAGCAGCTTCGCAATGGCCTCGCGCGAAAAGGCTGCATAGCCGGAAGGCAACTCGGCGAAGGGCAGGTCCTCGGCCTCATCCTGCGACAGCCCCCATTCCTGCGCGGCCCGGCGTGTGACCACGGCAGGCGAGTCGTCCAGCAGCGATCGGACGATGGCGTTCTTGCGATCTTCGTCCAACCGGTTCCACTGCTTGCCGAAGATCTTGCGCAGAGCCTTGTCCGTCGGCATGCCGAGAAGAGACTTGCGCTCGCCACGTTCGAGGTTGAACACGCATGATTCGGGGAGGCCGAGCTTCTTGCGGATGTCGTCGAAGCGGCGGCGCTCGGAGGCGGCCAGGTAGTCAATGAGCACTTGGCGCTCTTCTTGGCTCAGGGGCCGTTCCTCGCCGTGCTCGTCGATGACGAGCAGGTTGTTGACCTCCATCAGCATGCTGAGTCGCTGGGCCCGGCGGTCTGCACGCGGACAGCGGCGGCGGTTCGGCTCGAGCTCGCAGGTGCCGATGAGGGCCTTCGGCACGCGGCTTGGCCGCTGGTAGAAGATGATGCGGCGGACACGGCTGCGGAGGTCGTCTGTCAGCAGGTCCGGGTGGTGGGCGGCTTGGGCGGCCCAGATGGCGTCGAACTCGTTGGCGTGCATCTGGCGGTGCGTATGGCGGCCGCGCAGGCGAGCGAACGCGTCCTCGCGTTCGAGGCCGGCGAGCAACTCGCCGAGCGTGCTCGCGCCGGCGTCTCGGATGTCCTGCTCAAGCTGTGAGATGTCCTCCAGCATCTGCGATTCCTGCTTGCGCTCGGCCTTGGTGGACTTGCGGCTGGAGAGGAACCCGCGGCGCTGGCAGAGGTGCAGGAGGGCGAGGCCGACTTCGTGCGGCGCGAGCTTTTTGTCGAGAGCCCGGGCACGGAGTTGATAGGGCGAGGCCTGCTCGAATGCGGCGGCTTCCCAGGCCTGGCGCTCGGGGCTAGTGCGGGGCTGCCCGGCGACTTCCGGAAGCAGGCCGTCTTCAATCAGCAGCGCCTTGAGGCGAGCAACGCGCTTGCGCCGGCGTGCGTTCCGTCGGCGAGCGAGTCGCGCGATGCGTCGGGTCTCGTTCTTGGACATCTCACCGCCGGACCGGTCGCGAGCTACGCCCTCAGGAAAGACCCGCACTCCGGCGTCGAGGATGCGGCCTCGGTCGGAGTCCACGATTGCCCAGCCGACGGAATTGGAGCCGAGGTCGAGCCCTAAGCGCCTATGCATGAGAGCATTCCTTCCCTTGGAATCCCGGTTTTCGTTAACGGTACCTTGACAAACCGCCGGGATCAAGCGTAGTGTGTGTGCAGTGTATTCGACCCTTGCCTGTTGGCTTCTCGCAATAAGGCGAGACAAGCCGCGGGCAACACTCTACGGAGTGACCCGGCCGTCGCGCACCTTCGGGTGCTGGCGGCCACTTTTTTGCGCCTATGCAGCGATATTGCGGTGGAAACGACCGCGAGACCGGCATCGGCTGCAAGTAGTGTGGAACCGCCGGCGATTCCCACACGACAAAAGTAGTTGTCTCAGGGAGTCCCGTTCCACCCGCGCGCAAAGCCCCCCCCGGTCCCGTCTCTTGCTTCTGCCCATGTCCTGCACACGCTAGCCGCCATGCACAACTGGAACGGGACTCCTGCACCCCCCGCGCTGTTCCCCGGGAGGCCCCGGACCACCATCGCTGGCCCAGGAAGCAAGCGCCACAACGTAAACCGTCGAGGTCCCACCATGCATGGCACAAGCGTCTATTCTTCATAGCCTTGGAACATGGATAACTTCTTCTTACCCGGGGAGGGGGCTATAAGCTGTTTCTTGGCCTCACGGACCGTGTCTTTCGCTGCAGCAACCCGGTGTTTGCCGGAGCTTGGGTCGCCGGGTCGAAGGTCACAGGTTCTGACGTTGAATGTAAAGCCTGGAGTCGTCTTTGCGCGGCAAACGAGGTTTCTTGGCCGGTCCCTTGGGGCATGGTCCCTTGTTCAACCCGTGCCCCCTTGGCCAGAGCTTGGGCACATTCTGGGTAGCGCGCACGACACGTGCTTACTCTCAACTGCATCGGCCAGCGCATAAACAGCGGCGGATAGGCCCATATTTACAGGGCTTCACCGCCGCTGACTCTCTTTCACTCACCGCCACTCAGACAGCATTTTCCGATTTTAAGTCCCCAGCGTCTGCCGGTTCCGCCACCGGGCCATAAGGACAGTGATCGTGGCGGGCTCTCTGCTCCGTCCTGCGTAGTCCCGGCGTGCCGGGACAGAGCAGGACAGCCCGCCCTACTGGCCGCGACCGTAATGGATCGGTTCTGCCGGCCGCATCCGGACACAGAATAACCCCCCTGGCCCCCGCCGCCAATGGTTTGCCATCGGCCGGACGCGGCTACTCCTCGAAGACTAAGGAGTCGGGCTTGGCGCCGAGGTCTTTCAGTGCGTCATTGATGTCGGCGACGAAGGGGTCGGGCCCGCAGACGTAGAAGTTCTGCGAGAAGTCGTCCACGTGCTCTTTGAGGAAGTCCGCATTGATGCGGCCATGGAGGTGGCCCGGGGCTTCCTCTCGCGTCAGCGTGGAGACAAAATCGTCGCCCAGCATGTCGCGGAACTCCTTCTCGCAGATGACGTCGGCGGAGCTGTGGTTGGAGAACAACAGCCGATGCCCGTCGGCCTTGCCCTCGGCGCGCAACCGGCGGAGTATCGCGATAAACGGCGTAACACCGGCGCCACCGGCGATGAACACGCCCGGGCCACGGTAGGTAATCGCGCCCCAAGAGTCGCCGATAAGCAGCTCGTCGCCGGGGCCTTTGGAGTGCAGCTTTTTCGTCATGCCGTCATGGTCGAAGTAGCCCTTGATGGTGAACTCCAGCACCCTGTCGTCCGTCAGCGAGGTGAAGGTGAAGGGGTGTCCGTCGTCTGCAGCGTCCGGCAGCGCCATCTCGGTGGCCTGTCCCGGCGAGAAGTCGTACCCGTCCGGGCGCTCGATGACGAAACGCTTGACGTTGTGCGTGACGAACCCGGTCATCAGGATTCTTACGGTGTGTTGCTGCTCGGCCATGGCAAGTCCTTTCCGAAAGCGCTGTTATGCTCCACTTGTCGTGGACATTATAGCGCAAAGGTGGATTCGGACCGGAGCGGACGCCTGCGGGGGCACCTCAGTTTTGAAACCGCTTCTAAGCCCTGCCGAACACGCCGCCCTGCTCGGCGTCGCTGAAGAAGGCATGGGCGGCTATGAACTGCTGCTCGCAAGAGTCGAAGGCCCTGACCACTTCAGGGTCGAAATGCCCGCCGGAACCCTCGTGGATGTAGTTCCGCGCCACCGGATGCGCGTAGGCGGGCTTGTAAACCCTTCGACTGATGAGCGCGTCGTACACGTCGGCCAGTGCGAAGATGCGGGCGGCTAAGGGTATATCGCGCCCGGCCAAGCCGTCGGGGTAGCCCGTACCGTCGAACCGCTCGTGGTGATGGGCGGCGATGTCGCGGGCCATTATCAGGAAGTCCGCCTCCTGGAACTGCTCGATAGCCCGCGAAAGCGTTTCCCGTCCGGAGACGGTGTGGGATTTCATTATCTCCCACTCGTCGGCGTCCAGAGGTCCTGGCTTCAGCAGAACGCAGTCGGGGATGCTGACCTTGCCGATATCGTGCAGCGGGCTGGCCACACGCAGCATGTCGATGAACTCGTCGTCTATCTCTTCGAAGCGCCCGCGGTCCTTCAGATCCATCGCCAGGGCCACCGCGTACTGCTGGACCCGTTCGAGGTGCCCGCCGGTTTCGGGGTCGCGGCTTTCGGCGAGTTTCGCCAGCGCGAAGACGGTCATGTCGCGCAGGCGTCGGTCGCGCCGGCACTGCCACTGGAGCACTTTGCGGTTGCTGACCACGTCCACCACCCGGTCGTCCGAAGTGACCGGAATATGGCGTATGTGACGCTCCTCCATCATCCGGGCGAGGTCGCTCATGTTGACCTCCGCGTCAACGCTGGTGACGGCACGGGTCATGCAATCGCCGACGGTCATCTCGGCGGGTGTCTTGCCGGTGGCCACACAGCGGGTCACCACGTCCCGCTCGCTGAGGATGCCGGCGACCGCCCCGGACTCATCCAGAACGACCAGACAGCCGATATCCCTGTCGCGCATGCGCCGGCAGGCGTCGGCGAGAGATTCCTCGGGATCGGCGGTAACGACGTCCGCCCTCGTGTCGGCAAGCGCGCCCGCGGTAGTTGTCATAGCCCCCGTTCCTTTCCGAACGGCGCAAGCTTCAAATGCGCCCCGTGCATATATCATCGGGTTTTGAGCGGGCTTGCTTAAATGCGGGTTTGCACCCGGCTTCGGACCGACCGCCCCGCCGGCAGTCCGTAGGCGGCCGCCAGAAGCTTGACCGGGTGGAGCGCGGGCTTGTCCGTTGCGAAGGACATCTGCATGGCACAGGCGCTGCACTCGGTCAGCCCCAGCGGAGCTTCGGACTCTCCGAGGGCGTTGAGCATCCGCTCGCCCGCGGACAGCGACAGCTCGAAGTGTCGCTTCTGGAAGCCGAAGGTCCCGGCCATTCCGCAGCAGCCGGCGTCCAACGGCTCCACCCGCACCCCCGGGATCGAACGCGCCAACTCCGGACCGCCCTGATTCGGCCCGAGCACCTTCAGGTGGCAGGGAGCGTGGTAGGCAAGGTGCGCATCCAGCCGCTGGAAATCGTCCCGCAACCTGCCCTCCTCGCGCAGCGAAAGCAGGTAGCCCGTCAGCTCCCAGGTCGCGGCGGCGATTTCCTCCGCCTCGGGGGTTCCCATTACATCCGGCCATTCCTTCCGCAACGCAACGGCCGCTGACGGCTCGGAGCAGACAACCTTGTACCCGTCGCGAACGTACGGCAGCAGCGACTCGATGTTGCGGCGGACCGTGTCCCGTGCCCGCTCGACGTCGCCGTAGCTGATCCGCGGCAGGGCCGCCGACTTCTGCCGAGGCACAACCACCTCCACACGGTTGTGCCGCAGCACCTCCACCACGGCGGCGGCAAGCTCGTGGTCGTTGTACGACGCGAACAGATCGGCGAAGTACACGACCCTGTCCACCGGCTCGGCGACGGGTCCGGCGCGGCCGAGCTTGCGTCGCAGCCGGCGGACGCCGCTGCCGAAGGCGAACGGCGGCATCGGTCGGCGGCGGTCTATGCCCGTGAGCTTTTCCATCGCCCATCGCGCCGCCCGCAGGCGCAGCACGGCGTTCGCGACCGGCGCAAACGTCGAACCGAGCCGGCTCATGCCCTCGCCACCGGCGAGTGTGCGTTCGGACGCCCGCAGACCGTCCCGGCGGACCGCGCGGGCCTTCAGTTCCAGCATGAGCTTGGACACCTGCACACCGGCCGGGCAGTCCAGCAGGCACATCTTGCAGTTGAAGCAGTTGTCCGCGACGGCCCGCAGCTCCCCGTTGCCGGCACCGGAACTATCCAGCAGTCGGCTGATGAGCTTGCGCATCAGGTTGACCTTGGCTCGCGGCGTGACGCTCTCCAGCCCCTTCGCCCGGAAGATGGGGCACATCCCCTGGGCCGGCTCCAGCGATCGGCAGACGGCACAGCCGGTGCATGCCTCCAGTTCCGCCTCCAGCTCGCCCGGCGCCCAGTACAGTACGGAACTGCCTGCCGGCTCGGCGGAAACCTCCCGCCCGCGCATGGACCGCAGCATCAGGTCCTCGCCGGCGTCGGTAATCACCTTGTCGGGGTTCAGCAGACCCGCCGGGTCGAACAGCCGCTTTAATTGCCGCATAAGCTCGTACAGCTCGCCGTACTGTCGGGCGAGAAAGCCGCTCCGCAGATACCCGCAGCCATGCTCGCCGCTGACAGAGCCGCCCAGCGACCAGGCCAGCTCAAACGCCCTTGCCGCCAGCCGGCGCAGCGTGCGGCAGTCGGCCTCGTCATGCAGGTCAAGGTACGGGCGAACGTGTGGCTGGCCGTGACCGACGTGCCCGTAGAACACGAGCTCCACGCCTTCGGCCCCGGCCGCCCGGCGAAGCCCGCGAACGTAGGTCGAAAGCTTGTCGGGCGGCACCGCGACATCCTCTATGCCCGGCACGGGCTTGCGCGCGGTGCGTGCACGGTGCAGCAGCGGGACGGCCTTGCGGCGAAGGTCGAGTATCCGCTCCACGGCCTGCGGTTCGCGTATACAGCGCGGCTCGGCGGAAAGCCCGCCGGCCGAAGCAAGCGACTCCAGCACGCGCTGCGAGCGGGCGTCCGCCTCGTCGGCATCGTCGCCTTCGACGGTAATCGTAAGTACCGCCTCGGCGTCCGGCAGCAGGCCGATGCGGTCCGGCCAGGCGTCGGCCGCCGCCTGCAGCAGCCGGCGGTCCGTAAGCTCGCACGTGCTCACCCCCGCGGCGAGCACAGCCGGAAGCGCATCGCACATCCGCTCCAGCGACTCGAAACCCGCCTGCACGAGCACACGGACTGTCGGCGCCGGCACCAGCCGCAAACCCGCCGCGGTGAAGACCGCCAGCGTCCCTTCGCTGCCGGCCAGCAGTCGCGGCCAGTTGACCCTGCCGCCGGAGATGACCCCCGCCACGCCGTAGCCCGCGCGGTTGCGCACGCCCGCCGGCCAGTGCGCGGCTATGCGGTCGGACCATTCTTCGAGCAAACGCGGCACTTCCCGCTCGATATCGCCGAGCAACTGCGTCGGCCCCCAGACGTGCTCGACCGAGCCGTCCTCACCGAAGCGCGCCACACAACCGTCGGACAACACCGCCTCGACCCACAGCAGGTGCTCGCCGGTGTGGCCGTACTGAAGCGAATGCGCTCCGGTGGCGTTGTTGGCGATCATCCCGCCGATGGTGGCGCGGTCGCCGCTGGACGGGTCCGGTCCGAAGCGCAGATGCGCCGCGGCCACCGCCGCGTTCAGCCCCGCGAGAACGCAGCCGGCCTGGACCTCGGCCATCCTCCGACCGGCGTCCACGCGCACCACGCGGTTCATGTGACGCGAGACGTCTATCGCCAGCCCGTCGGTCAGGCACTCCCCCGCCACGCCGGAACCGGCGCCGCGGGCGGCGACCGGCAAGCCCTTCTCCGCGGCGAACGCGACAGCGGCGGCCACGTCGTCGGCGTCGATCGGCAGCACAATCAGTTCGGGTGTGCGGCAATATGGGCTGGCGTCGCCGGCGTATGCGGCGCGGTCCAGCGCCCCGGAGAGGACCTCTCCCCTGACGCGCCGCGCCAACTCGTCTGCCGGCTTCTCCGCAGGCGATGTCTCTGGCGTACTGGTCACATTACTCCCTTGCCACGGGTTCTCAGCGGATATGAATGCCCTTTGAGTATATCCCCGACGCCGCCGGGCACCAATAGACTGCGCGGCCGCTCAGCTCTGGCTTTTCCGTCCCTTTCGCACAGCGGCCACCAGGCGCCGCCGCGCCGCCGAGAGATGCTTCCGCCCGGCCGCATTGTCGGCCACCCGGTACACTTCCCAGCTCATTTCCGGCCCGCAGGCGGTGCAATAGCAATCGCGGCGAACGCTGCGCGCCACAAAGTTGTAGCCGCACTCGTCGCATATGTGCAGGTACAGGTACCGCCGCCGGCGTCGCCGCAGCGCCTTGGCGGCCGGCAGGTTGTGCGTGGTCTCGGGCGGCAGACCGGCGGCCGCCATCAGCGTGCGGAATTCGCGGCCGTGTGGCGCCGCCGACGCTCCGTAGCGCAGACGGACCGCGACGTGCGCCAGTTCGTGCACGAGTGTGGGGATGAGCTGGTCGGGGTGCTCACGCAGCAGGTGGATGTTCAGCTCCACGCGGCAATCATCCAGCGACGCCCTGCCCAGCGTGGTCCGCAGCCGGGGGTTGTACCCCACGCGAACGACCTGACTGAGCTCCGGCAGCTCCCACAGCTCCGCGCAGCGGTCAACGACCTTCCGCAGCACGCGGCCGTCGGGAAGCGGGCTTGCCGCCGTCCAGATGTCGTCGGTGTGAAGCTTGGCGCTCATTCGAACGTCCATGTCCGCTTTTTAAGGTGCCTCCGTTGGACTGCGACAATGAGCTTATCCGGCCACGGCGGCGCGCACAAGCACCGGCCGTGAAGCCCCGACCCGCCAACGGGCAATACCACATGTCCCGCCGGGTGGGATGCGGTCACTTATTGGTGTCCGATAGACTTTGGCGACATGGTCGTGAGTTCCGCGGGCCATATGAGTTTCAATCGCCCCCTGTCGGGGGCTCTGGGTGGGGATGTCGCCACAAATCCACGGGCCGGCGCCCGTGTCTATTTTCAATCGTCCCGGCTGCGCCGGG
>JBNGDC010000057.1:0-11311 GCA_049975485.1 Phycisphaerae bacterium | reverse complement strand
TGGAGGCGAACTCATCCTTGCAGATGGTCTCGTACTGGCCGTCACAGCCGCTCATAGGGTTCCCACTTCCTTCGTATGGATGCGGAGCGTCGTCCTGTACGGGTCGGACCATCGCCAGTGTCCCTGTCCGGCCAGAGCCATCACCTCGTAGGCCACGCCGTCAGCGATGATTCTGTCGCCCGCCTCCGGCTCGCCGAAGGTCGGTATGAAGTCGGCCGCCGCTACCAGGAAGTCCGTCACCTCCGCGCCGACACGCAGGCCGTAGTCGTCCTCGACCTCGTACTCTGTGCGGCCGAAGGTGGCGCTCACGACGAGCTCGGTCGCTTGTCCTGAGCCAGTCGAAGGGCGCCTGTAGGTGACCGGGCTCGCGGCATGCGCCGTCCGCTGTGCCGCGAGCCACTGGCTTCCTTGCCTCAGAAGGTCACCCACGCGTCGCTCCTTCGTTCGCTTCGCAGACTTAAGACTGCAGGCCGGAGACTGCAGGCGCAGCTGTTTCGCGGTTTCTTCTGTTCCTGCGGCCTACAGTCTGCAGCCTAACGACTGCCGTCACTGGCTCAGGCGAACCCGAACTGTCTCGTCGTCGTCGCCGGCGGCCGCAACGGTCTTGCCCAGCAGCTTGTTCGCACCGCTCTCGTCGTCGGTCTTGGCGACGCCGTCTGCGACGTCCCAGTACACCTTCACACCGGCGGCGATTGCCTCGCCGCTGCCGGTCGCTTTGGGCAGGTCGAACACGCCGACCACTGCCAGAGACCCTAGGGCGTTCGCGGCGATGGGTGTCTTCGTTATGCCGACCAAGTCGCCCTGAACCACCACGTCGCCGGCGCTTACGTCCGAACCCGGCGTGTAATCGATGCTGCTTCCGTTGTGCACGAAGCTTGCAGTTGGCATGTGCTACTCCCTTGCTCGTTGACAGCTTTCATCACCCCGGCTACTGTCATGCTGCCCAAGCACAAATCCGGAAGGGGTGATATCCATGGCACTTGTCACGCAACTAGAGCGGATCGCGAAGGACCGGCCGAAGGTCCACAAGCCGACCCACGGAACCTACTTCTCGTTCGTCGGAGACCGGGACAAGCGGTACTTTGTTCTGGAGACCTACGGCACCTGCGACAGGGAATTCCCCGAGAAGGTCAGTCAGTCGGTTCAGCTTGATGAACAAGGTGCCGCTCAACTGATCCGTATCCTTCGCGAGGAATTCCCAAACCTGGCCTGACTACGCTTCTCCCTTGCTCTTTACGCCGCCCTTGGGGTCCTGCAGAGCCACGCCGAAATCGTGATAGCCCCGCATCTGCACGCCGAGGACATTGAAGTCCGCCTCGGCCGTCTCGATGGTCGGACTCTCCTGGCCGTTGAGGAAGGCGACCTCGATGACCGGCAGGTCGGACGGGTCCGCCAGCAGGTACCACGCCTTCGCCGAGTTGCCGGTGTAGTTGCTGTTGGCCAGGTACCGGCTGACCTCGGTGCGGAACTTGCCCTGGTGCGGGTTGGCGACCGGGTACTTCGTGCTGGCCGTCGTGTCGCGGATCTCCAGCGACTTGTAGAGCATCGTCCCGATGGCGCTGAGAGCCGTCGGCACCAGGATGATGGCCGGCATCACGCCGATGGGCTTGCCGTCGGCGTCGGTCTGCTCCAGGAAGGCGACCTCGGCCTCGGTCAGCCCGTCGATGCTCAGCACCGTGCTCGCCCCGGAGAGGTAGTTGTTGTTCGCGGCCTTGAAGAAATCGCCGTTGTCCATGAACGTGGTCCAGAACACGTCGTTGATCTTCAGGCCCGACCCCCGCCCGAGCTTGCGCGGCACGGACGTGATAGCCCCGAGGTCGTCGTTGATGACGTCCCGCCGGTCGATGCTCAGCAGCAGGCCGTAGGTGTCGGCCTTGTTGGTGTAGCTCTCCTCACCGAGCGTGCCGTGCTTCAGCTCACCGCCGGGGGCGACCTGCTGATACTGGTCCCGGCCGACCAGCCGGTAGCTGGTGACCGTCTTGAAGTCGCTGACATTGCGGACCGCGCAGATGTTCCGCCAGGTCCGCTCGACGCTGAAGAAGCCCTCCAGCAGGAACTTGTTGGCGACGTTCGAGAGGATGCCGCCGATGTCGATGGTGGAGTAGGCGGCCTGAAGGTCCGGCCGGAACGCGGCCCGCAGGACGGCCCGGCTGTCGCGGAAGCTGCGGCCGGTGTAGCCGTTGGCCCACGCCGCCTCCAGCAGCAGTTCCTGAAGCCCGATGCCGCCGCGGAATCGCTGGCTCGCGGCATCCAGCGTCGGCTCATCGTAGAGCTTCTCGGCGTCTGCCAGGCCGGCGGTGAGCATGCAGGCCGCCTCCAGCACCTGCCCGCTCATGGCGCTATCGGGCATGTGGGCGGCCGGGGCCTTCGGGCGGCTCGCCCGCAGGACCTCCAGCTCGCAGCGGGTGGCGTCCCAGCCCTCAGCGATGGCCTTGGCGGCGATGTCGCCGTGGGCGTCGCCGCAGACCTTGCGGACGGCGTTGATACGCTCCTGCTCGGCCGCGGCGCTGGCGCGCATGTCGCCGGCCACGTCGGGCGCCTCCTCGGCCGGAGTTGCCGGCGCGTCCGCCTTCGCCTCCAGCTTCATCGGCGCGGTCGCCTGCTCGGGCTTCTGCTCCTTCGCCGGCTCCGGCTCGGTCGCGGCGGTCTGCTCGGCCTTGTCCTGCGTCTCCGTCTTGCTCTCGTCCATGAGTTCCCTCTCCTGGTTGGCCGTTGCGGCCCCATCTTGCTCTGCGGAAGCGGCCACGCGGACCGACGTCTCCAGGTCGGCCCCGAGGTCCACGAAGCTGATCTCGCCCAGCGTCGCCTTGCGGACGACGTTCAGCGGCCCGGTGAACTCCCGGCCGTTGACCAGCACGGTCTGGTTCGACCGAACGAATTCGAATTGCTCGACGGCCGTCCCGATGGATGCCTGCCAGGGGAAGCCGTTGCGGGCTGACGCGACGATCTCCTTCGCCGCGGCCGTGTCGCGGGAGACTACGCCGGCGGCGACCAGCCGCCCGTCGGCGACCGCGAGCCGCTCGGTGTGCCCCACGCCGCTGGCCATGTCGTGCCCGAAGCGGATGGGCCGGCTCTGTGAAGGGATGGTCAGCCCCGCGAGGTCCACCACGACGGGATAGCGCCAGCCGGCGATACGCATCGGCCCGCCGGTGTAGGCCACCATGTTGAACCGCGGCAGCCGTGACTCCCCGCCGTCCCCGTCGGCCTCGGCCGGCAGGTCGATGTGCATCTGGGCCGTCAGCAGCACGCGTTCAGGCGGCGTCGGATTCTCGGTCATCTTCGGCATGGTCCTCTGCATCTGACCTATGCCGTTCGGGGGGTGGGGTGTCCGCTTTGGTGTGAAAAGCAAAAGTTCTTCCGCCAGATGGTAGCGCCAACACGCGGCCTTCCCTGTAAGGCCTTGTGGTCGACTCCGGGCCTCTACTTCAGCAATAGCGTGGAGGGATGATGAACGAGACTTCACACGTTAGAATTCAGCAGAGTCGACACGTCAGCAGCGGGAGAAAAAGGCAATGGGACCACCCAGAGAGCGGATGGATGCACCTGAGTCACCAGTCGAAGTGACGCCGGAGGAGTACGAACGGCAGGTTTATGATTGGCTACAGCAGTGCGTCCCACAAGACGTGAACGCAGCGTTCGACCACCAAGGGATCGTCAAGGGCGCTGGCGGCGAATATGCCATTGATGTTCTGGTTTCGCTCGAGGTCTTTGGCGGCGCAGTTCTGAGAATTCTCGTTGAGTGTAAGCATCAGAAGCGACGCGTGGAACGTGATGAAGTGCTCGTGCTAGAGGGGAAGCTTCGTGATGTCGGGGCTCACAAGGGAATGCTTTTCTCAACCTCAGGATTCCAGGACGGAGCGATTAAGTATGCTGCCGCACATGGCATTGCCACGCTCTCATTCATTGAGGGGAAGAAGCTGTATGTGACAAAGGCCGTTGGTCCCACCCCGGAGCCGCCACCATGGGTGAACTTGCCTCACTATGCGGGCGTTTGCGTTTCGCCTGTTAAGTGCGGCATCCGTTGTGCGACCTTCTATGGAACACGCCTAGACCCGCTAGCTGAATGGCTTGCTGATCAACTTGCTGGGATATCGGGAGATTCTGGCGCGAGCACGTCTTAGCGGGTTGCCTTGGCAGAGAGACCTAGCTCGTCCATCAGGGCGTTTTCCTTGGCGCATTGGCGGAGCTCGGTCTCCCAGTCCTTGCCCTGGCGGGCGTACTCGTGGGCGAGCGTTGTGGTGTGACTGGCCAGGCGGGTGGCCTGGGCCTTGGCCTCCTTGGCCGGGTCGACGTGCTCATGACCGTCCCAGAACCACTGATGCGACGCATCGGCACCGTCCGAAGCATCGCTCAAGCCGAAGTCGAAAAGCTTCTCCGCCTCGGCCAGCCAGGCCGCCAGCAGGCGGTCCAGCACGACCGTCTCGATGTGCGACTGCTCCACGCGGATGCTCTTGAAGTAGGTCTGGTGGTCCAGCCGCCCCGAGGCGTAGTTGTAGCCCGACGAATTGCAGGCCGCGATGTTGTACGGCATGTTCAGGCACCGGGCGATCTCGTTGAGGATCTCCCGCTTGAACTCCGCATAGCCCGTCGCCGGCTGCTCGGCCTTCACCTGGCTTGGCTCCCAACCTTCCGGCCCGAAGACGGCCATGTTCGGCTCGAACTCCATCGTCGCCATCGGCTCGACCTCGGCCGCCTCGCCGCCGGCCGGCGCGTTCGTCTTCATGAACAGGGCGATATCCGCGGCGCTCTCGGCCGCCTTGATGACCGCCAGCGTGTAGCGACGGAGCTGGGCGAACAGCGGCAGGGCGGGCAGGATGTCCGGCAAGCCGCGGTGCTGGCCCGGCCGGTCCGCCCTGAACCAGTGGACGACGCTGTCGGCCGGCACGCGGTCGTACTCGGCCTTGAGGTTCGGCCGACTGCTGCCGGGGTGCTCCCGGAGGATATGGTACTCGGCCGGGTTGCCGAACTCGTCCAGGGCGATGCCGTCTACCCGGCTCCGGGCTTTGGGCTGCAGGCGCGGCCGCGCCATTCTCCCGACGCCTGAGGCCTGGTGCCCGAAGTCCGGAGTCGCCACCTGGTCGGCCTCGATGAGCTTCAGGTCCAGCTTGACGGGTGAGTCCAGGCGGTCGTTGGAAAACAGGACCGCGAAGGCCTCGCCGTCCTGGGCCCGCGCCTGCCGCATGGTGCGGAGCTTGCCGGGCAGGTCCACCGCCTTAGCCCAGGCGGCGAACTCCGCCTCGACGCGATGGTTGGCCTCCGCGTCGCCGCTTGCGGTGAGCCCTGTCGAACCGGAGAGCATCTGGAGCCGCGGGCCGGTGCCGACGACGTCGTTGGCCAGCGTCAGCACGATGCCGCGGGCGTAGGAGTTGTTGGCGACCTCGTAGCGGGCGCGGTTGCGGAGGATGCGCCGCACGTCGGCAGAGCCGGCCGCGTCGGGCGACAGCCCGTCCGCGTTGGCCCAGTGGCGGCGGTTGTCGGCGTTGGTCTGGGCGGAGTCGAACTTCGCACAGACGACGCGCCGGCCCGCGTGCGGCCCGGCCGCGAGGAGCTTACGCTCCGACCTCCGTTTCCTGCCCTTGATCCAGCCGAGCATCCGTGCTCGCTCCCTTCGCTTAGGCCGTGCCAGGCGGCACGATCTTCACGCGCTTCAGGGCTTTGGACGGGTCATCTGCCAGCTCCTTGAGCGCGAGGTACCTGTCCGCGTCGATCTGGTCCTTCAGTGAATGCTGATCGACGCTACCCGCATCCCCGCTGGCCCGTTTCGGCCCCGCGGCGTTCTCCTTGATCTTGTTCTCCAATTCTTCGCCCATGGCTCTACCCCTCCTGCCCTATACCTATGCCTTGGTTTACAGCTGTGTGCGCCAGATTCTAACTTCAAATTCTGGGCTCTGTCCGTGCAGACAACAAGTCTAAGGTGGCAATCCCCTAAAGCAGCTTCCCTTTTGTTTGATCGGAAGAGAAAGCTAGACAAGCAGCAAGAATATTCCAGCGACCGCCCCAAGCATGAAGCCTAAGACCTGAATGGCTCCTAGGTGTCTCGCGCTAGCTTCATTCACCATCTCATGAACCTTCTGCACATCCATGCCGTCTATTGCGGTCTCAACACGACCAGCCACGTCGAAATTCTGCTTAATGGCCTCTACACCGTCGCCAGCGAGCCAACTCACCATATAGGGCTGTATCGAGGGCAGAGCTCTGTCTGACAGCCATCGCCAAAACCTTCTGCTATCGGCGATCCGATGTCCTAGGTCAGGCAGTTCCGTCTTCAGGTGTTGCTCTACAACGGTTATTACAAAGTCAGAGGCTCGACCTTGGATGGTCCTCAACATGGGGCTGAGCTCGGACTCTTGTAGGCGCTTCCTTAGATCCGCAAAGAGCTCTTGGATCTTCTTCACCATCGTCGAACGTGTCGACTGATCCTCTAGCTTCTTAACAATTTGCTCCTGCACAGCTTCCCAATCCAGAGCCCGAGTCCATTCAGCAAACGAGACAGCAGCCTTCTTCCAAAAACCTCTCTGTTTGTACTCCTCCGCCATCTGCTGTAGCCATTCCATTATTGCTGGCACAATCTCGTTTTTGAGTGTCTCGGTTGACCAAGTGGCAAAGCTATCTAGGTTCTCAGGCGTCTTGACCCACGGTTCTATCACCTTGTCGAAGAGAAGCTCCAAGTTCTCACGTGTGAAACCAGTCCTTACGACACCACGAAGGAAATCCATGATGCTCGGAGTTAGGTCCTCTACGAGCTCTGGCAACTTCTCGCGAATAGGAGGGCCCAAGCTGTAGCGCAGTTTATCCTGAAGCTCCTCATCGGCTAACGCTCTCTGAATCAAGACCCGCACTTCGTCAGCGATAGTTTCGGCCGTTAGTAACTTGTCGGACACCTGCTGGCCAGCAGTCTGCCCCAATTCGTGCTTATGCTTGGGCACCAAGCCCTGCTTCCATCCCGGAACAAGACCCACAGGATGTTTGTCTTCCTTGTCGTACGGCCTGAAAAGCATCGTGATGGCGATGAGGTTTGTAAGGTAACCCACGGCGCATGCGAGCAGTAACGGCAGCAAATACGACGCTAACCAAGCAGGAACACCGAACCCAGCGGCAGGCAAAAGAAGCGATATGCATAGGACGAGAAGTGATAGCAGCGAGAAGCTCATGCAAACGACTTCCGCGGCTGCCCAACCAGCAACGTCTTTCTCGCGGATGCGTCGCAGTCGGTCTGCGTACCATCTCATTGCGCACTGGGGGAGTCTAGTTAAACGCACGGTTCTGTTCTCCCACAATCGGTCCGAGGTCAGTCCCGAAATCAGCGACGTCGCACACAGACATCGGCGAGTATACCTACGCGATAGGCCAACGGCAATGCAGGCAGTAGCAAGGTCTAAGCAGTGGTGTCCTTGTCACGCTAAAACAAGCCTGCTCGAAAAGGTTTCGACGGCGAGCCCTCAAGAGCAAGCCGGCACAGCAACTCCTCGGCCGACTGTGATCAAGCCGATCGCGATATACCACTTGCGTCTATATGGCCCGGCTTCTGATCAGATCCTGTTTCCTATAGCGCTTGCGCCGACGGGTCTGGCGGCTTTCCTCACCCGGCGTACGGATGCCGCACATGGAGGCGGCGACGGCGCAGCCGACGAGGCAGTCGAACCAGTGGTTGTCCGGCCGGGTCGGTCGGAGCGACCATTCGTGCACGACGCGGCCGTGGCCTTCGGTTTCGACCCACGTTTCGCTGTGGGCGACGTGCTCGGCGAACAGCTCGTGCGTCTGGCCGTCGTCGCCGCCTGCGGTGAGCGAAGTCGAACCGAACAGCGAGATGCAGCCGCGGTCGCCGGCGGCCGTCGCGAGCCCGGCATGGACGAAGGTCTTCCAGTAGTTCACGTCCACCATGACGTGCGGGAACTCGGCCGTCTTCTTGACGTTGGGCACGTACCAGAAGTGCCCGTGCGTCTCGCCGGGGTGGCGGGAGTAGCTGCTGAGCGGCTTGCGGCCGGCGCGGATGCCGACGCCCTTGGCCAGCCACATCACGGCCCCGCCGACCTTGTGCTTCACGTCCGCGACGATGCCGGGCTTGTAGCCCATGTCCACCAGTAGCCGGTCGATCTTCATCAACCCGTCGCCGCGCTTCCACTTGCGGGCGAGCTGCGCAGCGACCAGCTTCTCGAGCCCGGCGTGGATGGCCCCGTCGGCGCCCGCGCCGGGGAAGGCCCGCCGTAGCGTCCGCGGTGCGTTGGCGAGCGTGAAGAAGTCCCGCCGCTGCTGCGGGAACGTGCCGTAGTCCACGACATAGCCGGTGAAGTCCTCGGCCCACGCGGCCACGCAGTAGAACAGCAGCCGGTCGTGGACGTCGACGAACATGGTGAGCTTCGTCGCGGCCAGCGGCACTTCGCCCCGCGGCCGGCCGTTAACCTTCTCGCAGACCTGCTCGACGGTCAGCCGGTCGTCGCTGAGCTGCTCGGCCACCGGCTCGTTCTGATACTCGCTAGCGAAGGCCTCGTCGCCTACCTGGAGCTTCAGGTTCATCGCGTGCTGCACGGCCGAGAGCTCCCGCTTCGAGTCGAACCGCTCGGCCCAGGCAGCCTCGGCCCCGGTGTCCATCTCCTCGCGGTGGGCGCGGTAGAACTCCGTGGCGTCCTTGCCGCCGTGGCCGCGACGTAAGCTGTCCGCGCGGATAGCCGCATACTCGTCCCACAGCTTCTGGTTGGTCGGCAGCGAGTAGATGAGCTTGGTGCACTCGGCCTGCCACTCGGGGCACTTCTCGGGGTCGAGCACCTGGTCGGCCAGGTCGCCTTCGTAGATCTTCGTGCAGGTCAGCACGCCGGCGATCTGCTCGCCGGGCCCGGCCAGGCCGAGCACGTCGCCGTTGAGAAGCTGGAGGCGGTACTTGGTCTGCGTGGGCGAGCGGGCCGACTGGCGGGTCTGCGGGTCGTCCAGCAGCACCAGCGACGGCCGGAGGACCGAGCCGTCCGTCCGCGTGTGCTGCTGGCCCCGCATGTTCGAGTCCAAGCTGGTGATGGTGATGATGGAGCCGGATGATGGGCTGGTCTCCAGCCCTTGCTCGCGAAGCGCGGTCGGCAGGTGCTCGGCCTCGACGGTGGGGAAGACCAGCTTGTCCTGCCCCCAGTGGACGTGCGTGAGCCGGCCGGCGATGTGCTGCTGGAGCTGGCGCTTCGAGCTGTTCTCCAGCCGCCGCAGGGGATGGACCGCCTCGGGGAAGTCGGCCAGCAGAAACGGGTTCTCCAGAATGTATTTCTTGATGGGCAGCAGCAGGTCCTTGGCCCGGTCGTCCGAGCCGCCGATGAGGCAGACGAACGGCCGGTAGCCCACCAGCACCGCCCATAGGGCTGAGAGCCGGGCCAGCGTTGTCTTGCCCGAGCCGCGGGGCATGGCGAAGGCGAACAGGCCGCCCTCCTTGACGGCCCGCTCGATCTTGTCGATGACGCGGAGGTGGTCGGCCGACCACGTCCTGTAAAACGCTGCGGGGAAGTACGTCTCGCAAAACAGCCGGAACGAGTCGCTGGTGGCCCGCCGTCGTTCGACGTCCTCGACCTCCGGGACCGGGTGGATGTCCTGGCTGGCCTTGGTGGCGGCGCGGTTGCGCTCGGCCTGGCGGCGCTTGGCCTCGCCGTAGTCCATCTTCGCCGGCCGGGGCTTGTCCAGCTCGACCACCAGCCAGCGGACGTACCGCACCAGGTGGATGTGCGTGCCGTCGCCGAAGCGTAGCGCCCCGGCGTCCATCTGCCGGCGCAGGCGTGAGCGCGTCAGCACCGGCCCCAGCGGCGTGTGGTTGACAAGCTGGAGCAGCTCCGACTGCGTCAGCGTCGTCGGGTCGATCTTCGCCTTACCGGTCGCCATCGCTTCCCGCCAGTTGCCGATTCAGCCACGCCGCGTAGTGCACGAGGTTGACGCGTCCGCCCGCGTCCTGCGGCGCCCCGGCGGCCAAGTGCTCACGGACCTTCTCCTCCGGCAGCTGCAGCATCTTCGCCAGCTGCTCGGCCGTCAGGGCCGCCGGGTCTACAGCATCCGCCCCGGGGGCGGCCCCATTCCCGTCGGATTCTCGCTCAGGAGGCATAAGTGCGGACTCCTTCGAGACATGTGGCATAGATAAACCTGCGGATTCCCGCCCGATTCGGCTTGGCATTTCCGCGAATCCATGGCCCTGTGTGCATATGAACGCAGCGAAGGAGAACGCGATGAACACGACACCCGCACGCAGAAAAGCCGCGAAGGCCGCCATGGCCGACGCGGAGGAATTCATCCGCGAGTTCGCCCGCCTCGTCCGCGAGAGCGGCGCTTGTGACGGCCGGCCGATGCTGGCCGCGTTGCTCGACGAGGCGAAGCCGCAGGCGGACGCCCTGCGGAAGGCCCGCATCAACCTCTGACCGGAAGGAGAACGCACTATGCAAATCACGCGAATGGACTTCGAAGGCAAGCCAGGCCGCTACGCCACGTGCCAGCGGCGGCAGAGGACGGACGGCCTGCCGGCAATGATTGATGTCACCATCCTCACGCCCCAGCAGCCCGACGGTCGGGTGCACCACGTCCAAGCCGACTGCGAGGAAGACCTTCGCTCGATGGCCGAATGCCTCCAGCGCCACCTCGATGGCTGCCCCGGCACCAACAGCGACGTGTACGGCTACTACGCCGAGCTGCTTCGGCTCAGCGACCTTTAACCGCAAGGAGAGACCACCATGAGCGACCACGAATTCCAAGACGCGCTCAAGACGCTGTTGGACGAGCTCGCCTTTATGGACGCCGACGATCTCGACCAGTGCGATCTGCCGGACGACCTCGCCGGAATCGAACGCGTCCGCACATTCGCCGAGGCCGGCGTGCTTACGGACAACGCGGGCCTCGTCATCGAGACGGCCGACGGCGGCGAGTACCAGGTCACCATCGTCCAAAGCGGCTAAGCGGAGGTCACGAGCGTGGCCCGCAAGCCAACCCAACGCGAAGGAGATACGCCCATGATGACCGAGCAAGCCAGAGAGGACCTCACCGAACGCTGCAAGCGGGCGCGGGCCGACATCGCGTCCCTGCTGGACTGGATGGAGTGCGAGCTGGAGAAGGACGAGGCCGACGAGCCCACCTGGGCGACGCTCGGCTCGCTCGACCACGTCCGCGACGACCTCAAGAACGTGCTGGCGTTCTTCTCCGGCGTCGAGACGGCGGAGATCGAACGCAGCCTGGACGAACTGCACGCATGAACCCCTAACCGAAGGAGTGCTGCCATGAAGAAGAGCGACGTGAAAACTGGCGAGACGTATCGCTGCAAGGTCAGCGGGAAACTGGTTGACGTCCGCATCACCGGCGAGAACCC
>JBNGDC010000056.1:0-13049 GCA_049975485.1 Phycisphaerae bacterium | reverse complement strand
AGTCGAAGCCGTCAGGAAAGCAGACGCTTTCCTGACGGCACATTATGAGCGAAAGCAAAGCTTTCGTGAATAATGTGGGCTAGGCACCCCGCGGGGGGTGATGTCGGTTCAGTCCGCGTGCTCGAATCTCGCCCAGACGCCCGAACGTGCCGGCAGCTCAACGCAGATAGTCCCGTCGGTTTCGATGGGCCGTTGCTCCAGGACGTCCTCGCCGCGGCCGTATTGGCGGTCGTATGGGTGGATCAGCGCCGGGCGGCCCGGTCCGTCGTTCAGCAGGAAGTAATGGTCCGCCCCCGACGCCGACAGCCGGAACGCCATCGGCGCGTCGCACGACCATTTTGGCGCAGTATTGCCGACGGCCAGGTCCGCCAGCAGCTTCTCCACGCCGGTCTGCCCCGGACGGTGGCACATCCTTGCGGCGTCGAAGCCCACGAGAACGGCGGTGCCGCGCCCCAGACGGTGTTCGGTTATCGCCGGTCGGCCGTCGTCGAAACGTGCCAGCACGCGAGCGTCCGTTACCTCCAGGTCGCCGAAGAACCCCTCGATGTCCGTCTCGCCCAGTCGTACGGGGCTGGTCCGCGCGTCGTGCACGGCGTCCACCCACGCGCCCAGCAGCCGTTCCTGCGGGCCGCCTTCGCCGGCGCGGTGGCACTTGCCCCAGATGTCCATGAACGCGAACTGCACATCCGCTATCAGGCGTCCGCCTTTGCGGACGTATTCCGTGAGGTGCTCCAGCGTCTGTGCCGAAAGCGCCCGCCCGTGCGGGACCAGGAGGGTCGGATACACGCAGCCGATACCCTCGGCCAGCTCGGCCGTGGTCACATATTCGAAGGGGACGTGCCGGTTGACAAGCGCCCTGGCCGCGCCGATGTATGCCCGCTGCGCCTGGGTGGCCGTTCCGCGGCTATTGGGGGTCGGTCCGTCGTTCAGGTCGTGCCGTTGCGGTTCGAGCGTCAGAATCGCCTCGGTATCCCAGCTCTGGACCAGCCCCACCTGCGGCTCGGCGGTCGCGGCCCAAAGCTCCTCGTGATACCTGCGCATGCCGTCGGCCACCTTGCCGGCTTCCTTCGCCCAGGGCGTTAGTTGACCGGACAAGCTCACCATTCCGTACTCTCCGGCTTCCCAGCAGCCCGGGCGGTGATTCCATGTCCAGAACGCAAGGTTCACGTTGCCAGCGGCAAGGTAGCTCAGCGTCATGCGCCGCATCAGCCCCGCGGTCATGCCCACGCCGTAGCCGCCGCTGTATTGCACCGGCCCGCCGGTCGTCTCGTAGGCGCTGGTCCAGCCGCCTTTGAAATAGTCCCGCGTCTGCTTCGCCTGCATGTAAACCGGACGGTCCACCTCGCCGGCGACCTGTTCGAAGTGCCACGACAGGTGGATGGAGGTGGTGTGCAGGTCCGCCACGCGCGCCCGTGCGGCCGTGTCCCAGGCAAGCTGGGCGGGGTTGTAGAACAGCTGGTGGGAGCCGACGGTGATCGGATGGTTCTGGTCGTGCTTGCGAATTACCGAAACCAGTGCGCGCGACCGGGCGATGCCCTTGTCGGCGATATAACGCAGTTTGTCCCGCTGGGCGCCATATACATACTTTGCGCGGTGGGCGCCGCTGATCTTCGCATCCACGTCCGGCTCGGCCACCAGCCAGGCGTCCTCGAAGCTCTCGGCGATAAGCCGGCCGGTCTCGGGGTATATGTTCCACGCCGCGTCCAGCGCCTCTATGGTGCCGTACTGCTGACGCAGCCATTCGGTGAAGCGCTCGCGATCGTAATCGTTGTCCAGGGAAGCGGTATCCGGGTCGGGTTCGCCCATCGTGCCCCAGGCGTACAGCGCCTCATGCCCGCCGCAGTGGTCGCAGATTGCCCCGTAATGCTGCTCCAGAACCGACAGGGCTTCGGGACTGTCCAGGTGACAGCGGGCGAAATACTCCGGCGTAATCCCGGCGCCCGAGCACATCTCGTCGGTGGGTTTCCACCCCTCGATATGCAGAATCACGCGGATGCCTGCCTCGGCCGCCGCGTCGAGCCAGTCGTCCGTCCGGCTGAAGTCATACTCGCCGGACGGGCCTCTGCGCGGGTCGGCCGTGTGAAAGCGGACGATGTTGAAACCCAGCTCGCGTATGCGGCTCAGTTCAGCGACCAGCGCGGTGTGGTCGTAGTCCCCGGGCTTCCAGTACACCGGGCCTATGAACCACTCGCGCCGCTCGCGCAGGCGTTGCTGCATGGGTGAATCGTTGAGTCGCCGGTACGCCTCTTCGGCCGTGCGACGATCGTCCGGACTGATGCCTCTGGCTGTGTTCATGGTCGCTCCAGTTGCTGAAGGTGTGTTGACGCCTATGGTTTCTCCGCTGTCCGGCGGCTTGTCAATGCCCGGATGCAGACGTTCTTGACTCCGACCCGGCAGGGGGATACATTGCCTCTGGCGGGCCTGCGTCCCGACTGAGCGGCGCAAGCCCGCACAAAGTGTTCTGCCGGCGTGTGTTTTCTGCAGGTGAGCCATAGCGCCGGGATCGGCGGCATAGCCAAGTGGACCAAGGCGACGGATTGCAAATACAAAACCAGGGTTTCGCCTAAGTTCCTCTCTAAGCTATACGTACCGAAGGGGCGGCGATTTGCGCAATCCCTCTGCAAGCCGCTGTAGGCGCCAAAAACCCCTCAAAAGCGCCTGTCCGGTTGTCGCGACAACCGCTCCGTAGAATGGTGCTCACCAGCGTAGGGCTTGCTTGGCTATTGGCAGCGTCTGCGCTAAGGATGCAGTCGGCTATTGCATTCGACTCGCCCTCGACGCTGGAGTCGGTCAGTTATGCCATGGACGCCGAGGCGGCAGGGGACAAGCGTACCGGGACCTTCACCGCCAAGGCCAGTGTGCTGCTGGAGCATCTCGGCGAACAGACCTGCCAGGCATCCCCGGTCTTCGCCCTCGCCCGGGGTTATTGCTTCGAGGCCAAGGACTCAATCGGCCAGGCCCTGTGCGTGGACAAGCATTTGCGGTATCTGAGTGTCTTCCCGCCGAGCGAAGGAAGCAAAAGTGCCGAAATTGAAAGGCCTGGCATCCGACCGCCTTAGCAGTGAAGGCAGTAGCGACCTGTCACTAGAGTAGCAGTGTTTTCTAAGACGTACGAGCGCCGGCGACACTACTTCTGGTAAGCCTGCGGCTGTGGAGACCGGCACAGGAAGCCGCAGCAAACGGCCAGACGCAACGCAGAATCCTCACCCGGCCCCAATGGTGCCGAGGGAGCTTTTTTTGTTTGACAAGGACCTCATTGCTGCCTACAAAACTCACCGGTAGCGTGCCATTGTCAAACGGCGGGAAAATATAAGAAGGTGGATGCTTGAGGATCGACTATACCAGCTTGTGGTTTGTCGGTATGCCGGAAGGGGAAGCCCCTGTACCATTGCCGGAGTATCCTGGCAAAACTCTGCGTGGTGCTCTGGGTCGTAGTCTCAAAGACGTGGTCTGCCACGGTCGTCGGGCCGATTGCAGTCAGTGTGTTTTGCGCGAACGATGTGCTTACAGCGTCGCCTTTGAGGGGTTTCCGCCTTTCGGCCGCACGATGATGCGAAAGTATCAACGGATTCCGCAACCGCTGGTCTTACAACCACCTGGTACAGGTGATGTTCCTACCGCTGATGACCTCATGCTACGATTTGGGGTTCGTCTCTTCGGCCCGGCTGCCGCAATGTATCCTTACGTGATTTACGCTGTTGAGCGAATGCTTGATCGGGGTCTCGGTGCCCAGAGAGTACCCATACCGCTCCGGGAAGTAAGCGACGGGGAAAAGGTCATCTACCGCAAGGGCGATGATACGATACGTCCGCCGGCTCAAAATGTGCTAAGCGTCGATGATTCGACGTCGCCCGGCCCTTCCGAGGTCCAGGTCGAATGCGTGTCTCCCTTGCGATTGCAGGTCCGGGGACGTGAGGCGCGAGAATTTGATCTGGCAGCGCTGTTGCGGGCGGTTGTTCGACGTGTGCGGCTCTTGGGAGCTTTCTACGGCGACGGAGATGAGGTGGAAACGCCTAGCGCTGTGTTGAACGCAGCCGCAAAGGCCCGGGCTCTTCGAAATGACATTCGGCTGCACAGAGTTTCGCGATACAGCGGTAGGCAGAAGAGGAGGATGACTTTCCATGGCTTGGTAGGACGGATCGCCTATGAATGGCCGGACAGGGAAGCCGGCCCTCAACCTTGGCTGGAAGCGGCTTCGATACTTCACGTTGGTAAGGCAACCACCTTCGGATTTGGACAGATCAGGTACTGGGTGGAGGCGAGATGAGCGCTGTTGAGGAAATCGCCCTGGCCGGGCTACTTCACGATGTCGGTAAGCTATTGCAGCGAGCGCGGCGGCCACTCGGACAGGAAACTGAACGCATGGAGCAGATGGTTTGTCCGAGCTGGCAGGGCCGCGCTACGCATCGCCACGTACTGGGGACTTACGACTTCCTGCTGGGGCTTGAGGAAAAGTGGCCGCGCGGCGTGAATGCGGGACGTCTCGAACGACTGGCTGCTTGGCATCATCGACCATCAGATGCTGAAGACTGGATACTCACCGAAGCCGACCGCCTGGCCAGCGGTCATGACCGCCGTCCCGATGACGCCGGAAGCTCAAAGAACTTTAGGGAAGTCGCCTTGGAATCTCCTCTGTGCCGGCTCTGCATTGCCGGTAAACACTCCCGCACACGTGCAAAATGGTTGCCCAGACCCCTTGGCTGCGACGAGACGCTCTCGCCTGGACCGGATGTGGATGATTCATCTGTGCAGGGCGGCTGGGGGCCTCTGGCCGACGCGTCGGTGCGATGGTTTGAGGAGCATGACATTCGGGAGCTTCCTTCATCCTTGCTGGTCCAAACTGTGCGTGGATGGTCCGAACGTTTCCAGAGCTTGGTTCCCGCCTCAGCCATGGACCGGCCGGACGTATCACTGCACGACCACGCCGTTGTGACCGCGGCACTGGCCTGCTCGATATGGCGGTTTCACGAGGTGAATGGCAACCTTAGCGAGCAGACCGTTCGCGACCGGCAGGAGAAGAAGTTCCGCTTCGTCACCGGGAGCATCGGAGGCATTCAGGACTTCATCTTCACGCTCCCGGAAGGCGTAGGAAAAGGCGAAACGCGCTCGTATCGGGCGAAGTCTTTCTACATTTCAGCATTGACCGAAGCGATGGTGCAGCAGCTTCTGTCCGCGGCTGAAATGCCGTGTGTCTGTTCCGTCATCAATGCTGGTGGACGGTTCATCCTGCTTGTGGATGCCAGCCAGCAGACGCTTGACCGAATCCTCGCCGCAGCCGCGGATATCCAGCGATGGTGCGCCGAGACCCAGTTGGGACTGCTGTCGCTTCGCATAGGATGCGATCTTACCGCCAGTGGAGCGGACCTCCTGGAGGGCCGTTTCGCTCAGGTCTTCCGGGCCATAGAGAATCAGGCCGAACAGGACAAATGCCGTCCTGAGTCGGCCCATCTTCACGCCGACAATGTATGGGACTCCGGCGGGTTCCTGCACAGCGGGATGAACGTCCACACATTGCTTCACCAGAACCACCAGCAGGCCGCCATACTCGGCAGACAGCTGCCCCGCTGCGGCCATTTCGGACTGTTCGATTCTGATAAAAATCCGGACGGCCTGCTCACAGAAACATTGGACTGTTGCGGCCTGAAGCTCCAGATAGGCAACACCGACAAGCCGATCCCCGCCCATAAGGCCGTTTACGCTGCAGCTTTGGGATACGAGCAGGAATTGGGCTGGATGCCTGCCCGCCCCATGGCCAACTACGTACCGCACCTGACCGACGAAGACGTTCGTATCGTTGAAGCCGTCCAGAAAACACAGGACGAGAACGACCAAGAACAGGCGATCGCAGGTGATACCGCCACCTTTGAGCACCTGGCACTGCTCGCTCAGGACATCGACGACAAGGGCACAGCGAGAGGCAGGCCCATGCTTGCGTGCCTTAAGGCCGACGTTGACCGCCTGGGGATGCTCACTTCCCGCGGGTTCGATCAGGATGTTTCCTTCGCGCGGGTGGCGAGTCTCAGTCGGTTCCTGGACCTGTTCTTCAAAGGATACCTTTCGTTCCGGTTCCGCCAAGAAGGTTCGCCGCACCGTCTTGTTTACACGGTTTTCAGCGGCGGCGACGACCTGATGCTTATAGGCCCTTGGACTGTCATGTTCGATTTGGCTGCTCAGATACCCGCCTGGCTGAACCGCCTCACCGGCGACAATCCCGACGTAACTATTTCGGCGGCGCTGGCGCTGGGCAATCCGCATACGCCGACTTCCGTTATGGCACGGGAAGCGGACACGGCTTTGGAGCACGCTAAGGAAGACCGAAACCGCATATCAGTGTTCGGCCGTGTGTTTACCTGGGAGCAATACCGTTGGGGTTTGGAAATCGGCAGGCAATTCAACGAGATGCTGCGATGCGGTCAGGACGGCGAACGTCTCGGCCTCCAGGCCAGCTTTGTGTACCGCACTCTCCAGCATGCCAGGTCCGCCGAACGGACCCACAAGGCCACCCGCGTCGGCGATACTATTCGGCTCTCGGACGCCACGTGGCGCAGCCACTTCCTTTACGATCTGCATCGCAACGTTGAGAAGCATCTCCAGAGCCCCGGCCAGCAACAGCGGGAGGACCTGGAGTGGCTCAGAAATATCCTTTCAATCCGGACGGACGGTGAGTCTTTCGCCCCGGTCATTCTGGGAATCACCTACGCTTTGTACCTGAATCGAGGAGCACGAGCATGACTGCCAGACCACAGCCCAACAGAAGACCAAGAGACCGGCAGAATTCGTCGGGGGCTTCCGAACAACCCACTTTCGACCCGCAGACGTCGCAGAAAGATCTGGTTGACGGACTGGCCGAAAAACAGGCCGACATCTTCGGGAGAGACCTGAACAGCAGCCAGCTGAGGCGGTTTTTCGGGGAAGTGAAGGACATGTTCCGCCGCCTCGAGCAAAACCAGCCATACGAGACTACCATTGAGCCGCAGTTCAAAATGTTGCGGTCAAAATCCTACTACGCTCAACACAAAGGCGGAGGACAGGGAGTACCCCAGTCATTCACCAAATTCATCGACAACGCTGTCCAGAAGGTCTCCAACGAGGAGCAGTTCCGGCTCTTCGTGAAGCACTTCGAGGCCGTCGTCGGCTTCTGGTACGGCAAATATGAGTGATAAGGACAAAACCGTTCGGGAGGCATCGCCATGAACGAAACGACGGAATGGAAACTCAAGGAGAGCCGCCTGGTCTCCGGACAGATCGAGGTTGTCACGGGCCTGCGTATCGGCGCGAATGTCGAGACCATGGAGATCAGCGGCCTGGACAATCCGATCATCCGCAATCCCGCCAATGACGAGCCGTACATCCCCGGCTCTTCGCTTAAGGGCAAGCTCCGCTCACTTGCCGAGTGGTACCTGGGCGAGTTGCCTTTGCCCAGCGGAGACCTTGTCAGAGACTGCAAGACAGACGGGTCGGTCGCCCGCGTTTTCGGCGTCGCGGCGCAGCGCCAGAGGCAGGTCGGGCCCACGCGCACGCTGGTACGGGACGCCCGGCTCAGCAAGCAGGATCGCCGTAGCTTCGCCCAAGGCCGAGAAATCACCGAGGTCAAGACCGAAAACAGCATCAACCGGCTGACCGCGATGGCCAATCCGCGTCCTATGGAGCGCGTCTTGCCGGGGGTCCGCTTTGCCTTCGAGATCGTTTACCGCATTTTCGACGCCGAAGGCGACGGCGGTCGCACCGACGAAGAGAACTTCGAACGGGTTCTCCTCACGGCCATGCGACTGCTTGAGCAGGATTATCTCGGCTCTTCAGGCAGCCGTGGCTGCGGACAGATCCGCTTCGCGGTCGCCGACGGCAACGGCGGCACTCGGCCGGGGGTCATGGTCAACGGTGAGCCTCGCGAACTGCCCGTCGTTGCCGCCACCAACGGTGGAGGTTGAACAGGTGCGACAGTACCGGCTCCAACTGACGCTGGACGGGCCCCTGGGTACGCCGTTGACGGGCGATACGCTCTTCGGCCACCTGTGCTGGGGCATGGTCTATAACGAAGGTTCCGCCGCGCTGGGAGAATTCCTGGAACAGATGCGATCGAACCAGCCCCCGCTGGTTATCAGCGACCCTCTGCCTGAGGGCTTTCTGCCCAATCCGGTCCTGCCGGCCAGTGATGCCCAGGAGTACGAACGCATGGAGGTAATAGCCGGAAGCCAGGAAGATGTCGTCTCCGCGCACGACCGGCTTAAGAGAATTCGCAAGCAGCGCTGGCTTCCGGAGAAGGTCCTCTCCGAATGCATAGACGACCTGAGCGCCTCCGGGCTGGTTTCAGCAGCAATGGAAGCGGACCTTGCACAGGCGCCCTCGCCTGCAGGGATGAAGGAAGCGGTCGTCGCCCACAACACGCTGAACCGTCTCACACAGCACACCGTCGAGGAAGGCGGCCTTTTTCAACTTAGAGAATGGTTTCCCGCCGGACAGGTAAACTTCACCGTGTACATACTCAGCACTCTCGAGCCGGGCCGCATACGCGACATCTTTGAACAGGGCCTGGCCTCCGGTTACGGCCGTGACGCTTCCACCGGCAAGGGCAAACTGATAGTCGGCAAGCTTGATGAATCCTCTTGGCCCGCAGCCGAGGAACCGAACGCGGGGCTGGCCCTGGGAGTTTTCGCCCCGGCCGAAGACGACCCCACGCAGGGGTGGTGGCGGTCGGAAGTTCGCCTGGGGAAGCTCGGTGGTGCGTGGGCCGGCGAAGATCCGCCGTTCAAGTTCCCGCTGACTCTGCTTACTGCCGGCAGCTTGCTCGGCCCGCTGCGGAAGCCCTACTTCGGACGCGTCGTCGATGGAGTCCATCCCACGCGGCAGGAGGTCGTAACCTGCGCAATCAGTCCGGTGCTGCCTGTTCGCTGCCCGGTGCTGACCGCCCCGGCCTCGGAGGCGCTCAAATGAGCAACTACCAATTGCACATAACCGCGCTTTCTCCGATACACATCGGTACCGGAGATGAGCTTACGCCCGATGAATATGTCATTTGCCCCGGGCAGGGCGATGGAAGCATGCTCTACGCTGTCAACCTGCCCGCATTCTTCGCAGACATGACGACCGCCCAGCGGAGAAAGTTCAACCAGGCGGTCGCCGCCTCCAGCATAACGGCTGTGCGCAAGTTTTTGGCCGATAACGTCGATATCAGCCGACACACGCGGTGGCGGTCGGCGGCCAGTCCGGAGTTGTACGAGCTATACCGTCACGGGCTGGATGATGCGTCTCAGCAACTCCAGGTTCGCCCGATGACCCGCACCGGTACCGACAGGCACGCCTACATTCCCGGCAGCAGTATCAAAGGAGCGATTCGTACCGCTGTCCTCCAGGACATCGTTGATGCCGACGACCGGTTGCGGCGCATCACTGTCTCGCAGCGTCCCCGGCGCCGCGAGGCCGCGAGCGTCGAGGCCCGCATATTGGGCAATATACGCAGCAACGACCGCCCGGAAATCCGCGCCGACCCCTTCCGTGCTGTGCGTGTGGGAGACTGTCGCCTCCCGACGGATGCCACTGCTGTGGATCCGGTGGATCTAATCAGCTTGCGACGAGGTCGCGGCGGGGCCGACCCGGCCGGTATTCAAATGTTCTACGAGATGACGTTCTCCATGTTAGACGACGAGGAAATCCGTGGCCACGGTACGCTCAACATAAAAACAGGCCTGGCGGATATCGATACGCGGCGGGTGCGTCGCTGGGACTTCGACCACGCCGTCAGCCGGACCATTACCGTCGAGAAAATCGTCAGTGCCTGCAACCAGTTCTACCGTGCGCGTCTGGAGGACGAGTCCGGCCGGGTTCGCGCTGTTTGCCAGGATGTTGGACCGGTCTACGACAAGCTCCTACACGCCGCCGAAGGCATGCGAGACAACGAGACCCTTATCCGCCTCGGCCGCTTCAGCCACGTCGAGTGCGTTACATTGGCCAGGCCGCTGAGCAGGGCCAGAGGCGGCAATTCCCGTGCCCTGGCCGCGGGGCAGTTGCCCATGGGCTGGGCGAAGCTGACAATCTCCAATGCTGGTTCCTGAGAACCGCCGCTTTCGCTATTTGACAATTAAATATCTCCGGCCATCGGGCCGATGCTGATGCGCAGGGGCGGACCAATGGCTCGTCTCTACGTAACACAACCCGGCACCTGTATCCGGGTCCGACAGGGATGCCTTTCGGTCGAGACCGAAGACCATCCCCCGGTTGAGTTCAAGGCACACCAACTGGCGGGGCTTTGCGTGTTCGGTCGTGGCAATTTCACGGCGGCGGCGATGGAGTGGCTGCTGCGCCACAGCATTTCCGCGGCTTTGTTTACCGCCAACGGGAAGCTCAAGGGCCTCCTGCGTCCACCGCGGGCTTCAAATGTGGCGACACGACTGGCTCAAGCGAGCACATACTTGGATCCGGTCGCTCGTTTGAGGCGCGCACGCGAGACCGTGGCCGCAAAACTCGCCAATGCTGCCGGCACGTTGCGCCGTTTTGCATCCAACTACGCCCAAAGCCCGGTTCAGGCCTCGGCGGCGGAAATCAAGATATCTCTCCGGCATCTCGCCGACGCCACTACGTTGGACAGTCTCCGAGGAATCGAGGGAAACAGCACTCGCGAGTACTTCCGGGGTCTGGCGATAATGAACCGATCTGAATTAGCGTTCAACGGCCGCAGCCGGCGGCCGCCGCGCGACCCCGTCAACGCCGTCATCAGTCTCGGATACGTTTTGCTGAACACCGAACTGACACACCTGCTGGACGCACTGGGACTCGACCCGTATCTCGGATACTACCACGAACCTGTGTGCGGCAGGGCCGCCTTGGCCCTTGATATGTTGGAAGAGCTGCGACATCCCATAGGGGACCGGTTCTGTCTGCGCCTTGTAAACACGCGGCGGCTCCGGGCGGAGCATTTTGAAACCCGCACGGACCGTAACCATCGAAAAGGCACCTTCCTGACCGGACAGGGGCTTCGCACCTTTCTCGCCGACTACGACGCCTGGATGGACCGTAGGGCCGGCTCGGAGAGTCTGTCGCCTCGCGAGATTATGCGACGCCAGGCCGAGCGGCTGGCAGACAGCTTCAGGCAGGGACGGCGGTACGAGCCATATGTGTTCGACGCATGACAGTCATGACAGGACAGATCGACCATGTTTGTCGTGTTCGCCTATGATATTCCCGACTCCCGTCGCCGCCTTCGCATCGCCAAGGCGCTACAGCGTGTTGCCACAAGGGTGCAACGTAGTGTCTTTGAGGGATACCTTGACCGTGAAACTCTTGGCTTTACACTGGTACGACTGCGAAAGATTCTGGACCAGAGGCGGGATTCTGTCAGGATATACATAGTCTGTCGCACGTGTCTTTCGCAGACGGTCATACTTGGACCGGGAGAGTTGACGCCGGAACCGCGAACAATTGTGCTCTGAGTCGCCGGGTTTTTGTGAGCTTACGGCAATCGACTTAAGCCCGGTCTTTTGCAGGAGATACAGTATGCACATACAGGTTATCTGGTATGGTCTGAGTGATTTGTGGAAAAGCTGGGACACCGGTTACGGATTCTGTCCCTGTAAGCGACTTGGAGCAAAGCAGCTATACACGGCAGGGTAAGCCGTTTCCCCTGATGAAGAAGGGATCGAGACCCCACACTCTCCCCCACAGTGCCATACTCATCGCATGTAAGCCGTTTCCCCTGATGAAGAAGGGATCGAGACCTTATCTTGCGGGCGGTGACGATTCGCCTTTCCCCCCTTCGCGTAAGCCGTTTCCCCTGATGAAGAAGGGATCGAGACCGATGTATACTAGTGCCTGTTATGGCAGCATTGATGATAGGTAAGCCGTTTCCCCTGATGAAGAAGGGATCGAGACCGCCTTTACAGGCTGCCAGTACAGTAACGGTCCGCTCGGCACGTAAGCCGTTTCCCCTGATGAAGAAGGGATCGAGACCAGAATAGCTTTCTGCCACATATTACACCTCCTCTTCGAGAGTAAGCCGTTTCCCCTGATGAAGAAGGGATCGAGACCACCCTCCCACGCCTCCCACACCGTAACGTACTCCGGCTCCTGGTAAGCCGTTTCCCCTGATGAAGAAGGGATCGAGACCTGCAAGTGAGTGCCCACGAAGACACAAGCCGTCATAACCGTAAGCCGTTTCCCCTGATGAAGAAGGGATCGAGACTCTTTCAATGTCAACATAGCCAATCTCCTTTGCATTTTGGCCGAGTAAGCCCTTTCCCCTGATGAAGAAGGGATCGAGACATTTTCTGGAGCTTTCGGGGCGAGTCGTCCGGTTTCGGGGTAAGCCGTTTCCCCTGATGAAGAAGGGATCGAGACAACTATTTGCGGCGGGTGCTGCACGGCCCCGCCCCGGAGTCGTAAGCCGTTTCCCCTGATGAAGAAGGGATCGAGACGGGGTCGTAGCCGCTCTGGACGCGACCGATGCGCCCGGCGCCCCGTAAGCCGTTTCCCCTGATGAAGAAGGGATCGAGACTTCCTCTGGCAATAGGCGATTTTGTCTGCGAGCTGTTCCTTACGAGTAAGCCGTTTCCCCTGATGAAGAAGGGATCGAGACCTTGCCCTCAACCGCCACGTGAACGGGCCGCCATAGAAGGTCGTAAGCCGTTTCCCCTGATGAAGAAGGGATCGAGACGTGGGCGAGATACCGGCTCTCACGGGCGATTAGGCGGGTAAGCCGTTTCCCCTGATGAAGAAGGGATCGAGACGTTCCGCGGCCGCTGGTATGTTCGCGCCGAAAACCAAGTAAGCCGTTTCCCCTGATGAAGAAGGGATCGAGACACCTCATAATGAATAGCATTAACGAACCATTGCTGACCAGGTAAGCCGTTTCCCCTGATGAAGAAGGGATCGAGACTACGACCATCCGTTGTCCCGGGCGCCGCGGGCGCCGCACCCGCGCGTAAGCCGTTTCCCCTGATGAAGAAGGGATCGAGACCCCATAATCCTCCAGCCCATAATCCTCCAGCCCATAATCCGTAAGCCGTTTCCCCTGATGAAGAAGGGATCGAGACCTGATTGCCTGCCCTAAGCTTCGTCGA
>JBNGDC010000055.1:0-14072 GCA_049975485.1 Phycisphaerae bacterium | reverse complement strand
GATCGGGACGGGCGAGTTGACCGTCCACGCCTCGGCCGGCGAGGTCGCCGACGCCATCCGCAAGTCTCTCCGCGTGGTCCCGCCCGGCCGGCCGGAATCGTTCAGCGTCAACGGCACTTTGGGCGCAGGGGCGGAAACCATGACGGTCCGGATTCCCGAAGACGCCGTCGACGGCAGTGTGGACGTCCGAATGAAGCTCTACCCAAGCACCTTCAGCGAGTTGCTCGACGGGCTCGAGGGCATCTTCCGGCAGCCGTACGGGTGCTTCGAGCAGACCTCTTCGGCGACCTACCCGAATGTCATGGCGCTGGCGTACATGAGGACCAACGACCTGGACAATCCCGAGGTCCGCGCCAAGGCGACGCGCTACGTCCAGATGGGCTATCAGCGCCTGTTGAGCTTCGAGGTCGCTGACGGTGGGTTCAGCCTGTTCGGGCAGGCGCCTGCGAGGTTGACGCTGACCGCCTACGGCATGGCGCAGTTCACCGACATGGCGAAGGTCTATCCGGTAGATCCGGGACTACTGGAGCGGGTCAGCGATTGGCTGGCCGAGCAGCAGGACTCCGACGGCTCGTGGAGCGGCGCGCTGCCGATGTCGCACTATCCCGTGGTGCGAGACCGGCATATCGCTCCGACGGCCTATGTCACCTGGGCGCTTGGGTCGTACGATTCATCCAACCCGGCAGCGGTTCGGGGGGCGCGATACGTCGCCTCGCACATCGACGAGGTTCGCGATCCCCACACGCTGGCGATCTGCGTGCTGGCGCTGCTGTCGGTTGACGGACAGAGCGCCGAGGCGATCGCCGCCGCCCGCCGTCTGGCGGAAATGGGAGTTCGCGGCAAGACCGGCGAATGGGTCTGGACGTCCTCCGGGACGTCAATGACCTTCGGATCGGGACGATACGCCGACGTGGAGACGACCGCCCTGGCGGCCATGGCGCTGTTCCGGGCCGGCGTCGAGACGAGACAGGCCCACGGGGCGCTGAACTGGCTGGTCTCGAACCGCAGCCCGCGCGGCGGGTGGGGCACCACTCAGTCCACGGTCTTGGCGCTCAAGGCGCTGCTGGCCGGGGCGGGGTCGCCGCAGCGACGGTCGGAGCCGGCCGTCCTGTCGGTCGTTCTGGATGACGCTCCGGAGGGCGCCGGCAGGCTCGGACAGGTCGAGATCCGCCCGGAGCAGTCCGACGTCGTCCACACGCTGCCGCTGGGTCGACTAGACGCGGCGGGCGCCTATCGCCTGCGGCTCTCGCCGGATCGGGCCGAGGGTATCGGCTACCAGATAGTGATAAACTATCGCACGCTCCGTCCGCCGGCCAGACCCAAGGCCGACGGCTCGCTGACAATCACGGCCGACTACGACCGCACCCGTCTGGAAGTCGGCGGAACGGTCCGCGTGCACGTCGAGATCGCCAACAACGGAGGCACCGCGGTAGTCATGCCGCTGGCCGATGTCGGTACGCCGCCGGGGTTCGCCGTCCGACCGGCCGGTCTGGACAAGGCCGTTGCGGACGGGCGTATCGAACGTTATTCCATTACCGCCCGCGGCGTGATCCTGTACCTTGACAACCTCCAACCCGGCCAGCGGGTCGAAATCGACTACGAGATGGTCGCCCGTATGCCGCTGCGTGCCGTCTCCGCCCCGACGCGGGTCTACGCCTACTACGATCCGCAGACCCAGGCCGCGACGAGCGCCGTAAGGTTTACCGTGGAGTGAGTCGCCTCCAGTCAACGCCTGTCAACTAGAGACGCTAAGCGGGCGATGAGATTCCAACTCACGACATTCATGTTGGCAAAACGCCCCAACGAGCGCAAGTCTTTGTGAGTGTTGACGGTTACGGCGACATAGACCCTCAGGGTGGCGGAATCGGTGACCCCATGGCTCCGTTTCTCGCATACAACCCATTTCTTGGAATGCGCTTACAAACGGGATGGCGCCCCTAGCGATGTCCGGTGCGCCAAGAATCTTTCGGAAGACCGTTGACTAAGAAAAAACAGGGCCGTATCTTTTCTTAGTGGAAGCTGCTAAGAAAGCGGGCTTTCCTAAGGATGCAAGCTATGAAACCGACAGGCACCTATGTCACCGCGTCGACGGCTGGCGAGTCCTTCCAGGCCTTCGTTCCTAACCCGCTGCCGCCCTATCCGCCGCTCCACCTGGCCGAACACGATCACGACCTGATCGAGAGGGCCAACCGCGCGCTGGGGCGTCTGGACGGCGTGACCACACTGTTGCCCGATGTGTCTCTGTTCCTCTATTTCTACGTTCGCAAGGAGGCGGTCCTGTCCTCCCAGATTGAAGGGACGCAGTCCTCGTTCTCCGATCTCCTGATGCACGAGGAAGCCCTGGCCCCCGGTGTTCCGCTGGACGATGTGGAGGAGGTCAGCAATTACGTAGCCGCGATGAACCACGGCCTCAAGCGGCTCCGCCAGGATGACTTCCCGCTTTCGCTTCGTCTGGTTCGAGAGATGCACAAGGTATTGCTCGCAAAGGGACGCGGAAGTGACAAGGCGCCTGGCGAGTTCCGACGGACCCAGAACTGGTTGGGAGGGACGCGGCCGGGCAATGCGCGGTTCGTGCCGCCTCCACCGGATCGTGTGGCAGAGTGCATGAGCAATCTCGAGAAGTTCTTGCATGACCAGCCGCATCGCACCCCGGTGCTCATCAAAGCGGCCCTCGCCCACGTGCAATTCGAGACGATCCACCCATTCCTAGATGGTAACGGCCGCTTAGGCCGTCTTCTGATTACGCTCATTCTGTGCGCTGAGGGCGCTCTCGCCGAGCCGCTCCTGTACCTGAGCTTGTTCTTCAAGCAGCACCGGAGTGAGTATTACGACCGGCTTGACGCAGTGCGCCTCAAGGGCGACTGGCTGGGTTGGCTACAATTCTTCCTAGAAGGCGTTCGGGAAACCGCGCAGCAGGCCGCCGATACTGCTGGGCGCATCCTCCAGTTGTTTGACGAAAACTGGCGTGAAGTCGAAAGCCTTGGCCGCCGGGCCGGATCGGTCCACCGGGTGTTGGACCTGCTACGGCGGCACCCGATCACGACCATCCCCAACGCCACGCGGCAGCTCAATCTGACTGCACCGACTGTGCGGGGTGCCATCGGCAGTCTGGAAGAGCTCGGCATCATTCGCGAGATCACTGGTAAGCAGCGCGACCGGATCTACGTCTACGAACCATATGTCAGGATCTTGGATGAGGGCACTCAGCCCATCCCGAACGAGTCGTGACCAGCCCAGGTGGGCAGGGCCAGCTCGACCTGCAAACCGTACTTCTGGAAATGCCGGCCGAGGCCCGCGTGCTTGGTGCGGGCGAGCTTCAAGTACCGCTCCGCTTCGTCCAGCCGCTTGGCGTCGATGGCCAGAAAGCCCGCGAGGAACGCGCCGTCGGCGAGGTGAGCCGCACTGCGGAGCTGCTGGGCGGCCCTCCGCGTCTGGCCGGCGACGCAGGCCGTGCAGGCGTCCACGAAAGGCCTGTTCCTCCTTGGGCGTGAACAGCCCCCAGGTCCAGCTTCTGCTGCGGCTCGGGCGGGGGCGGCGGCTGGCCCTGGCGGCGGGACCGGCCGCGTTTGCCCTTCGAGCCGCCGACCTCGGTGCAGAAGAACCCCGTGCCGGGGATGCCGACGGTCTTGCGGACGCCCTGTCGGCCGAGAGTCACCCTCGCGCCCGGCACGCCGAACGACGGCGAGATGCCGGTGTTGCTGAAGTTGAGTCGTACGCCGGGGAGGATGTTCTTCCTGCGAAAGAAGCGGAACCCCATCGCCACTATCCCTTACCAATACCACCTGCGTTGCCAGAATCAGCAGCTCCGGTTTTCTCGTCGAGGTGGACTGGCTTTGTCATTCTTTACAATGGCTCCACGTCATCATCCAAGCCGAGCTCGCGCAGAAGTGCCTTGGTCTCTTCGAGGCTCTCAGGTCTGAGGCCGTCGTCCGGCTCAATCTGGAAGCTTACCGTTAGCTTCAGCTTGCCCGTCGTGGCGTGCTTCGCGAGTACCTTGGTGTAAAAGTTCATCCATTTCTGTGGCGGCACTTCGCCTTGCCATCTAAGCCCACCGATTCCCGCGGCCGCTCTCTTTTCTGACGGGCCTGCCTCCGGCGGTGCCTCTTTTTCCGAGATGACTACCGTGGTCTGAGCATGCACATCCCCTACGTCGGCTTCGACAAGATACTCGCCCTCCTCGCTGCCGGCCTTGAAGCCTCCCTTGTCATCGATCTCGCCGCCTTTGGCAGACCAGGTAGCTTCTGATACCTCCATCGGGCGCTCATGCTGGTCGAACCCCTTCACTTGGAACGTGGCATGCTGACCCGGCTTAATCGTCGGTCGCTCCGGAAGAATTTCGAGTCTCGTCAGCTTCGGCGGCTCGACGTGCTTTTTGGCCTCCGCCTGGGTGATGATGAACATGTCTTCGGAGATCTCAACGTCTTCAGCCCCGATGCTCTGCTCGAAGATGAACGGCTTATAAGTTCCATCGGTCTTGCCAACATACGCCAGCATTCCGCCGGACACGCCTCTCGCTATGGTCTCCTTCACCGCCTCAGCGTCCAGTAGCCGAGGAAACTGCGGCGAGGCGAAGAATGCGTCTCGAACAGACTTCGTGCTCCACTCCGTGAAGGCCGGCGGCCAGTTTCTGACAAGGAAGTTCGGGCTAATGCCCGTCTCGATGTCACCGTCCTGACGCAGCCGGTCAACGATGAGCTTCACCATGCTCGGCGCTTGACTGGAGTGAACCAGCCCCAGATCCACCTTGCGGACCTTGTTGTCCTTGCCAAGCAAGGCGACGTTTTTGTATGTGCGCCAAACTGCCTCTCTCAGGTCGCGCTCGGCCTTCTTGAGATTCTCCGCAAGTTTGGTGCGCTGGCCCTCATCAAGCTTTTCCTTCTCTTCGTCTCGGATGTCTTCCCATGCCAGTAGCTTGCGGGCTTCCTCGCGTAGCGGGGCATCATCGTCCGGTATCGCAAATAGCAGAGCGCTTTTGAATGTGCGGCCCGAGCTGCCATGCTCCCGAATCATCGCATCCACCTTGCTGAGCGTGTCGCTCTCTGCCATAGAGCAATGCGGCGGCAGGACAACGATGGCTATGAGCGGTCGGTCGGGAACCTGGCTGGACTCTTCGGCAAAGGGGACAACCTTTGCACCGGGCTCTTCCTCAAAGGCCTTCAGAATCTCGCCGCGGATCGTCTCCTCGATACGCGAGCCGTCAACGCTTGCTTTGCGGTCCGCCAGTAGCTTGTTCAGGTTCGGCGAGAGGCCGAAGCGATAGCGGTTGCGCTCGACCCTCAGGAAGTAGCAGGTCTGGCCCAGGGCCTCCAAAGACGTCTCGACGTTCCCGATATCGAGGTCGGGCTCGGCAACATCCAGGCGGATCTCCGGTACCGTAGCTTCGCCTTCCTTGGCCTGTCCCCCGTTGGACTCGAAGAAGATGGCTGTCGCGATCTTACGATGCAGCCGGGCTTCCTTGATCGTGTCCACCGCCTCTTCGTCAAGACGGGTGGCAAACGCACCCTTGGCCCCGCAGATATCCGTCGTAATCGCTGCCTCCAGGCGTTGCTCACCAAGTTGCTCCAAAACAGCCGTCCGGAAGAGGGGGTCTTCCAGCGGCGCGGTGCCCAGCCCGATCAACGGGTCCTTGTGCGCGCCCTTGTATCCGTCCTGATACGCCCGCGCAACCCACAGAGCCAGCATCCGCAATACGCCTCGCGTCTGCTGGAAACGAGGCAGCGCCTGCCACTTCCGCTCGAAGACGGAGATGGCCATCGGGTGGAACGGATAGCTCGCCGCAATGGCCTCCTCGGCGTTATCCACGGGGAACCACTGAGGGACCTGTGTGCGGTTGCTCCGGATCCATTCCGCATACTCCGCCGCGACGCGACGGGCCTCCGGCGGCAGCCCTCCCCAGTCGAAGAGCCGGCGACGGATGATCTCCGACGTCTCCGTCTCGGCCGCCATGATTACCGCCTTGCCCAAGCGATCCAGCATCTTCTTGAAGCGGGTGTAATCGGCTTCGTCTTCCGCAGTCATCTCAAGCTCGGACGCTGGAATCGACACCGCCAGGACGACGTTGTCTTCGCCTCGAGCGGTCTCCGATAGCTCGTGAAGGAAGTTATAGAACTGCCCTGACAAACCGCTCTTGCGGCTGCGGCTGACGTAGTTGAGCAACTCGTCCATCAGGATCAGAGTCGGCCGATCCTTCGGCAGCATCTTGCGGATGACGTCACCGCCCGGTGCGGTAAACTCCTCGTCGTGCCTGGCGATCACAGAGAAGGAATCCTGCTTGCCAAGCTGCCAGGCGATTTCGCCCCAGGGCGTCTTTCGCAAGGGCGTCCCGTCGTCGCCGCCGCGTCCTGTTAGGGAGTCGAACTCCGTTCCCACGAATGTCGCCACGGCCGCCTGAGGTACATGGTCCACGCCGGCCTTGGCCATCAACCGGTCGACCCCGGTCCATTTCTCGGCCTTTCGCCCGCCGTTCGCCAGGTGGTACAGCAGCGTCAGGGCGTGCGTCTTGCCGCCGCCGAACTGCGTGGCCATGTTGAACACGGCCGATGTCTCCGTCTTGATACCTGAAAGCCGCCGCAGGACTTCTCCAGCTAGGCCCTGGAGGCTTTCCGTTATGTAGGTCCGGTCGAAGAACCGGCCGGGCTCGGTGTAGTCCTCCGGGGCCGAGCCCTCGCGCACCCTATCGAGATGCACGGCAAACTCCGACGCATCTAGGGGGCGGCTCTCCCGCAAGTCCTCTCGGGGATAGATAACCTTGTACCAGGGCTGCATAGACACAATACCGCTCCTGTCACATTACACGAAACTTGCCCGTATTGGGCTCCAACTGCCACCACTTGAAGAACCCGTAGGGGAAATAGGCCGATTCTTCACGGCTGCCCACGACGACGAGTATCTCGCCCTGCAAATCAATTCGGCCCTGAACGCCCATGGCGCCTACCACCTCGTCGCTGAGTAGCTGCACCAGGGCCGACGCCTCGCTGCTCGTCTTGCGGTAACAGAATACCACGCGAAGGTCCGCTCTAACACACAGCACCTTCCAGAGCGAGTAGGCAATCCGGTCGTCCTTGAGAACATTCTCCAGCTCGAAGACGGCCTTGGGAAACCGCCACCGCTTCTCGCCGTCGGCGAAGGCCGTCACATCCAGGCCAAGATACTCGCTCTTGGCCACAGGCAGCAGTTGCAGCTTGTGCCCGATGGCCGAGGCGGACCAGCCCAGGTTCTCGCAAGTCTCCACGACCGAGCCCGTCAGCAGTTGCGTCCACTGCCGTAGGGGGCCGTGCATCGACGCTTCCTTCAGCGCAGCCGCATCCTCGCGACGCTGCAATACGTCGTTGAAGGTCGACCGCCAGGTTTCTCCCAACGACGATGTCATCGCCCGCTGCTCCGCAAGTAACTGCTCCGCGCTACAAATCCGCCATGATCGGTGGCTCGGATGCCGATGTGCACATCTAACTCCAACGCGTCGAGCCGACACTGTCACGCAAATCCCCGTGGCAATAGATCACCTTGTACCGGCGGCATAATGCGTTTTCGGCATCCATCCGACATTGCTCCTTAGGCCGTCTATAGGTCTTCTAGCGCTTCTTCGTTACCATCTGCCCCGCGGAGGTAACGCTCGTAAAGCTCTGGAAGCTCAACGCCATCGACGAGGCGGATGTATTCCTTGAGGCTCTTCTCGTCCACGAAACTCAAGGCGTCCCTGCTAAACGCAGCCGGTGTAACGACCATGACACCATTGCAGTTCTCGGCCATTCCTGCTCCATAGACGCCCTGAATTACCGGCCGGCCTACTGAACGAGGAGGCGTCCACAGCTTCGCCTCAATAAGATAGCGGCTCGGGAAGAGTCGATCTTTGCGTTGTACGATAATGTCGTATCCACCATCCCTTGTGCGAGGAGTAAGCTTAGTGGCGTAGCCAAATGACGCGATGATCTCGGCGAGGAGCTCCTCAAATCTCCTAGGAGACAAGGCAAATACTCGTTCTGGATCAGTTGCCAGCTCTTGGACAATGGTGTTCCAGAGCTTGGCCTGATGGGCTATGACCTTGCGCTTGTCATTGTGGGCCGACGAAAGTGACTCACAGAACTTCTGAACCGCAAGAGCCAAATCAGCAAATGGATTAGCATAGGTCACAACCGGACAAGGGCAGCTTGCAAGGAACCGGCGGAGCTTTGGCTTTCGGTCAACTCCGGTGCGAGCGAGCACTCGGCAGGGCAGTCCGAGCCGATACGCAAACTTAAGCTCAGAGACACAGTAGTTGCTGACCGTCCCGCCGACCAGAAGCACAAGAGCATCCGATGCCGCTATCTCAGCTCTATTGCGTTCTTTTGCCCGACCTCCGAGAGGTGGCCTTGAGCCCTCTCGGAAAGGCGAGTAAGCAAAGGCCGTGAATTCCGGCGATAAGGCATCAATAGCCTTACGCGCGGTTTCTCTATCCGCGTCAAGCTCATGGCTTAGCATCGCGCCACTGATGAATATCCGCTTACCTGCCATGCTCTGATGACCTCAGAAACCCATCGACTTCTTACGCGCCAGCACGCCGTCCACCCAGCGTTTTTCCTGCGTGTTCGAGGGGTACAGGGCCGAGAGCGCCTGGGCGAGCGTCCAGAAGCGGCTGTCGCGGCCGATGCCTTCGTCGACCAGGAATCGCCGCATCGCCGCGCTGCGGCCGGACGCGAACAGCAGCATCGCCTGGTGTACGCGGTCGAGCGTCGTCTGGCCGGGGCTTGGCGCGCCGCCTTGGTGTTTCTTTTTCTTGGACAGCCAGAGCATGCCCAGCAGCGGCACCTCGGCCCCGCAGCCGGGGCCTTCGCAGCGGATGGTGCGAGCCCAGATGTAGGCCAAGGGGATGTGCCCGTGCTCGTCGGTGGGGTAATACTCGCCCAGCTTCTCCCGGGCGCGGTCCAGCACCCAATGCCCCCACTTCTCGACCCCTTGGGCGAGATCGTGTCCGTAACGCGGCAAGTATTCCAGCGCCACCTTATTGAGCAGGACCGGAACGGGGTTCAGGTCACCGGCGAACGCATCCGCCCCCAGGCGCAGCGCTTCGAACGGAATCGAGCCGGCCCCGGCAAAGGGGTCGAGGACCATCGGCTTGCCATCGGGGTGAGCGGCCGAGACGAGCTTGCGGGCGGCTTCCAGACAGGTGGGGTTGACGCCGGCGTCCCAGTCGGCGAAATCACCGATGAAGGTAAGCAGCGCCTGTCGCAAATTCATCGGATCGGACAGGTCTTTGCTTACGAACCTCTTGAGCAGTTCGGCGGCCCGCTCGCGGAACGACTGTGGACAAGCCTCGTCCACCGGGTCCGGCAGCATGGTCGCCAGCGTCACCGCACGGCACGACGCCAACGGCCGCGTGGCCCACCACACGTGCATCGTGTGCAGATGGCCCTTGCGCTTGTTCTGATCCCGCCGCGCATGCTCCGAAATCGTCCGAATCGGCAGGTCAACCTCGATCAGTCGTCGTGGTGATGTCATAGTTCATCCTGTACTACGCGGCCCGCAGCTTCAGCTAAGCCCTTGAGCCATTCGATGTCTGCACGTGTGTCGTCAGCGGTAATGTCGTTCAAATTGACCGCTTGCGGTCGATCAGCGCGCCGCACATCGCCCTCGTGAACGATCTGGTTACGGCGATGCACGATCTGGTTCAGTCGGCTCTTCAGCTCTTCTGCGCGACCCGCCATCCGTTGGCCAAGTTTCCCCCAGATGTTCCGTATCCCCAGCATACGAAAGGCTTCTTCGATCTCGGCTGGGCTTTGAAAAGTGCATCGGTGAATGGCGTTGGTGAAACGCTGCTTGAGCGTGGTTCGAGGGCGACTCGCTGTACCGTCTCTCCGGCTACGCAACGCATGGTCAATTGCAGCTTCAGCATCGGCCAGCGGCAACGCGAAGTTGGCGAGGCGCGATGGCACGTCGTCAACGTTCCTCCTGAGTAACCCGAGCACATTGTCGATCAGCAAGTCATGGAAGAAGCGATCCATCGCCGATACCGCGCAGATGTGCGCCGCTCGAAGGAGTTCGGACAGGTGCTCATGCTCGAAGTGTTGCATCGTCCAGTCGGTCGGATTCTTTAGGATGAGCATGCAGCCGTCGCCATCGATGCGCTCGATCTGATCAGATTGATTCCAGTGCATGAGTTGCCGAAACGGCTCCGCCCAGTCACTTCGCACTCGTCGCTGACGCTGGTTGTGCAGCAACTCGTAGAGGTCAACGAGGTAGGTAGCGCGTTCGATTCCATTCTCAAGCGTCTGGAGTGGCGTCAGCGGCATCAGCTCTCCTCCTCGGCGCCCAGAATGCTCCTGGGGTCGCACGCGTAGTGCCCAACGGTAACGATGGCCTTCCACCCTCCTCGGTTAGAAACGGCCAGCTCCATGGCCGGCGGCGTGGCCATTCCGCTACTATTCCGCACCGGTTGTGGGTAACAATGAATCATCTCAGTCCACGATATTGACGGCTACGTCCGGCAAGGCGTCCTTTAGTCGCCGGCAAAACGCGTCGGCTCGGGCATAAAGGAAGTCACGGTAATCCGCAGGCGAGAAGCTGTCTCGCTCAATGAAGCGACGGTCGATCAGGTGCGAGTCGAGGATCCGGTCGAAATGCTCCACGGACCGGAAATCCTTGAAGTAGTCCAGCGGGTTGCGGTCGCTGATTTGGATGTTCGTACGGGCCCGCAGGAAGCAGATGTTCATCAAGCTGTCGGGCGAGGCGTCGGGTGGCAGTTCCTCCACGCCTCGCAGGAAATTCTGAGGGTAGATGTGATGCAGGTTCGGCGAGTGTGACAATTGCAAATAGACGTTATCGAGCACCTCCGCGTCCGGGTCGCTGAAATCGACAGGCCCCTGGTTTGCGAGCCAGGCGAGCACCGCACGGCTGAGGGCATTGCGGTAGTTGTAGCTGGACTGAACCAGGCGAGACCGAGACAGCGTAAGCGGCTCGATGGAAGGCGTCTCGCCGGCCTCCAGCTTGCCGAAGAACTCCGACGCGAAATTGTAAACATCCGTGGAGTTACTGAAGCTCTCAAGCCCGAAGGCATTCCGCCAGAACCACTGCTTGGCGATACGCCGATCGGGCTTATTGTTCCTATGCAGGTAGGAGCATATCGGCAGCGTCAAATACACGAAGGGCAGCATGCCGGGGCCGGCGATGTGCATGTCCGTCAGGAGCTTGAAAGTTTCGAGAATCGTCCTGCTACAGGTGGTCCAGTTCTGCTCAAAGTGCTCGGCCGTCAAGTTATCCAGGGCCTTTGGGGTGATGCCGAAGGGGTTACGCCCCTCGGTGTGGTCCTTCCGGAGGCACATGGCGACCATCTGGATGACGAGCAGGTCATCCACATCCTGCCACCGGCTCCCGCTATCGACGAGGGGTGTCTTCAGGTCTCTAAGATTGTCCCTTAGGTAGAAGCCCGGGTGGCCGGTCTCCTCATCGGGGTTCTTGTAGGTCCGGGCGACGATGATGTCCACCGGATGCAGGTGTTTGCCTTCCTGGTTGATCCGCTCGAAGATCTCGCATACTTCGTTCGTCTCAACCCCCCGGATGCGGATGATCGAGAGCTTATACTCGCTGAACATCCGTTGAAGCTGCTGAAGATTGTGCTCGATCTCCGGAGTGAAACCCTTGGCCGCCGAGATGTCCTTGTAGAATGTGAAGCCCCAGTCGGGCACATCCCTGACCCGGACGAGGAATGCTTCATCGGGAACCCGTTTGCGACGCCGGTCCAGTTGGTCGGCGAAGAAGAACTCGGCCTTCGTAGCATCGAAGTACAGCGTGTAATCAAACTCCTTGTTGTCCTCTACGCGCCCCTTGCCACCGAGCATGCATACGAGGAGAGACGTGCAGCGCTGTTGGCCGTCCAGGATGTACTTCCATTCTTTGAACTTCCGGACAGTGTCCTCGTCGTGAGGGAATTCGAAGCCGCCGATTTGGCGGTGTGTGTGCAGGTAGGAATCCGTTTCCCAATAGAGGATGCTGCCGATTGGGTAGAACCGGAAGATGCTGTCCCAGAGCTTGAGTATGTTGGACGGCTCCCATACGAAGTCCCGCTGAAATGTTGGGATCAGGAGCTTGTTCTCTTGGAGCTGCTTAACGATTTCCTGGATCTTCAGGTCGTCGCTGCTGATGTCGCGGGTCAGGTTTGACATACTCAGTCGTCTTCCTCCTCAGCGGCCAGAATGCTCTTGGGATCGCACGCGTAGTGCTCGACGGTAACGATGGGCTTCCAGCCCAGCCGGGCCGGGTTGCGGATGGCGTGGACCTCCGGCTCGGCCGCGCAGTTATAGACCACGTAGAGCCAGTAGTCATCCTTGAGCCGCTCGGCCGTCTTGTACTCGTTGGTGCTGAGGGCGACCCCGCCGACTTTGGCGCGGCCCTTGACCTCAATGAACCGGACGTCGATGGCCGTGGCCGGGTCTTCCGGGTGCGGGCGGCGGGAGATGAGGTCGAAGCCGCGGTTCTGGGCCTCCACGCTCTCGACCTGTCGGCCCTGCGCCTCCTCGTGGGCGATGGCGGCCTGGACGGCCGTCTTTTCGACCTCGTCGTCACGGACCATCGGCCGGACCTTCGGGTCGGTGCGTTCGGGATGCGGGAGCACCCACGCCCGGCCGACGTGCTGGATGCCACCGATGGCGCATTGGCACTCGCGGTCCAGCTCGGCCAGGCGGCGCTCGCGGCGGGCGTTCAGCTCTTCGAGCCGGTCTTCCGACTGCTTCAAGCTGGCCGCCAGCCACGGCGGCTTGCTGTCCAATTGCTCGCCCTGCTCCATGAGGCCGGCGAAGGTGAGCTGCTGGCGGTGTATGAGCTCGTTCAGACTGGTCTCGATGTGCCGGCGGATGGTGTCGGTTTCCTTGCGGCGCTGGCCGGCGATCTCGGAGAGGAACCCGTTCAGGCACTGCTCAACGAGGGCATGCTCGCGCTGGTCTCCGCTGGGCAGGCCGGACTCGTCCGGGGCCTCCGCGCCCTTCGGGGCGGCGGCCAGGTCGAGGAAGACCGTCGGCTCGCGGACGGCGAGCGACCCGTCGGCCGACGCTTCCACGACAAACAGGCGGCGATGGAGCTCGTTGCCGAGGCCGTCCTTCACCGAGGCGGAGTACACGTCGAGGTGGTAGGGCTCCGAGCTGTGCAGATCGTAGAAGACGGCCCCGCGGTGGAGGTCGTCGCGGACCTCGTTCCAGAGCGCCTCGCGGACGGTCTCGAACAGCGGGTGCCCGGGCGTGACCCATTCAGACGTGGGGTCCTTCGCGAGTAACTGCTTGTCGAAGACGATCTGCTTGTACTCCCTGCCCAGCCGGCCGAAGCGGGGTTCGAGCTTCTCGCCCACCGGCCAAAGGTGGCGCGGGACGCGGCCGAGACGATAAACGTGACTGCCTTGGCGCGTTTCCTTGGGCAGAACGCTGACGACCGGGCCGGCGTGGGTGAAGAAGTCCTCGACCACCTCGGGCACGAGCCGACGCTCCTTGGCCTCGGCGGACTTGCCGACGATGGCCGAGAGGTTCAGCTCCCGCTTGGCGAGGCCTTCGAGCGTGGAGTCGGTGATCTGGCGGAAGCGTTCGGGGTCGATCTCCTCGATGATCCGGTCCTTGATGGCGTCCTCCGTCTGATTGTGGAGGTACATCTCGCGGATCATCTTCTCGAGCTGGTTGGCCGAGAAGACGTCACCGAGGACGTTGAAGACCTTGCCCGTTCGGTTCGGGTCGAGGTCGTTTTCGATCTGCTGGATGCGGTCGAGCAGCTTGTCGAGCACCCGGCCTTCGCGGGTGTTCGTCGCGACGAAGTTCAGGATCAGGCAGTCCTTTTCCTGGCCGTACCGGTGAATCCGGCCCATCCGCTGCTCGAGGCGCACGGGATTCCACGGGATATCGTAGTTGACCATCAGCCAGCAGAACTGGAGGTTGATACCCTCGCCGGCGGCTTCAATCAAAAGGTCATCCATGACCTGCGTGTCCTCCATGATCTTTACCCCTTGCTCTGCTTGTTGAAGTGTTTCCGCATGGCCGTCACGAGGGCCTTGCGTTGTGCGGCGTCGGTATCCTCGACGATCTGGGCGAGCAGGGCCTCGGACACCTCGTCCATCGCCTGGCCGC
>JBNGDC010000054.1:0-14398 GCA_049975485.1 Phycisphaerae bacterium | reverse complement strand
TGGCGATCTATGGCTCATAACACGAGGATACGAACATGAAGATTCCAGAAGACGGCTGGCTGCTCCGCATCTTCATCGGCGAATCGGACCGGTGGGACGGCAAACCCCTCTACGAAGCCATCGTGCTCAAGGCCAGAGAGCTGCACATGGCCGGTGCGACGGTGCTGCGAGGGCAGATGGGATTCGGCGCTCACAGCCGGATGCACACGGCCAAGATTCTGCGGCTCTCGGAAGACCTGCCCATGGTGATCGAAATTGTCGATGCGAAGGACAAAATCGACGAACTGCTGCCGCACATCGACGAGATGGTCGAGGAAGGCCTGGTGACGCTCGAACGGGTACGGGTCATCAAGTACCGGGCCACTGGCATATAGCCGGAGCAAGCGGCTGGCGTCCGGATGCCTCTCCGGCTAGAATTCCCGACGTCGCATCATCGGATTGGGTACCGCCACCTGCAATGGCGGCAGCTCGTCGGCAGCGCGAACCGGGTCGTGGCATTTGAAGGGGTACGGCATTGTCATCTCAGGAATCGCACGGGAAAAATCAGGTCGGCCGAAACGTCTTATCGCGCGGAAAAACTCTGGCGTAGCGGGTCGTTTGCGCGATGCTCTGCTACGAGGATGTCGGTTTCCTGAACATGGGTATCTGAACGGCACAGGCATGCGCCGGCCTCGGCGCGCAGGGATTGGCCACACTCAGGCCTTAGCGTGTAGCCTTGAACGCCTCGTGGAATTGCACGCTGCCCTGCGGGTTCGATTCGTCGAACGGCAGAGCCAGGAAGACCTCCGGCGGCACGCCCTCGTGGACCAGACCCGGAACCGGCCGAAAGCCGAACCGCGGGTAGTACGCCGGATGCCCCACGACGCAGCAGCCGTGGGCGCCCAAGGCCTTCAGACGCGACAGCCCCTCGTTGATAAGCGCCGTGCCTATCCCCTGCCGCTGGCAGTCCGGCAGCACCGATACCGGCCCCAGCCCGTACCAGTCGGCCGTACCGTCGGAGAGTGTCACGGGCGAGAACGCCACGTGCCCGACGACGCGGCCGTCGGCTTCCGCCACCAGCGAAACCGTCAAGGCACCGGCTTCCCGCAGTGCGGAGATGATGAACTTCTCTGTGTGATTGCTGATTTCCAGGTCGGCGAATGCGGCCTCGGTGACGCGGGCTATCGCGTCATGGTCGGCCGCCGTTTCGTCGCGGATAAGCACGTTCTCTCTCACGTACCGGACCTCCTGCAACATCTCACAAGCGGCAGCTATCAACTGCCGGCCGCGGCTTGCTCCAGCTTCGGCCTGACGTCGATCAGGATACCCGCCTCCTCGCTGTGAGCTTTTGGCTGCCTGATGAGCTTGAGTGTCCTGTGGTCCTGGTTGATCCGCCAGCCGTCGTCTTCGCGGACAAGCTCAAGATTCTCCGACAGAACGCACTTCGGCGGCTCGTGGGCGGTTCCATCGTCATTGCGCTCTTTCGAGGCAACCGTGCAGGTCACGCGGCACGTGGCCTTGTCTTCCTCAAGTGAAGTGACTTCGACCTCGTCCACAGAGACATTCTCAAGGGCTACGAACTCCTTGCCGTGATGAAACTCATTGCCGGTATGACGGTGGCGTTGAATCCTGCCCAGCGCTACCTGCACCTGCCGGGAGACCTCCTCGCAGAACTCACTGAACGCCTGATAGCTGCCGCCGAACGCTTCTCGCGACGCGCTGCTGAGACACACGTAGGCGGGCACATGTGTGCCGTCGCGGCCGAAGGCCGGCCTGGTGTAGTCCACGAACCTTTTCGCAACGCCCTGCGGAGACTTCGGCGGTGAAGGTACACCCGTCGCCAGCCGGTACAATGCGTAAGCCGCCAGACCCGTTCCGCCCGTGAACGTCAATACGGCCACCAGAATCGCAAGCACACCGACCATGTCCCTGGCGCCAAAGAAGGTGCTCGGAGACACATATACGTCCTTCAGTCGCTCCGTATCCTCGCCCCAGTACACAGCGCCCCAGACAAGCCCCAGCGATATACCGGCAAAAACCAGCCCGTAGAGAAACAGCTTAACCTGATAGGCGCGGTACGCACGACCCAGGCGCAGGCTCGACTTGCCGCTTGCGGCATGCACGGCAAATCCGTCAGGTTGCGGATCCAGCGATTCCGGCAGGTCGTCGGCGGGAAATATCGCCGACTGTCGGCCATCCGTTGGGTCCGCCGGTCTGCCCCCTGCCCTGCTCCATCGGCAATGCGGACAGCCGTCGGCGTAGTCCTCCTGGTCGCTCAGACGATAGCAGTTATGGCATGCCAGTTTCATGATTGCCGTCCTGGGCCGGACCCCGTACGCCGACCGGCCGCGACGGGAAACAAGATGGCACAGCTTCGTACGGAATGTCCCTTATAGCCAAACCTTGCGCGGGAAGCAAAAAGATCAGCTCGTTCCTGCGCGGCCTGGTCAGGTGTGCGAACCGCAGTAAGCAGGGCCGGCCGCCCCGACTCGCAGCATTGAGCGCGCAAAACAGACGGCCGACCGAAGCCGACCGCCTGCCGAGTCGTCAATTACAGCGTTTCGAAATTCAGGCCCTGCGCCGGCGAAGTATGCCTGCCAGCCCGCCGAGCCCGAGCAACGCCATCGAAGCCGGTTCGGGGATCACGTCGGCAAAGCTTTCGCCCACGACCACCTGGCCGAAGTCCGCCCAGTTTCCTGAACGGTTCTCGCCATAGACACCGACTGCGTTGAAGCTCGTCCAACTGTTGAACAGCAGGTTGTCCGTGTCGTCAATCACAGGAACATCGGCTTCGCTGGTTGGGTTCACCCAAAGCTTGACTGCTTCACTGGTGTCGTCACCGCCGGGGTTGTAAACCACTCGCAAAACAAGCAGGTAATCTGTGCCTGTCGAATAGGTCCCGCCGAAAATTCCGCTGGACTGACCGCCCTCTATGCCAAAGGTGCCATCATCGTAGAGGCCGAAGGAAAGCGGGTTGCCATCGAAAAAGAGCTGGGCCCGCGCGTCGCCCGTCGGGTCGCTGTCCGGCGTACCGTCGCCGGAGACGCTGTCGTCGTCCAGTCGGACCCGCAGCCCGGCGTAGAAGACGGTACCGTTGCTGGCGAGAAAATCGCTGAACGGCTGACCGGATTCCGTAGCTGCCTGCGCGGCTCTCTTGGCATTCCAGTCATTGGGCCGGTCATAGCGGACGGTGTCTCCCGCAATCACATCCAGGTTGGTGTTGTCGCCGGTCCAGGTACCCGTCAGACCCTGGCCCTGGGCGCTTTGTCCCACCAGCGCGCCCTGGGAATAGCCGGAAAAGTCCTCATTCACCAGCACCGCCGCCGGGGCCATGCCCGCGACAATCAACACGGCTGCCGCGATGATCCATTGCATTGTTCGCATCATTATTCTGCCTCCTCAAGGTAAACTGTCGTTCTGGATTCGAGCCAGGGATACGGTTGATGATCCCAACGGCTTATTACATGTGTATTCTAGCTTGACTCCCCGCTTGCGCCTGCGCATTCTTGCGTAAAAGAGTTCGTATCAAGCGCACAGCCGGAGGCACCATTGTCCGAAAGAGTCCGTATCGCCGCGTATCTGAACATCGCCCATACCTACGCCCGAGAAATCCGTCTCGGCATGGGGCGGTGCGAGAAGGTCGAGGGGTCGGTCGTGGTGCAGGGCCGGCCATTCAATGAGCTGGGCAAGCCCGGGCTGGGACGCAAACTCAGAAAAATGGGAATTCAGGTCGTCGTCGCCGAAGTGTCCAACCGTCGGACCTTGGGTCGCCTCAGGAGGATGACGCTGCCGGTGGTCAACATTTCCGAACGCCTGGAACCTCGCTTGCCGTCCGTACTGCCGGACCAGGACAGCGTGGGAGCACTGGCGGCGGAGCACCTGATGGAGAAGGGGTTGGACGCGCTGGCGTTCGTCGGCCAGCCCGGATTCGCGTTCGCCCAAGCGCGGTGGGCGGGGTTTGCCGGCCGGGCCAGGACCGAGGGGATTGAGCCCGCCTGCTGGGGTGTCGGGATGCGCGACAGACCCGAGGAATGGGAGGACTGGCACAAAGGCAGGCCGGACTGGCTGGCATCGCTGCCCTCACCGTCCGGTCTGCTTGCCGCGGACGACGAGCTGGCCCGGCTGGTGCTGCAGGAGCTGGACTCGCTCGACCGGGACGTGCCCAATGACGTAGCCGTGCTGGGAGTGAACAACGACGAACTTGCCTGCGAGCTGGCCTCGCCGACCTTGACCAGCATAGACCTGGACGCCGGACGCGTCGGTCACGAGGCCGCTGCGCTGGCCGAACGTCTGGCCAGGGGTGTTTCTCCACCCGCTCAGCCCGTCCGTATTCCGCCGTTGGGTGTCATCTCCCGCGGCAGCACCGAGTCCCTGGCCATTTCGGACCCTCATGTCCGGTTGGCGCTGGAATACATACGCTCCCACGCCGAGTCGCCGCTGACAGTGGACGAGGTCGTGCAGCACGTGTCAATCTCGCGCCGCTCGCTGGAGATACGGTTCCGACGGATCATGGGGCGGACACTGCACGCCGAGATTCAGCGGACCCACGTCCAAAAGGCCCGGCAGTTGCTGGCCCAGACTGACCTGCCCGTCACGAAGGTGGCTGAGGCGTGCGGATTCTCCCGTCTCAAACAACTCACTGAAACGTTTACCCGCCACGAGGGCGTCTCGCCGCGGGACTACCGCAAGCAGTTTCGCTCGGAGTAAACCTTCAGAAGGTGTCAGTCGAACTGCTCACCATGGATACCGTGAGTACGACTTCGGCCGTCAGACTGACCGTCGGGAACATCTCAGAACTTCAACGGCAGGTACATCCGGCGACAAAGCCGGCGAGACAACGCCTATGGAAGTATGTTCAAATGGCACGGCCCAGAGCAGAGGAGTCCACATGACAGGCACACTGCGAATGCCCAAATACCGTCGCACGACAATCTACACCGGCCCGCCCAGTGAGCGCGTGCTGCTGGTTACCGGTGATATCAACGCCGACGGCAATGATGAGATCGTCATCGCCGGGCGCATCGGCAGCGAGGGACTTTGGTGGCTCGAGCGTGAGGACGCCGGCCGGTGGCAGGCGCACCTGATGGACGACCAGTACGAGCGGCTCGATGCCGGCGGCGTTCTTTACGACATCGACGGCGACGGGCGACTGGATTTCCTCGCCGGCGGCGACCATGCCAACAACGCCCTCCTCTGGTGGCAGTGCCCGGAGGACCCGCAACGGCCGTGGACGCGCCGGAAGATCTTCCGCATGCCGGAGAACCAATCCCATGACCAGGTCGTCGCGGATATCGACGGCGACGGACGCCCCGAGGTGTACTTCTGGAACCAGGGCTCCAAAACGCTTTTCGTCGCGCCAATACCCCAGGACCCGACGGTCAGCCCATGGCCGGGGGTCAGCCGTTTTCGCCGAGAACGTTTCGGATGAACTCGCCCTTGGCTTCTGTGTATGCGATGCGGTCGTGCTCGTGGGTTGCGGCCAGGCGGAGCTTCAGCTCGCCATAGGCGCGGGCGATTTCCGGGTCGGCCCGCAGGATGTCGCGGAATCGCAGCTCGTGGTTCTTGAAGCCGACCCCGCCGAAATGCAGGTGATGCGTCCGCCGCCCGGTGCCGTCGCGCTTTATGCACCAGGTGTACCACGGCGGCGTGTCGTCGCCGGCCGTCGGGCGCCAGAAGCAGTCGTAGCCCCGCGGCTCAAGCAAGCGAGGGACGATTGTCTTTGCTTCCTGAACGTCGCGAACCTCGATGAGCATATCGACTATCGGCTTGGCGGGCAGACCGACCACGGCCGTGCTGCCGAAGTGCTCGATGTTCATAATCAACCCCTCCGGCATGACCTCCAGCAGATGGTCACGTTCGCACCGGAACCACTCGACCCAGGCCGGGTCGTAGTCCACCACCTCCACGCGCTCGGCCGTCACGCGGGCGACTTTTTCCTCCAGCGTCTCCATACCCGCAGATTATCGCTCTCGGGCGCTTCAGTTCCAGCGGAGATCGGCAATGTCCGTTTCGGCGGCTTGCCGCCCACCACACCGGCCGTTAGAGTTGCTCCACCAGCGGGACCAACACGATTTTCACAAGGAGAGACATCCAGATGCCGCACAAGACGCCCCGGGCGAACGTATTGTTCATCATGGCGGACCAGTGGCGGGGAGACTGGCTCGGCGCCGACGGAGCCGATTTCCTGCGGACGCCGAACCTCGACCGGCTGGCCTCACGCGGCATGCTGCTGCGACGATGCTACACCAACTGCCCTGTCTGCGCGCCGGCGCGGATCGGGCTTGCTTCCGGCCTCCAGCCGCTGAACCCGGGCGCGCTTAACAATCACGCCTTCCTGCCCAAAAACACGCCGACGTACTACCAGCACCTGCGGAACCACGGATATCGCGTGGGGTGCGTGGGCAAACTCGACCTCGCGAAGCCCGATGAGTTCAACGGCTATCGCGGCGACCGCCCCTGCACGTATCAGTGGGGCTTCACCGACCCCGAGGAATGCGAAGGCAAGATGCACGCCGGCCGCAGTACACCAGAGCACATTCTCGGACCCTACGGGGTGTTCCTCAACGAGCGGGGTTTGCTGCAGAAGTTCCACGACGACTACGCCGCCCGGTCCGCCGCCGGCTGGATAGCCGGGGCTTCGCACGACTCCGTTCTGCCCACCGACGCCTTCGAGGATGTGTACATCGGCCGACGGGCCGTGCAGTGGCTCCGGGACCAGCCCGGCGACTTTCCCTGGCACTACTTCGTCAGCTTCGCCGGCCCGCACAACCCGTTCGACCCGCCTGCCGAATACGCCGATCGATGGCGCGACGTGGAAATGCCGCCGGCCATACCTGCCGACCATCTGGATGACAAGCCCGCCTGGGTCCGCCAAAGGGCCCGCGGCATATCCGAGCAAGAGTCGATTACCGCGCGTCGGCAATACGCGGCCGCCATCGAATGCATCGACGACATGGTCGGGGAGATTCTCGACGCATTGGCCGATCGCGGCGAGCTGGACAACACTTACATCGTCTTCTCCAGCGACCACGGCGAGATGCTGGGCGACTTCGGGCTTTGGACGAAGACCTACCCCTACGAGCCGTCCACGCACGTGCCGCTTATTGTCGCCGGCCCGGGCATCCCCGCCGGGCGGACATCCGACGCGCTGACCGAGCTGAACGATCTGAACCCGACCATTTGCGAAATGGCCGGCGTCGGCGCCATGGCCGACATTGAGGCGAGGTCATTCCTGCCCCTGTTGCGGGGCGAGGCGAACTCGCACCGCGACTGCGTGGTCTCGGCGATGCACAACTGGCGGATGATCCGCACCGACCGCTACAAGGCAGTCATCGACTACGGCTCCAACGGCGCCACCGAACTGTACGACCTGAGCGAAGACCCGCAGGAGCTGCGCAACATCGCGTCCGAGCAGCCGGAACTCGCACGTGACCTCGCCGGCCGATGCGTGCAGCGATATCTGGAGACCAGGTGGCACAGGTAACGTACGCCGCGGTTTATACACCGCTTATCCCGGCCGGCCCGGCCCGGGCTATTCCTGCGAAAGTTGGTTGACACCAACCGAACAAACCGGTAAATTCACGTCATAGCCGCGGCCGCCGCATCCCCGCGGCCGAAACATGTCGTTCCCGGGGCAATTCGTCCGACTCCGACCTTTCGAGCCGTCTGACCCCGTGTGAATATGCGTATACCGAGAGCGGCGTAACGCACCGCATTGCGTGGGCAACAAGTTGCCCACCCTTACTGAGGCAGTCATGACACCAGTTCCAGGATCCGAACAATTATTCAGCATTGTCCCAAATAGAACGATTGCCGATTCGACACGTTATAACTGGAGGATTCCCCGGCATAACGCTCAGGTAGCAATGCGAAATATCATCTGACACCTGTGATAGTTTTCCGCTACCGAGTGCAATGGGTAGCGGGAATTTCTGTCTGTATGATTCTTCTGCAGCTACCGACAACTCATTGACAACCTTTGAGACGCTTCGCTTCGTCCCGAAGAGCATCACCGGACCAACTGCGAGTTGGACACCAACCTGTAGGAATTGATCGCCACGAAATAACAGTTCGAGCAGGCCGCTAACATTCCCCGCACCCCATGCTCCGATACCTGTAAAACGGTAGTGGAGCGCACGATCGAAATACGGGAGATTACTGTCGGATTCAGTAGAGCCGTCGAATTGATCGAACACTTTGGCGGCAAGATCAATCAATTGTTCAAAATCGTCGATACCGCTTTGTGTTGCAGTATGCATCATCAAAATAAGATGACCTAAGCAAAGGTGCATGCCGTTAACAATCAAGGGTGTCCTGCCCCGAAATAATCGCACGCTGAACTTCATGCGTCGCACCTCAGCTTTTTGCCAAAGCTCGCCTAACCCGATATTTCCCAGATGGCCTTCGGGGGACGGCCACCGTCGGCCTTTCTGCAGAGTCTATCACCAATCCCGGGGTCAACAAGCATCTTTTCTGCGCAACGGACGGCCTATCGAACCATTTTCGGCCCAGTCTGTAGTCTGTAGAAGCTTTCCTGCACAGCAGCTAGCAGATAAGGTTGGTCCCGGCGTGCCGGGACTGGCGACGGCAAGAACCGGGCGGCCCTACTGCGGCCGACACTACTTGGAAATGGCGACCCAGCTCAAAACAAATACGCCCACTGCCAGGGCAATGGAGATGGCCGTCGCCACCTTCATGAAGCAACCCGTCTTGCGGTTCTCCTTGTGCATTTCCTGGAGGATCTTTCGCTGGTTCTCGTTCGCTTCCTGCATCTGTTGCAGGACCTTTCCCTGACGCTGGTTCGCTGCGGCCATGTAAGCCGCTATGACGGACATGGCAGCACCTGGGTTGTGTGAAGGGCTACCATCGAGGGGCAACCAGTCTAAATTCCCGTTCCTGGCTAACCACGCTTCTATGCGCGCCTCAAGCTGGGGAAGGTGTTTCGTGAGGTCTGCGCCATTGCCTTCCTCTTGACAATTCGGGGGTCTGCACATGTCCAAGCTCCTTATCCGGGGTTTCCTGGATAACCTTCGCCGACGAGCGCCATTGGCCTTTCTGACGACTCTATCGCCGATCGAAAGATCAGCAAGTCTGTACGGTGGGCAACTTGCTTGCTGATGTGCCGCTGCTACTGGGTTACACTCGCCACACGGTCGCGCGCCCTGTCCATTATGGGCGTGGCAAGCTGGGAGGTGGTATATTCAGTCCCGTTGATGCGGACCGCAAACTCGCGGCGGCTTCCGTCAAGCGTTTGAATGTATGTAGTGGTCGTGCTGTCTGCCAACTGGAGACTTGGTTTCTTTAGGGTGTGGTGTTTAGCGCTGTTGGCGAAGTAGCGGCAAGCTGCCCAGTAGGCATCGTTGTCACAGAGCTTTTTGAGGGCCTTGCTCACCGCCTCAGGGTTGGAAGGGTGCTGCACTACAAAGACCCATTCCGCTAAGTGGTACGCGGTTACGAAGAAGTTCCAGGCGGCCCTTTCGTCCGCCCAGTCCCTCTGGCAATCGCGGTAGTCGTCCTCCAGCTTTGCCAGAAGCTCCTTCGGCGTCTTGATGCTGAATATGCCGACGATTGGCTCTTTGCTCATAGTTCACCGCTCCCTGCCTGTCTCGACATTGGTGCCCTGTTCGCCGCCCATTGTACGGCCGACCGCAGACGGTGCAACAAGCAGGTAGGGTCGGCAGCTTGCCTGCCGACGTGCGGGGTTTGGTTTTATTCGCGTCGGCAAGGCCGAGAAGCCGGCCTTGCCGACCCTACGGGCTACTGGTTCCGTGCTGCCGGCTCCTCCTGCGGGCACGATACCTGCCCACCAGCATCGGGACGCCGCCGCATACGATCAACACAGCCAACAGCAGCCACATGGGTATCGTAAGATTGTCCACGGTGATGGTGCGCCCGGACCGTGTCACCAGAGTGTCCCGCTCACGGGAGAAGCTCGGCCTGTCTCGCCACAGCCTTTGCGCGGGGAAGCCTGCCCGTTCGGCTGCTTCTACGAAATCGTCCATTGCCTTGAGCGAGAACAGCTTCACCTGTGTCCGCGGCGCAGGTCCACCACTGTCGTAGTAATACCCGATGGTGAGCAAGCCCCGCGCTATCCTGAGGGCATACGCGCCTTGTCCATCACGATGAACCAACGTCGCACTGACACCCCGATGGTAGCTTCCCGCCCACAACAGAATACACGCGCCTGCCACCGCCATCCACGCGACGCACAAGGCCCACAGTAACACGCGTTTAGTAGCCATCGTCGTATGTCTCCTATCGAGAGGTCCGGCGGTTCCATTCGCGTCGGCAACGCCGACAGGCGGCCTTGCCGACCCTACCGACTACGGACTACCGGCTACTGGCTACCGGCTACCGGCGGGCACTCTGCTCCGTCCTGCGTAGTCCCGGCGTGCCGGGACAGAGCAGGACAGCCCGCCCTACGGCTTGTCGCTCAGCTCGCCGAGGATACGCAGGAACACTTCCAGGTCCCTGTCGCTGAAGAGCACGAAGCGAACGTGTCCGACCGTGGACAGCTTACCGCATTCGCCGACGACCGTTTCCATCGCGATCCTGGCGGCCTCGTCCAGCGGATATCCGAACGCACCGGCGGAGATGGCCGGGAATGCGACGCTGCGGATGCCGTTTTCCTCGGCCAGCCGCAGCGCGTTGCGGTAGCAGGACGCCAGCAGTTCGTCGGCCGGCTCGTCCGCGCCGTACACCGGCCCGAGGCAGTGGATCACGTACTCGTTGGGCAGGTTGTGCGCTCCGGTGATGACGGCCTGTCCCGGACTGATAGGCGCCAACGGACGGCATTCCTCCTCCAGACCCGGACCGGCGGCGCGATGAATGGCCCCGGCCACTCCCCCGCCGATGCGAAGCCCCGCGTTGGCGGCGTTGACCACCGCGTCCATGTCCGGCTGGTCGGCGATATTGCCCCGGGCACATTCAACCGTCACGCCGTTCATGTTCCGACTCGCCATATCTGCCTCCTTCACTGCTTCCGATAACACACGCTTCCGCAGGCGTCTGCCGCCCCGCACGGGCTGCCCGCCCGGACCGGCGCCTGTGGGGTAATCTTACACACCGAAAGCCGCCAATGCAGTCCCGCCGGCCGAGCCGTCTGCGTTGAACTCCGCCGCCGGCGGTGATATCGTGTCTCACCGCCGGCCCGGTACGCTTCGGCGCCGGCCCGGCCGCAGCGCTTGTCGCGACATTCACGATCAACGAATCGAAAGGAGCTTTTCCATGAGTATCGAACTTCGCAGCGATTGCGATTATGCCTTGCTGGTTCCCACGAGCATGGGCGTGCGGTTCACGCCGGAGAACGCCCAGCCGTTCCATTGCGCCCGGCGGTTCATGCTGCAGGCGACCAGCGCCGAGACCAACGTCGCCAGCGTGTCGGCGTATCTGGGGCTGCCGGTGAAGGTGCTAACGACATTCGTGAAGGGTTCGCCCGTCGCGCGGTTCATCAAGGACGACCTCGCCTCGCGTCACATGGACTACGAAGGCCCGGAAGTGGACCAGGGCGGACCGTGGGGCTACCGGCACCAGTTCAACCTGGCCGACAGCGGGCTGGGCACGCGCGGGCCCCGCGTGTGGAACGACCGCGCCGGCGAGGTCGGGCGGACGCTGAACGTAAAGGACTTCGACCTGGACCGCATCTTCGGCGACGAGGGCGTGCAGATTGTGCATATCTCCGGGCTGGTCGGCGCGCTGTCGCCGGAAAGCAGCAAGTTCTGCCTGGAGATAGCGCGGGCCGCGAAGAAGCACGGTACGAGAATCAGCTTCGATCTCAACTACCGCGCGTCGTTCTGGAAGAACCGCGAGAAGGAGCTTCGCGATATCTTCTCCGAGATCGCCGGCATTTCCGACCTGCTAATCGGCAACGAGGAAGACTTCCAGCTTTGTCTGGGTCTGAAAGGCCCCGAGGCCGGCGGCAAGGGCCTGGCCGACAAGATCGACGCGTTCAAGGAGATGATCAACCGCACGAAGAAGGAGTATCCCAACGCGACGGTCTTCGCCAACACGCTGCGGGAGGTCGTCTCGGCGAACCATCACCTCTGGGGTGCCATCATGTCCGCCGGCGACGATTTCCACGTGGTCGAACCGCGCGACATTACCGTGCTGGACCGTATCGGCGGCGGGGACGGCTTCGTCGGCGGAATGCTCTACGGCGTCCTGAAGGGCTGGGAGCCCAAAAAGTGGGTCCAGTTCGGCTGGGCGACCGGAGCGCTGGCGACCACCATGCTGACCGACTACGGCCAGCCGGCGGATGAGGAACAGGTCTGGTCCATCTGGGAAGGCAACGCGCGGGTGAAGCGGTAGCCGGTACCCAGGAGCCGGTAGCCGGGCCTGCCCTGCGTAGCTCAGGCATGCCGAAGCGAAGCAGGGAGCCAGTAGCCGGGAACACGGAACCTGGAACCGGGAACAGGGAACCAGCGGCCGACACCGGAGCGGCGCTGTAACTCCTCCCCCGTCGAGGGGGAGGTCGGCCCGCAGTGCCGAAGGCACGCCGTTGGCGGGCCGGGAGGGGGTGCCCGGCCTGCGGACCGGCCCGCGGCATGCAGGTCGCGGGTCTCGGATTGCTTACTGCGGACCCCGGGCCGGCGGTTAGGCCACGGCTTCAGCCGTGGTATCGAGAACCGGTGCATATTCCCACACCCAGCCCCGTTTTAACGGGCTTGTCCTGCTCGTGCTGGTCAAGATCACACTGGACGCCACCTCGCACTTGTGGGAGCACGGGTGGTTCGCGGGACGCCTCAAAGAAGCGATGGACGCGAAGCTCCCCGCAAACAAGCAATAGCGGCAAGGCGGGGATGGTTGTTCGACCATCGCTGCCGACGCCCGGGAAGAGCAGCCGGCTCCCGCAGGGCCGGCAACTCGTCCCGGCGAGCGGGGACTTGACACCAAACGCGCGCAAGCATCCGCGGCGGTTACCGCAACTCGACGACTAGTTCGGCTACCAGACTTTGCCGTTCCACGAATGAGTGTTTGACACCGTCGATTTCAGCTCGGTTGATCCGTATCTGCTGGATGCCTTTCTGCGGATGACCCACCTGTAGGAGTATCCCTCATAGCTGGCGTCAATGTGTGTACCCTTGACTGATAAATTCTCAAGCAACCGCGCCCGTCTGCTTACAAACACATCGAGTATCACATCCACTTTAAACTCATAGACCATACCATCGGCGTACGGTGGCGGGTCGGGCGTCTTTAACAAATCCAGCAAAGCTCTCCCCGCATTGCTCAATGCACCTCCCGACTGATCCAGTGCCGGCTCGGGGCCGGAATCGCGCGTAACCAAACCCCACGCCTGCCCTTCGCCGTACCGTCGGAAAGCATCCCTCAGGCCAGCCACCTCCAGGAGTTGAATGTCGTCCTCGCCCGCGCCGCTTGCCAGTACACCCTCCAAGCGTACCGGGAACCTGTGGCGTCTGGATCCTTCGTCTCTATAGACACTGTCTTCGGTCGCGCGCGGTTCGCCCTGCCAGTCCGGCTCAATAAGTGCACGGGCTACCAACTGAAAACGGTTGTCCCCGGCCTTTTGCCGCAAATCGGCAACTGCCCCGCTAAGGGTTCCCCCTTCTTTCTCCGATACGACCTGCAAAACAAGTTCAAGTTCGACAAGTGGCTGGTCTCCATGATACAGTTCGACAACTGTCAACAACTCAACAATCTCCGCCTCCGCTTCCGGCGTGAGATCCTCCATGCTTGGATATATCGTGGCAGGCGGGTCGGTCCCCATTGCGAGCATGCCTGGCGCCGACGCAACAGCCAGCACACCATCGTCAAGCGGCAGGAGTTGGGCCTTCCCGTGGTTATCGCGTATGAACTCCTCCCACGTAGGAGTTACATGGTGATGGACTGCAAGGGGGATCATCAGCCATAGCGGCAAGAGCATGGCAATGACGACTAGAACCAGGCCGATTGGATGACCAACAAAGCGAAGCACCTTACCTCTGACCGGAGGCCGGCTCGTCCGCCCCGCAACCACAACGGCTCTGATCCACAGCAGAAACGGCAAGCTCTGCAACAGAAGCAGTGCCCCTAATAGGATCAGATTGTTACTCTCGTAATGATAGCGCGGTCCCCCAAAGGGCAGAAAGACCAGCGCTACAACGAGGGGAACGCCGTATATAACTGCCCCCGACCAGAACGCCAGTCGCCACGCCCGGCGGCACTTGTCCATACCGGCAGACCTTGCCAATCGTCCGTAGGCAAAGGCATGGATGAGCATCAGCACCAGAAATGCCGAACCCGGAGGAATCTGTAACCCTTCAGGTTTCCACAGGACCTGGACAACTCCGACTGCCAGCGCAGCGACAGCCAGCGCGGTCCACAACTTTCGGCAATGCGCCATGCTTGTGCGAAGCCGCCACCAGCCCAGTGCAAGAAGAATCGGCCCCACCCACTGCCCCAATGCGAGTTGAGAACCTTG
>JBNGDC010000053.1:0-14541 GCA_049975485.1 Phycisphaerae bacterium | reverse complement strand
CTTGCGGTGTAGCCGACGACGACGCCGGAACCGGTGTCTTTGACACCGACCGCACGGCCGGAGGTCAGCGAACTGCTGACGATACCCAGGCCGTCCCAGGTGCCGCCGTTACGACCCTTGATGACCAGGTCCAGGACCTTCTGCTCCACGGTGCCGGAAACGTCCGGGTTCACCGCGGTCTGGAGCAGGATCTTGTTGTTGGTCACATCAAGCTGACCGGCGAGGACATCGGTCGCCACAGTAACCTCATCGCCTGAGACATCGGGGTCCGGGTCGTAGACGATCTCGTCGATGAACATGTCCAGGTCGTTCTGGGCGTTGCTGTATGCCCAGGCGCTGGACTGCTGCTTGATGGTCACCTGCGCCGGGTCGAGATCGTACTCGGTCCCGCTGGTCGCAGTCGCGATCCCGATAACATCTGTGTTACCGGCGCCGGTTATGGAGTCAACGGTAGCGTTACCGCCGACGTTGAAGTTGCCTTCGTTGGCGAGGGCAACGGCACGGCCGCTGCCGACATCGCCCAGCGGATCAACACTGCCGCCGACCGTGAGGGTGGCGCCGGAGTTGACTGTCAGGTCGAACCCGCCGACGCCGACGCTGGTGGTCGATCCACTGCCACGGCTCAGGGTCATCGAGCCGGTAACGCTGGCGGCTCCGCCGCCGGTCCAGTTGGTGTCACCAGAACCGCCGACCAACAGGCCGCCGATTTCCGGATTCAGCCCGTCGGCCGTGTTGGCGTCCATGTTCAGGTCGCCGTTCAGCCAGGTGTAGCCACCCGTGGAGATGCTTCCACCGTCCAGAGTCATGGTGAACCTGCTGTCACCAGGCAGAAGGTCCATGTCGCCGGCACCGCTGAACGAAAGGATACCGCTCTTGAGGTGCAGACCGCCGGTGCTGTAGTCGTCCATGCCGCTTCCGGCGGAGAGGTTGCGGATCCGCATCTCGCCCCAGTCATCTGCGCCGGGGGAGCTTTCCAGACCCTCGAACACCAGCGTACCGTACCAGCGGTTGTGCGGGTTCTGGAAGTGCGACGTCGTCTGGAACAGACCGCCGCCTTCGACACGAATGGTGTTGGTCGTGCCTTCGGCTATGCGCCAGCCGATGAACCCGTACTCGTTCTCCGTGGTCGGATCGACCGTGCCATGCATGGCGCCCGTCTGGGCGAGGCAGACCAGCGTACCGCCGGCCATCACCAGCGTACCGTTTCCTGTGGTGATGGAATCGGACCAGTACGGCAACTGGTTCACGTGGACCTCGCCGCCCTCGATGTTCAGACCATACGCGTGGTCAACGGTATTGGTCAGGGCGATGCCACTGAGGACCAGCGTGCCGTCGCCCGTCTTGCGGAGGCGGGAGCCGGGATTCTGCATGACCTTGATGTCCGAGGCAATTGTCGCCGTGACGCCGGAATCGACCTGCACGGTCGCCTCGGTTCCGTCCTTCTGCATACGGCCGTTATAGCCGAACTGGAACCTGCTGCCCGAATAGGTCATGTCGCCGGAAACCTGCAGCACGCCGGGCGTGCTCGACCAGCGATTATCCTTCGGGTAGATGCTCAGCGCGTTGGTGGAAAGCTGAGTTGCGCTGTTGACCTTCACCGTACCGCCGTAGATACGCGTCGGACCGGTGTAGGTGTTGGCGCTGGGTGTGAGGTCCAGCACGCTGGCGCCTCTCTTGATCAGCCAGGTGGTCCCGCCGTTGTTGATGTCCAGATTGGCGGTGACGGTGCCGCTGTCACCCTCGGCGCCGATGCCGGCCGCGTAGATGCTCGTCCCGAGCGCCTCGAGGACACCCAACTGGTTGAGGTTGGTCAGGGTGAAATCGCCGACAAAGCCGACGCTGCCGCCCTGGAGATGCACCTCGTAACCACGTGTGCTCGTCGCACCGTGCTGCCCGTTGGCGTAAAGCAGTGTTCCCGGAACGCCAGTGTCCGTACCCGACCACTGCAGGTAAACGTCGTTCTTGCTGGTGGGTGAACCACCGATAGCCAGGTCGCTTCCGATACCCAGACCGCCCTGGGTCAGGTCGATGCTGGTGAAGCTGTTGCTGCCCTCAAGCACGGTGACGCCCGGTCCCTTGGTCGTCAGGGCCGCGCCCGAAAGGTTGCTGCTGACAAACAGCACGCCGCCGGCTCCGCCGAACTGGAAGCCGTTGGCGCCCGGTGTGATGGAACCGGAGATGGTTACGCGGGCGCTGCTGTCCTTTGTCGAGTGCAGGAACAGGTCCGGGTTGCCGCTGAGGTTGATCGCGCTGGAGTAGTTGCCGCCCAGTGCGAAGACGCCGTCGCCGCTGACCCGGGCGAAGTCGGCCGAGGTGGGAGTGTAGTCCGCACCGTAGATGCCGCCGCCGACAAGCGTGATGCTGCCGGTGGTGCCCAGCGAGTCGGCCATGCCGGCTGTGACCGTGGTCCCGGCAATGGACGAACCGTCGCCGTTGAGGCCCATGATGGTCACGTTGCCGCTGAAGCCGGTGTTGGAGCCGCTGACAACCAGCTCACCACCGCCCTCGACCAGCAGGTCGCCGGTGCCGGTTAGCTGTCCGGTTCCGGCCAGCGTCAGCTTGTCCAGACCCCTGGGGTCGTAAGGCGGGTTCTTGGAATCGCCGATGCCCTCATTCCACTTTCCGTCGTTGTCGATGACGGACTGGAAGCCGTAGCGGTTGTGCGGCTGGAGGTCGCCGCCGGTTTTCCACTCAAGACTGAGCGGGGTGAGGTAGATGCTTCCGCCGCCACTGGCGATACTCAGGGTCCTGCCGGACTCCATCGTGATTTCCTGCGGCAGGGGCTGCTGGTCGGTGCCGGCACGGAACGTCAGCACGGCGCCGTTGTCCAGCACGATGTCGTTGCCGGGATCGCCCAGCGTGCTCTGGGTGTCGTTGGCGATATCATCGGCATAGAGATTGACGCGAAGCGCGCCGCCGTCAACATTCCAGGTGCCCTGGACGTTGTTGTTGGCGTTGGCCAGCGTCACCACGCCGTCGCCCTGGACATCCAGGGAGCTTGTGGCGCTGCCGCCGGTGAGCTTGGCGCCCACGAGCATCACGCCTCGACCCGCAAGGTGATACTTCGGCTGGAGCATCAGCGGGTCGGTCGTGCGAATGACAAAGTCGCCCGACACATTGATGACGTCCTGCGGATCGCCGCTCTGGGTCTCCACGACGCCCCAATGGATGGACTCCGGCTGCTGCCAGGCGCTCAGACCGGTGACGGTATCCGCTCCGATACCCATCCACGGCGTGCCCGAAGTGGTGCCGACAGTCAGATTAAACGCATCGCCGGGACCGCGCGGGTCGGCGGCCCTGCTGCCGACGTTCGTGGTGTGATAGGTGATGCCGTAAACGTACTTGGCGGTCGAACCGTCGCCGATGTTGCTCACCGGTGTGGTCAGACCGTCCTTGGTCGTGTTCAGTCCGAAGGCCTGGTGCGATATCATCGCGCCGTCGCTGAGGATCAGATTCGAGCCGACGGTGAGTTTGCCCAGGTAGTCGGTGGTGGCGGAGAGGTTACTCGTTCCGTCCACCGAGATCGACGTGATGTCGTTCAGCGGAGTCGCGTTGGCGCCGCCGACGCCCCGAACATAAAGGGCCAGCGAGCCGCCGTTGCTGACGCTGATGGAACCGGTGTTGCTGGCGTTGTTCCAATCGATCCGGCCGATATTCGCCAGCGTTCCACCGTTTACGGCGATGCTGTTCTGATTGGTTGTCAGCACTCCGTACGTGGTGGTGTCGCCGGCAGTCTGCTGCCAGATGTTCAGACGCCCGTCGCTGATGCTCAGCGTTCCGGTGAGGTTGAGGTTCTCTCCGGCGCCGATGTACGCCTCGCCGCCCGAGACGGTCGTGTTGGCGTTGACATTGACGGTGGCCGCGTCAACCACGAAACGCCCGCCGGCGATGTCCAGCGCGCCGACGGTGATGTCCGCACCGACCATCCACTGCAGGCCGCGGTTGTTGTAGGGGCGATCGATGTACTTCATGCCGTCCACAGTCAGCGTGTGCGAACCGCTGTCGGTAATCGCACGGCTGACGTAAAGCTGACGCTTGGAGTACAGCTCCTCGCCGCCCAGGTCGATGGTCAGGTCGTCGCCCAGCACTATCGCCGGGTCGATCGTGACGTTCAGTACGCCCGGCTCTCCCGCCGGATCCGTCAGATTCAGCGAGATTATGGCCCCTGAACCGCCGTTGTTCATGATCAGCGAGTTGTCCAGGAAACTGTCGCCGACCGTGAAGTCGTTGACGAACTGGCTGCCGCTTACGTACAGCCCGCCCAGCGTCGTGTCCGTGCTGCCGATATCGACGATCAGAGCGCTGCTGGCGCTCATGACCAGGTCGGCAAATGTGGCGGTGTCGCCTACACCGTTGGGAATCCCGACATCCCAGTTACCGCTGGTGTACCAGTCGGCCACGCCACTGATGGGTCCTGTGTACGTGGCGTCGGTTGCTCCGGCCGGTGGTCCCATCGACAACAGGACCGCCGCGAACACCGCCGCAACCAGTGTGGTTCGTCTTAGTGTATTCATGGTCTCCTTCCTTCTGCTCGCTATATGTAAGAAATGTGTCCGTTGCGAGCGACGGCTTCGGGCCGTGCTCGGTATCCTCTCTTGTGCACAGGAAGCGTCGCAACCCGGCGACGGCGCAATGATATCCGCCTGTTGGGATATTCATGCGCGTCGAAAAGGTCCGGAAGCCGTCTCAAACGCATCGCGCTCCCTCTGAAGCCGGCCGATGCAGCAACCGGCATTCACCTCCAGCGCCGCCGATTTAAGACATTGCAGCGGCGGCACCTGACTGCTACGGAATGGTAACTGCTCCTTTGTTATGAAGCTGTGCGCCGACAGGAAGACGCATCTCACTTGCTTTATTCTACAGCAAGAAGCCGTCCAGTCAAGGGCAAAAGCTGGTAACAACCGTAGCCGGCAGCAGGGCGCCATGCCGCATGAAGGTGCCATGCCGTATGAAGGTGCCATGCCGTATGAAGGTGCCATGCCCCTGCGTCTGTTCGCAGGGGCATGCTCTTTCCGGAGGTTTCGCACGGCATGCTCCTGCTTCGCAGGAACATGGCACCCGGTTTCGCAGGAACACTTCGCCCCGCCGCCTGGGGGACAAGAGAACACGAATTAACTGCTGATTACACAAATGGTTTGAATGAATCACCGGCAGGTCAGGCACGCCTGGCAGACAACGCATTGAAACAACGGCCGCACGAAGGTGCCATGCCGTACGAAGGTGCCATGCCCCTGCATCTGTTCGCAGGGGCATGTCCTTTCCCGGGTTTTTTGGTCGGCATGCTCCTGCTTCGCAGGAACATGGCACCCGGTTTCACAGGAACATGGCACCCTCAAGCCCGCGGAGTGCCGTTCAGGCCGTGGCTTCAGCCATGGTACCGAGGGTGGCGGGATGGCCATTTCGAGGGCGTTTTAACGCCCTTCCCGCCGGCGCGGTAAGCCCGTTGAAACGGGCTGAGTCAGATGTATCTCGGCAACCCCCGACACCACGGCTGAAGCCGTGGCCTAATCGAGCAAACGGCAACCAGTCTACCAGTTAACCAATTAACCACCCAACCAGCCCGCCCTGCCGACTGACGGCAAAGAGAGCACGAATTACACGAATTAACTGCTGATTACACAAATGCTTTAAATAAGAAACTTCGTGTAATCCTTCTGACATTCGTGTAATTCGTGTTCTCCTGTCCCCATTGGACGGCGAACCCCGCCCGCCGGATTCGCTTAACAAAAAAAGGACGGCCCGTCGGTGACGGACCGCCCTTTTCTTCTAACTGCTTAAGCTATCGAGCCGAACGGGCCTCGAAGCTTTGCTTACATGCTGCTTAGCGACGCTTGCGGATCAGCACGCCCAGACCGCCCAGACCCAGCAGGGCCATCGTGGCGGGCTCGGGGACGTAACCAGCGTTGACATCGCTCAGCGACCACGTCGGGGCATTGCCCCACTCGATGAACGCAAAGCCGGCCATACCGTCGACGAGGTGCGTCGCGGTAACGGACGCATCGGCAACGCCCAGCGAGCCGACGTCGGCGAGGGTCTTGTTCATCCACGCATTGTACGTGCCGCTGTCGAAGTCCACTTCCAGCAGCAGGTCGTGCCACGCACCCACAGGGGCCAGTCCGACACTGGCCGCATTGCCGCTGATGCCGCGACCTTCGATGATCCACTCGATGTTGCCGTAGCCACCATCAACGACCTTCAGCATGTTGTTGGACCACTCGATCAGGGCGCCGGTGTCCTTGCGCATGAAGCGGCCGCAGTACCCGCCACTGGGGGTATCGACCTTGACGTTCATGTGGAAGTAAACCTGCCCGTCGGTGACGAGCTGGTTGAACGCGTGGGTGGTGTCGCGCTGCGCACCCAGCATACCGGTCTGGCTGACAACGCCGGCGCCGTCAGCTGTGAAGGGGCCGGGGTTGGCCTTGCCGGTGTCCTTGGAACCCCATCCGCCGGGGCCGTCACCAACAAACGCACCGTCCGGGTTGAGGATGGTGCCGCTGGCGTAGCCGCTGAAGTCGTCCGCGAAGATAACGTCCACAGCCATCGCCGGAACAGCAAGTGCCAGAACAGCCAAAGTGATCAATGCAGCTCTCATTTTTCTCTCCTTTTCTCCCTCTCCTCGGAAGGAGACTCGCGGTTCGTCGGGACCTCCTACGAGGAAATCCCTCCTAACGCTCGCTCACTTACTACTGATGCAGATACTGGTGCAAAGACTGGTGCAAACATCACTCGAGAACTGTTGCCTCCTGTCGGCTTCAGCTTCGCGTCCTCTTGGACACAAAACGAAGCGTGAGATGAAGTCCTTCCGCGGACTTCCCGCATCAGGTCATCCCATTCGCACCTCCGTTTCAACAGTGTTGGATAGGTTGTACCGCTCTCTGTACTTTTCGACATGGAACCTGCCGGCCACCCCAAAACTCATCGGGCACCAACGACAGGTCTTAAACGCTCGCACTATTCCATATGCTCCTGCCGGCCGCTCGCGGATGCCGGGTTTACTACTTAATTATAGGATGCAAACGGCACTAAATACGCCGCTTTTTCATGGAACTTGGCCGGGCGGCCTGTGCGGGCGAATGAGCGAGTGCTCGCCGCGTCTCCTCCGTTTGGACTTGCCCCTACCGCTCCAGGGCAGGGCCAATCAAGCAAGAGCTATTGTATCGCAATGGGCCCACGTGTCAAGGCCCAAATCACCCCCCAAGAGGGTTTTTCCCCGGGTATTTCAGCCGGTCGATCTCCAATCTCGCCGGCCGCGCAGCAAAGCGGGCCCCGGGGCTTTGCATGCCTGCCCGTCGGGGCCCGCTGTTATGGCTCTATGCTGCCTGCTCTATGGCAGCGTTCGGGGCGTTACCACGGCGTTTGGGTGCCGTCGTCGCCGCCACCGTCGTCGCCGCCGCCGCTGCCGCCTATCAGGCCGCTACCATCGCCACTGAGGCCGTGATAGACGAACGAATCGCTGGCGTGGACAGGCGGCCAGTTCCTCTGCTGGCTCTTGCCGCTGTAGTCCTTGTTTACATCGCCATCGGATTCCATGTCGATGATCCAGATGTTGTTGCTGTTGTAGCCAACGTTTACGGCGTCGCCGGCGGTGCCGCTGGCCCAGGTGACCGTACCTGTGCCGGTCGAAGCGTTCTCGCCGTCACCACCGTGATTGGGCGAATGCCCGTAGATGTCGTCGCCGGGCCTGTCGGCCACCACGACCATGCCGGAGAGGTCCTGTCCCGGGGCGCCCGGATATGCGACGTTGCCCGATTCACCGCGGCAGGTCGGCTGGAAGCCGTAGGAAATGTTCTGCCACTTGTCCCATCCGACTTCCTGTCCGCTCACCGAGCGGTCCAGCTCCTCGTACAGACCGTCGGAAGGACAACCGAACGCGTCGTCCTCGACCAACTGACTGTGAATCAGCAGATACCAGGTCTGGACGTCGGCCATCGTGCCGCTGCCCGCCCGGCTCCACAGCGCGCCGATGTTCGTCTGCGATTGCGGCTCGCGGGTCTCATCCCACTCGCTCAGACCCATGGAGGGATACTGGTCGTAGTTGTCCTGGGCGTAGAGCGCCAACGACTGCGTGATACTCCGGATGTTCGCACCGCACGCAATCCGCCGGGCCAGTTCCCGGGCACGTCCCAGCGCCGGCACGAGGAGCGACACCAGCAATGCGATGATGGCGATCACCACCAGCAACTCAATCAGCGTAAAGCCTTTCTTCCGTCTCATAGTACTACCTCCTGCTGGCGCCGGGCGGGCGGTTCCCGAGTTCGGGCCTGTCGCCCGGCCGTGATTTACAAGCTCTTAATCAGGCCAAATGCATCCCGTGCCCCCAACGCCGGTCCACACCGGCACGCCGAGGGCAAACGCATATATTATAAACGGTTAGAAGCAGCTTCGCCGTCGCAGGCCGGCTGCTGTAGCGCGTGGCGTTGTCCGGCCGGGCCATACCGTCAACAACACGGCGCCCAACCGGGCCAACATAATCGTAACCGGCTCATCACCTCATGTCAACAAACTTCCGCCGACCATGCCCGGAGACAATGGGACCTGAATGCCGCTACTCCTCGGGCGTGGTCGTCGGCTCCGGAACGGACGGCTTGAATTCGCCCCTCTTCATCAGCTCAACCAGTTCGTCGATTACTTCTTCGGTAATGTCCACGGCATCCGTGGAGTAGAACGTAACCGTGCTGGAGAGGATAACGCTGAAGCCGCGCTCTCTGGCAATCTTGCTGGCCACGGGCTTGAGCTGCTCGCCGAAATCGTTGTAGAGCTGCTGCCTGGTGGCGTTTATGCGCTGCCGTCCCTCGGCAAGCACAGCCCGGAGCTCCTGCTCGGCCTCTCTGTATTGCTGTATCTTCTCCTCGTTGCCTTCAACGGGCTGACCTTCCAGCTCCGCGCCGAGGTCCTGGAGCTGCTGCTGCAGTTCGTTGATGCGTTCCTGGTAAACGCCGGCAATCTGCTGGACCTGCTGCTCGACTTCCTCCTGCTTGCCGACCTGGCTGATGATCTCGCGGAAATCGACAACGGCCACCTTCCCCGCCGACTTGGTCGCTTCCTCTTCCTCGCCGCCGCAGCCCACCGCCATAAACACCAGAACCGCCAGCATCGCACCCGTCACTACTCGCCGGACCATAGATGTCTCCTTCCGGATTTGTTCTCTGTCCTGTTCCTGCCGTGCGCACCCGGGCCCGCGCCCGGCCGCGCTGCGGCGCGACCATGATTATAAGCACCGCCCCAGACGACGCAAGACGCCCTCGCGTCACGCCGGGACGCTGCCACACATAAACCTATCGGCAGGTCCGCTTGACCCCCATTACCGGCGGCGATACATTTGGCTCGTCCGGCCAACCGTTCGCGCCCGTAGCTCAACCGGATAGAGCAGCGGTCTTCTAAACCGCAGGTTCCAGGTTCGAGTCCTGGCGGGCGCGGTCCCGTCACACCCTTGCCGGGAAGATCGATCCGGAGAGTCGGATGGATCTTGAAAACACGCCTCACAACCGTGAAACCCAGACGCACAACGGCTGTTCAACACAGCAAGCGGATTGTCCGCCGGCGGTGCATGGTTTAGTATCCCGTTTCAACACGGCGCGCCTCGCAGCGGCGCCGGTTCCGAAACACCGATAGCGAATCGTCGGATATGTCCCGATTTCATGTCATCCTGCTGGCCGCCGTCGGACTCGGGGCCATGCTCTCGACCTGGGGCGGCATCGCCGACTGGACGGAGTCCGTCGTCAGGCAGGAGGACGTCCGTGCCAGGAAGGTCGTTTACTGGACCAGCTCCGGATCCCCGGAGGTGGACCTGAAACGCGCCCGGCAATTCGAAGAGATCCATCCGGACATCAGCGTGCGGCCCAACTTCCGCGAGACGGGCGGGCTTCAGGACATCCTGTTCGTCAGCTTCCTGTCGGGCAACCCGCCGGACTACATGGACGCCGAGGTCCACGAGCTTCGCAAGTACGTCCTGATGGGCGGAATCTACCCGCTGGACGATCTGCTGGCCCAGGAGAACCAGCGCCTTCTGGAGGAGAAGACGGCCGAACGCCTCGAACAGTGGCGCCGGCAATACGAACAGGAAAACGACCGCCCGCCGCCGCAGGAGCTTATCGACAGCCGGCGCGAGCGTATCCGCGACGAGCTGGCCGAACACGGCGACGAGCTTTACTTCGACCAGTATCTCATCGGCCGGGCGAGAATACACCGCTTCAGCGTCAACCCCGACGACCGCTTCCTGCGTGAGCCGGAGAAGTACCCCCTCGAGGCCGCCCGCCTGCTGTGGATGCACGGCAAGGCCATCGGCATCCGCGACGTGTCCATGCCGGACACACTCACTTACAACAAGCGGATCTTCCGCGAGGCCGCCAAACGCCTGCCGCAGTATCGCGACGTGCTGCTGGACGAGGCCGGCGAACCGAAACCGCCCGAAACCTGGGCGCAGTTCCACGAGACCGCCCGGATAATCACCGAGTACGGCAAAGAGCTGGCCGCCGACCGTGGCCAGAGCGAACCGGTCTGTTACGGCGTGGTCCTTCAGGGACAGCGCCAGCACGACCTGATGCGGGCCATCCACCCGCTGTCGCGCCGGGCCGGCTCGATGGCGTTCGACTTCAGCGGCGACACCGAGAGCGTACACCAGCACTTCGACGACACGCCCGCCGGGCGCGAGGCGCGGCGGCAATACGCCGATGAGCCGATCGGGCACTACGAATATGCCCATCCGTCCCGACTGGCGGCGTTCGCACTGCTGGTGAAGCTCAAGCAGGACGGGCTGGTCCTGCCGGGCACATCCAGCCGTCACTATGAGGACGTGCGAACCGCGCTGGCGTCGGGCCGGGCCGCCATGCTCATCGACGGCTGGCACGCCGCGCTCATCGGCGCCGAGCGCGTCCCCTGGGCGGCGCAGGACCTCGGCAGCGCGCCGGTGCCGGTGCCCTACCCGCCCGCCGACGAGCAGGCCGGCTGGACCCCGCAGAAGGTGCGCCAGGAAAAGCAGCGGGTCCACGAACTGCTGGCGCTGGACGAAGTGGGCCTGGAGATCCCACACGGCAACAAGCTGCCAAGGACGGCCGGTACCAGCGTCCAGTTCTTCACCTCGCTGGTGAGAGACCCCGAGGCGACGTGGCAGTGGGTGCACTTCGGCGACCACTACCCCGAAATCCAGCGGGCCGAGACCCGCCGCGGAACCATCCGCGAAACGTACGAGGCCATGCAACACATAGGGGCGCCGACTCAGGATGAGTGGTTCCCCTACCCCTACCAGATACAGCTTTACGACATACTGGAGAACGAGTGCCAGATGTGGCCCGAACCGCCGCAACACGGCACGCTCCAGCCGCCCAGCGAAGAGGAAGTCTTCTACAAATACTTCTATCAGACCGAAACGCAGGACCTGGCCGCCATCCTGCGGGAGGTCCGCGAGGCCAACAGGGTTTACACCGACGCCGCCAATCGCGACCTCGCCAAGCGCATAGAGGACGGCATCGTCCGCCCGGACTCCTGGACCTTCCCCGACTGGAACGTTCAGGACGCCGAGGAGTTCTTCCGCCGTCAGCAACAGGGCGAGCAAGACCCCGAAACCGAGCGTCTGATAGCGCAGGCCCGCGCCCGTTTGAAACAAGCCGCGGCCGACGCCGACGCCGAAGTGCTGAACGAACAGGGCGATATACGCTCGAACATCTGGCAGTTTTCGCGCCCCAGCACCGCGCTGCAGGTCATCTGGATTCCGTTGCTGATGCTGGCCGTGGCGGCCGCGTGGTTCGTCGCGATGGCGATCCGCGACCTGCGGCACCGGCGCCCCGTGCTCAGAGAGACCCTCTCGCAGGGGCGGCGGCACTGGCCCGGCTACGTGTTCATACTGCCGGGAATGCTGGCGATATTCGCATTCGCCATATACCCCTCGCTGTACCAGTTCTACCTTGCGGCCCACAGCGGCGACGGGCTGGGGACCATGCGGAACGTCGGATGGGAGAACTTCTCGAAGATACTGAACTTTAACTCCGACCAGTTCGACAGCGTCTTCTGGACGCGCGTCGTGCCCAACACGTTCGGCTACATGCTGGTGGTCACCATCGGGCAGATAGGCATCGGCATGCTGGTGGCGAGCTTGCTGAACCTGCCCCTGCGGGCCAACCGCGTGTACCGCGTGCTGTTCTTCATACCGCTGGTGACGTCGCTGGCGATCGTCAGCGTGATACTCATCGGGCTTCTGAAAGGTCCGGACTCCGGACTGAACGAGCTGCTGGGAGTATTCGGCCTGGAGGTGCTGGACGAAGCCGGCAACCCCATAGACTGGCTGGGCAAGGAGCTGGGGCTGTTCACCGTGATGGCCGTCGGCATCTGGCACGGACTGCCCTACACCATCATCCTGCTGCTGGCGGGCTTGCAGTCCATCTCGCCGGACCTCTACGAAGCCGCCAAGATGGACGGGGCCGGCGCATGGAAGCGCTTCTGCCACGTAACCATACCGGGGATACTGCCCATACTCATCATCATCGCGTTCAACGCGTTCATCGGAGCGGCCCGGGCGTTCAGCGTGGTCTTCGTGCTCACCGAGGGCGGAATCGACCACTCCAGCGAGCTGGTGGCGACGTACATCTTCAAGTGGGGCTTCATGCGCGTGGAGGGTCGCGAGGCCGACCTGGGTTACGCATCGGCGCTGGGAATCGTCTATTCGCTGATGCTGATGGCGCTGACCTTCACCAACGTGGTGATAATCGCCCGCCGCTGGAAGCGCCGCCTGGCCGCCGAGCGCGCCGCCGCCGGACCCGCAACCGAACCAAATGCCTGACAGCGACAGACAACTCGTACCCGGCGCCCCGCCGCTACCGAGACCGCCCCGGCCGTCGCGGCCGTCGCGGCGGAGGTCCTGGCTGCGCTACAACTGGCCGAAGGTGTTCATACACCTGCTGCTGATCGTCCTGGGCGTGCTGAACATCTATCCGTTCTTCTGGATGCTCGGCACCAGCGTAAAGGCCGAGGCCGAGGCCTCAAACAACCGCCTCACGCCCGTACCCGAGAGGAAGTACAAGCTCAGCGACGACTTTGAGCTTTCCGAGGTTCTGCCGACGGCCCTTCAGCCCGGCCTGGCCGAAGCCGGCGCCGATGCCCGCGGCGATCTGCTGAACGCGTTGAAGAAAAAGCTGGAGGTCCTGCACCACCTCCAGCGGGCCGCGTGGGACTTCAACGTCCGCAGGCACGTGGAGCAGATTAAGGGCGGAACCGCCGGGCTTGGCGCACTTCTGCAGGCCGGCGCGCTGGTCCACGACGAGGCCAACCACAGCTATTGGCCCGGCGAAGAGCTTTGGACCGGACGGGCCGACTACGACGACCCGGCCGTCGCGCGAACGGCCGAGGAGCTGCGCGAATACTATAGCATCACCGCCGACGACTACGCGCAGATAGCCGGTCTGGAGCCGGCCCGGGCGCAGGCGCACCTTGCGGACCTCCTGCACGGGGCGGGCGCGCCGCTGCGGCCGCTCCCGCCGACCGGCGAAGACCACACCGCAGGCGCCGAACAGCCGCCGGCGCGATACGGGCTTTCTCCGGGCGCGCGCGGGCGGATATACAAGGACCTCTACCCCCGCCAGATACTGGCGATGTGGTCCATGCACGAGGAGAACATCCGCCGCCACGAAAGCCGGGCCACCTTCGCCACCGACCGCTGGTCCCCCGAGGACTACCGCAAGAACACCTCCCTGCACTCCATCGACCGCGCCGCCGACGAGCTGCACGAGCTGGTCTCGGCCGGCGTGCTGAGCGACGGCACCTTCCAGTGGATGAACTACTGGGTGGTGCTGAAGGAGGAGAACTTCATCCTGCACTTTCTCACCAGTTTGGTGATAACGGCGGCCGTCGTCGTGCTGACGGTGTTCGTCTCGTCCATGCTGGGCTACGCGCTGGCGCGGATACGCTTTCCCGGCAAGATGGTGGTGCTGGGCGTAATGATTTCGGCGGCCGTGTTGCCCGGCGAGGCGCGGATAATACCCATCTTCAAGATGCTGATGGCGATTCGCGCGATGGAGAACCTCTGGGGGATGGTGCTCTGGCTGAGCAGCTTCGGCGTGGGCAACGCGCTGCTGATGGCGGCGTTTTTCCTGACGCTTCCGCGTGACGTGGACGAGGCCGCCGAGGTGGACGGCGCCGGTACGTGGCGGAAGTTCTTCGACGTGGCGCTCCCGATGGCCCGGCCGATCATGGTCACCGTGGGTCTGTTCGCGTTCCTGACGGCGTGGAACAACTTCCTCGTGCCGCTGGTGTGCACGATATCGCGACCGAGCATGCAGCCGCTGGCCGTGGCGGTGTACAACTTCCAGCAGGGCCGCGCCGGAAAGTGGCACCAGATAAACGCCGCGGCCGCTCTGATGATCGTCCCGGTGATACTCATGTTCCTGCTGGTGCAGAAACACGTCGTCCGCTCCATCGCCGTCGGGGCTGTGAAGGGGTAGTGCGGGCGACACTGTATGGCCCTCCCGTTCAGCCGTGCTTGTAGGGCGACTACGTGCTGTACCCCCCCCGGCATTTGGGCTGTGGCTTGCGGGGAATCGTCGTTCGGATACA
>JBNGDC010000052.1:5414-15028 GCA_049975485.1 Phycisphaerae bacterium | reverse complement strand
CCAGTGCAAGAAGAATCGGCCCCACCCACTGCCCCAATGCGAGTTGAGAACCTTGTATCTCCAAAACCGGCGGACAAGCCACCAGCAGCGCCCCGAGTACTAGCAGCCAACAGGCAAGCCGCGTAATGCGAACCTCGTCTCTGTAAACCGTTGTGAACATTGCCTATGCTTTCCTTGCGGACAAAACCCCGTCTTTAAGGTCCCGTTTCATCGCGCGTGAGATTCCCATTTCCCGCCCAGGCTGTGATATGCCCGAACGCAGAATTCTTTCAATTATCACCGAGCTCGTCGAGACAGACAAGTAAAGGTTTTGCGCCTAATCGCTTGTGTCTCTGCGTCCTTGCACCTCGGCAACTCGTCCCGGCGAGGCGTGGTTTGCGGACGACCGACCCTGCCGCTGCGGCCCATGCGGCAAAGCCCCAGAGTGGACAACGCCGCCGGGCGTGCGCACAATTGCCGCATCAGTCAAAGGCGCAGGAAGGGACCCCCATGACCGCACGCAATCAACGACAGGCCGGCAAGGCACGCGTCAGGGGATACGACGTTGTGGTCGCCGGCGGCGGGACGGCCGGCGTGGTGGCCGCGCTGGCGGCGGCCCGCAACGGCGCGAAGACCTGCCTCATCGAGTCCAAGGGCTATCTCGGCGGGCTGGTGGTCGAGGGCGGAACGGCGCTACACAGCTTCTACAACCTCTACACCGGCTTCGACGGCGTCGAGAAACGCCAGGTCGTCCGCGGCATCCCGCAGGAGATTATCGACCGCCTTGCCGAGGTCGGCGGAACCAGCGGCCACGGCGAAATGCTCGTCGGGCTGGACTACGACTCGGTCTGCACGGTCATTGATACGGAGCTTTACAAGCTCATCGCCCACGAGATGCTGAGCGAGGCCGGCGTTCACGTGCTGGTCAACACGCTGCTTACCGGCGCCGATACAGACGGCGGGCGAGTAACCGCGGCCGTCGTCGAGAGCCGCTCCGGCCGGGAGAAGCTCACCGCGCGGACCTTCATCGACTGCACCGGCTACGGCGACCTGTCCGCTTACGCCGGAGCGGAATACAGCGAGCCCAACGACTACCCCGTCGCCAACAGCATGGGCGTCGGCGGCGTGAGCATGGAAGGCCTGCATGACTGGCTTAAAGAGCACGACGCCATATTCCAGCACGCTGTCGGCCGACGCAGCGGCGTTGACGGGCAAATCACCCGCCTGCAGGGCACCGAGAGTAAACTCCCGAAGGAGTTCGTGGACGGCGCCCGCGAGATCGGCTTCTGGCCGGTAACCACGACGGTGCACGACGACTACTTCATGTTCATCAAACTGAACTACAAACTGCCCGTCAGCCCCACCGACCGCGATGCCGTCGCCGCCGCCGAGCTTGAGCTGCGCCGCCGCCAGAAGAAGGCGATAGAGCTGATCCGCCGGCACATCCCCGGCTGCGAGAAGGCGTTCATCACGCGGACCAGTCCGTCGGTGTGCATTCGTCGCGGCCGATGCGTTCGGTGCGACTACGACATGACGCTGGAGGACATCACCGGCGCGCGACACTTCGAGGACGACGTGATGGCCTACGGCTTCCATGACAGCGCGCCGAAGTTCCAGATCGCCGGCGGTGGGACGTACGGCCTGCCCTACCGCGCCATCAGGCCGACCGGGCTGGACAACCTGCTGGTGGCGGGAATGATGATTACCTCCGACCACGACGCCCACATGTCCACGCGCAACACCGTCTGTTGCATGGGACAGGGTCAGGCCGCCGGAACCGCAGCCGCCCTTTGCGCAGCCGATGGCTGTTCCACGCGCAAACTGCCCTACGAAAAACTCCGGGCCGCGCTCGAGGCCGGCGGCGTGTATTTCGAGAGTTGACCAACCGGAAAGGAAGCACCGTGCAGACCGAACGCCAGGCAAAGCCGACACTGACGGCCGTTGAGATGGACATCGGGGACGAACTGCTTTTCACGCTTCAGGACGGCCAGACGCGGCGAATTGTCGTGCGCAACGCATCGGCCAAGCCGTCCGAGAAAGGCCGGACTCCCGAAGGCGGGCCGGAGGGTGTGATTCGCTACCGCATACGCGCGGACCTGGAGATTGACGGACACCTGGTCCAACTGGTGAGGACCATACCATCGCAGGAGAATTTCCGTCGGCCGCCGCAGGCGTTCGGTCTGCATATCTGGCTGGACGCGGTGGACGACATCTTCAGCTTTCTGGCGGAGAACCACGGGCAATGCCGGCCCAGGCGGAAGGTCCGCCTGGCCGTCTGGGATGCCCGCGAACGCATCTGCCCGACGCTGCTGCACCCGTGGTGTCCGCTGCCGCCTGGCGGGCTGCGGGTGGAGGACTGCTACCGGGGCGAGGACACCTGGCTGGGACCTTACGACGGCTCGGAGTGTCACGGCGGTCTGGATATCAATCACCCGGCCGGCACGCCTCTGTGGACGCCGCTGCGGATAGACGAGCACGAGATGTTCGCACGCGTCACCGAGGGTGAGAACAACAACCGCTGGCGAGGGCTGCACCATTGGCCCGACGGCTCCACATGGGTACTCCAGTCGCACCATGTCATCCGTCTGCTCGTGCCGGAAGACCGACCCATAGCGGCCGGAACGCACTACGCCGAGGCCGCCGGTGTGCTGTGCGGGGCGCACGAACACAGCCATTTCGTCTTCCGCGTCCGCGAGGGTGACGAAGAGGTAATGCTGGACGCGTGGTTGCTGTTCTGGCAGATGTACGAAGACCGTCGGATAACGGAAGCCAAGTGAAACTCGTGTCGGGCGGGCATGCCCGACCTGCCGGCGCGTCTATGCGATTGCTCGAGCACAACATCCTCGAAGGCGGCGGAAGCGATGACCGCTTCAGGCGCTGGTGTGCCTGGATCGCCGGTCAGGACGCCGACGTAGTGTGCCTGTGTGAGTGCAATGGCTGGCTCGATGGGCGGCTCGATGAGGCGCGGCGGATGACGGAGCTTGCCTACGGGCTGGTGCTGCGGGACGGGCCAAGCAGCTACCCGCCCGGCGTACTGGCGCGCCGGCCGATTGAGCGCATTGCCGAGCTGCGAGCCGGTTTTGCCCATGGAGCCCTGCATGTGCGTGTCGAATCGCTGGACATACTCGTAGCGCATCTCTCACCGGCCGATGAGCAGTCGCGCATCACCGAGGCAGGCGAACTGCTCAATCACCTGCAAGGCATCGACGCTCCTGCCCTGCTTGTAGGCGACCTGAACAGTCACAGTATCAGCGACGCCGACCACTACCGTCGCATGGAACTGCCCTCGGAAATGATGGATTTTCGAGTCCATGAGCAGTTCGTATCGCACGAACTCATTGACCTCGGTGCCGACGCCGAATCGCTCGGTTACACGACGGCGACAGGGCTTAACCCGGACGAACCGAAACGTCGGCTGGACTACATCTACGCCAACACGCATTTTGTCTCACGATATGGTCGTCCCGCTGTTCGGGTCATCCACGAAGCGGCCGCAACCGACCTTTCCGACCATTGGCCGATCGTACTTCAGTGGAATGGCCGACGCGGCTCACCCCCGCCGGTGACGCAGGAATAAAGGAATCGCCGGCGACGGCCGAAGTAAACTGCAAAAACCCGCTTTCTGCAGGCCCCGCGGGACAGCAAAGGCGAATCTCTTGGACTGGGAAGCATGGCTGACATTATCGGTGCTGGTGCTGGCCGTAGGCGTGCTCGCGCTGACGCGAGCAGCGGCCGACATCGTACTGGTCGGAGCGGTGGCGCTGCTGCTGGCCGCCGGGGTCATCACACCAACTGATGCACTGTCGGGGCTGTCCAACCCGGGAGTCATCACGGTGGGCGTGCTGTTCGTGGTGGTCGCCGGCATCCAGCGGACAGGCGCGGTGGCGTGGATCGGCTCGAAGCTGCTGGGTCGGCCGAAATCGCACCTCGCCGCACAGCTCCGCGTCATGGGCCCGGTAGCGGCGATGAGCGCTTTTTTGAACAACACCCCGGTCGTCGCCATGTTCATACCCGCCGTGACCGACTGGTCGCGCAAGCTGCGTTTGCCCGTCTCAAAGCTTCTGATACCTCTGAGCTACGCGGCCATCCTGGGCGGCACCTGCACGCTCATCGGAACCAGCACCAACCTGGTGATAAACGGCCTGCTGATGACACAAGCCGGCCGCGAGAGTCTGGGCATGTTCGAGATATCCGTACTGGGTCTGCCCTGTGCGGCCGTCGGGTTCGGCTTCCTCGTGCTGCTGGGGCGGCGACTGCTGCCGGATCGACGTCCGGCCGTATCCGTCGGAGACGACCCTCGCAACTACACCATCGAGATGATCGTTGAACCGGATGGACCGTTGGCGGGCAAGACCATAGAGCAGGCGGGCCTGCGGCAGTTGACCGGGCTGTACCTGATGGAAATCGACCGCAACGGGGACGTCCTCCCTGCCGTCGGCCCGGAAGAGAAGCTCCGGGGCGGCGACCGGCTGGTGTTCGTCGGCATCGTCGAATCGGTAGCCGAGCTTCGCAAGACCAAGGGCCTGAAGCCCGCGACCGACCAGACCTTCAAGCTGGACACGCCGGCCGGCAATCGCTGCCTTATCGAGGCGGTGGTTTCGGACACCTGCCCGCTGGTCGGAAGGTCCATTCGTGAGGGGCGTTTCCGCGGCGTCTATAACGCGGTGGTAATCGCCGTCGCCCGGACGGGCCGGCGCGTCCGCAAGAAGATCGGCGATATCGTGCTGCAGCCCGGCGATACGCTGCTGCTGGAGGCGCATCCGTCGTTCGTCGAGCAGCAGCGCAACTCCCGTGACTTCTACCTCGTCGGCGCGGTGCAGGACTCAAACCCGCCTCGCCACGAAAAGGCGCCTTTGGCGATGCTCATCCTGGCGGCGATGGTGACGATCGTCTCGCTGGGCTGGATGGAGATGCTCACGGCCGCGATGCTGGCGGCAGGCGCTCTGATAATCACACGCTGCCTGCACGCCTCGGAGGCCCGCCGCAGTGTGGACTGGCACGTGCTGATAGCCATTGCCGCCGCCTTCGGCATGGGACAGGCCATCTCGCAAAGCGGTCTGGCCGCGCACTTCACCGCGTCGGTCCTTTCGGGTGTCGGCAATCATCCGTGGCTGGCGCTGGCGGCAGTGGCGGCCCTGGCGTCAGTTCTTAACGGCGTGGTCACCAGCAATGCCACGGCCGTGCTGGTCTTCCCGCTGGCAATGCAGACCGCCGCGGATCTGGATGTCAATATCATGCCGTTCGCACTGGCGGTGATGATGGCGTCGGCCGGCAGCTTCGCCACGCCGCTGGGCTACCAGACCAACCTGATGGTGTATGGGCCTGGGGGATACCGCTTCAGCGACTACCTGCGGATAGGCCTGCCAATGAACGTACTCATATGGGCGACGGCCGTCGCCTTGGCGCCGCTAATCTGGCCGTTCTGATCCTCTCCAGGGCCACAAGCCCTTCCCTGCCCGGCACAAATCCAGCCGACCAGGCCTCTTTGTCCACCATAAGCCCTGTTTATTAAACCACTTCTGACATGCTACCGCATTTGTGTACGCGGGGTTTTGCCGCGCCGCACCGGCGAATCCTAATCTTCATCTGAAGCAGTCGCTGAACCTGCCCCTCGAGGCGGGCCGCTGTACGGACACGCCTGGAGGGGCTTATGCTCAATACCTACAACCATATTGCTGCGCTGACGCGGCTGAGTCTGAATCACGCTTTCAGGTCTCTTAACAACACCACCAACAAGCTGCTGTCACAGGCGGGGATAGTCCGGGCCGACACCAACCCGGCACCCGCCGTGCTGTACGACCTCGCGGAAGCGGACCTGAACGCCCTGACATCGGGGATAACCGAGGCCAACGATACCATCTCCATGAATCAGACGGCCGATGCCGCCCTTGAGACCATCCACGAGAAGCTCCAACAGATGCGCGCCCTGGCCGAGGAGGTCGAGTACGGCGACCTGACGGCCGAGGAAATTCAGACCAACGCCGACGAGTACGAATCGCTCGCGGCGGAAGTCCAGACTCTGCTCGATGAGACCACATATGACGACCGGACGCTGCTGAGCGGCCGCGAGCCAGTGGTTATGTTCAACCTGGAGAGCGTCCTGGAGATGGACCTGACGGATATGCCCTCCGGCGGCACTTTCGACGTGAGCCGGGCGATGCTGGACGTAACCGCCGCCCGCGAGCAGTTGGAGCTGGACAACAACGCACTCGCACAGACCATCACGGATATGGAATCGCAGCAGGACGAGGTTCTGAGCTTCGCTTCCCAGCTCGCCACTGCCCAGCAGGCCCTGAACACGCTGAAGGCGACGCTTGACCAGATGTACAGCGAGACACTGGGCGCCACGGCGACACAGATGAACATCACCAGCTCCGACGCCATGCGCCTGCTGAGCTAGCCCGGCTTATTCACGAATAACCGGCACCTTCGTGAACAAGCTGCCGGTCGGGCTTCGATTTCGGGCCTTCGGCCCTTCGCTGAGGGCCGGTCCTGAGCGAGGCGCGAATCGCCGAGTCGAAGCCATCAGGAAGGCATCCGCTCTGCATTCCTGACGCTCACACAGACTGCTCCGCCGCCTCCGCGGGCGCCGCCTCGGCCCCGGTATCCGGCGGTATCTCCACCTGCGACACCGCCTCGAAAAGCTCCGGCAGGTACGGCTCGTAGTATTTCCACCGGCCCAGAGAGCCCTTGTAAACCGGCTGACGCACCTGTCGGACGCTGGCCGTGCGCACCGCGCCGCCGTCCTCGTAGAACTTCAGCATCGCCGGGTCCCAGTCCAGCTCCAGGAACTCGCTCATCCGCCTGGCCTGGCCTTCCAGGTCCTCGACCATATCCTCGTAGCGGACGGTAAGTATCCTGTCGCCGAACAGCTCGTACCAGCGGGGCATCACGCGTGCATGGCCGCGGAAGTGCGTCGCCAGCCATTCGAAATCACACGCCCACGCCACTTTCTGGAACTGATTCAGCCAGCACGATATCGCCACGTCGCGGATATCGCGACGGACGTATATTACTCGGGCCTCGGGGAACATGGTGAAGATAAGCCCCATCTGCATCCCGTTGCAGGCCTTGTCTATGACGTGCTCGTGGTCCTTGTCGTACACGTCCAATCGCTGCAGGTAGAAATCGGCCATCTTTGTGATGGGCGCGCCCTGCTCGGCCAGAATGGGGATGCATTCGTAGGGAGGCAGGTTGCGATGCACGATGTGCGGCAGCGCGTTGTACGCCTTGGCTATGTCCGGCAGCTCACCGGCGGGATGGACCTTCGGATGCTTGCCCAGCACCCGCTCTGTCAGCGTGGTGCCGGACCGCGGCAGACCGATGACGAATATCGGCCGCCTGGACGACGAACCGTAGGGGCGGACCTTCTCCATGTACTCGGGCGTGTAATATCTGAGCTGGGCCTCTACCATCTTCTCGAACTGCTCAACGACGAACTGCGTCCCCGCCCGGACGCGACCGGCCTTGTCGATGGCGTTGGCGCGACGGGAGTGACGAGAGGCCGCCTCGTAGTCTTTCATCGACGTGTACAGGTTCATCAGGGCGAAGTGCAACTGACGTCGCTGCTTGTCGCTGAGGCCTGTGGACCGCTCCAGCATCGCCTCCATGCGCTCGCGATAATCTTCAGGCAGGTCCTTTTTGAGCAGGTTGGTCAACAGCAGCAGAGCGCCCACGTCCTCCCTGTTGCACTCCAGCGCCTTTTCAGCACTGAGGCGGGCGCCTTCCAGGTCTCCCACCATCTCCTGGGCGCTGGCAAGCCGGCGGAGGTTTTCGGTACCTTCAGTATCCAACTCGGCCGCCTGCTGCAGATATGGTATCGCCTCTTCAGGACGATCCTTGATGACCAGCGCCTTGCCCATGTTCTCCAGCGCCGGCAGGTAGTCGGGGCGAAGCTTCAGGGCCTCCTGCCACGCCATCATGGCGGCGTTCGGGCGCTCCTGCCGGGCCATGCGGTTGCCCAGGTCCAGGTAGTCCCGGGCGGTGGGCTGCTCCGGCTCGACCTCAGGATCCTTCGGCGGTCGAGTTACGGTCTTGCCGCAGCACTTCTTGTACTTCCTGCCGCTGCCGCAGGGACATGGATCGTTTCTGCCCGGCATTTCAGAACCTCCGTGCCTGTTTTCGAGGGGCTTGCCTGGTCGGCACGCCCTTAACATTTGTCGGCCACCACTCGGGCGGCCCTTGAGCCGACCCGCGACATCCCCGGTGACAAAATACCGCGTCTTCAGGGATAAGCCCCCCCTTGCGTTTTTGCCGATGACTGATAATATGGATAATCCCGTGCGACACAAGGGCGCATATCCCGGCCGCTGGTCCTGGCGCGGGGGTCGGTGAAGAGCCGACCCGACCGAAGCTTTTTCGCGCGCCCACCCATCCGTTCAGACCATCCGTTCAGAGGACTACCATGAGAGTACTATCAGGAATTCAGCCGTCGGGACTGCTGCACATCGGCAACTATTTCGGCGCCGTGCGCCAGTTCGTACGTCTCCAGGAAGAAGGCAACGAGTGCTTCTACTTCCTGGCCAACTACCACGCGCTTACCTCGCTGCAGGACAAAGAGCAGCTTGAGAAGCTCACCTTCCACCTGGCCGCGGGGTATCTGGCACTGGGTATAGACCCGCAGCGCAGCGTGTTCTTCGTCCAGTCGGACGTGCCGCAGGTCACCGAGCTGTGTTGGATCCTCAACTGCGTCACGCCGGTGGCGCTGATGGAGAAAGGCACCAGCTACAAGGACAAGGTCGCCCGCGGACTGCCCGCGAACATGGGACTGTTCGACTATCCGGTGCTCCAGGCGGCCGACATCGTCATCTACGACGCCGACCTCGTGCCCGTCGGAGCCGACCAGAAACAGCACGTCGAGATGACCCGCGACATCGCCGGCAAGTTCAACCGCTCTTTCGGCCGGGACGTGCTGGTCCTGCCAGAGGCGAAAATCGTGCCGGAGGTGGCGATTGTGCCGGGCATCGACGGACAGAAGATGTCCAAGAGCTACGACAACACCATCGAGATCTTCCAGACCGAAAAGCAGACGAAGAAGCGATGCGCCCAGATAGTCACCGACTCCACGCCGCTGGAGGAGCCGAAAGATCCTGAAAAGTGCAACGTCTTCGCCATGCTGAAGCTCTTCGCCACGCCCGAAGAGCTTGAGGATATCGCCGGCCGGTATCGCGCCGGCGGATACGGCTACGGGCACACCAAGCAGCGTCTGGCGGAGCTGATAAACGAGCAGTTCGCCGAGGCACGGGACCGCTACGCGGAGTTGGAAAAGCGCCCCGACGAGGTCCGCGACATTCTCCGCGAAGGCGGCCGCAAAGCCCGCGACGCCGCCGAGCAGACCATGCAGCGCGTCCGCTCGGCCGCCGGTGTAGTCAGGAATCATTAGAGCAGTTCGGGTAAAAGAAACCGATATCGCCGATACAAGCCCAGCCACTCCGATGGCTGGGCTTAGCGGCGCGGTCCTTACACCGGCGACGGGCAGGCGACTGAAGGTTACTGATTGCGGGCTGCAGGTAACCGGTTACTGGTTACCGATTACCGGTTACCCGTCACCCCCCAGCGGGTAATCCGACCGATGTCCACTGGCTACTGGCTACTGCTTCCCGCTATTGTTAATCTGTGTGACCTGTGAGTGAATA
>JBNGDC010000052.1:0-5314 GCA_049975485.1 Phycisphaerae bacterium | reverse complement strand
GGCTACTGGCTACTGCTTCCCGCTATTGTTAATCTGTGTGACCTGTGAGTGAATACCGCGTCAACCTGCCGGTCTATAACGGGCCGATGGACCTGCTGCTCTACCTCATCCGTCGCGACGAGGTGGACATTCATGACATCCCCATCGCCCGCATCACCGAGCAGTACCTCAGCTATGTTGACCTGCTCAAGGCGCTGGACCCGAACCTGGCCGGCGACTTTCTAGTGATGGCCGCCACGTTGATGGAGATAAAGACGCGGATGCTCCTGCCGGCGCCCGAGCAGGACGCCGAAGACGGCGAGCCGGTGGACATCGACCCCCGCGCCGAGCTGGTCCGCCAGCTCCTGGAGTACAAGAAATTCAAGGACGCGGCCGAGGACCTCCGCGAGGCCGGCGAGCAGCAGGCGATGCGTTTCGGCCGCCGCCCGGCCGTGCCGGAAGAAGTCGCCGAGCGGGACTACGACCTCGAGGACGTGCAGGTGTGGGACCTGCTGGACGCGTTCGACCGGCTGATGAAGTCGATCGGTCAACAACCCCGCCAGCACGAGGTCATCTACGACGACACGCCGATAGAGCTTCACGCGGCGGACATCCGCGACCGACTGGAACACGAAGGCGCCCTGCCGTTCACGCGCATTTTCGAAGGCCGGACCTCGCGCGTGGAGGTGGTCGGGCTGTTCCTGGCGCTGCTGGAGCTTATGCGGCGAAAGGAGATACTGGTCTCGCAGGAAGGCAACTTCTCCGAGATACACATCCACCTGAATCCCAATCCTCCGGGAAGCGAACCGGAGGAAGCCGAGCAGCCCACGGCCGGTGGTCCGGGCGAGTACGTATCCCAGCCCGCACCCACCGACAACGACGCATCCGACCGGACGCCGGAAACGGACGAGGACGACGATGAGTATCCACCGGACGATTCAGGAGTTGGGGTATAGCTTGCCGGCGACCGCGAAGCCGGTGGGCGTTTACCTGCCGGCGGTGCGCAGCGGCAAGCTGGTGTTTACCGCCGGTCAGTTACCGATCCGCGACGGGGAGCTTATTGCCATAGGCAAGGTGCCAACGGACGTTTCACTGGAAGCCGCCGCCGACGCGGCCCGCCAGGCAGTACTGAACGCGCTGGCCGCTGTCGAGACTGTCGCAGAATCCGTGGACGACATTGCCCGTATCGTGCGTATGAACGTTTTCGTCAACTCCGCCGAGGGCTTCACCGACCAGGCCAAACTCGCCAACGCCGCCAGCGAGTTGCTGGGAGAGATATTCGGCGACGCCGGAGCGCACAGTCGATGCGCCGTCGGGGTCGCCGAGCTGCCTCTGAACGCACCGGTTGAAATCGATCTTATCGTCGAGCTTCGATGAAACTGTCCGCCCGCCGGACACGTCTGAAACGGTACTACCGGCCCCCAAGCAGGTCCGCAGCTCCGCTCTCGGCGTAGGCGCCGAGTATCTTGCCCCAGTACACGCGGTGGAAGTCGCCGTCCTGGTAGGCGCCGGAGAGGATTTCGTCGGAGAGTTTTTGGGGCAGTATGTCGTTGCTGTGGACCACCTGGCATTCGTAGTGAACGGGGCACTCCGCCACCACGGGCGCGAGCACGCCGGAGGCCTTTTCGGCCGTTATGCCCAACTCCTCGAACTTGTCCACGTTCGCCCCGCTTCTCGAGCCGGCCGACGCGCACACCCGGGCGAGCGACTCGCCGGGAACGTTCACCGTGAAGCAACCCGTATGCTCGATACAGCGGAACGTGTAGCGGCTCGGCCGCACAAGCACGGTCCACACCGGGACGCCCCAGATGCTGCCCATGGCCCCCCAGCCGATGGTCATGACGTTGGGCTTGCCACCCGCGTCGTAGCTGCCCAGCAGCAGCCCCCTGCTCGTCATGGCGTCGATGACCTTGTCGTAGTGCTTCGTGTAGTCGATACGTTCCTTGGCCATTTGTCGCTTCCTAAAACTCCCGCTACTCGTAGGTTCGCCCGGTCTTGCCTTCCTGCAGGTTACGCCGGGCGCTTTCGATGAGCCGTTCGCCCCAGTGCGTGGGATACTCGCCGGTAACGCAGCCCAGACACAAATCCGGCATATCCTTGCACAGGCACACGCCCACGTCGTCCACCGTGACGTAACGGAGCGAATCGACTCCGAGCGTCTCAGCCATTCTAGCCAGCATGGCGGCGTCGGGACGCCCGTCATAGCCCTCCTGGGCGAAGCGCGTCGCGAAAAGCTCGCCCAGCGTGGACATGTCGATGCCGTAGAAACACGGCGCGACTATCGGCGGACAGGCCACCCGTACGTGAACCTCCCGCGCTCCGCCGCGGGTGCGCAGGCGGCTCACCAGCGCCGCAAGCGTCGTCGAGCGGACGATGGAGTCCTCGATAAGGAACACCCGCTTGCCTTCCAGCACAGCCGGAAGCGGCGTGTATTTGCCGCGGGCGGCTTCGCTGCGCGTGGCGCCCGGCTGGATGAACGTGCGACCGATATAGCGGTTGCGTATCAACCCCTCCACCGCCCGGACGCCACGGCGGAATGCGTAAGCATCGGCCGACGCCTTGGCCGTGTCCGGCACCGGCACGACAACGGCGTCGTCGCCGGTGGGCTGGTCCTCGAGTTCCGCCAGACGCTCGCCCAGCCGTGCCCGGGCGGTATAGACGTCCGAATCGTCGATGCTGCTGGCAACGTTGGAGAAGTACACCCACTCGAAGAAACAATGTGCCTTGCGCGGCGACTCCGCAAACCGCTCGAAACGCAGGCGACCGTCCTCCACAATCGCCATCATGCCCGGCTCCAGCGGTTTGACGTCCGTAAAGCCCAGGTTCGTCAGCGCCACCGATTCGCTGGCGGCCGCAAACAACCGCCCCTGAACCGCCCAATTCATGGGCCTGAAGCCCAGCGGGTCGCGTGCGACGAACATCCGCCCCATCGCGTCCAAAAAGGCCAGATTGTACGCGCCGTCGAAGCTGCGTGCCGCCGAGGCCATTACGTCTCGCAGCACGGGCGTGCGATCGCCACGAAGCCGGTACGCCAGGGCGTGCATTATCATCTCGGTGTCGGTATTCAGCGAGAAATGGTAATGCCTCTTGGCCAGCAGCCCCTCGCGAAGCTCGGAAAGGTTCGCGAGCTGACCGTTGAACGCGAAGCTGAACCATTTCCACAGACGGCCGTGCTTGCGCTCGAACGGCTGGGCATAGCGGATATCGTCGGCGCCGCAGGTGGCATAGCGCGTATGCCCGATCGCCGCCCTGCCGGCGTACTCGCCAAGGATGGAGCGATATTTCGACGGATGCGACATGCGGAACGCCTCGGCCACGGTGCCGATGTCCTTGTACGTCTGCAGAAGGAACGGGCGGTCGGGCGCGTAGCTGGTAAGCCCCGCGGCCAGTTGCCCGCGGTTCTGAAGGTCCAGCAGGACGCGCGGCATCAGGTCGGCGACGTCGCCGTTGCCCACGGCCTGCGAGGCCGGGCCTTCCGCGGCGGCCGGTTCGTCCAGTCGGTAAAGGGCCGCGACTCCGCACTCGTGCATCAGGTCTTCGCTCAAGTGTTCGCCTCCCGGGGGAACGGGAAAACACTAATTCTATCAGAACGCCGCCGCCGAGGTCGAGTACACCGGTGAATAGCGCCGTTTTGAAGTGCTTATGCGCGCGGGCATATGAACACCCGTCGCGGCCGCAGCGTGAGGTTATCTTCGGATACCTCCGCGAGAGCCAGCAAATTGCCCGCACCGTCGATGACGGCGACTTCGCCCGGCTCGCAGTGCTCCGGAAGCGGCACGCTGTTGCCGTTGGCGATCCGCCGGGCCGCTGCGGCCTCCACGAGTACGCGGGGTATGCCCTCAAGGGCGCAGAGCGGGTCCAGCAGGTCGCGCTGGGGGTCCAGATGCTCCGGACCGACCGCGTCCGACAGGCGGAAAGGACCGACCTGCATGCGTGTGAGCTTCGAGCAGTATCCGCCGCAGCCCAGGTCCCGGCCGATGTCGCGTGCCAACGCTCTGATGTACGTCCCGCCGCCGCAGCGGGCGTCTATTTCCAGCTCCGGCGGCTCGTAGCGCAGCATCGTAAGCTCATGGACGACAACACTGCGCGTGGGCAGCTCCGCCGGCCGACCGGCGCGGGCGAGCTTGTAGGCGCGTCGCCCGTTGACGTGCACGGCCGAGTGGGCGGGCGGAACCTGCTCGATTTGCCCCACGAAGCCCGGCAGAACCGCCTCGACCTTCTCGCGCGCCGGCGGAGCGGTGCCGCTGGGCGTGATACGCCCCTCCACGTCATCCGTGTCGCTGGTAGCCCCAAGAGTGACGGTCGCACGGTAACGCTTTTCACCGGCCGCCACGCGCTCGGCCAGCCGGGTGGCCGGCCCGACGCATAGCACCAGCACGCCATCGGCAAAGGGGTCGAGCGTGCCGGTGTGTCCGACCTTTACGCCCCGGCCGAGGCGCCTGCGCACCTGCGCGACCACGTCGTGACTGGTCGGGCCAGACGGTTTGTTGATGTTCAGGAAACCGAACATGGGTCATCCACTCCGCCGCCGTCGCCAAGGCGGCGACACGCAGTATTACCGAACTGCTCGCGGAAGGAAAGCCGCCCGGCGGGAATTAGCGGTTTGTGAATTTGGCTTATCTCCACAAGGCGCTTTGGACGATTCAATGCAGGTTCAGCGGTCCAAATCTCAGGAGCACTACAGCGATGAGGCATTGCGAGCTGGAAATAATGGACGTGGATGTTCCCGGCAGTCCGGAGCGGGTGTTTACGCTCGAGAAGGCCAACCGCTCGCTGGTGCTGGTAAGGCGGATCGTTGAGGATCTGGTCGCCATCTACGACCGGGCGATTGAGCTGCAGCAGGTGGCCGAGTGCGCCCAGCTTGGCCCGGATTACGGCCAGCGGCGTACGGCGGAAAACCAGCTCGCAGAGGCCGTCGATCAGCTTCAAAGCTACCTCTGGGAGCTGGATGAGCTGGGTGTGGAGCTGCAGGACTGGCGGACCGGACGTGTGGACTTCCCGGCACGGATAGACGGCAGGAATATCTACCTGAGCTGGCGACTGGGCGACCCGGAAGTGCTCTTCTGGCATGAGCCGCGGGAGGAGTTCGAACATCTGCACCCCATCGATGCCCTGCCGCTACGCCAGCCCCAGCCGGCTTGAATCTGCTCAAGTCCAATATAGGTCGGACTTTACTGTCGCCAAGGTATGCCCGAGCTGACGTCTTAGGCCACGGCCTCGACGTCTTAGGTCACGGCCTCGACGTCTTAGGCCACGGCCTCGACGTCTTAGGCCACGGCTTCAGCCGTGGTGTCGGGAGCATGCTTTATCTTTGCACTCCAGCCCGTTTCAACGG
>JBNGDC010000051.1:5968-15177 GCA_049975485.1 Phycisphaerae bacterium | reverse complement strand
TTACGCCCGTAGCTCAGCAGGACAGAGCGGCGGTTTCCTAAACCGCAGGTCGGAGGTTCGAGTCCTCCCGGGCGTATTTTCCACAGGGGTTAGAAGCGGTTCCAAAACCTCATTCGCCCTGCGAGCGGGCCAACTTCGGCCTGGCTTCGTCGCAGGCGCTCGACATATCCTTGAGATATGCCGTCGCTTCCGCTCCTTGCCGGCTTGGAAGAATTCCTCGCTCTCGCCTGCGAAGGAGGTTGTGAAACCACTTCCAGGCCGGCTCGGCCGATGCGCGCGGGGGTGCGGCGGCGTCAACTCTCATCGGTAGCGGCAGCGGCTTCGCCGCGGCTTCGGCGGGCGAGCGTTACGCGCCGGGCGAAGTAGAACAGCACCGGATACAGCGTCAGCATGCCGATGTAGCCGGTTACCACGCCGCCGACCATGGGCACGGCCAATCGGCGCATGGCGCCGGCGCCGACGGCCCAGAGCAGCGGCACCAGCCCCAGGAAGGTCGTAAGCTCCGTCATGGTTATCGGGCGGGTCCGCCGGACGGCCCCGTCGCGGACGGCGTTGACCAGGTCGGTGGGGGTTCGCATGCGGCCTTCGGCGTCGTACTGACGGAAGCTGCCCTCCAGGTACATCAGCAGCACCAGGGCGGTCTCGACCTCCAGACCGGCCAGCGCTATCACGCCCACCCAGACCGCCAGCGACAGGTTGTAGTCCAGCAGATACAGCAGCCAGAACGAGCCGACCAGCGAGAACGGCAGGGCCAGCACGAGGATGCCCACGCGCGTCCAGCTCCGCGTTGCGCCGTACAGCAGCAGCAGAATCAGCACGGCCGTCAGCGGAACCACGATGCCCAGCCGCTGCCGTGCCTCCTGCATGTATTCGTACTGGCCGGACCAGACGATGCTGTAGCCGCTGGGCAACCGCACGTTCTCGGCGACGACCTGCCGCGCGCGGCTGACGTAGGTGCCCACGTCGATGTCGGCGATGTCCACGAACACCCAGCTCGTCGGGCGTGCGTTCTCGCTCTTGACCACGGGCGGACCCTTGTGGATGGAGATGTCCGCGAGCTGGGCCAGCGGCACCTGCGCGCCGGAAGGCGTGGCCACCAGCACCTGGCGGAGCTTTTCGACGTTGTCGCGCAGCTCCCGGGGGTAGCGCAGGTTCACGGGGTAGCGTTCGAGACCTTCCACGGTGTGGGTGACGTTCATGCCGCCCAGCGAGGATGAGATTACATCCTGCACGTCTGCGACGTTGAGCGCGTAGCGTTCGATTTTGTCGCGGCGGATGTGGATGTCGAAGTAGTTGCCGCCGGTGGACTTCTCGGCGAATGCGCTGGTGGTGTAGGGGCTGGTTCGCCGGTCTGTTCGCAGGACGGCGGCGACCTGTTCGGAAAGCTCCGCCAGGCGGCCGAGGTCGGGTCCCATCAGCTTGACGCCGACCGGCGTGCGTATGCCGGTGGAGAGCATGTCTATTCGCGTCCTGATGGGCATGGTCCAGGAGTTGGTCAGTCCCGGAATGCGGCAGGCGTCGTTGAGTCCGGGCACGTGTATCATCCCGCCGTCGGGGCCGGTCAGCTCGTAGCCGTATACAAGCTCATCGACGGTGATGGGGCGCTGGTCGGGCCAGATTTTTCCCGGCAGCCAGCTCAGCCAGCCCGGCCAGTCGCTGTGGAACCGCTCGACGGGGCGGGTTCGCCATTGGTCCTTGTCGCGGTGGAGGGTGATGGTCGTCTCGATCATGGACATCGGGGCCGGGTCTGTGGCGGTCTGTGCGCGGCCGATCTTGCCGAAGACCGCCTTTACTTCCGGGAACTGGGAGATGAGCTTGTCGGTCTGCTGCAGCAGCTCGCGTGCCCGGGTTGGTCCGATGCCGGGGTCGGTGGTGGGCATGTACAGCAGGTCGCCTTCTTCCAGCGGCGGCATGAACTCGCTGCCCAGCCGGCTGAACGGCCAGATGGTCGCCGCCATCACGCCGGCGGCGATTATCAGCGTCGCAATGCGGTGCCGCATGACCACGTTGAACAGCGGCCTGTAGGTCCACTCGATGACGATGCTGGCGGGGTTCTTTTCCTCGGGGAAGATCTTCTGCGGCAGCAGGACCACGCCGGCCAGGACCACCCAGCCGACGAGCACGTACCAGCGGTATGGCTCGAGGCGGTACATCGGCGCGAAGGCGACGGCCAGAGCCGGCAGTACGACGGCGGCGATATACACGGTCAGCCGGTGACGGCGCGGCCACCGCGACGGCAGCACGCGGCCGCGGATGAGGAACACCATCAGCACGGGTATGACCGTGACGGCGAGCACGGCCGCCGCCGCCATGGCGAACGTTTTGGTGTACGCCAGCGGTCGGAACAGGCGGCCGGACTGCTGACCGAGGACGAATATCGGCAGGAAGCTGACGGTGATTATCAGCAGCGAGAAGAACAGAGTCGGGCCGACCTCGGCGGCCGCGGCGGCGATGACAAGGGCGCGGGGTTTGTCCGCCCCGCTGAGGCGGTTGCGCTGGAGGTGCTTGTGGGCGTTTTCGACCATTACGATGGAGGAGTCCACCATCACGCCGATGGAGATGGCCACTCCGCCGAGGGACATGATGTTGGCGTTGATGTCGAGCAGGTACATGATGGCGATGGCCGACAGCACGCCCGTGGGCAGTATGAAGGCGGCCACCAGCGCGCTTCGCGCGTGCAGCAGGAACAGCACGATCACCAGCGAGACGACGAGTATCTGCTCGGTCAGCGTGTTGTAAACCGTCGCGACCGCGCGGTCGATGAGGTCGGAGCGGTCGTAGGCGACGCGGACGTCCACGCCGGGCGGGAGGTTCTGCTTCAACTCGTCGAGTTTGGCGCGTGCGCGCTCTATGGTGTCGCGGGCGTTCTCGCCGAAACGCATGATCACCACGCCGCCGACCACCTCGCCCTCGCCGTTCCACTCGGCAATGCCGCGGCGGATATCCGGTCCGGTCCGCACGTCGGCCACGTCCCCAAGCCGGATGGGTACGCCGTCGGCCGTAGCGCCGAGGGCGATGCCGCGCAGGTGCTCCAGAACGCGCCGCTCGGTGGCCCGGTGGTGCTGCGGCGGCGGGGCTTCGCCGGGCGGCGCCGGCGGGGCGGTGCCCAGGTACCCCAGCCCGCGGACCATGTATTCGGTCTCGCTTTGTTCGATGAGCCGTCCGCCCACGTCCTCGTTGGAGCGGCGGATGGCGGTCTTGACCCTTTGCAGGTCTATATCGTGCGCCCGCAGCTTTACCGGGTCTGCTACCACCTGGTATTGCTTCACGAATCCGCCGACGGGAGCGACCTCGGCCACGCCTTCGACGGCCGACAGCTCGTACCGAAGATACCAATCCTGCAGGCCGCGCAGGTCGGCGAGGTCATACTCGGACTTCGCGAGCCGCGAGCCGTCCAGCGGACAGGTTTCGCGGTCGTCAAAGACGCGTTTCAGGACAAGCCGGTCCCGGACGTCGGCCGTGGCGTCGTTCGCGTCGGCATACCAGCGGTCGGCTTGCGGGTCGTGCCAGATGCCCTGCGGGTGTTCGGGGCAATAGCTGCCGGTGGTGAGCACGTACTGGTAGATCCATCCGACGGCGGTCGCGTCCGGGCCCAGGCGCGGCGTTACGCCGTCGGGCAGTCGCCCGGCCACGGTGCTCAGTTGCTCCAGCACTCGGCTGCGGGCCCAGTACAGGTCGGTGCCGTCTTCGAAGATTACGTACACGAAGCTCGTGCCGAACATGCTGTATCCGCGGACGACCTCGGCGCCGGGCACAGCGAGCATGGCCGTGGTCAGAGGGTAGGTAACCTGGTCCTCGACTATTCGGGGGGCCTGGCCGGGGTACTCCGTGCGGAGCACGACCTGGACGTCCGAGAGGTCCGGGATGGCGTCCACGGTGATGTTGCGAGCCGACCACACGCCGCCGGCCAGCAGGACGGCCGTCAGCATCAGGACCATCGCGCGGTTCCGCACACACCAGTGAATGAGCCGTGCGATCATATCAGTGTTCCATCTCGCCCATGCCTTCGGGGTCGTCCTGCGGGGCCGGTGGAAGTGCTCTGCGTTCGTCGTAGCAGCCGAGCATCCGCGGGCCGAAGTAGGGATTGCGGACCTCGTCGCCGGTCTGCATCCACCAGGTCCCGCCCTGGTCCTCCTGATACATGGGGCAACGCAGAACGTGCAGTTCGTCCATGCCCTGTGGCACTCCGGTTACCTCCAGGAACCTCACCAGAGCGGCTCCCAGGTCGGCGAAACGCAAACGGGCGTCTGCCAGGTCTTTGGAGTCGACAAGCTTCAGTGCGTCGGCACGCGCGTCGGCCGCCGAGGTGTTCTCGTGCCAGAAGTGCGGCCGGGAGGGTATGTCCGTCGCGATAAGCCGGTCCAGCGCGCTGGCCATGCGGCGGGCCGATTCGGAGACGCCTTCGGTCGAGTCCTCCGAGAGCGTCTGCTGTATGTCCAGGTACTCGTTCAGCGCGTCTGTGAGGGCCTCCGTAGCCGTGCCCGGCAGTCGCACCAGCTCGTCCCCACCCATAACCTCTACGGGCGCCTGAGCGTCGGCGGCGAGGTCCTCCCGCATCATGCGAGCCAGCGATGCGCGCAGCTTGGCCTCGCTGTCGATGAGAAACTGCCCGGAAGTCACCACCATCTCGCCGGGTTTCAGCCCGTCGATTATCTCGACCATGTCGTCTGCCGCCGCTATGCCGGTCTCGACGTCGCGCGGCTCGAAGCGGCCTTGCCCCCGCCATACGATCGCAACTTCGCGCTCGCCGGTATCCATGACGGCCGACCGTGGCGCCAGCGTTCTCTCACGCGCCAGCGTGCTTTGCAGCGTCACAGTGGCGAACATTCCTGGTTTGAGCAGCCCGTGTGGGTTGTCGAACTCCAGCCGCACCTGCACTTCGCGCGTGCCGGGGTCAACCGTGGGATAGATGTACACCACCTCGCCCTCGAACTGCTCGCCGGGTATGTAAGGCAGTGTCATGACGGCCGACTGACCTTCCCGAACATACGGAAGCTGGTACTCATAGAGCGTTACCATCACCCACACCCTGGAGAGGTCGGCTATGCGGAAAACCCGCATGCCAGGGTCCACCTTCATGCCCTCGACGGCGTGCTTGTCGATTACCACACCGCTGTGCGGGCTGTTGAGCGTGATGGTCTTTGAGGGGCTTCCCGTCTCGGCGAGTTGCTCTATCTGCTCTTGGGGTACGTCGAAGTACTCCAGGCGCGTCCGCGCCGACTCGAGCAGATCCCGCTGCTGCGGGCCTCGGTCGCGGTTGCGCCACGCCAGCAGATATTCCTCCTGCGCTGCGTAAAGCTGCGGTGAGTAAAGCTCGAACAGCGGCTCGCCCTGCTCCACCGGCGCGCCGACGTAGTCCACGTACAGCTTTTCAATCCACCCGGAGACCTTGATGTTGACGTCGCGGACACCCGGCTCGCGATAGTCCACTGTTCCGACCGTGCGGATTTCCTTCGTCAGCGGGCCTTGCGTTACCGGCCGCACCCGCACGCCCATGTTCTGCACGACCACTGGGTCGATGGCCACCTCGCCGGAGAACTTCTCCGGGTCCAGCGGGACGAGGTCCATCTGGCAGATGGGGCACTGTCCCGGCTCCGGCAGTATCACCCACGGATGCATGCCGCAGGTGTAGTGCTGTGCGTCGTGTTCGGCGTGCCGGTCTTCAGAATCGGTGAAGGCGCTGCGAAGGGATTCGTAGATGTCCCCGCCGTAGCTTAGGCCCAGCAACAGCAGTGCGCCGGCTATTACGGCAACGGCCACCACGATTCCGATGCGGCGCCTGCGGGCGCGGCCGGGTTGTGGGCTATCGGGTTTCTCGCTCATCTGTATGTTCTCCCGCGGGCGCCGTGTCGCCATCGGCCGGGTCGCGCCCGACAATCTGCTCGATGTCGGCGCGGTCCTGCTCTGCTCTCGCCAGCGCCTGGTGGTACATCAATTCCAAATCGAGTTTCCTGCGCCACGCCTCCAGAACGGTCAGGAAGTCCTCTCTGCCGGCGCGGTAGTCGGCGCGGGCGGCCTGGAGTGCCTGCTCCGACTCGGGAAGGATGGTCTCGGCCAGCAGCTCCGCCTGGCGGGTGTCCGAACGCAGGCGGTACAGCGCGTCGCTCAACTCGAACGTCACGCGGTTCCGCGCCTCGGCGAGATCCGCCTCGGCCTGATGGCGGCCCAGCACGGCCTCGCGCTCGGCAGCGTCCAGCTTCTCCACCCACAGCGGCACGTTGATTGTGAAACCGAACCACCACTGGTCGCTGCCGTCGGCCACCGGCGAAAGCCCGCTGCTGCGGACAGCCGTGTAGTTGGCGCTTACGGTCAGGTCCGGCCAGCGATTCAGCGAAGCCAGCTCCTCGCGGAAGCGGTGCTGCTCGATCCGCTCGCGGACGGCCAGGAGTTTCGGGTTCTCGGCCGCCGCCTCCGCCAGCAGGGAGTTCAGCTCCGCATCCGTGCCTTTCAACTCAAGGACCGGTGGGTCTGGTAATTTGTGCGCCGGTCGGGCGGTCCAGCAGGCGATTGAGCATGGCCGCGGCGCTGTCCCGCCGACGCCGGAGGTCCAGAAGCTCCTTATCCAGGTTGCCTAACGCCACCGAGGCCCGCAGCACGTCCTGCTGGCCGACGGTCCCGGCCTCGTATTTGCTGCGGGCGATGCGACGGACGTCGCTGAGGACGTCGCGACTGCGCCGGGTAACCTCCGTCGCCCTTACGGCGGCGTAGTGGCTCCAGTAGGCCCGGCGGACGTCTCCGGCGACCCGCAATCGCACGCGCTGCTCCTCGGCGCGGGCGACGGCCACTTCCTGTTCGGCGATCCGCCCGCGGGTGCTGAGCTTGGCGGGCGTGGGGAACCTCTGGCTGACACCGACCATGGTGCCGACCTGCCCGGCGGCGGTCTCGGCCATCTCGCCGATGGGCGCGACGTTCACCATGGGGTCGTCAAGCGACGTTGCCTGAGGCACCCGCTGCTGAAGGCGCATCACACGCAGCCGGGCCGCACGGACCGAAGGGTTCCGCTCCAGCGCCACGCGGACGTAGTCATCGACGGTCGGCTCGGGCGGCAGAGTCGGCATCGGGCGGGATGCCGGTGACAGAGCGTCGCCGCCTTTGACTGAATCTGCCGCGGTCAACGTTCGCGGCTGGCTGTCGGCGGGGCGATACGTGCGGCCGTTGCAGCCGACGGCCCAGACGCACAGAATCGCCAAGATGGGGAGCGACAGACAAAGGAACTGTTTCCGTAGGCTTTGTGTCATCTGTCCTTGCCCTCGATTCCGTGGACTGTGAGATTCGGGTCGGGATAGCCGTCACGGGCTTCGGTCATGTCTCTTGCGTCGAGAAGCTCCAGCGCGCCATCGGCGAAAAGCATGTTCCTTTGCCCCTCCCAGGACCACCAGCCGGGGTCTCCCGGATACGGGGCGTGGTTGCTGAGCCACTCACCCACCATAATCTTACGGGACGGATGCGCGACGCGGGCGGAGGTCTGCGCCGTGGAGGGCATCGGGTCGGTGTAGGTGTCGGCCTTGTCCGAGCAGGAATCGATCTGCTCCGGCGAGTGATAGAAGCTCATCGAATAGGCGTAGCTTGTGGATTCGTACTTCTCGGCCGATTCAGGATCGGCCGGACACCACAGCACCGAGGGGTTCTCCTCGTTGACCGCGCCGCCCAGGTAGGGTTCCACCAGTCCGCGCCAGCCGCGACCCATCCACAGCCAGTAATAAGGATCCGCCGAAACCGGGTCGTTCGCGCATGGATACGTGTCCCGATGATCGTGCAGATAGCCCTGCATGGCGATGTTGACCTGTCGGAGGTTGCTTGCGCACAGGGCGACGTAGGCGGCCTCTTTGGCGTGACTGAGGGCAGGCATGAGTATTGCCAGCAGCAGAGCGATGATGGCAATAACCACCAGTAGTTCGATAAGCGTAAAAGCGCGCATAGAGCGTAGAGACGGCGGCCTTGTCCGCAGGCGGTTCTGTTCAGATGCCGCTTCCGTTCTCATGCAGGCCGCACTCCTTCTTGCCGCGCTCCCATGGGAACTTGCCGGCCCGGTCCGGCATATCCGGCAGCACCGGAATGTGGCAGCACGGGCAGCCGATGACGGTGTACCGTTCGCCGTGGGGCGAGACATAGTCATACAACCTATTGTAGGGCAGCGAGAAGCGTTGCGTGTGACTCTCGACGTCTTCCTGAGTCCATTCCAGCAGGGGATTGAGTTTCAGAATCCGCCGGCCGGACTCGTCGCAGGCCCACTCGGCCTTGGGGGCCGTTTCCGAGCGGTGCCTGGACTGGTCGGCGCGCAGACCGCTTATCCAGCAGTCCAGTGTCCCCAGCGCCCGCTGCAGCGGCTTGTGCTTGCGTACGCGGCAGCACTCCGGCCGGGCCAGGAAGTGCGCGTATTGACCGACGGTGCGGCTAAGCTCTTCGATATCCCGCCGGTCAGGACGAAAACGCTCTATCTCGATCCCGTAGCGCTGCTCGATTTCATCCAGAAGCTCGTACGTCTCTTCGTGGTTCAGCAGTGTGTCTATGAAGAACACCCTCAGCGGCAGACCCAGCCGGTGTGCGATATCGATTATCACCACGCCGGTCTTCTGTCCGCTGGTTCCGATGGCCGCCCGGTCGCCGTACCTTTCGTAAGCGAAGCGCAGCAACTCCTCCGCGGAGGCGGTGCTCAGCTCCTCGAGCGACGGGTGATCCCTGGTCGGGTTCTTGTCCATTGTGCGTCTATACCTCCCGGCGGGGGTCGAGCAGTCTGCCCACCGCCTGCGGTGCTTCTTCGGCGGGCAGGGACTGGGCTATCCGCTGTGCAAGCCGGGGGGTGCGCCCCATGCCGCCGCCGGCGTACAGGTCGAATGCTTCCATCTTCGAGCCGTTGATGCTCGCCACCCGGCCGGTGAGTCCCACGTCCGCAACGGCGGTATGCGCGCAGCCGTTCGGGCAGCCGGATACGCACACAGTCCGTCCGCCGGCGGGTATGCCCGCAACTGCGGTGCGGATGCTGTCGGCCACGCTTCGTGTATTCACCAGCGCCCTGCGACACCAGGTGCTGCCGGGGCAGGCGACCACTACCGCTTCGCCGTCCGCGGGCGAGGGCAGGGCGGTGGAGGCGCCCAGCACCCCGTCCAGCTCGTCCTGCGAGCGGGAAAAGACCATCACGCTGTGATGGCAGGCGATGTTCGCTGCGGCCCGGCCACTTTCGCCCAGCCGGGCCAGATCGTCCGCCGCCT
>JBNGDC010000051.1:0-5868 GCA_049975485.1 Phycisphaerae bacterium | reverse complement strand
CCGCCGCCTCACGGCGGTTCTCATTGACCAGTTCCTGTAGGGTGGTGGAGTCGTAAACGTCTGCGACGGCCTGCGTGGCGCGCTGCCACAGTCCAAGAAACGCACAACCGCCGTAAAGGGGGCATTCCTTCCTGCCGCCGCTGCCGAGGCATTTGACGGGGTTGAGCGGTCCGTCCACGAAGCGGATTATCTCGCCGACGGTTACCTTGTCGGGGTCCTTCGCCAGCATGTATCCGCCGTGGATGCCCCGGCGCGACTGGATGTAGCCGGCCTGTTTAAGCTCGGCGAAGATCAGCTCCAGGAAACGCCCCGGTATCGCCTGGGCCCGGGCTATCTCGCCGATGGGGACCGGCTGCTCGTCACCGCGACGGGCCAATTCGAACAATCCTCGCAGGGCGTATTGACATTTCTGTGACAGATTCATAGTATCTCCTGAAAGCCAACTGAAACAATCGGGATAATAGACTTATACTTGTGCATTGTCAAGAACCCCAGTGCGTATTTATGGGATTTTATTCTTGTGACACAACATTTTGATAAGAACACAGTTACGATAAAGCATCCAGTCGCGATAGTGTCTTTTGCGTCTGTTCGTGATGAATTGCCGCCGGCGTTGTGCGGCAAACTCGACCATTGCGCTGGGTTAATCGCCTCGCTTGGCCGGGTGGTGGTGGCTTTTTCGGGGGGCGTGGACAGCTCGTTTCTGCTTGCCTTTGCGGCGGACGTGTTGGGCAGCGACAACGTGCTGGCCGCGATGAGCGTCTCGCCGAGCCAGCCGCAGCGGGCGCGACGCGAAGGCCGCGACCTTGCGTCGCGGCTGGGTGTGGAGATGGTGGAGGTCGAGACGGCGGAGTTCTCCGACCGGGCCTATCGTTCGAACCCGCCGCGCCGCTGCTACCACTGCAAGCGGCACCTTTTTGAGTCGCTCCGGCGGATAGCCCGGGCCGGCGGCTTCCAGGCCGTGGCGGCCGGCTCCAACGCCGACGATTCCGGCGATTACCGCCCGGGGCTGGAGGCAGCCCGCGAGCTGGGCGTAGCAGAGCCGCTCATGCAGGCCGGCCTGACCAAGCAGGACATCCGCCGGGCCTCCAGGGCGATGGGACTGCCGACCTGGACAAAGCCGGCGTCGGCGTGCCTGGCCAGTCGCGTGCCTTACGGCAGCGAGATAACCCCCAACCGCCTCGGGCGCATCGAACGCAGTGAGGAGTTGCTGGCGGGTATGGGCTTTCGCACCTGCCGCGTGCGCGACCATGACGGCCTGGCGAGGGTGGAGGTGCCGCCTGAGTCGCTGGAGCGTGCCGTTCGGGACCGTGAGCGGATTGTGCGTTTGCTCATATCGGCCGGTTACACCTATGTGACGCTGGACCTGCAGGGTCTGCGCAGCGGCTCGATGAACGCAGCGCTGAATCGTCCGCCGGCCGCCGCGGAGGGCAAAGAGCAGGAAACATGATTATGGTGAGCTATCAGGACATCACGCGAACCGTCGGACGGACCCCCATGGTCCCGGTGCGGAAGATGATCCGCCGCGACGCGGTGGTGCTGGCGAAGCTGGAGGGCTTCAACCCGATGGCCAGCGTCAAGGACCGCATCGGCGTGGCGATGATCGACGCCGCCGAGCGGGACGGCAAGCTCCGCGACGGCGCCAGGATAATCGAGCCGACCAGCGGCAACACTGGCATCGCGCTGGCGATGGTTTCGACCGCCAGGGGCTACCGTTGCGTACTGACCATGCCGGAGTCGATGAGCCGGGAGCGTCGGCGGGTGCTCAAGGCGCTGGGAGCGGAGCTTGTGCTCACCCCCGCCGAAAGCGGAATGAGCGGCGCGGTCAAGCGGGCCGAGCAGATGCTCGCCGCCGACCCCGACGCCTTCATGCCTCAGCAGTTCAACAACCCTGCGAACCCGGCCGCCCACCGCGAGACGACGGCCGAGGAAATATGGTCCGACACCAACGGGAACGTGGACATCGTCGTAGCCGGCGTCGGGACCGGCGGGACCATCACCGGTGTGGCCGAGGCGCTCAAGCCGCGCCGGCCCGGGTTGCGGGTCGTCGCGGTCGAGCCGTCGGAAAGCCCGGTGCTGACGCAGGTTCTGGCCGGTGAGAAGCCGTCGCCGGGCGGGCACGCGATACAGGGCATCGGAGCGGGATTCGTCCCGGAGGTGCTGAAGCTGGAGTTGGTGGACGAAGTGCTGACGGTGGACCAGGACCAGGCCGGCGAGTACGCACGCCGGGCCGCACGCGAGGAAGGGCTGTTCGTCGGTATCTCCTCGGGCGCGGCGCTGCGGGCGGCGGAGCAGGTGGCGGCCCGGCCGGAGAACGTCGGCAAGGTAATAGTTACGGTCCTTCCGGACTTCGGCGAGCGGTATCTGTCTTCGCCGTTCCTGACGCAGCTGGGCGAATAGGGCCTTGTGCTGAAGGGACATATCAAACGGTCGTTTGTTTTTCACAGTCATTGGCGGGCGCCCGGAAGGGCTGCCGGGCGTCCGCCCCGGTTAAAGACACGAAAGGATGCAGCCATGATCGAGAGCAACAGGGTTTTCAAGGACGTTCGCGAGCGTGACGTGACGCGGGCGATTGTCGGGCGTTTCGCCGAGCAGTTCTGCGATTACGCGGTTTCGGACGTGGTCATCGCAGGCGCGGGACCGAGCGGACTCGTCTGCGGGCGGCGACTCGCACAGGCCGGCAAAAAGGTGCTCATCGTAGAGCAGAACAACTACCTGGGCGGCGGCTTCTGGATAGGCGGGTACCTGATGAACAAGGTGACCGTTCGCGAGCCGGCCACGGAGATGCTTGACGAGCTGGGCGTGCCGCACGAGCGGGTCTCGGAGGGTCTGCACATAGCCGACGGTCCACACGCCTGCTCCAAGCTCATAGCGGCCGCCTGCGACGCGGGCGTGAAGTTCGCGAACATGACCAGCGTCGAGGACGTGGTGCTGGACGGCGAGGACCGCGTCTCCGGGCTGGTTGTCAACTGGACTCCGGTAGGGGCGCTGCCGCGAAATGTTACCTGTGCCGACCCGGTTGCCGTAGAGGCCGACGTGGTGGTGGACGCCACCGGGCACGACGCCGTGGTCGCCTCGAAGCTGGCCGACCGCGGGCTTCTGGAGGTCGCCGGATGCGGTGCGATGTCGGTCGCACGCAGTGAAGATGCGGTCGTCCGCCGCAGCGGGACGGTCTATCCGGGACTGGTGGCCATCGGGATGTCGGTATCGGCCATGTACGGACTGCCGCGCATGGGACCGACTTTCGGCGCCATGCTGATTTCCGGACTCCGCGGCGCCGAACATGTGCTGGACGAGCTGACGAAGGCCGAGCGTTCCGAGGCCGCCGGGGCGACGGCTTCGTAAACGCCCCGAATCAGACGGCTAACCGGCAGGGATGAACGCGGATAGACGCAGATTCCTGATGCCAGCGGCGGCGGAAGTCTTAACCTCCGCGGGCAACTTCTGCTCCGGCGGAGCGCAGGCCGACGGGGATGCGGCTTCTATCTGCGTTCATCTGTGTCAATCCCTGCCGGATATGCTGATTCCGAACAACGGATGCGGTTGCCGGGCTAGAATGCCTCGGAGGTGTAAATACGAGCCATGTGGAACTATACCGAAAAAGTCATGGAGCATTTCCTCCGGCCGAAGCATGCCGGTGAGATAAGCGAGCCGGACCTGGACGCGACGGTCGGGAACATAACCTGCGGCGACGCGCTGCGCGTGATGATCAAGCTCGACGCCGACGGACGGATTTCCGATGCGAAATTCCAGACCTTCGGCTGCGCCAGCGCGATCGCCAGCAGCGACGCCATGATAGAGCTGATTATCGGCAAGACCGTGGATGAGGCGGCGGCCGTGACCAACGACGACATCGCCGAGTATCTCGGAGGTCTGCCGGAGCAGAAGCTGCATTGTTCGGTGATGGGCATGGAAGCGCTGCAGAAGGCGATCGCCGAGTATCGCGGCGAGCGGTTCACCGAGCAGGACGAGGGCGAGGTCGTCTGCCGCTGCTTCGGCGTCACCGACAAGCTCATCGAGAAGGTGGTGGCCGAGGAGGGGCTGCAAACGGTCGAGGAGGTTACCAATTACACCAAGGCCGGCGGCGGCTGCGGGGCCTGCCACGAGAGGATCCGCGAGATCATCGCCGACGTTCATGGTCGCAGCGCCGCCGAAACGCGCGCCGGCGGGAGCCGCAAGCGCCCCCTGACCAACGTCCAGCGCATGCGGATGGTCGAGGACACGCTGAACAACGAGATCCGCCCCGTCGTCCGCAAGGACGGCGGCGATGTGGAGCTTGTGGACGTAATCGGCACCAAGGTGCAGGTGGCGTTCCGGGGCAACTGCGCCTGGTGCCGCACGCGTGAGTTCACGGCCGACGGGTTCATCGGCGAAAAACTTCGCCAGCAGGTGGACCCGGACATCACCGTCGAGGACGTCAGCGAGACGCTGGACAGGAAGATGGGATGAGCGTAATGAGCGAGCCGATTTACTTCGACAACAACGCCACCACGCGTGTCGCCGACGAGGTCCGCGAGGCCATGCTGCCGTTTCTGGAGCAGCTCTACGGTAACCCCAACAGCATGCACACCTTCGGCGGGCAGGTGGCCAGACACGTGGACAAGGCCCGTCAACAGGTCGCGCAGCTTCTGGGCTGCCATGAAGAGGAGATCATCTTCACCTCCTGCGGTACCGAGAGCAACAACGCCGCGATCCTCAGCGCCGTGCAGACCAGCCCAGACGCCGACCACCTGGTCACCACTCGCGTGGAGCACCCGGCCGTCGGCGGTCCGTGCCGGAAGCTCAGCGAGCAGGGCATCGCCGGCAGGCGCTGGCGGCTGACGGAACTGCCCGTCAACGCCCGCGGGCAGTTGAGCTTGCCGGACGTGGGAAACTCACTGACGGACGGCACGGCCATCGTCTCGGTGATGTGGGCCAACAACGAGACCGGCACCATATTCCCCGTGGAGGACATAGGCGCGATGTGCCGGGATCGGGGGATAATCTTCCATACCGACGCCGTCCAGGCCGTCGGGAAGTTGCCCATGAACCTGTCGGAGTTGCCGATAGACATGCTCAGCTTGTCGGGGCACAAGCTGCACGCGCCCAAGGGCGTCGGAGTGCTGTATGTGCGAAAGGGCGTGCGTTTCAGCCCGCTGCTTATCGGCGGACACCAGGAGCGGAACCGTCGCGGAGGAACGGAGGCGGTCCCTGCTATCGTCGCGCTGGGAAAGGCGGCGGAGCTGGCCGGGCAACGCATGGACGACGAGCGGACACGCGTTCGTGCGCTGCGCGACCGCCTGGAGCGGGAGCTGGTGGCCCGCTGTCCGGACGCCCGCGTAAACGGCGACGTGGAAAACCGCCTGCCGAATACCACGAATATCAGCTTCGAGTACGTCGAGGGCGAGTCGATACTGCTGATGCTCGACGCCGAGGGCATCTGCGCTTCCAGCGGCTCGGCCTGTACCAGCGGCTCTCTGGAGCCGAGCCACGTCATGCGGGCGATGGGCGTGCCGTACACCGCGGCCCACGGGTCGGTGCGGTTCTCGCTGAGCGTCTATAACACCGAGGCCGAGGTGGACCGCGTAATCGAGGTCCTGCCGCCGATTATCCGCCGCCTGCGCGAGCTGTCGCCCTTCGGCCGCCCCGCGCCGGTAGCGAAAACTCCTTCGAGGAACCGGTAGGGTCGCGCAAGTCGCGCTGTCTGCGACTTGCCGACGCGGCCACCGAAACGTCGGCAACAAGTTGCCGACCCTACGCACTTCGGCCGCCCCGCACCGGTGGCGAAAACTCCTTCGCGGAACCGGTAGGGTCGCGCAAGTCGCGCTGTCTGCGACTTGCCGACGCCAATACCTGCTTAAGCCGCTCGTCGGCAACAAGTTGCCGACC
>JBNGDC010000050.1:3414-15609 GCA_049975485.1 Phycisphaerae bacterium | reverse complement strand
TAAAAGGTAACCCACGACCTTGAGATCGGGGCAGGTCAATCCATTATGTCTATTGAGAAGGCGCGGCCGTTGCAGAAAGAGGTGCCGAGACCTGCCACATGGGACCACGCATGCCCGGAATGCTTGTCGTTTCCTACCCGGCTCCCACCTTCAGCCCCTGCCCGTGTTCTTGCATTTGGCCCCGCTGTAGATTAAGCACAACGCGGTTGTCCCACAGGAGTAGCCCCGCTTATGCCAGAGAACCAGAACAAGTCGGACTTCATCCGCGAGCAGGTGACCGAAGACGTAGCCGCCGGCCTTTACGACGGCCAGGTCGTCACGCGCTTCCCGCCGGAGCCGAACGGCTATCTGCACATCGGCCACGCCAAGGCCATCAATATCGACTTCGGTATAGCCGAGGAGTTCGGCGGGCGATGCCACCTCCGCATGGACGACACCAACCCCGTCAAGGAGGAGGCGTCCTACGTCGAGGCCATCAAGGAGGATGTCCACTGGCTCGGGTGGGACTGGGGCGAGCACTTCTACTACGCCTCGGACTACTTTGAGCAGATGTATGAATACGCCGAGCAGCTTATCCGCCAGGGCGACGCATACGTGGACGACCTCTCGGCCGAAGAGATCCGCCGGTACCGCGGCACACTCACAGAACCGGGCAAAAACAGCCCCCACCGCGACCGCTCCGTCGAGGAGAACATGGACCTGTTCCGCCGAATGCGGGCGGGCGAGTTCCCCGACGGCAGCAAGGTCTTGCGGGCGAAGATCGACATGTCCTCGCCGAACCTCAACCTGCGCGACCCGGTTATGTATCGCATACTCCACGCCCCGCACCACCGCACGGGCGATAAATGGTGCATCTACCCGACCTACGACTGGGCGCACGGCCTGGAGGACTCCATCGAGGGCGTCACACACTCGCTGTGCTCGCTGGAGTTCGAGAACCACCGCCCGCTTTACGACTGGTTCCTCGATAAGCTCGGCGTGCACCACCCGCGACAGATTGAATTCGCCCGGCTGGAGCTGACCTACACGGTGATGAGCAAGCGTAAGCTGGCCGAGCTGGTGGCCGACGGGCTGGTTGACGGCTGGGACGACCCGCGTATGCCGACGCTGTGCGGCATGCGCCGTCGCGGCTACACGCCGGAGGCGATACGCGAGTTCTGCAGTCGCATCGGCGTGGCCAAGTATTCCGGCACAAATGAGCTGGCGCTGCTGGAGCACTGCGTCCGCCAGGACCTCAACAAGACGGCCCCGCGGTTCATGGGCGTGCTTAACCCGCTGAAGGTCGTCCTGACGAACTATCCCGAGGGGCAAAGCGAGCAACTCGAAGCGGTGAACAACCCCGAAGACCCCTCGGCCGGCACAAGGCAGGTGCCCTTCGGGCGGGAGCTTTACATCGAGCGGGACGACTTCATGGAAGACCCGCCGAAAAAGTTCTTCCGCCTCGCCCCCGGCCGTGAGGTCCGGCTGCGATACGCGTATTTCATTACCTGTCAGGATGTGGTCAAGGACGACGACGGCAACGTGGTGGAGCTGCATTGCACCTACGACCCCGCCACCCGCGGCGGCGACGCGTCCGACGGGCGAAAGGTAAAGGCCACGCTGCACTGGGTATCGGCGGAACATGCCCTGCCGGCCGAGGTACGGATATACGACCGCCTCTTTACCAAAGAGGACCCCGACGCCGACGAGAACTGGAAGGAAGGCATCAACCCCGAATCGCTGGTGGTCAACTCCGAAGCGATGGTCGAGCCGTCGCTCAAAAGCGCCGAACCGGGCATGCGGCTGCAATTCGAGCGCAAGGGCTACTTCTGCGTGGACGCCGACACCACCGACGAAAAGCCGGTCTTCAACCTCACCGTCGGCCTTAAGGACACCTGGGCGAAGATGCATAAACAGAAGCAGAAACAGTAATCAGCAGACGGTAATCAGTAGCCAGGAACAGCTGTCCCGCTCTCTTGTCCCGTGTTCCTTGTTCCGTGTTCCGCAGTCCCCGGCTACCGGCTACGGGCTACGGTTTTCTATTCCGCCATCTGCCCGCTCACTGTGCCCTGTCGCTGCCAGGCGTGGCCGAAGGTACCGGTGAAGCTGCCTTCTATCTTGCCGTCGTCTGTTACTGCCGCCTGGATCTTGTATGTTGCGGCCACGGAGGTTTCGTCCCGCGGGTTCAGGTGGAAATATGAGTCGTCGCGGAAGATGACGGTAACTTCGCCGCGGATACTTCCGTCGTCGCCGATTGTCAATCCCGAGGGGTCCACCTCGTGGGCGATGGCGTTCACCCGGCCGGCCATCGCCCATCCACGCACGGACTGCCCGCTCCTGATTACGGCAATGCCGACGGCGTTGCGGCTCTGCCCTTTGGGCACGGCCGTGTCCAGCCAGAGCACGTAACAGGTAGCGTCCTCCACGTCTGTCGCAGAGCCGTTCGGGATCTCGCCGGAGACCTCCACGGGCTCCTCAATGGCTGGTATCGAACGCGTATAGGTCCCATGGAATTCATCGCCGTCGCGCCGCATATCCAGCGACCAGTTCTCGAAGTGCCAGCCCATCGGCAGTCGGAAATCGCCCCGCAGACCTTCGGTATCCAGCTTAAGGTCCCATGCTGGGTAGGTTCGCCACCGCAGCGGGCGTTTGTACCAGTTGATCCAGTTCGCATCGATTTTCAGTCCCTCCGGCCCTACGATCTCCGGCCAGGAGGCCGAGGTCCGCGAGACCTCGCCGTTGACCATTCGGACGCGGAGCTTGACGGCGTCGGATTCATCCAGAGAGCTGGTGAACGCCTCTTCGGCGGTCAGTTCGATGGTTTCAGAAGTCTGCCCGGGCTCCTTCCGCAGGTCGTAGCAGACGATCTTGTCGCTCAGCCGGCAGAACAGCCGTCCGTCCGCCATGGCCGGCTTGATGGGGCACGTATACCCCCCGGCCAGGTCCAGCGAGATACGGCCGGGCATCCGCTCGAAGCCGCCGGCCGCGTCCGAGAACATCAGCACGCCGCTTGTCAGCACACGGTTGTTCTCCGCAATGGTCCACGTCCAGTTATGACTGCCCCAGCTCATGTTGTAGATGTGCGGCAGGCGGTTGACGAGCGTGCCGTCTTCGGCGTTGAGGCAGTAGAAGCCGCCGCGAGTGTCTATGTAGAAATACCCATCATGGGCCACCGGCACCGCCCGAGACGGCGGGTAGCCCGCCTCATCGGACGTCCAGAGCTTTTCGACACCGTCCCTGCTTACGCGGACCGCGGCGGCCCGGCCGTGCTCGTGCTCCTCGCGGTCGCCCGAGTTGCCGCAAACGATCGTTCCGCATACCGACAGTGAGCCGTGATTCGGACCCAGAGCGTCGCTCTGGAAGAGGATACTCCCGTCGGCCGGGTCGATAAGCGACAGACGTGCGGTTTCCTTGCTGCCGGCGATGATGTACTCCCGCCCGTCAAGAACGACCTTCGTCGGGACTGCGTTGCGACCGGCTACCTGGCTGCGAGTCCACAGCAGCGACCCGTCCGCGGGATTGACGCCGGCCAGAGACTCGCTGTCGCCGTGGCCGATTATCAGTACTCCGCCGATAATCACAGGCGATTCGTCGTGGCTCCAGCCGCCTGTCGGTCCGTAGCCGACCCTCACGTCGCCTTTCTGGCCGCTTGCCTTGTGCCACAGAAGTTCGCCGGTATCGGCGTCGAGGCAGTAAAGCCCGCCAGAGCCACGAGCGTACACCCTGTCGTCATGGTAGCAGGCGGTCATGCCTATCCCGCCCTTGCCTGAGCGGACGCCGCCGAACGTCCGGTCGGACTCGAACCGCCACAGCGTCCTGCCGGTGCGGGCGTCCAGACACAGGACCGTGTCCCGCATGTAACCCCGCTCGTTGGCCATCGTGCGGGGGTCCGCACCGAGCTGAACGTACACGTTGCGGGCGATCTGCTCGTCGGCCGAGACCAGCTCCTCGTCCGGGTGAGTGAGATACTGGAACACCTTGCCGTCGGCGACGGTAACGCCGGCGAACCCGCCGTAGCCGATGTTCTGCCAGGCGTAGGGGTACATGGCGAAGCCACCGCGCGAGAGCACCGCCCCGCGGCCGCCACCGATAATCTCCTCGCCCACCCATACCAGGCGGGCGTCGTCGAGGTTGTCCACCAGCGGGCGGTCGCAGTCGCCGGCCGCACCTGTAAGCATCGGTCCACGCGCCTGCGGCCAGGCGGCGCCTTCGGCGAGTTCGGTGCCCTCTCCCGGCTGCCAGTAGTCGCCGTCCCAGCGGGCATCGGCGAGCCGGACGGTGGTTTTCCCGTCGATGGGGGCGTAATCGTCGTCGTTTTCCGCGTAGTTCCACCAGGTCGCCGTGCCTGTAAGATCGCCGTCCATCCGCACGGTGGCGTCCAGGCGAATGCGATAGGCCGTGTCGAACGAGCCGCGGCCGGTACTGTTGGCGACGTTTACCGGAGCGATGAGCACATCGACGAAGCCCGTGAGCTTGCCGTCGCTCCAGGAGACCGGCGGCGTGGGAATGGGATGGGTGACCTTTATCTCACCTTCCCGCCAGCGGCGCCTGTAGCTGTCGAACTCGGGTCTCTTGTAGGAGTAGTAGCCGCGCATCTCCTCGGGGACGTCGATGGGCTCACCGTCGGCGGTCTGCCACTCGATTGGCTCCGACGGCGTCACATCAACGCGATGCGGGACGTTGTCCCTGCCCGGCACGACGGCGTAGCCGTGGTGGAACTCCCCGTCGCGATGGAACAGGATAACCTCCATGTCCCAGCGACCGTCCACGGCCTGGGGGATCGTGAAGCGGCAGACATCCGACGCGGCCACCAGCGGTGACGCGACGGCAACGAGCACGACAGACGAAATCAGAAGCGTGCGAAGCGGTTTCATGATGGTCGTCTCCATTCAGGACGCTCAGATGGGTTCAGAGGCGCCAGTTACCTGTTAAACGGGCCTGAGGCGGACTTGTTTCGCGGCTGCGCGATACGGAAAAGCACCAAACCGCCTTGGCACTGTTGCCTGTCTCACCCGGCGGGGCTTTTTAACCGTTCCGCAGCCGCGTAGAATGCCGGGATGATGAGCAAGGCCAACGACCAGCCCGAAGCCGACAAAGCCCCCGTGACGCGCGATCACCGCCGCCAGTGGCGGGACTGCCTGTACGTCTATCCCGTTATCTCGCGCCGCAGCAAGGGGCTGAGCATCGGCGTGAACCTCAACCCCGACAAGCGGTGCAACTTCGGGTGTATCTACTGCCAGATAAACCGCCGCATCCGGCGCGAGCTGAGCCACGTGGAGCTGCCCGTGCTGCGCGACGAGCTTTCTTTGGCGATGCGCGAGGCGAGCACCGGCCGGCTGTGGTCCGAGCCGCGCTTCTCCGTGACGCCGGCGGAGCTGCGGCGGATAAACGACATCGCCCTCAGCGGCGACGGCGAGCCGACCTGCCTGGCCAACTTCGACCACGCCGTGCAGGTGGCCGCCGATGTGAAAGAAGCCCACGGCGCCGACGACGTGAAGATCGTGGTGATAACCAACGCCACCCGCCTGCGCGACCCACAGGTGCGGCGGGCCCTGCCGGTGCTGGATGCCAACAACGGCGAGATATGGGCCAAGCTCGACGCCGGCACGGAGGAGTTCTTCCAGCGGGTGAACCGCCCTGCCGGCGGTGTTACGCTCGCCGAGGTGGTGGAGAACATAAAGTCGGTGGCCGTGGACAGGCCCGTCGTGATTCAGAGCTTGTTCTTCCGCTTCGACGGCGAGCCGCCGGCGGAATCGCAGCTTCACGCCTATTGCGACCGTCTCTCGGAGATTGTCTCCGCCGGCGGGCGCATCAAGCTGATTCAGGTTCACACCGTCGCCCGCCCACCGGCCGAGGCGTCCGTGGCCGCCCTTTCCGACGCCGAGCTGGACGCCGTCGCCGCCAGGGTCCGCACCGCCCTGCCCGACGTGCCCGTCGAAAAGTACTACGGCGCCGACGTCCCGCCGCAAAAGGCGGAGTAACCCGTAACCCGGAGCCGGTAGCCGGGCGTCGGGCTTTGCCCTACAAGAACGCACGTCACGTAGGTCGGGCTGTGCCCGACGGAATGTCTGACCGACAAATGCCGTATTGAGCAATGGTAAATAGGCCATGGCTTCAGCCATGTTGTCACAGGGCCGGCGGCGGATGGGCCATGCCTTAAGCCATCGTGTCATACAACGGGCGGTTGAGCAGGTCATGGTATCGCACGTCAGGCGGGTCAATAGGCCATGGCTTCAGCCATGGTATCACGCAGCGGCGGGTGTTGGTTTTACAGGGCGTTTACGCCCTTCTGCCGGTTTCGGGAAGCCCGTTGAAACGGGCTGAACCCACCAGCATGCACCGGCTCTCGATACCACGGCTGAAGCCGTGGCCTAATAAAGTGGCCCTAGGCCGGGAACCTGCCTACCGACGCGGTGCCCGTAGGTCGGGCATACGTGCCCGACAAGAACGCACGTCACGCAGGTCGGGCTGTGCCCGACGAGGAAATCGTAGGCGTAGGGCGAGCCCCGACGAGTCGGGGTTGCTCGCGCAAGGTTGTGCTATCATCGTGGTTGCGCGTGCAAGCGAGTTACACGCCCTACCGGCTGATACCTGCCGCCACATCGAGGAATGCAAGTGATGTGCAGCATTTCAGCCCCGACGGGGCGACAGGAAATAGCCGGGGGCGTAAGCCCCCGGAAAGCTGATCTAATAATGCTGTTAGCCCCGACGGGGCGACAGAGATATTCCACAGCCGCGCGACACTGTCGCCCTTTCAGGGCTACAAGTTTTGAGAGACCTTTCACCGGGGCCTCACGGCCCCGGCTATTACCTGCCGGTCCTTCGGACCTCCGCTCGGCCGCTGATGTGGCATCGGCCCCAAACGGTGGAGAAAGACACGTAGGGTCGTCAACTCGCTCGGCGACGTGGAGCTTGTGCCTGATCGCACTCCACATCGGACTCGCCGAGACATAACCTTCCTTGAAAGTCATGCTCACGCGCCGGACAATCCATACCGGCCGGGCGAATAGCCCCGGCTGCAAGTCGTGACTCGCGACGGGAAATAAAACGAAAGGGGCGAACATGACGGACAATGCGGCAGACCAGGTGAGGTGTCCGTATTGCGCGGAGTTGATACAGCGCGAAGCGATCAAGTGTAAGCATTGCGGCGAGTGGCTTGCAGAGCGGACAGCCCCACCGCTGCCACAGCCACCGCCGACAACACCACCCGCACCGGAAACGCCCGTACGTGCCGAAGCGGAATCGGAAACGGCCGGAAAGAAGGAAACGAAGCCGAAGCGGCGGTCATGGAGTTGGCTCATGGCCATTACCGGGGGTATCGCGGGCGGAATCACGGCAGACATGCTAGTGGCTAGTCTAGGTCTGGCTTTCGACGTCGCCTGGCCAATCGAGCCAGCGTTTACACTCATTGGATTCGTCATCGGGGGCCTATGTGTTCGCCTGCTTCCGCCGAAGGAAGGACCGCCCTGGAGATGGGGCTGGACGGTCACAATGGTTGTGGTGTTCGTGCTGCCGACCGCGCTGCTGGGGCCACGTTGGCTGAGGACCGTGGTCGGAAGCTCACCCATACTGGCTCCTCTGTTGTTCGTGGCATGGCCGGCGTCATTGTTCCAATTCTCACGAAAGAAAGAAGATCGAGCAGCGACCGACAACGCACAGAAGCGAAACGGGAAGGGCTGACGATGACTTCGATATGGCGGGACTCGCGACGGGAAGCGCAAACGAAAGGGAAACAGGCAATGACGAGTGAGCAGAGACTTGAGAAATTGGAGGCCGAAGTAACGCGCCTGAAGCGCCGAAACCGAGCTTTTCTGGCGGCTGCTGGGATAGCTGTCCTCGTGGTGATTGCGGGCTGTTTGATGCCGGGCGCGAGCGGGCAGGTATTGGCGCAAGAGCCAGGGCCGGCAGAGGAGTTTGGCAGTGCCCGCGGATTCTTTGTTGTGGACGCCGAAGGGCGTACGCGGGGCAGTATTGGGGTGACCGATGAAGGAGCGATGCTAGGGTTGGTCGACGAAAAGGGGCAGCCGCGCATTGTCATGGCCGTGCACGATCACGAATCGGTGCTGGATATGTACGACGGCGAGGGCGAGCGGCGTGCTGTGTTGGCCATAGATGGGGGGGGCCCGTCGCTGAAGATGGGTGACGGGAATGAGATAGTACGCGTTTCGTTGAGCGTTTCCGACAAACGGCCGGCGCTGGCCATGTACGACGGGAACGGGCAGGCTCGCGCTTTGATGGGGCTGTCCGAGGGAAAGCCGGTGCTCGGCTTGTCAGATGAGAAAGGGCAGCCCATTTGGTTGGCGCCTTAGCTGGCGGCGGTGTTTGCGCCCTGGCACATAGAGCGGAAACGAAAGTGACGGTGAAAGATGGCAGGCACTTCGGAAACCAAGTGCCCGTATTGCGCCGAGCCGATACAGCGCGAAGCAATCAAGTGCAAGCATTGTGGCGAGTGGCTTGCCGAGCGGACAACGCCACCACCTCCACAAGCACCGCCGACAACACCGCCCGCACCGGAAGCGCCCGAGCCGTTTGAGGTTGAGCCGAGCGGAAAGAAAACCGCCAAGCAGAAGGCCTGGATCTGGTGTGGGGTGCTCTGGGCCGTGATAGGGGTGGTTGCCTGGGTCTTGTTTGGTCTATTATTCGTCCGTAGCTTATTTACCGACTACCATCCAAATCCGTTTGACGCAATCGTGATTTTGGCATGTCTTGTTCACTATGTGGGTACAGGTGTACTTGGTGTTTGGACTGAAGACCCCACGGCCACAAGGAAATGGAAATTGGGCTGGACCATTTTTATCGTGCTTTTTTTTCTCTTCATGTTGCTGGGTTTGCGATCTAGCGGATGAAGCTGCATTGGCTGCTGCCGGCTGGACTAACGGTCTGATTAGCCGGTCCTGTCCTCAAGCGAAAGACCAAGGGTACGAGCATCGAATTGACGCAGCGCTGCCGTCGGGCACAGCCCGACTGTGGACTGAACCCACCAGCATGCACCGGCTCTCGATACCACGGCTGAAGCCGTGGCCTGGTGAAAGCTCGCGTAACCCAATCTGCCACCGCGGCGCGGACATCCGGGCGCAGCCCTGACGCGCAAGCGAAAGGCCGGCTCGCGGTCGCTGCCGCTCACCGACCTTCCTTCTCCATGGGCCGTATAGGACTCGAACCTATGACCTTGCGGGTGTGATCCGCACGCTCTAGCCAGCTGAGCTAACGGCCCTTAAGCAGCCAGGAAAACAGTTCACTGGTTGCTCGGTTAACTGGTTAACCGGCTGAATATCTCCATCACTACGCTTGTCGATTATAGCGGCGCGGCGAGGCGATGCAAGACCGTGCGCAGCGAGACGCGGCGGGAGGCGTGCTGAGGCGCAGAGTACCCGCCGGAGTGGCTTGGTTTCCGCTCGCTGCCGCTCGCGGCTAGCCGCGACTGAAAAGGAGCGGGCAGGGTTGGAAAACATGCTCCTGCTACGCAGAAACATGGCACCAGACAAGGTAGCGGACAGGTTGGAAAACATGCTCCTGCTACGCAGGAACATGGCACCCGGCCCGTGCGCGGTACAGACGTCAGGTCGAGGCGATTTGGCGAAGCACGGTCGTCTTACCCTCAGCACGTCCCAAACTACATGCGGGAGAAATCCCATGCATCCCCTGCATCCCTGCCTGCTTTCGGAACACCGTCCCGGCCGTCAGCTTTCGGCCGAGAGCCGCTCCAGCTCCGCCAGCGCGTAGTTGAAGTCGTCCGGCCAGGGCGCGGAAAGCTCCATTCGCTCGTTGGTCCGCGGATGGTAGAAGGCGATGGTATGCGCATGCAGCGCCTGCCGCGTGATAATCGCCCCTTCGGCCACCTCGGCGTTTCCCATGAGGTGGCTGCGGTATATCGGCCCGCCGCCGTACATGCGGTCGCCGACGATTGGGTGTCCCAGATGGCTCATGTGCACGCGGAGCTGATGCGTCCGGCCGGTTTTCGGGTAAAGCTCCACCAGCGTAAAGCACGCCCGCGAACGCCCCACGTTGCTCAGCCGCTTCAGGACGCGGAAGCCCGTGACGGCCTCCTTGGTCAGCTCCGGACGGGGACCTATGCCGGGGCGGCGGACGGCGTATTTCTCCTTCACCGTGGGATGCTTGCCGATGTGCAGGTCGATTACGTCCTCGTCCAGCTCCAGCAGCCCGTGAACGATGGCGGTATAGGTTTTCTGCGTCTGCCGCAGCTCGAACTGTCGCCCGAGCCGCCACAGGGCCCGCTCGCTCTTTGCTATCAGCAGAATCCCGGTGGTGTCACGGTCCAGCCGGTGGACTATGCCCGGGCGGAACACCTCCCCGCTGGTAGGCATGTCCTTCCATGCGCGCCAGTTGGTGCGGAAGTAATGCGCCAGGGCGTTGACCAGCGTGCCCGTCCAGTTGCCGCGGGCCGGGTGCACGATGATGTCTGCCTGCTTGTTCAGGGCCAGCAGGTCGTCGTCCTCGTACACCACGTCCAGCGGAATCGGCTCGGGGGGTATCTCCGGCGGGCGGCGCGGAGGGACCATCAGGTCGATAACGTCGCCGGCGCGTATCTGGTAGCTGGGCTTGACCGGCCGACCGTTTACCGTGACGTTACCCTCGCGGATGTACGCCTGCAGGGCCGTGCGCGACATCAGGTTGCCCAGCCGGCCCGCCACGTACCGGTCCAGACGCCGCCCGGGCAGCGCACGACGGACGCGCAACTGAACGTGCTCCAGCCCGTCCTCTTCCGGCTCCAGCGGGGATTCATCCGCCTCCACGCCGTTGTCGGAGGCGGCAAGCTCCTCGCGCTGGTCTTTATTGCCGCCGGTCATGGCTGGCCGCGAACCTGTTCTGTGGCGAGACCGGTGCTCAGGCCGCACTGATCAGGTCTTTTACCGCATCGACAGCGCTGGCCGCGTCGGGGGCGTAGCCGTCGGCGCCGATCTCGTCGGCGAAGTTCTGCGTAACCGGGGCGCCTCCGATGATGGTCTTGGCTTCGATGCCCGCTTCCTTCAGCGCCTTTATGATTTCCGGCATCTGGGGCATCGTGGTCGTCAGCAGAGCCGACATTGCGCAGACCTGGGCATTCTCGGCCTTGCAGCTTTCGACGAACTTTTCGGCCGGCACATCGGTCCCTATATCCACGACCTTCAGGCCGCCGCCGGTGAGCATCATGCCCACGAGGTTCTTGCCGATGTCGTGCAGGTCACCCTTGACGGTGCCGAGCACAACGGTACCTGCGGGCTTGTGACCGGCCTTGGCGAGGACCGGCTCGAGCACGTGCATCGCAGCGTGCATTGCCCTTGCGGCGATGAGCACCTCGGGAACGTAGATTTCGTTCGCTTTGAAGCGCTTGCCGATGACGTTCATTCCGGCGACAAGACCGTCGTCGAGAATTTCCTTGGGTGGCACGCCCTCATCGAGGGCCTTTTCCGTAAGCTCCGCGACCTGGTTCCGGTCGCCCTTGATCAGTGCGTCTGCAAGTGCCTGTAGGTCAGCCATGCCTGTGTGCCTCCATTCTTCTATTGCTCTGACGTTGCGCCACAAACGGGCGGAGCGGCCCGTATGCGCCGCGCAAACCGTGAAAAACGAATCCAGAGGGTATCATAGCCGCGCCCATATGAAAAGGTTCGGGAAGACGCGGTTCACCGACGAAGGTCAGGGCTCGTCGCTGTCAGTGCCGTCGGGGACCAGCGGCGGAGTCCCCGGCAGTGCTGCGTCGGAAGGCAGCGGTGTTTCCGGCAGCACCTCGGGCTCAGCCGGCATTGTGGCCGGTGCGGTCGCAGTCGTCGGCTGGGTCTCGGCGAACTCGACGGGCTCGGTGCGGTCGTCTAGCGTTTCGAGGTCATCGGCGGCGAGTTCAACTATGGGGTCGCCCTCCAGACCCGACAGCTCCAATATCGCCTGGTACTGTTGCCTCGCTTCACCGAACATGCCGCGCGTTTCAAGGATCTTCGCCAGACCGAACCTGGCGCGAGAGACTTCGCGGGGGGAATCCCCGTACTGCTCGATTACGCGCCGGTAGGCCTGCTCGGCCTGCGCGATGGCTTCGTCCGGCTCAATGGGGAATTCTTCATCGCCACCGCCTATGGCATAGTGCATGAAATAGGCGTCCCCCAGCATCACACCGGCTCGAGCGGCGACGGGACGGTTGTCCTGCTGGGCGGAAAGCTCCGTCAACTCGTTAATATCCTCGGCTCTGGGACGCCCGGCGATCTGGACCCGGTTGAGGCGCATCAG
>JBNGDC010000050.1:0-3314 GCA_049975485.1 Phycisphaerae bacterium | reverse complement strand
ATCCTCGGCTCTGGGACGCCCGGCGATCTGGACCCGGTTGAGGCGCATCAGCAGTTGGTCCTGCTTCTGCTTGTTCGACCTGTAAGCGTAGAAGCCGATGGCGAATATGACGGCCGCTATGAGAATACCCCATGTGATGTAGTTGCCGTACTTGCTGAAGAATTGGCGCAGCTTTCCGAACTCCCTCACCATCTCGCTCTGCTGCAGTTCATGACGACGTTTGGACTTCATAGCTCGGTCAATTTCTCTCATTGGGCGCCGGCATCTGCCCTTTGGTCCATAGCTGCAAACTGACCTGCGTGGGGTTGAATAAGCTGCCGTCGCTTATGACCACCCTCGCGGCCTCATGCTCTTTCTCGAACGTCAGGATTATATCGCCCTGCACGAACATGTCCGTCATAAGGTTCCAGTTGTTGATGGGCATGTTCCGCTTATAGAATCGGGCGACTGCGAACTTGTCGGCGGACCCTTTGTAAACGTGGTCCACCCACCTTGCCCCGCCGGTGGTGAAACCTCGCGACCGCTGCTCGTCCAGCGAGAAACCCACCGGCACGGGTAGGTCCGCAACCGGTGGACGGGCCTGTCCGACAAGCTCCGTCGACCTTTCTGTCCTGTTGTTGTTCGCGGTATTCGCCTGTCCGGAATTACCGCATCCGCACAGCGGAATCAGCAGGCCCATCACAAGCAGCGACGCCATCCATTGCGTTCGCATGGCAAGCTCCTTCCCCGACACCGGTCGGGGGCGTTCCGTCGGGCCCGCAGCCCGGCCGGACACCCGTCGCATCATACGGGGACCAAGTACGGTCCGAGATGCGGACAGACTTGTCAAGTGTTATCTGTCGAAGGACGTTATCGGCATCCGGGCAGTCCCGCCGACAGCCCGTTTACGGCCGCTGTCGGCGACGCCGGGCGGGCTGTTGAGTATGCCGTATCGCAGCGAAGCTGTTTGCGCAGCGGCAACTTCCTGCCGAAGCTGGACGTCGGCGAAAGGGCTTGTAAAAGCAACTGCCCCTCGGGTAGGGTCTTGTGCCGTTTCGCGGCGGTCAGTGGAGAGAGCAAGTGATTGTCGTTTTGAACCTGTTCGACATCATTCCGGGCAGACAGCGTCAGTACGCCGAGTATCTTCGCCGCGTCCAGCCCCTTCTGGACCGCTACGGGGCAAAGGTGCTGCTGTACGGGTTGACGCGGATGATCTATATGGGCGATTGCAGCCAGCAGTACTGCGGGCTGATCGCCTACAGGGACCTCGACGACCTCAGGAAACTCTCACACGATCCGGAGTTCCTGGAAATCAGGCCGCTGCGGGACGAATCCACGCGCAACTATGTGCTGACGGCCGTGGAAAACTTCGAGACCATGAACCACGCCGTAGAATATCTGGAAAACGGCGGCTGCTGATACCGGCGAACCATCGCCGACGGAGGTGCGATATGATGCATTCCGATATTGTCAAGTCCGGCGCGGAGCGCGGACCCCACCGCAGTCTGATGAAAGCGACCGGTCTCAGCGACGAGGATATCCGCAAGCCGCTTATCGCCATCGCCAATAGCTATACCGACATCGTACCCGGGCACGTGCACCTCGATGCCGTCGGCGAGCTGCTCAAACGCGAGATCCGCGCCGCGGGCGCCACGCCGTTGGTCTTTAACACACCGGCCATCTGCGACGGAATCGCGATGGGGCACGCCGGGATGAAGTATTCGCTGCCGTCCCGCGAGCTTGTGGCCGATTCCGTGGAATCGGTCTGTCGGGCGCATGCCTTTGACGGGCTTATCTGCCTGCCCAACTGCGACAAGATCGTCCCCGGCATGGTGATGGGCGCCCTTCGGGTGAACATCCCGACGGTGGTGGTCTCCGGCGGTCCGATGGAAGCCGGCCGCGTCTGCGGACGCGACGTGGACCTTATCGACCAGTTCTACGCCGTCGCACAGCGTCGCACGGGCGCGATGAGCGAGGAGGAAGTCGCCGAATACGAGTCCAACACCTGCCCGACCTGCGGCTCGTGCAGCGGCATGTTCACCGCCAACAGCATGAATTGCCTGCTGGAGGCGCTGGGTCTGGCGCTTCCGGGCAACGGAACATGCCTGGCGACCAGCCCGGCGCGAATCGAGATATACAAGCGGGCCGCGAAGCGGGTCGTGGAGATGACCCGTGAGTGGATAGAAGGCGGCTGCCGGAAAGACTATGCCCTGCTGCCCAGGCGCATCGTACTGAAGAAGTCGCTCTCGAACGCCTTTACGCTGGATATGGCCATGGGCGGGTCCACCAACACCGTGCTGCACCTGCTGGCGATCGCCAACGAAGCGGGCGTTCGTTTCGGATACAAGGATATCGAGGAGATATCCCGCCGGACTCCGAACATCTGCCGGGTCGCGCCGTCCGAGACGCCGGAGGGGCGCATCTACCACGTCCAGGACGTGCACCGCGCGGGCGGGATACACACCATCCTCTGGCAGATCGCCTGCGACAAGCGCAGCTTGCTTGCCGGCGACGCCCGCACCGTGACCGGCGAGACCCTCTGCGAGAATCTGGAAAAATGGTCGCCACGAAGCAAGGGCGTCTGTGACGCGGCGAAGAGGATCTATGCGGAGGGCTGGAAGGCGACCGGCCGGAAGGTCGAAGACGTCCGGAAAATGCTTCGCGGGGAAACGCCGGCCGATCTGCCGGTGAAGAACGACGACCCGGATTTCGACGCCACTGACGTTATCCGCCCGCTGAAAAACGCCTTCACGAAGCGTGGCGGGCTGGTGGTGCTGTACGGGAATATCGCCCACAAGGGAGCCATGCTGAAGCTGGCCGGCGTTTCCCCCAGGATGTACCGCCACATCGGCGAAGCAAGGATCTTCGAAAGCCAGGAAGCCGCCTGCGAGGGCATTCTGGGCGGTAAGGTCAAGGCCGGCGACGTTGTGGTCATCCGCAACGAGGGCCCGCGCGGCGGTCCGGGCATGCAGGAGATGCTCGCGCCCACCAGCTACATCAAGGGCATGGGACTCGGCGAGCATTGCGCCCTGATTACCGACGGCCGGTTCAGCGGAGGCACGGCCGGACTATGTATCGGGCATATCTCCCCGGAGGCGGCCGCCGGTGGCGAAATCGGTCTGCTGGAAGACGGCGACGTGATAGAGATCGACGTCAACGCCGGGATGCTCAACGCCCGCGTCACACAGAGCGAGTTCAAACGCCGCCGCAAGCAGCAGAAGCCCCGCCCGCCGAAAATCACCCACGGCGCTCTCGGACGATACGCCGACCAGGCGACCTCGGCCGACACCGGGGCCGTGCTGGACTGGCCCGGGCGGTTCAAACGCTACTAGCCC
>JBNGDC010000049.1:0-16180 GCA_049975485.1 Phycisphaerae bacterium | reverse complement strand
CCGCCGCGATAGACGTTGTAGTGCGACAGATCGCCTTCGGTGTTGTCGTCCCAGTCCAGGTCGATCTGGTCGTAGCTGACCGCCGTCGCCGAAAGGTTCGTAGGTGCGGCCGGAGGGGTGGTGTCGCCCAAAGTGGTCGCAGACGCCTCGTTGGACGCGCCCGACTCGTTGTAGCTCGTATCGACGGCAGTGACCTTGTAGTAGTAGGTCGTGCTCATCGGCAAGCTGAGGTCGCTGTATGCGCTGCCGGTAACGTTGCTGACCAGCAGAGTGTTCACGTCGCAGGTGAAGCCAGAAGACGTGTCGCGATAGACGTTGTAGTGGCTCCAGTCCGGCTCAGGACTGTCGTCCCAGTCCAGGTCTATCTGGCTCTGCGAGACACCCGTCGCGGTCAGATTGGTCGGCGCCGCCGGTGGCGTTTCGTCCGGCGTGGTCGCCGACGCCTCGTTGCTGGCGGCCGACTCGTTACTGGCCGTATCGACGGCCGTTACGACGTAGTAATACGTGGTCTGGTCGTCAACGGTGGTGTCGCTGTAGCTACTGGAGGCGACGCCCGTTGCGATCTGGTAGCCCGCGTCCACCGGCACACCACTGGACGTGTCGCGATACACGTTGTAGCCGTCCAGGTCGCCCTCGGTGTTGTCGTCCCAGTCGAGGTCAATCTGACTGCCCGAGACGACTGATGCCGATAGATTCGTCGGAGCCGCGGGCGGTGTCGTGTCGCCGGCCGGGGTCGCCGAGGCCTCGTTGCTCGGGTCCGACTCATCGCCGGCCGTGTCCACCGCCAGCACCTTGTAGTAGTAGGTCGTGCCGGCCGACACCGCCATGTCGGAGTAGTTGCTGGGCGTGCAGGTCGTGTAGAAGTCGCTGGGGTTGCCCTTCACTCGGCTCGTCGTGGACCGATGGATATTGTAGTGGTCGAGATCCGGTTCGCTGTTGTCGTCCCAGTCGAGATCGATCTGGGTCGATGACACCGCCGTCGCCGTCAGGTTCGTCGGCGCCGCCGGAGGCGTGGGCTTGGCCGCCTGTGCAGGGGCTACCAGCAGCGCCGCGACACACAGCACCGCCAGCAAAGGGATGCAGCGTTTGAGTTTCGGTTGCATGCCTTGTTCTCCTTGTCGTTCTCCCCCCCGAACCATGCTCACTGATATGCGCATCTGCCCTCCGTGGGCGGATATTCCGTGTGAGATGCGGTTTGGGGCTATCGAGGAGGCGGCCGCGCGCAGGGACAAAGCAGCCGCATGGTGATGCACCGGCCAAGCCCCTGTGGTGAAGCGGCCATCGCCTTCTCCCGCCCGGCCCCAAATCGCAGGCCGGGCGATGGTTCTATCCTCGACCGCGACGAAGTGTCCGTCCCGAATGGGACGACGGCGACATGCTTCGCCTGCCTTGCCTGAAGAAATGCTCACGACCCCTACGCGGCGCAAACCGAGCGGGTCGTAAATCCGTTATTCCACTTTCGCCGTACGGCAGGAACCGGCGAAATGGCTCTCCGGGGCACGGCAGGAGCATCAGCTCCGGAGGGTACTGAGACTTGCCTCAACGACGCGATATGATAAAGCCTAAAGTCGGGATTGTCAATGAAATAATCCGTACCGCCAGCGTCCCGTTTCATGCCGGGCTTGTCATTTGCCCCCATCGCGACTATCCTGCCGTGGTTTACGCGACAGGAAACCCGTCAAAAGACCCCGAAAGGACGGCAGGAACCGATGGCCACTTTGAGAAACTTCCCGCAGCACGAGATACGCCCGACCGAATCTCTGACCGGCAGGTGGGACTTCGTCACAGCCGACGACCGCAACGACAAGACCAAGCTGCCCAAACGCTACACGCGCGGCATCCACGTGCCCAGCGCCTGGGAGCAGCTTCCCGGGCTGGAAAACTACCGGGGAAAGGGATGGCTGCGCACGAGCGTCCCGGCCGTCGAGGGCTGGGCGGTGCGGCTGGTGTTCGGAGGGGTCAGCCATACCGCCGATGTGTTCATCGACGGCAAGCACGTCGGCCACCACTACGACGCCTTCACGCCGTTTGACGTGGTGGTCCCGCGGCTGAGCGAGGGCGACCACGAGCTCATCGTGCAGGTGGACAACAGCTTCGGCGAGCATTCCGCACTGCACCTGGATAACGACTATTACACTTACGGCGGCATCACCCGCCCGGCCGAGATGCAGCTCGTGCCGACCGTTTATATCGACCGGATGTTCGCACTGCCTGTCCGCCGCGGCGGCAAGTGGGACCTGGACGTCCGCGTACGCCTGGCGAACTGGAGCAAGAACGCCGAGACCCGCGGCGTGGCCGTCGCGGTCGCCGACGGGTTTGTGGAGCTGGGCGAGGTGTCCGTCCCGGGCGGCGGCATGAAGGAAGTCTCGGGAAAGCTGAAGGACCTGGACGTCGAGAGCTGGTCGCCGGATAACCCCGAGCTTTACGCCGTCGAGGCGCTGCTTTCCGACGGCGAAGAGCTTACCGACGACCTGCTGGACCGCGTGGGCTTCCGCGAGGTGAAGGTCCGTGGCAAGAAGCTGCTGCTCAACGGCGAACCCATACATCTCCGCGGCTATAACCGCCACGAGGACCATCCGCAGTTCGGCTGCGCGATACCGCTGGAGGCGATGGTGACGGACCTGGAGATTCTCCGCGACCTCGGCTGCAACTTCGTGCGGACCTGCCACTATCCCAACGACCAGCGGTTCCTGGACCTCTGCGACGAGCTGGGCTTCTGCGTGTGGGAGGAATCCCACGCCCGACAGGTGAAATTCGAACACCCGAAGTTCCGCGAGCAGATAGCCCAGTCCACCCGCGAGATGATCGACTGGCACTATAACCACGCGTCGATTCTCATGTGGGGCTGCCTTAACGAGTGCGACTCGGTCTCGTCTTCCGGGCGGAAGGAGCACAAGCGGGTCATCGAGATTATCCGCGAGATGGACGACTCCCGCCCGGTGACGTTCGCCTCCAACAAGGCCACCAAGGACCGCTGCCTGGACCTGGTGGATATCGTCTCGTGGAACCGCTACCAGGGCTGGTACCACGGCGGCCCGGACTCCGCGGGCGACGACCTGAAGGAGCTTATCAAGTGGCTGAACTCCGACGCCAGTGGCGGTAAGAACAAGCCGGTCATCATGAGCGAATTCGGCGCCGGCGCGATACCGGGCTATCGCAGACCGAACCACGCCAAGTGGACCGAGGAGTATCAGGCCGAGGTGCTCGACCACCAGCTCGCGGACTACCTGAATCACCCTCAGGTGGTAGGCGTGGCCATCTGGCAGTTCTGCGACTGCCGCGTGACGACGGGGCACTTCAACAGCAGGCCCAGGACCATGAACAACAAGGGCACCGTAAGTGAGTTCCGTCTGCCGAAACTCGCTTACGACGTGGTGAAAAAGCGCATGCACGAGTCCATCCGCAACCGCCGCAAACAGCAGAAGACCCGCAGAAAAAGCAAACGGCGAGGCGACCGGCCGGCAACCTTGAGCGTCCAATAACTCGTGGAAATCTGTTCAATGACTTATGCTGAGTTCTCCCCAACGCCTGGAGCTGGTGCTTCTCAGCGAGGCGCGGCTCCGCAAAGCGGTAGAAGCGCGGAGGAAGGGCACTCACAACCTGTAGCCACGGAGGGGCGACAGTGTTGTGCCGGTCTGGGAACCCTCTTTCGCCCCTCCGGGGCTGGGAGCATGATTGCGCCGGATTCCTTCCGGGGGCTGACGCCCCCGGCTATTTCCTGTCGCCCCTTCGGGGCTGACAAACTGTACGTCCCGTGCATCTGTCGAGGTGTTCGTAAGCATCCGGAGTATCGGAAAACCTCCGTTACTGATTGCCGGTTACTGGTTACTGGTTACTGGCTACTGACTACTGGCTACTGGCTACTGATTACTTGTTACTGGTTACCGGCTAGTGGTTCACGCCTTGTCCACGCAGGAGCCGCAGGTGAGACAGAATCTTGATCCGGGCGTCATCAGGACCCGCAAGGCGATCCTGGTTGTGCTTCTTGCGGTCTCGGCCGCCCTGCCGCTGGCGTTCATCCGCTACAACGAGCCGACGGCCTTGCTGATGGTGACCAAGGTACTGGCCAAGACCGGCTCGCTGGTGGGTACCGTGCTTCTGGTCTGGCAGTTGTTGTTGGGTTTCCGCCTCATAAGCACGCTGTTCCACAGGGACCTGTTCTGGCTGGTGAAGCTGCACGAGCGCCTCGGAGCGGCCGCCATCATCCTGATACTGCTGCACCCGGTCTTCATACCCATCTACTACGCCGTCAAGTTCGACCGCCCGGTGTTCGGCCTGGATTTCTCCGAACCGTTCTACTGGTTCGTGCTGGCGGGGATGCTGGCGATGGGGCTTCTGGCGTTCATCTTCGTTACGAGCGTTTTTCTGCGCAAACGACTCGGCTACGGCCGATGGTTCGCCACGCACCTTACGACCTACCTGGTCCTGCCGCTGGTGTTTGTGCACTCCATGCCGATTGGCATGACGCTGCGCGAGACGCCGCTATCGTGGTACTGGATACTGCTGGCTGTCGTCGCGGGCGCGGCTATACTCACCCGGGTGCTGAACCTCGCCGGCTGGCGGGCATACCCGCACGAGGTAACCAACGCCCACAAGCTCTCCGAAGGCGTAACCGAGCTGACCATGCGGCCGCAACGGCAGCCGATGGAACCCCAGCCGGGGCAGTTTGTTTATATACGCCGCCGTAAAGCGGGCAGTCAGCGCCCCTACAGCGTCGCCCGCTACGAAGCCGACAGCGGCAAACTCAGCATCGCCGCCCGAGCCGGCAGGGACTTCAGCGTCCGCCTGCAGAGCGTCCAGCCGACCGAGCGGATGTACCTGGACGGGCCTTACGGCGTGTTCGGGCAGGAGGCGTTGCGGACGGACAGACCGCTGGTGATGGCTGCCGGCGGCATCGGCATAACCGCTTTTCTCTGGATGCTGGAGACCATCGAGCAGAACCACGACCGCCCGGCGTACTTGTTCTACGGCAACCTCACGACCGACAGAATCTCCTACCGCCGCGAGGTTGACGAATTGCGGCACATCCGAGTCGTACACGTGATAAGCGACCAGCCGGATTACCCCGGCGAGAAGGGCTATATCACAGTTGAGCTGATGGAGAAACACATCGGCGTCCCGATAGCCGACTGCGAGGTGCTCATCTGCGGACCGCCCGTGATGACCGAAAAACTCGAGACTCAACTACTCCAGGCCGGCGTCCCCGACGAGCAGATACACCACGAATTGTTCGGGTTCTAGCGACGTAGCGGGCTTGATTGCGGCCGCGGGCGAGGTCCCGACTTACCGGCTGCCTATTGCTTCCCGATCCAGCACGCCCTTTTGCGACGCGACGGACAGGAACTGGTTTATTTCGCCCCGCCAGCGACGAAGCATATTCCAGGCCGTCTTGGCGCCTGAGACTATCTCGGCGACCTTATCCACCGTCCCGGCCGGTCGGGCCCCTATGGACCGCAACGCCCTGCCGCTCCACCCACCAAAGCGGTAGAAGCGCTTGTGGGCGTCATAGAGGGCCCACTGCAGTTCGGAGAAGCCCGCCACGGTGTTGTCGTAGAGTACGTGCGTGCCGTCGTAGTAGTCCCAGTCGTCGGGGAAGTTGTCGAAGACCAGGTGAGGCCGCATCTCCTCCATCAGCGGCGTTCCCGGGAACGGCGTCAGGGCGCTTATCTGTATGGTCTCCACACCGCATCGCAGCGCGAAATCGACTATACCGTTGGCGGTGCGGCGCGTGTGGTGCGGTCCGAGCACGAACATGCCGTGCACCCAGAACCCGTGGTCGTGCAGGGCGGCCGTGTCGTCCCGCAGCCGCTCGCTGAGCGAACCGCCGCTGCGATAGCCCTTGTGCCAGCAGCGGGCTGTTTCGTCATCCACGGTCTCGTAGCCGATGTAGAGCATATCCCCGCCGGCCCGCCGCATGGACTTCAGAAGCTCCCGGTCGGGCTTGCCCCGCGATGCGCCGGTACGGTGGAAGTCGGCCCGGACCTGCGCGTTGAAGGTCATTCGCAGCGGCCTCATAAGCTCCAGCAGCTTGCGCGTGCGCTTGAGGTCCGCGGTGAAATTGTCGTCGTAGAAGAACACCCGCCGGAAGCCCTGGTCGGCATACTGCTTGAGCGCCCGGTTCACGCGCTCGGCGCTCTGGGCGCGAATCCGACGGCCGAACAGCCGCGTCACGCAGCAATAGGTGCAGGCGTGCGGGCAGCCGCGCGAGGTCATCACCGGCAGCGGGTACAGCGCGCGTTTGCGGAAGGCGCTGAGCAGCACGTCGAAGTCGCGGATAAGGAAATGGTTCGGAGTGGGCAGGGCGCCAAGGTCGGCGACCGGCTCGGCCTTTACGATGCCGCTGGTTATCTCGCCGCGGGCGATGCGCTCGATTACCGTCTCCCCTTCGCCGCAGACGACGATATCGCCGTGCTCAAGCGCCTCCTCCGGCCGAAAGGAGGCATGCACGCCGCCGAAGACGATCCGAACGTCCGGCGCGTCCCGGCGAAGGCGATCGGCCAGCGCGTATCCCCGCCGTGCCGTCGGCGTCATGATGCTTATGCCCACCAGGTCCGCCGAGCACAGCTCCGCATAGAGCCGCTCGTTCTCCTCGGCCGGGCCGGATATATTCTCATTGATGACGCCGGCGTCGTAGCCACGCTCGTCGAGCATCGTCGCAAGCGTCATCGGGCCCATCAGTGGCCAGCAGCGGATCCAGGAGTTCAGAGGTCTTTCGGGCCGCCCCTGCGGCTCGATAATGCGTATTTTCCGTGAACCAATCATGAAATCTCTCGCAGAAGTACCGCCCCACGCTCCCCCCGCCGTCTGCGGGGATGCAACTCGGGGTGCGGATCGTTACAGTATAGTTTCAACACGACCGCTAAATTAACCGTAAGGAGAACGCCGTGCGAGATTTTTCCCTTATTCTGGTCCTGACACTGCTCGGACTGGCTGCCGGTTCTTGCGCAGCCGAAGACGCCGAACCGCTCGCTCCCCAGGACACTTCCGACCCGGCGGCGGCGGCAACATCGGTTGCCGACCCGCAAACATACGACGACGAAGGGGGCTTCCAGCGGCGTTCCGAGCAGATCATCCGCGCCCTTGCCACTGTTGACCTCGGTAGTTACCGAAGGGGCTACTTCACCGGCGGCGACCCGGGCAAGTACATGCCGCTGCACGCGATGGCCCGGCTGAAGCTGGACCCGGACGACGACCAGGCCCGCAAGTACCTCAACGACGGCCGCGCCCCCACGCAGCACTACCACTTCGCCGCGGTGAACTGGGCACGCCTGATTCCGGAGTTTTCCGGCGCCCTCGAGCCGCAGACACTGGAAACCTTCACCCAGAAGGCCCGCGAGCGGAACAGCTATATCTCCACCAGTGGCCGAGGCACCGAGAACCATCACGTCATGCAGCTTACCAGCGGCGTGGTGCTGCCGGACTACCTCGACACCGACCGTTTCGCCGGCACCACAACCGCCCGCGCCCGCGCACAGGCGAAGCAGTGGCTGCGGTGGTACGTGCGCAATCTGTATCACTACGGCCAGAGCGAGTGGGACTCCTCGACGTACATGATGTTCGACGTCAACGGGATGCTGAACATCTATGACTTCTCGAAGGACCCCGAGTGCCGCCTGCTGGCCCGCGCCGCCCTGGACTGGTACGCCACCACGCTGGCTCTGAAGTACGTCAACGGCATGCACACAGGCCCGAAGGAGCGCGGCTGGACGGATGAGGAGTTCGACAGCATCGCCGACATGACATGCTGGCTGTGGTGGGGCTCCACCGGCGAGCCGGAGGAAGATACGCTCAGAGGCGCCCGATACACAATGCATCCGATTACCTCATCGTGGCGGCCCAACCGCGTCATCTCCAACATCGCCCGCCGGCGGGCCGATCCCCTGCCGGCCGAGTACCGCAACGCAAAGCCGAACTACTGGCACGGACTGGACAAGCCGCCCATCGAGCCGGTGGCGAACGTCTCGCAGGAATCGCTCTATATCACAGAGCACTACACGCTGGGCACAATGTGGTGGGCCGAGGACGTCTGCACGCAACTGACGCGCATGCAGCTCGGGGCCGGCACCGACGACGGCGCCGTCGCCTTCACCGGCAGCGCACCGGGGACGTACAACGGCCAACCGAGATACAAAGCCGGACAAGGCACGCATATCGTGCGCAAAAGCATGCAGGTTGACCCGCAGACCATCGCCACCTATGTGCAGTATGCACAGGTCGGACCGACGGTGGTATGCATGGCCGCCTTCCCCGTCCAGGCGGACGAAAAGTTTACCTACTTCTCAACGCCGGTGGAGTTTATCCGGTTCGGCCGCTGGCGGACGGCACAGGCCGGCAACACGTTCATCGGCGTGCTGCCGCTGACCGGGACCGTCGAGGACAGGCGGCTCGGCGACATGCCCGCGATGGTGTTCCCCGGCGAGCGGAGCGGATTCGTCCTTCAGACGGCCGACGTCAACAGCTTCGACTCGCTGGCGGAGTTCGGCGGGGCCCTTGAGCAGCTCGAAATCGACCTCAGCGAGTGGACCGATTCGATGAAGATCACCACCGAGACGATGGACGGCCGGAACGTAACGATGCAGTACCGCCGCGGCCGCGACCACGCGGACGTGAGCATCGACGGTGAAGAGGTCAGCTACGAAGACTGGGCGGAATATGACGGCCCGCACGTGCGGCAGTCCGACGGCGTGCTGAAGGTCTTCGACGGCACAGACGGCTTCGTGATCGACTTCTCAGGGCAAATGCCGGTTTACAGGCCCTGGAACCCGACCGAAACGCGCTGAATCACAAAGCTCACGAAGATTCGTGGATGACGGCATGAGGCGGAGAACGCCGGCCGCACGAATTGTGGCTTACGAGGATGTTCAATGATTCGGCTACTTGCCTGCACCTTGAGAAATGCAGGACATGGACATGTGCGGTATGTCAGCGACATGCGCAGTATGTCAGCCCGGAAGGGGCGACAGGAAATGGCCGGGGGCGTCAGCCCCCGGAAAGCTGGTCTGATGACACTATTAGCCCCGAAGGGGCGACAGACAGACAAAATCACAAGGATCACAAGGACCAAGAAGTTCACAAAGGTTCTTGTCCTAACACCAGACGCGAAAACGCGAGCTGTACGATTCGCCTCTTGTCATGACTCCGTGCTTTTGCCGCTCCGAAAACAACAAGCTTTGTGGCCTTTGTGATCTTCGCGGTCTTGGTGACCGTCGTGATTCACAACGCGGCTACCGCCTGATCGCGTCGGCAAAAAGCTCCGCCGAGCAGCGACCGGACCAGAACTCGCTGGTTACCTGGAAATAGCCGTACGCGCCGGATACCGCGCGGGCGTACAAACTGTCCTTGTCGCCCAGGCGGCAGCGGCGGAGAAACTCTTCGCCGGTCACCTCGCCGCCCTCGCGCAGCTCGTCCAGAAGCGCGAGGATTGAGTCGGACTCGTCGAAAAAGTTCACATCCGTAATCGCCCGGCGGTAGATGTCTTCATCCGGCTCGGTCAGGGCCTTGTGGTAGCGCCCGATGTCGATGGTGAACTCCTGTATCCGGTCGAACAGCTTCTCCAGCCAGCCCTGCGGGTCGGTCAGGTCCGGTTTGAATGTGTGCGCCGCCAGCAATGCCCGCTGGAACAGCACGCCGAACAGACCTTCCAGCTCCGCGGCGTCCACCGGCGCGCCTTCGGGAAGCTCCACAGTCGGCGAGAGAGCATCCGGCCGATACGGCTCCTTGTCGCCGGCGGCGTATATCCGCCGGAACACGAACACGTCGTGATAGATGCTGATGTCCTTGCGGTCGCAGCTGCCGTCGGCAGACTGGCTGCGGAAGATGGGCTTGTACATCCTGTCGGCCGAGCGGTGAGCCATCGTGCCCAGGCAGAAAGCGAGCTTCTCGGCATCCCGTGGCCGCGGTTCGTCGGCCCGTGCCCGAAGCTGCTCCACCACCGGGCCGGCGAACTCTTCACTTGCGCGGGTCACCGCGCCTAGGCGGCACTTGTCCTGATGGTTCAGAAGCGCCTCTCGCACGGCGCCGCCGATGCGCGGCGAGTTCAGCGCCAACAGCCGGGCGTCGTCGGCCACCGCGATGTGTGTTATCTGCTCGGACATATTCCTCTCCTGTCGGACTGTGCGACCGCACGGAGATACGCGAAAATACACGACTTCCCCTGCATCCGCCAGAAAAGCCCGCCCGCGCTCTCACACCGTATCGCTTGACAGTTCATGCGTACGAAAAGCACAATATTGATGCTCGGCGGTCGCTATCGTAGAGACCCAATCGCTCGAACGTCATTGCCGCGGAGGACCTTTTTATGAGAACCCTGATGTCTATTCTGCTGCTTGCTGGTATTGCCATCGCCGGGTGCGCTTCCGTCGAAGTGGAAGCCGACGCCGATACACCCCTGCCTGCCGACAACCCAGTGCGGACGCTCTACGGCGACGACGCCCCGGGCTGGACCGACGAGCCGGCCTGGCAGAGGGTGGTCAGCATCGACGACTATCCCGGCGAAAGCCCGGACGAAAAGTTCCGGGCCGCACGTGACGACCTGGTGGAACGCGGCGGAGGGGTTATCTACTTTCCGGCCGGAACGTACGAGTTCTCCGAGGACGTGGTCCTCGACGACGGCATAATCATTCGCGGCCGGGCGCCGGTGGACGTTACCGACGCGCGCGACGACGGCTACGAGCTTGGGACGAAGTTCGTCTTCCCCCGTTACAAGCCGACATTCGAGGGCGACGGCACGCCGCTGGATACGGCGTTCAGGAAGATCACACTGGCCGAGACGCAGACGGCCGACAATGTCGGCGTGGTCAACATACACATCAACCGCGGGCACATCTACTTCCCCGACGGCCCGGACCACCAGACCGGCTCAAACCGCCTGGTGATGGGCAACATCATGCGGAACACCGCCATCGCCGACCCCTCCATTCCGCGGGAGGACATCGGTCAGCACGGCTGGCAGCGGTGGACGCAACGCCACAGGGCGGCTATCCACGTTTACAGCGGCGAGAACCTGTTTGTCGCCAACAACCGTCTCCCCGAAAGCGGCGAGGAGAACTTCGAGCAGCCGGGCTATGTGCTCGCCCAAAACAAGACCGACGTCCACGACCTGGCCTTCGACCCCGCGCGTCACGACTACGAAAAGGTGGTCATGGACAGCGGAATCGTGTTCGACTACGACAACCGGCCGGGCATCTACGCCAACGACTTCGGCATAGGCGCCCCGGGCGACGGGCTGCCCAACGGTACGCCCGAGTCGCATCCGCACGGATTCCGGAAGGGCACGATAATCCGCAACAATCACATCTTCGCCACAGGCCGATGCCCGATCGCCTTCTGCGGAGACGGGACTATCGTTGAAGGAAACGTCATTCGGATTCCCGCCGGCGTCTGGCGTCCCACGTGCCGTGGCTTCGAGACCACCGGTCCCGGCAGCACCAACGACAACCGTGGCATCCAGTGCCGCGGCTACCGGTGGGTCGTGCGGAACAACGATATCGAGGTCCACTCCAACCGCACCTACGACAGGCAGCACTACATCTGCGACGGCGAAGGCATCATGCACGAGAACCACGTCAACTCGAAGGTTCTCGACAGCAAGGTGGTGGACAACGAACTCAACGCCTACATCTGCATCTGGCGGGTGGAAGTGGACGGGCTGGAGATACGCGGCAACGAGGTGAACAAGGCCCCCAGCGCGGTGATCGACCTCGAACCCGCCATCGCCGTCAAAGGCCGAAAGCGGTTCGAAGGCCAGCCCTACTGCCCCGTAAGGAACCTGACCATCGCGGACAACACGGTCCGCAACGCGGCCATCACGGTCCTGGGCGAGGACCGCGGGAACATCGTCATCGAGAACAACATATCGCTGGACGAAAGACCGGCCGCCCTGGTGGTTGAGAATGTCTCGCCCGACCGGATGGAGAACAACCGCAAGTTCACCGTCTTCGAGTCCGAACAGGCGGCCCTGGAGGCGCAGGGACAGTAGCCGCACCGGAGGACGTTTCCGGCACTGTCCCAAACCGTAAGCCGCGCAGCGCCCCGCGGCTAAGGCCGGTATAGTAGAAGCTTCAAGATACGCTGTCGCCGGCTGTTCCGGGCACTGCGGGTCTGCGGTGTATGCCACGCTTACAGCCGGCCCATCAACAGGAGTGTTTCACATGACTATGCTGGCCGGCTTCTTCCAGGCGGCGTTCGGTGAGTTCTGGAGCGTTCTTCCGGTTGCGCTGCTGATATTCCTTCTGCGGGTGCTGGACATGTCGGCGGATACGCTGCGGGTGCTGTCGATGGTCAAGGGTCATCGCGGCCGTGCGGGGCTGCTGGGTATGTTCCAGGCAGGGGTCTTCATCTACGCGATAAGCGAAGTCGTGCGCTCTCCGACGCACTGGGTACCAATGGCCGGATACGCGCTGGGATTCGGCGTTGGCACGTATATCGGTTCGACCATCGCGGAATGGCTGTCGTCTAACTTCGTACTGCTGCGCGTGCTTAGCAGGGGCTTTGCCGACGAGGTCACCGAACACCTGCGAGATCGCGGCTGCCGTGTGACCGTCGTGCAGGGACAGGGCAAGGACGGTCCGATGCCGATTCTGTTCAGCGTGGTCAACAGAGACGTGGCCCGGGAGGCGATGGCCACCATTCGCCAGATCGACGACCAGGCGTTTATCACCGTTGAACAGGTCGAACGAGCCGTCGGCGGGTACATACCGTGCCTCGCCGGCTGGCGACCTGCTGTGCGGAGATGAACTACGAAGGCATTCGCGACAGCAGGGCTTGTGTACGCCGCACCGCCTCGGCGGCCTCGGCGTCTTCGCCGCCGGATGCGTCCAGAGCGGCCTGGTAGTGCTCGCGGGCATCGCGCAGTCGCCCGGCCGCTTCGGAAGCAGCCGCCAGATTAAAAAGCAGCGCCACGTCGTCGCCTCGGCTCTCGGCCGCTTCGCGGAAGCGCTCCACCGCCCGCCGGAAATCACCCTTCTCAACCGCCTTCAAGCCCGCCTGTGACGCCTCGCCGCCGGCATAACGGAATTGCAGCGTAACCGGCACTTCCACCGGCCGAACCATGCCGCCGGCCTGCTCGACGCACTCAACCAGCAGCTTCCGCACAATATCGTCGGTCGGCGGCACCCGCTCGGGATCGTCCCCCCGGTACAGCCCATACTTGCCGCGGATGCCCGGATCCCGGCTGGAGTCGTAGTTTCGGTGCGTCTCCAGCTCCACCGAACCGCCGGAGGCCGATGTAATTGTGAAGACGACGCCCACATCAACCATCCTGACAAGGTAGGGCAGCTCCACTGTCTCAGGCCGGCCCTGTCCGTCATACCGGCGCGCCTCCCGAACGCCGCTGTCATCGGTAACCCTGACCGTGGCCACACCGTCCACATCCAGCGGCTCGTCGGTGCCGGCAGCGCCGCTCAAACCCTCCATCTGCCGGGCCACCTCGACCCGCAGAAAATCGGCCATCCACGCTTCGCCGGACTCGCCCACGTCGAAGCTTCCCGCGCGGACCTCTCCGCCCGCGGGAAGCTCCACGGGCGCCGGCAGGACATGCGCCACATCCACCGACGGAGCCGCACAACCACCCGCACACGCCACCAGCACCAATGAGAAAATCAGCCGCCTGTCCACACCCATGACTTGACCTCCCATCTTTTCCGCCGGGTCGCCGGCCTTCGTAGAATGGACACCAGCAGCAGTTTGTTTGCAAGGCGCTTGATACATCACAACCGGCGGCATACCTTTCCATGGACACGTTAGCCGACGGATATCAAACATGATACGCACCCTCGGACTTCTTCTGCTGCCAATCGCACTCATCGGTTGCGGTACGGAGACCTCCGTCCTCGGAACGCGAGACTCGCATCTCTTCACCGCCCGGGACGCGCTGGCGCTGCCGGGCGAGCAGGTGCGCTTGCAGGCACGGCTGCAGGGAGGGGACTTCCTGACGGATATGCCGGGCTACGTGGTGCGGTTTCGCCGAGACGGGGAGCTTTACCGGGCCGCCCAGACAAACGAAGAGGGACAGGCCGTAGTTACCTTCACACCGTCGGAGCCGGGCGATTACGAGTTCTCAACGGAGGTGTCCCCGGTCGGTTTCGCCGATTCGCCGCCCGAGCCGCAGCAACTGCTCGTCGCCTGTCGGCCGGCGGATGCTCCGATGGCCGTGGTGGACCTGGACAAGACCCTGGTGGCCGACGGCTTCCACACCGTGCTCATCGGAAATCCCGACCCGATGGCCGGCTCGGTGGAAGTCATGCGCCGACTGGCCGCGGACCATACCATCGTCTATCTGACCCACCGCCCGGACGTGTTCACCAACAAGAGCAAGTCATGGCTCACCGAGAACGGCTATCCGCCCGGGCCGGTGCTGCTCTCCAGTGTATCGGAGTTCCTCAAGGGCAGCGGCGCCTACAAGACCGAGATGCTCCGCGGGCTGACGCGCCGGTTCGACGATATCCGCGTTGGAATCGGCGACAAGGTCTCCGATGCGCAGGCGTATCACGACACCGGGCTGGAGAGCATATGCGTTCTGCCCATGCCCGCTCGTGAGCTCCCGCAGGAGTACCTGGACCTGTCCGAGGAGGTCGCGACGCTGCCGGAGCAGGTGCACGTGGTAAGGAACTGGGACGAGGTCCGCGAGGTTCTGTTCAGCGGCGGCTCGTTCCCGCCCTCGCGGATGGCCGAGGAATTGGCAATCAGGGCCGCCGAACTGGAGGCGGCCGGTAAGTCCGACGGAGGGCGGCCATGAAGCGGTGGACTGAGCTTTGTGCGGTTGTTCTGCTCGCCGCCCTCGTCCAGGGCTGCATAGAGCACCACCCGGTCGGTGAGCGGGAGATGAGCCGCCTCTGGACGCTCCACGCGGACCCCGGGGAGACGGCCAGGCCCTACCGCCCGAGCATTTCGGGTACCCGGCTGCCGGGCAGGTGGATCATCCGCTACGAAGAGAGTCTGCTTCGCTCGACCATAAGCATTGTCCAGGCGGCCCAGCGGTTTGACGAGGACCAGGAGGTAATCGACCTGTCCGTCAGTGCCGAGCATGCGGAGATGCTTTCGGGCGTGCTTACCGACACACGCGACGCGATCGAGCAGCTCCGCGAGCTGAGGAATGGCCGGGACGACGACTACCGCGACTGGTCCGATGCGATGGCCAGTGTGCTGGCGCAGATTGAGAGCATAGCCCGGCGCGCCGGGGCCGAAACCCCGCAGGACACGCCGGAGGAACCCGTGGGCCTATCTGCCGGTCCGATGCTCGAGATGCTTGTGATGTACGCGAACGAACGGACCGGCGGCCAACTGCTCGGCGACCTCGGACCCGGCGAAGCGCAGCAGTTGCGGAACACGCTCGGACAGATCGCGCTGCGGATGGGGTTCGCACTGGCGGGGCGTGAACTCGACACCCAACTGCGGAATGAGCTGATGGACCGGCTCCGCGAAAGCGAGGATCCGTACGCGGCCGAGGATGAAATCGCCGCGATGCTCCTGGAATCGGTACAATCGGCCGCCCCGGCTCCCGCGGAAGACAGACTGTCGGCCGGCATACGCAGTGCCCTCTCCGGCGCTTCGAAGGCCATAACTGTTCTCGACGGTTTCGTCCGACAGTGGGACAAGGTGGACCGCATAGAAGCCGCCCTTCTGCAGGGCGAGGAAGGCACCGTGGTCGAGGCGGTGCTGGCCGTCAAGCCGGGTCGGGAGGTGCGCATGGTGGATGTCATGCCCTTCCAGCCGGTCGTCGCGTTCAGGGGCGTCAGCCGCATCACCGTCGTACCCGAAGCCGCCGGCGGCGACGACGTGGTTGTATGCTTCGAGTCGAACGACGCCAACGGCGGCGTGCAACTCCGCTTTGAAGGGCTTGTGTATGGTCTGGCCCGGCTGCTGGTGATACCCATCGACAGCGGCCGACTCAGAGAGGTCCGCATCACGTCCGAAAGCCCCACCGCCGGCACCGCGATGACGCATGTTACAGTTCTGATGGAATCCCTGGGCGGCGGCACGGACCGCCGGCGCGCCTTGGTTTACAAAGAGGTCGAGCAGCGAGGCCTCCGCCGCCGCGCGTTCTCGGTAGAATACCCCGAAATCCGCAGCGAGCACACCTTCAGCTACGTAACACCCACGCGCCGCTACAGCTTTTACCGTAGCAAGGAGCACTCGGGGCAGTAGTACCAGGGGGAACTTGCGGGCTGGAACTCAAGATTGC
>JBNGDC010000048.1:0-16545 GCA_049975485.1 Phycisphaerae bacterium | reverse complement strand
TAACAAGCCCCCGTCAGGGGGCGTGTGATAGTAGCCCCGGGCGAAGCAAAGCTGAACCCGTGGAAACGGGCGCCCGCGGAAGTTGTAGCCCCCGCCAGGGGCATCTGAAAGTAGCCACGGGTGAAGCGAAGCTGAGCCCGTGGAAATCGGTCGCCGCGGACGTTGTAGCCCCCGTCAGGGGCATCTGAAAGTAGCCACGGGTGATGCGAAGCTGAGCCCGTGGAAATCGGTCGCCGCAGACGTTGTAGCCCCCGCCAGGGGGCGATTGACATATTCCCGAACCGACCCCGGCTGCGATTCGCGATTGGACGCCACTATATCCCGACCGCACCCATCGGCTTGCTCAGCATCAGTTTTACTTGACGCTTGGCTTTGGTGCGGGTAGAGTTGTTTACGGCATCGAGAGTGCGCGAGGGTCCTGGCCCGATGACCGCACGGCAACCTGTCCCGACCGCCGTGAAGCCGGAGCGGCGGGATAAGGTGCCACATCCAGCCCTTGACCGGAGAGATGCGGCCCGGCGGTTGTTCAACGGCGACCGGGCAAAATTCCCGCCTCCCGGCGAGACCTGGACGAGACGCATTTCAGGCCCGCGACGGGTCGCCCTTCACTCTCGTTAGCCACGTGTTACCGATGTGCGCCGGCCACGTGACGTCACGTGCCGGCGGATGAGTGAAAGGAGAGACCCATGACGGACAGAGAAAACACATACAAGCTCGGCACGCTCGCGCTGCATGCCGGGGCGATAGATGACAAGACCACGCACGCACAGGCCGTGCCCATATACTCCACCACGGCGTACAACTTTGAGGACAGCGGGCACGCCACCGACCTGTTCGCGCTGAAGCAGGTGGGCAATATCTATTCCCGTCTGACAAACCCCACATGCGCCGCCCTGGAGCAGCGGCTGGCGGCGCTGGACGGCGGGGCGGCGGCCTTGAGCTTCTCCAGCGGGATGGCCGCCATCACCGCCGCGGTTATGACCATAGCCAACAGCGGGCAGAACATCCTGGCGTCAACGTCGCTGTATGGCGGGACGGTTACGCTCTTTACGCATACGCTGCGGAAGTCCGGCGTCGAGGTGCGGTTCTTCGACCCCGATAAGCCCGAGGAGATCGCCGGACTCGCCGATGAAAACACCCGGCTGGTCTATTGCGAGTCGTACGGCAATCCCAAGTGCGACGTGCCTGACTTTGAGCGTCTGGCCGCAAGCGCGCACGAGCTGGGAGTGCCGCTGGTGGTGGACAATACCGTTCCCACGCCCGCGTTGTGCAGACCCATCGAATATGGCGCCGATATAGTCGTCTATTCGACCACCAAGTATCTCGGCGGGCACGGCGTGCACGTCGGCGGGTCGGTGGTGGACAGCGGTAATTTCCGCTGGTCCGACCAGCCCGGGCGCTGGCCGGAGTTCTGCGAACCGTCGGAGTCCTATCACGGCGTGGTATTCGCAGAGGCCGCAGAGCAGGCGGGCATTCCGCCGTATGTTCTGCACATGCGCACGCACTGGCTGCGGGACACCGGCGCCTGCATGAGCCCGTTCGCGGCCTTCCTGTTCCTGCTGGGTCTGGAGACGCTGCACGTACGCATGCCGCGTCACTGCGAAAACGCCCTGGCGCTGGCAAAGTGGTTGAGCGCCCATGACTCGATCGAGTGGGTGAACTACCCCGGCCTGGCGGACCACCCTCATCACGAGTTGGCCGCGAAATATTTCGACGGCGGATTCGGAGCGATTATCGGCTTCGGCATACGCGGCGGACGCAGCGCTGGTGAGCGTTTCATCAACAGCGTGCGTCTGTGCAGCCATGTTGCCAACATCGGCGACGCGCGGACGCTGGTGATTCACCCGGCCTCCACGACGCACCAGCAGCTTTCGGACGAAGAGCAGCGGGCCGCCGGCGTTACGCCGGAGTACATACGCCTGTGTGTCGGCATAGAGGACGTTGACGACATCCGCGACGACCTCGACCAGGCGCTGTCGGCCGCCACGGAATAGAACACGCATTGCCGGTAAGACGGAAGAAAACAACAGCATGAGCGACAAGTTCCACAGCAGCGACAGTCTCAGGACGGCCGGTCCGTTGAAGCACGCCCGACAGGTGCGCTTCGAGGGGCCTTTCCGTCTGCAGCAGGGCGGCTCCCTGCCCGAGGTCAACGTAACCTACGAGACCTACGGAAAGCTCAACGAGCGCAAGGACAACGCCGTATTTGTCTGCCACGCCATCAGCGGCGATTCCCACTGCGCATCCCACGACGCCGACGACGACCCCGGCTGGTGGGAGGTGATGGTCGGTCCCGGCAAGTGCATCGATACGGACCGGTACTTCGTCGTTTGTCCGAATATCCTCGGCGGCTGCCGCGGAACGACGGGACCGAACAGCATCAATCCCGAAACGGGCCGGCCCTACGGTGCGGATTTCCCGACGATAACCGTGGACGACATAGTGGACGTAAACCGTCTGCTCGTGCGGCACCTGGGCATCGAGAAGCTGCTGGCTATCGTCGGTGGGTCCATGGGGGGGCATCAGGTGCTGTCCTGGGCCGCCCGCTATCCCGACGAGACAAGAGGTGCGATACCGCTGGCGACCTCGCCCCGGCTGACGAGCCAGGCGCTGGCTTTTGATATCGTTGGGCGAAACGCCATCATGGAAGACCCGAACTTCCTCGGCGGTCAGTACTACGAGGGGTCGCCCGGACCGTCCGTGGGGCTGGCGATCGCGCGCATGATCGGACACATCACCTATCTGTCGCGCGAGGCGATGGCCCGGAAGTTTGAGGCCGACCGCTACCAGCCCAGGGACGGGACCACCGACTTCGAGAGCCGCTTCTCCATCGGCACCTACCTGGGCTACCAGGGTGAGAAGTTCGTCGAGCGGTTCGACGCGAACAGCTACATCACGCTGACTACGGCGATGGACCTGTTCGACATGGGCAACACTGTGGAGGAAATCGCCGCAAAGCTGTCGGACACGCGCGCCAAGTGGCTGATCGTGAGCTTTACAAGCGACTGGCTTTTCCCCCCGGAGCAGTCCGAGCAGCTCGTCCGCGCTCTGCTGGCGAACGACAAGCCGGTCACATACTGCGACGTGGAGAGCACCTGCGGGCATGACGCCTTCCTGCTGGCCGACGACCTTGACCGCTACGGCGAGCTGGTGCGGGCGTTCCTGGCGAACCTTAACGGCGAGAAACCCAGGTCGTCACCGGCTGATCGCCTCGAAGTGCCTGCCAGCCCGAAAAGCATTTTCCACACCCGGCGGCTGGACTACGACCACATCCTGGAGCTTATCCCGCCGCAGACCAGCGTGCTGGATCTGGGCTGCGGGGGCGGCGAGCTTCTGAGCTTGCTCAACAGGCGCGGCAACCGTCCGCTGCTGGGCGTGGAGCTGGACGAGCACGCGATAGTAACGTGCGTGCGTCGCGGGCTGAACGTCGTCCACGGCGACCTGAACGCGGGGCTGGACCGCTTCCGCGACCGGCAGTTCGACTTCGTGGTGCTTTCGCACACGTTGCAGGCCATACGCGACGTGGAGCACGTCGTCACGGACATGCTGCGCGTGGGGCGGCGCTGCATCGTGAGCTTCCCCAACTTCGCCTACCACAAGCTGCGACGGATGCTCTATGAGGACGGCAAGGCGCCCGAGAGCGGGCTGCTGCACTACAAGTGGTACAACTCGCCGAATATCCGGTTCTTCAGCATCGCCGATTTCGACGATTTCTGCGCCGAGCACGGCATCAACGTCCACCAGCGAATCGCGCTGGACACCGAGGCCGGCGCGGAGGTGCAAGACGAGCCGAACGCAAACGCCGACATGGCCATCTTCGTGCTCAGCAGGTGACGAGCCGCGAGTTACGTTGAGCAGGGATTCCGGGGGTAGAGCCGGCCACGGATGCTACGCACCCTTTTGGCAGGCCACGGCTTCAGCCGTGGTACCGAGAGCCGGTGTGTTGGTGGCTGCAGCCCGTTTTAACGGGCTTTCCGCAAACCGGGCGAAGTGTGATACCATGGCTGAAGCCATGGCCTGATTGCCCCACCGACCTTCCGGGTTGCCGGTTCCATGTTACCGGTTCCCCGGCCGGTAGCGGCCGACAAATCCGCAACCCTCAATCCGAAATCCGCAATGGGATCATTTTCCCGTCGGCCAGGGCTCGCCGAGCAGTTCGGACATATGCTGCGGCACCTCACGAGTGCGCATCAGCTCCGGCAGGGGGCCGATGGTGGACATGATAAACGTGACGCTGTTGCGTCTGCGGAGACTGCCGTGTGTGGAGGCCACGTCGATGGCGTTGGCCATGAAATCCGCGCCGGAGAACTTGTCGTCGGCCAGTGAGACGATTACGTCCGGCGGGTTCTGCACCATGGCGAAATGCGCCCGCCAGAGTCGCTGCAGCGGGGCGGGGTAATAGTGCCCGGCCGTGGCTTCCAGAAGCTCGTCGGCGTCGTGGTAGCCATCATCGGATTGCATGGTGGCGAGCAGTTCGTTCAGCTTCAGCGGGTCGCCGCTGATCGGTTCGTAACGATAGCTGTTGCCGCGTCTGTGAACGAGCGCCCGCCGGCCGTCGGGGGCGAGGACCACCACGTGCTCTCCCTCGGCGTAGCTGGCCAGCGTAACGCCTTCGCATTCGATGACGTCCCCGGCAAGCTCGGCCGGTCGATGGGTTGCGAAGCCCGCGTAGGTCTCCAGCCCGAATCGTATGTAAGCCACGTCCTTGCCGTCGCCGAGCCGGTCGGTTATCCGCCAGCCACGCTCTTGGAGAAAGCTTTCCAGCCCTATGGGCGTTGAGGCGGTGTAGTTGTGTCCGTGGTCGGCCAGCAACGTGACTTTTACCAGCCCCCGCGTCTCGCAGAGCAGCTCCCAGACGAGTTGCTCGACCGTCTCCAGGCATTCGCGGTGGCCCTGCTCCGCCAGCCGTGTACCCATGCCCGCGGAGCTTGAGGAGTACGCGATAATCTCTCGCGTCTCGCCGGCGTCGAAAGTCTCCTTCAGGTCGTTCATCTCCTTGCCGAAGACGTCGCGGGGCTTCAGGTACCCCACTGCGTCCCACAGCAGATGGGCGCGGTATTGGAGCATACGGTTGTAGCCCTTAGTGCCACCGGTCAGGTATTCCATCGAACCGCCGACCATCTTGCCGCTTCGCCTGTCATAGTATCTCGCCTCCACGCCCTCGGCCGCCGGGGCGTTCAGCAGCGAAACCATGGAAAGGTCCGTCATGACCGGGTAGGGGGCGATAACCCGGGATGGCGGATGGAACATCCTCAGACCGCCGGAGTCGTAGTAGTCCTTCAGCAGATCATAACTGACCCCGTCCAGGACTATCACCAGGTGCCGGCACTGCGACAGCGGCATGGCGTCGAGGTCTATGCGAACGTCCGGGGTGGTGTCGGCGTTCGTGTCGTAGCCGATATAGCGTATTCGTCCCTGGTCGTCAGCGAAGGCGAAAAAGTCGGCTTTGTCGTCGTCGGTGCTGTCGAAGGCGGCCACTGCGCCGGCTTCGCGGGCCTCCGGATCGGGGGCGAGTTCCGCAAGCCCCACGGGCCTGCGGCAGCCGAAAGTGCCCAATACAAGCAGTGCTGCGGTGAGCTTTAAAAGCAAACGCATTGCGCCACGCTCCTGTCGGATTTCAGGTGTCGGTGGAATTCTGTCTTTCCATCTTAGTCGCCGGTTTGTATCTCTATCGACATGCTTGCGGTAACGTATTCTGTGAAACCTGCCGCCTGGGCGGCGTGCAAGCTGCTGAGCATCATCCGGCCGGGTTGCCGGACGGGGCGGCTGGGCGGGCTTCGCGTGCGCGACATACCCACGCCTGAGTTGCCCGGCGACGACTGGGTCCGCGTCCGCACGCTGCTGGGGGGCATATGCGGGACCGATGTGGCACTGGTGGCACAGAAACAGCCACCGGACTCGATACTGCAGGCGTTCAGTTCCCTGCCGGCGGCTCTGGGACACGAAAACGTGGCAGTAGTCGAGACGGTCGGCGACGCGGTTGATGACGCCTGGGTCGGACGGCGGGTATGCGTGGAGCCGACACTGTGCTGCGAGGTCCGGGGCATAGACCCGGCTTGCGAGCGCTGCCGGGCCGGCGAGTTCGGGGCATGCGAGAACTTCGGCGACGACGGCGGGGGCAGGTACGGGCTGCCTCCGGGAACAAGCATCGGCTACAACAGTCGGACCGGCGGCTCGCTGGGCGAGCAGTTCGTAGCCCACGTAAGCCAGCTTGTCCCGGTGCCGGATTCCGTTTCCGACGAGCTTGCGGTCCTTACCGATCCCGTCGCGTGCAGTCTGCACGCTGTGCTGCGGGCGGATTTGTCGGATTGCAGGCGCGTCCTGGTCTATGGCGCAGGCGTGCTGGGCCTCGGGGTAATCGCAAGTCTGCGGGCGTTGGGCTACGCCGGAAGGATAGACGCGCTGGGGCGTTCAGGACGGATGGGAGAGCTTGCGGGACGGCTGGGCGCGGACCGGTTCGTGCAGTTGCCGAAGGATGTCAAAGGCCGGTTTGAGCGCATCGCGGAGCTTACCGACGCGACTATTCAGCGTGTGCGGTTCGGCAACCGCATGCTCTCCGGGGGCTATGATGTTATCTTCGACTGCGTCGGCTCGCGGCAATCGGTGGAGGAATCGTTGAAATGGACACGGGCACGCGGTCAGGTGGTGATGGTCGCCACCGCAGCCCGTGAGCGCGTGGACCTGACGCCGATATGGTTCCGCGAGCTGACCATAATCGGCGCCTACGGCCGGCAGAAGGAGCACTACAACGGCCGCCGCGTGGGCACCTACGAACTGGTCCATGAGCTGATGGCCGCCGGCAAGTTGCCCGTCGAAGAACTGCTGACGCACACCTTCCGTCTGGATGAGTTCCGCCGGGCGATGTCGGTGGCCATGAACAAGGGCAGGTATAAAGCCCTTAAGGTGGCGGTGGATTTCAGGTAAGGCGGCAAAATGGAGATTCAGGAGAACGGACATGACGACTGATCGACCTCTGGTCGGAGTGGTAATGGGCAGCGACAGCGACGTGGAGATCATGAAGCGCTGCGCGGAGAAGCTCACTGAGTTCGGGATTCCCTACGAAATGCGGATACTCTCGGCCCATCGCACACCGGACCTGGTGCGTCAGTGGGCGTCCGAAGCCGCCGGTCGCGGCATGAAGGTAATCATCGCAGGCGCCGGGATGAGTGCCGCCCTGGGCGGCGCCATAGCGGCCGAGACCACGCTGCCGGTCGTGGGCGTCCCCATCGACTCCGGGCCGTTGGTCGGCGTGGACGCGGCGCTGAGCACCATGCAGATGCCGCCGGGCGTGCCGGTGGCATGCATGAGCATCGGCAAGGCGGGCGCGACGAACGCGGCCATCTTCGCCGCGGAGATAATCGCGACTTCCGACGAGAAGCTCGCCGAGCGGCTGCGGAACTTCAAGGCCGAGCAGGCGCGTAAGGTAACCGAGAAGGACGAGGCACTGCGGAGTAAGTAGCCAGTAGCCACAGCCGGCAAAGGCTGCGAGTCGAAGCGTGCCGGGTCAGGCCCATCTCAGCAGGGCCGATGCGCCTGCGGGCAAATGCAGCTCGCACCGTCGCCGGCTGATGTCCACCCGCTTGCCTGAGATAAGCTCATCGGCGCGAGTTGAGCGGCCGAAGGGGCGTCCGGCTATCGATACGTTACGGTCGCTTTCGCAGCCGTTGATGACCCAGAGCATGCGTGTCTTGCCGGAGCGGCCCCAGCGCCACGTGAGTAATTCGTTGCCGTCACCGGCGTCCACGTCGAAGTCGCGCTTCACGCCGGCGTCTTCGAGGACCGCCTCAATCAGCCGCTCCAGGCCCTTGTTACGTTTGTGGCGATAGCTTTCGGCGAAGAATGCGCCCGCCACCCAGGCCGCGCCTTCGCCGACCGGCTTGCGGACCAGCAGCGGCCGGTCGTGTTCGTCCACGCAGAGCACTTCCGCCGAGCGCGGAACCGACAGCGGAGTGAGGAACTGCGAGACCGGCAGATCCACGGCCTCATCGCCAATCATCGCCGGCAGAAGCTTGTCGTCGGGAACCTCCCGCCGGCCGATGTTGGAGATGCCCAGCGATCGCATGAACGGTCGCTCGTCGGCGTAGCGGTACCAGCCGAGCGTGTCGTACGCGTCGGCCTCGGCCTCTACCAGCACCCGCCCGCCGTTGCGGATGAATCGGGCGATCCGCTTCCGCGCCTCGTCGGGCAGCACCAGCGGCCAGGGCATCAGCAGTACCTTGAGGTGTTCGAGTTCGTCGATGTGGTGCGGCTCGACAAAGTCGTAGGGCACCCTCAGCCGCTCCAGTGCCAGGGCACAGCCGTTCACGGCATCGACGGACTGTTCGGCCTTGCCGTGCTCGGTCCAGTCCAGCATGTATGCCTCGGGCACGAACAGCACGCCCACGCGGGCCTCCTGTGGTCGGTAGGCGTCGATAAGCTCGCAGTGCTTTTCAATAAAAGTACCGGTGCGTTGCATCGCCTCCAGGCGCGGCTCGGCGAGTCCGTCCCAGCCGGTAAGCCCGAAACCGCTGGACTCGCGTCCGAAAACCTCGTCCCGCCAGCACCAGAAGATCACGCCCTTGGCTCCGCGGGCCATCGCATGGGCGATCCATCGCTGCTGGGCGGACGGGTCCACGCTCCGCTGGGCGTCCAGACCGCTGCGGGCCGAGCCGCCCTGCAGTTCGCTGACCCAGGTCTCCTTGCCGCGGTTCGCGCTGCGTGTGGATTCCACGCGCACACCGAAGCCGGCCTCGTCTATTCCCTCGCCCCAGAGGGGAAAGTGCGAGCAGCCGAAGCCGTCCAGCTCGTCGGCCAGGTCCCAGTCCACGCCGCGGCAGAGCGACTGTTCCCAGGCGGCGCCGGCGGACTGTATCGCGGGTTGTCCGCAATGGGCGCTGATGAAGTGCTCCGCGTCCGCACTGCGGATCGCCTGGTAACGGAAACGCATGTGATCGGCCGCCCGGTCCGCCAGGAAACGCAGGAACTCCACCATGTCCACGTACGTGCCGTGGGTCTTGCGGTTGGGATAGACGTCGTCCCAGCTCACGTAGCGGCGTCGCCATGCGCTGTTGAGGCCATCCAGTCCGCCGTGGCGGCGGTCCAGCCACCGCCGGAAAGACGCCAGTGTGTGCGGGCAGTAGCAGGTGTGTCCGCCGGCCTGGACGGTCCAGCGGGTCTCGTTCCAGCAGTCCCACGCCAGCAGGTTGCCGGCGTCTCGGTAGCGTGAGGCGATATCGACGAGAAAACGCCTCATCATTTCGGCTATCCGGGGATGGTCGAAGCACCCCCCGGGTGTCAGCCCGACGTTGCACTCGCCGCGGGGCATCGATTGAACCGCCTGACCATTGTGGTCCACCAGGTGTGCGTCGGGGACCAGGCGGTGAATCCAGAACGGGTGTATCTCGGCGATGGTGCTGAGGACCACGTCGAGGCCCTTCTTCTCGGCCAGTGCGACGAGTTCGTCGTAGTCGTCGTAGCGGAAGACGCCGGGTTCGGACTCTACCCATCCCCAGATGGCCCAGAGCTGGACGGCGTCCAGTCCGGCGTCGCGCATGCGGGATATGTCGTCCGACCAGAAGCGTTTTTCGGGGAAGGGCGGGCGGTAGTACTGGGTTGCGAGGAACATATGGCGCCTTTCGATCTGTCAGTCCGGGTTACGGCCGCTTTCGGGCCGTTCGAAAGGTTATTCCAGCACCGGCGGCGGAAGTCAACCCTCCTGCACGCGAGGGCATTGAAAAGGCCCGGTGCGCAATGGGCGGATTGCGGACCGGGCCGTGCCGCGCAGTAACGCGGCATACTCAGTTGATTGTTCCGTCGGGCAGTGGCGTTCCGGGGAGCTTCTGCCTACTGCGGACCTTCGACGGAGTTCGGGTACAGCATTCCCGTCGCGGTGTTGAAGTACCAGCCGCTGGAATCGTCCCTTGCCGGAGCGCCGGTGCCGTATTTGATGCTCGTGGCGACGGAGTCCGGCACAAACGGATTGCTGGGCCATTCGCGCAGGTAAGGCCCGCAGGTACCGTTCGTGTTGTCGATCTTCCCATCGACGGTGGTCTTGCTCAGCAAACGCCCTGTGAACCTGATAGTGTCCAGGGCCCCGAGTTCGTTGATGTGCGGTCCCCGTCCGTTGTGGTCGGATTTGTAAATTTCTATCTGACGGCGGACGGTCTGCAGGTCGGTAGCCAGAGCCGACTCGCGCGCCTGCTCGCTGGCGCCGCTGAAGCGGGGTATCGCGATCATTGCCAGCACCGCCAGCAGCATCACAACAATAAGCACCTCCACCAGCGTGAAGGCGTAAGTCCTGCGTTCATTTGGCCTTATCCCGAGCATCTGTCGTCTCCTGGTTTCTGGATGGGTTCTCCCACGCAGGGTGGCGGCACGGTGGCCGGTTCCCCACGGGGCAGATATCGGAAGGGTACGGTAGTCACTTTAGTTCCGGCCGGTGTAATCTTTTAACCTCGGTCCTCGGTCGCAGCGAAGGCGTTTTGAGTTGCGGCATTTGTCTTTGCACTTCGTGGGTCTTATGCTTGAGATGTACGTGCAGGCCGGTGCGGGCGGTCCGGCCGGTCTGCCGGAAGGAGGATTGGGGAACCATGAAGCGGGTTCTGACGCTGTTTCTGCTGACCGCGGCGTTCCTCGGCGGCTATTACCTTGGTCGTCTGCCCAACAGCCCCGATATCTTCGCCTGGGGAAGGCGGACGTTTGACCAGGCCGTTGATATGGGTCGCCAGGCCGAGCGGTACCTCTCCGAGGACAGCCGCGCCGAGCGCGACTCCGCGGGTGACGGCCGCGTGCCGCCCGAGGCATATCTCTTCCATCGCGGCGGGGACGACCGGCGCTGAGCGGCGCCTAGTCGAGCGACCGCGCCGTCGAGCGAACTTCTCTCACCGTCGGCTCCAGAGGCACCTGCAGACACACCGTCCGCGCTAGCACGTCCAGCGTCTGGGGGCACATGTCCTTGCCGTAGCGGATGTCCCTGCGCGCCCACTTCCACGGGTTCATCTTCGGGTGGCGGGGGCGCTTGCGGAGGATCGGCTCCCAGTTGGTGTACACGTGACGGTCCGTGTCGATGGGGCGGAACATGGGCGTCCTGCGGCGGTATTTATCCACGAAAGCTGCCGCGGCGTCGGCCGTGTCGAACAGCAGGGGCAGGTGCGTGGCGCAGTCGCCCTCCGGCTCGTTGCACCGGGCCGGGCGGAAACCGTCCCGCTCGAGCAGCTCTTCTGTCATGGCGGCCTTTCGGCGGCGCAGGCGATTGAGAATGCCGTCCAGGCGCTTGAGCTGCTCGTTCATCACGGCGCTCTGGATTTCCGAGACACGGTAGTTGACCCCGGCGAAGAAACTGGGTTGGCGGCGGGCCTCCTCGTTAAAGAAGACACACCCGCCGTCGTGGTAGATGAACGCCCGCTGGTAGAGGTCGGTGTCGTCGGTGACCAGAGCGCCGCCTTCGCCGCAGGTGATTATCTTGAAGTGGTTGAAGCTCAATATGCCGACCCGTCCCAGCGTGCCGAACCGCTTGCCGCGATACGACCCGCCCGCCGCCTGGGCGGCGTCTTCCACCACCGGCACACCGCGCTTACGCGCCACACGCAGGATCGACCGCATGTCGCAGGGCAGCCCCAGCATGTAAACAGGAACAATTGCCCTGGTGTAGCGGGTTATCTTCCGCTCCACGTCGGCCGGGTCCAGTGTCAGCGACTCGTCCACCTCGGCGATTATCGGGACCGCTCCCACCGCCAGCGGTGCCAACGCCGTGGATATGAACGTGTAGCCGGGCACGATGACCTCGTCGCCCGGTCCGATTTCCATGCCCGCCAGCGCCGTTATCAGGGCGGCCGTTCCGCTGGAGACCGCCAGCGCGTGCTTGACGCCTAGCTTCCTCGCCAGCGCCTGCTCGAGCCGTCGGGTGCGCTCGGCCGTTCGACCCTTGTGATAGCGGAAAAGCTGTCCGGATTCGATCACCTTGCGGACGGCCTCGACTTCCTTCTCTCCTATGCGATACACGTCTGTGTCCTTCCCAAGAATGTCCAGGCGCAGAGCATAACGAACTGCTCCGGACGGGCGAAGGGCTTTTACGGGCTTTCAGCCGCACCTGACGGCCAGCTCGAACCCATGGCCGACCGGCACGTCGCAACTGGAGAAGTCGTTCCGCCCGCGCAGCATCCGCACGAACCCGCCGAGCTGCTCGGGGTGGGTGGATGTGTTGTCCACTACGATAATGCAACGCGCCGCCAGCTTCGGTTCGATTACGCGCCAGTAACGGTCCGTCTCGTCTTTGGTGGCGTCGAGAAAGGCGTAGTCGATGCCGTCGGGCAGCTCCGACATGCGGTCCAGGGCGTCGCCGTCGTACTGGCGGACGTATTCGCTCAGGCCGGCCTCGGCGAAGAACTCGCCGGAACGGGCGATTTTGTCGGGATTCCGTTCAAAGGTATGCAGCAGTCCGTCATTGGCCTTCGCGGCGGCCGCCAGGAACAGCCCGCTGTATCCGTAGCTCGTACCCACCTCGACAATCTGCCGACAGCCGCCGGTAAGTGCTATCTGATGCATCAGCAGTCCCTGTTCGCGGGGTATGTTCCAGGAATCCGGGCGATCCTGCTGAAAATGCTCGACCTTCTCGATTGTCCGCAGCAGATGATCATCGATCATACTGAATCCTCCGTACACAATCCGTTTTCGCCGAAGCTACCGGAATCGCCCGCGGGTGTCATGGCAAAAACGCGTCTGCCCGCTCCGACGGTGGCAACATTCGCCAAGGTAACTACTGAACCCGCGGTCTGTTCCTGCCGAGAAAACATCCGGTTGGCTTGGATAGGGTATTCACTTTAGGAGCAGCTACCATGGCTTGTTTGCTGCAACTGCCCCACGGTGAGCTTCAGGACGCGCTGGAAGCCACCGCCGCCGAGGCCATGCCCGTTGTGGTCAGCGTACGGGATACGCGCAGCGATGCGTGGATCCCGTGCTCCAGCCGCCTGCTGGCCGTAACCGACGACGCCATATTGCTTGAGCTTCCCCGCGCGTATGGTTCCGACACTCCGCGGGAATTCGTGCCCGGCGAGGAGATGTGCATGACGTTCCGGTTGGGGGAAGACAAGCTTCTATGCAAGTCCGTGGTCGTCCGCTGCGGCACGGAGACGCTCTCCGACGGCACCGAGGCGCCCGTGCTGCGTGCCTCCCGGCCGCAGTGGGGGCACGTGCTGCAGAGGCGGGCGTTTTCGCGTGTGCCGGTGCCGGAAGGCGAGATGCTGCGTGCCGGGTCCTCCATCGGCTCTTCGGAAGAAACCTGCGTGCCCGCGGCCCCGGTCTGGACGGGCAGAGTACTCGACCTGAGCGCCGGCGGGATGCGCGTGGCTGTTGACCCCGGAGCCGCCGCCGAGCTGGAGGAGGGCGTTCCCGTGTATGTCTGCCTGGCCTTCGGCAGGGCCGGCCGCACAGTGTACTCCGACGCCGTCGTCCGCCACGTCGAGTCGAAAGAGCGGACCACCATCGTCGGGCTGGAGTTCGTGGAACTCACCGGCAGCCCCGAGGGCCGAAAGACACTGCACTTCATCTGCGAGAAGATCCAGAGCTATCAGCAGGCCCGAACCGGCTTCGCCCAGGGATCCGCCGCTGGCGGGTAACACTTCGGGCGAGCGATATGCGGAACCGGCACCCCCGGCTGTGGTCTGTCCATGGCGCAGCCGTTTGACAGTCGGCGTACTCGTCGGCAGAATCCTCTCCGGGCGATGTGTTTCCCTTTTACGGGCCGGGCGCGTAGTGCCGTCGGCCGGACGCATGGACTCAACCGGAGAGGAACGACGCATGACGTTTCAGAGCCGCGTGGAGCTGCGGACATCGGGGCAGCGTGACATCCACGACATAACCGACCAGGTGCAAAAAGCCGTGAGCGAATCCGGTGTGCGTACCGGGACGGCGCACGTGTTCAATGTCGGCAGCACCGGCTGCGTGGGGACGATAGAGATGGAGCCGGGCCTGCGGGAGGACCTGCCCGACCTGCTCGACAGGATCGCCCCGCCCAGCCGTGACTATGGACACGAGCGAACCTGGCACGACGGCAACGGCCATTCGCACCTCCAGGCCACTCTAATGGGCCCGTCGCTGACCGTGCCTATTTCCGACGGCCGGCTGGTCCTCGGCACCTGGCAGCAGGTGTTCCACCTCGAATGCGATATCAAACCCCGTCGAAGGACGGTGGTGATAACGGTAAACGGCGAGTGACCGGCCGAAACCCCTCCCCTTCGAGGGGGAGGATGGTCCGAAGGACCAGGTGGGGGTGCAGGCAGCCGCACTCCAGACGCCAGGCGCCGAGTCTGCATGCCCTCACCCCGGCCTTCGGCCGGACCTCTCCCGGAGGGAGAGGGGTGGCATGTCGCCCTGACGGGCTGAAAAGCTTGCCCCATCCTAGCGTCGCCGTCGTCTCATCAGCACGACCGAACCCATCGCCAGCAGTGCCAGGCAGGTCGGCTCGGGGACGGTGGCGTCCAGGGCGGCCGCTACGTCTATGCGGGGGAACCAGGCGTCGAGATTGGTGACGTTGTCGTCCTCATCGTCGCCGTCATAGACCATAACGGCGTTATCCTGCATGATTTGCAGGATGGTATCCTGCCACTGGTCGTCGGCGGGCCAGTCGGCGGGGTCCCAGTTTTCCTCTATGGCCTCCCGCAGCAGGACGGCCAGGCCGGCCACGGTCGGCGTCGCCATGCTGGTCCCGGACATGCTCACGAAGTCCGGTCCGCTCTGCCAGTCGTAGGCGGTGCTGTTGATGAACGTTCCCGGAGCGAGGACGTCCAGCATCTTGGTCGAGCGGTCGCAGTGGCTGACGACGCGGTCCGGCGAGGTGGAATTGTCCTTCGCGCCGCTGCGCCATTCGACGGCGCCGAAATCGTCCGTCCAGACGCTTCCGACAGCTACGGCCGATGCGTCGGCCGCCGGGTAGGCGACGCCCTGGGTCGGTTGATGGTCGTACCAGGCATTGCCGGCGGCCGCGGCGGTGAACACGCCCGCAGACTTCAGCGTCGCCAGCTCGTCGGATATCTGGCTGGTAGTGTCGTAATTGTAGATGGTGCTGGTGCCGAGCGAGATGTTCACGGAAACGATGTTGTGGGTCTCGCGGTTGTCCACGACCCATTGCAGGGCCTTTTCTATGTTCGAGAAGGTGCCGCTTCCGCCGGCGTCGAGGACCTTCAGGGCGGTGTAGCCGGCCTCCGGGGCCAGGCCGGGATGGTCGGCGTCGTCACTTGCGGCTATCCCCGTGACATGGGTTCCGTGGCCGTTGTCGTCGGCGGGGTCGCTGTCGTTGTTTACGAAGTCGTATCCGCCCAGGTAGCGACCAGCCAGCGCGGGGTGACCGGCGGCTACGCCGGTATCGATAACGGCTATGGAGTACCCCGCGCCGGTGATGCCGGGGTGGCGGAGGCGGGCCTGGTCGAGCCCGATCAGGGCACCGGCCGTTTCCAGCATTCCGCCGACCGGTTGGTCCACGGCGGTATCGACTGCAATGGTGAAATCCTGTTGTTGCAGGTCGGGTTGGTTGGCAGGGCATCGGCCGGACAGCACGCCGATTGCCGCCAGTGTCAGGAGTACTGAAGCCGCTCGATTCAGCATGCGCCATTCCCTTCTTCGTCTGACCGTAGGCCGGCAGGCGGCCGCTCTGGTCGCGATATCGACCGATTCAGGGGCGCGGTTAAGCAGGCCCTGCTCGGTGCCGTGCTTCCGGGAGCGGTGCAACGTAGAGCGAAAAAGGGGTGAGCGGCCCGGCCGGGTGTCTGCCCGGCGTTCTGCCGCGCGAAGGCGGGTGCGATAGCTCCTCCAGGGCGGCTGCTCCTCCATCCGCCGCCAACTGCCGCACACACCAAATATAACAGCAAAAGCGAATCTGTCAAGCAGGTCGGCGAGCGAAGGCGGCAGGAGGGACGGCGCCGCCGGCGCATGAAAAAGCCCCGGGCTTTGAAACCCGGGGCTTCTGTATGGGTAAACAGTGTTGTCGCACTTTGCCGGGCGTCGCCGACCGGCTGTCCCCGTTGAAGGGGACGAGGCTGCGTTGATGGTTCGTCGGACAGATCTCTCTGCCCGCCGTTCTAGTTTATCCTCTAGAAAGGAGGTGATCCAGCCGCAGGTTCCCCTACGGCTACCTTGTTATGACTTAGTCCCAGTCACTGGGCTAACCTTCGGCGTCCCTGAATTGGGACGACTACAGGCTCTCCCAGCTTCCATGACTTGACAGGCGGTGTGTACAAGCCTCAGGAACACATTCACCGCGGCATGCTGATCCGCGATTACTAGCGATTCCAGCTTCATGCAGTCGAGTTACAGACTACAATCCGAACTGGGGCCGGCTTTTTCCGATTTGCTCCGCCTCGCGGCCTTGCGTCGGTTTGTACCGGCCATTGTAGCACGTTTGCAGCCCTGGGCATAAAGGCCATGAGGACTTGACGTCATCCCCACCTTCCTCCGGTTTAACACCGGCAGTCTCGCTAGAGTCCCCGGCACTACCCGCTGGCAACTAGCGACAGGGGTTTCGCTCGTTACGGGACTTAACCCAACATCTCACGACACGAGCTGACGACAGCCATG
>JBNGDC010000047.1:0-16658 GCA_049975485.1 Phycisphaerae bacterium | reverse complement strand
CGGCTGGCGCTGCCGAGTTCCGTGAAGCACTGGTCGCTGACGACGCTGCGGGACAAGCTCATCAAGATCGGAGCGAAGGTTGTCACGCATTCACGCTACATCATCTTCCAGATGGCGGAAGTGGCCGTGCCCAAGCGACTGTTCCGGGCGATCCTGGAGCGCATTGGACGGCTGCGCCTGCCCGAGATGGTGCCGGGATGACGGCGAGGACCGTCGAGACAGCCGGAGCACGCGGGGGTAGCGGAGATGGTCCGCCCGCAGGCGCGCCACACGCCCGGCTGAAGGGCGTTTCAGGCACAATCATGGTCCGATGGCAGGCAAATGCGCCCTTGCTGAGCCGGGAGAGAGCTTGCGAATGCCCAAGACCGTGGTAGGATCATCGGAAAGGCCCAGGACGGTCCTGGGCGCAACGCCATCCGGGAAATCCCGGGCAAAACCCACGGGGAGAACGCCATGTTTCGCGCCGTCGCCGTTTTGCTGCTTCTGACCGTTCCGGCCGTCCTGCCCGGGTGCATCGTCTTCTTCCGGGAAGAACCCTACGCCGCGCCCGATCCCGAGGCGGACCGCTTCGCCGACGTCGTGGAGACCCGCGGCACGTCGCTCGTCCTCGCCGACGGCTCGGTCCACGACATCCTCGGTCTCGACACCGCCCGCCTGGACGCCTTCCAGGTGCGCCGACTGCACGACGCCCTCGCCGCCCTGGCAGGGATCGGAGAGCCGGGCGGCTCTCGGTTCGGCGCGATGTCATCAGGCCTCTACGGCGGGATGCACGCCACGCCCCAGGGCCTCCTGCTGGTCCGGCGTGCCGGTGGAACGCGGGCAGTGGCGTCGCTGCCGTGGCGTCCGTACCCGCTGATGTTCGAGTGGCCGGCGATCAGCCTGTTCCCCCGGCGCATCCCCGTGCCGCCGGCGCATGTGGACGTGACAGAAGTCCTTCTGAAAGAGGGTCTTGTGGAGCTTCTGGCGGGGCAGGTCAAGGACCCAGACCTGCTCGTCCGCTACCGGGCCGCCGAGGAGGAAGCCCGCCGGGACCAGCGAGGCATCTGGGCCGACCCGACCGGGCTGCTCTGGCAGGCCGTGGCCGAAAACTCGCCCCACGAGGTCCGAGCCCGGATCGCCCAGGGAGCTGATGTCAACGTCCGGAACGCCGAGGGTGTCCCGGTCCTGCACGTCGCGGCTGGGGCCGGCAGCACGGCCGCCCTCGCCGTCCTCCTGGAGGCCGGCGCCGATCCGGATATCGCCACCAACGGCTGGACGCCGCTGCATGCGGCGCTGTACGTCAGCACGTACCGGCCGGAGGACATCCAGGCCGTGCGGAGACTCCTCGGGCCGGCGATCTCGCCGAAGCTGGCGGATATGCTGGAGTCGGCCGTCGGACCCGAAGGCGGGGCATCGGCCGCCGTGGCGCTGCTTGTCGGCGCCGGCGCCGACGTGCCTGCTGCCGACTCCCGGCGCCCGCTGCTGGACAGGCTGACCGTCGGTCAAGCGCCCCTGGGGACGATTGCGCTGCTCCTGGACCATGGGGCCGACCTGGCGAACGAGCTGGCCGCGGAGCTCACGGTCCGCGCGGTCGTGGAGGACCGCCCTGGGCTGCTGCGGCACATGCTGGAACGGGGTGTCGATCCGGACGCCCACACGCGGAACGGACACACACTCCTGATGTATGCCGTCACGATGCGGCGACGCCAGACCGCGGAACTGCTCCTCCAGGCGGGCGCCGATCCGAGGTGTCCCTCGAATGGGAGCTCGCCGCTGGAGTGGGCCCGCAGGCACGGACTCGCCGACTGGGTGGCCCTTCTGGAGGGTCGCGGCCGCGAGCAGTGACCCATACGCGGGGCGGGCGCCCGTCGCTCGACTCGCTTGACGCCGGCCGGGCGACCGGCGAAGCTTTCGCCATGATCGCGATCGGCGAGACGAGGTACCCGCACTTCGACGTGGTCGTGGCGGGCGGAGGGGTGGCGGGCATCGCGGCCGCCGTGGCCGCCGGCAACAAGTGGCGAGTCCACTTCATGCCGGACGCGACGGGGCGGTGGTCCTATAAGGCCCACTTCGAGCACGGCGAGGACGTCGCGGTGGCCGATGCCTTCGGGACCGGTTCGACGACCGGCTTCCACGGGGCCGGCGGGTCGTTCGCGGTCGCCGAGAGCGACAAGACCGGCCGCGACTTCCGCGCCGCCCACCGCGGTCTGCTGAAGAACCGCGGCGGGCACTACCTGACCTTTGGCGGCAGCGGGAGGGCGTGGATCAAGGGCGGACCGGACATCCCCGAGAACTTCCTGGGTTACTACGGCTTTGACAACACCGTCAGCCGGAATAACCGCGGGCCGAACCACACCGGCGTGCCCGCCGTGGAGAACCGCCTGCACCGCTACGGCCCGCACTCCGGCGACTGGTCGGCCGGCGAACCCGACTGGAACCGCAACGACGGCGCCGCTTCGACACGTAACCGGGCGGGGCGGAACATCGTCGGCGCGGTCAACTACATCGCCTCGACCGGCTGCAACAGCGTTTATTTCCTGCCGATGAACCTCGGCGGCGACGGGCAGGACACCCACCCCTTCGTCGGCACACGCGGCGAGGACAACACGCGCTACGACCAGAGCAAGCTGCAACAGTGGGAGCAGGTCTTCGAGCACGCCCAGAGCAAGGGCGTGTTCCTGCACTTCCAGTTGGCCGAGACGGAAGCGGGCAACGAGAACTACTTCGACGACGGCGAGCTTGGCCCGGAGCGCAAACTGTTCTACCGCGAGCTTATCGCCCGCTTCGGACATCACCCGGGACTCCAGTGGAACCTCGGCGAGGAGAACGACTTCGGCGACGCGAGGCGAAGGGCCTTCGCGGCTTACATCAAGTCGATAGACCCCTACGACCACCCGGTCACGACGCACACGAGGACCAACCAGTTCGGCAAGTTCTACGACGATCAGCTCGGCAACGAGGACTTCGACATGACCTCGTTCCAGACGAGCCACAGCGACGACCAGTTGGGCGATGACGTCGAAAACTGGCGCGGCAAGTCCGCCGACGCCGGCGCGCCGTGGGTCATCAGCGTGGACGAACCGCAGACTATCCACAACGACTCGAACGACGAGAGCATCGGCTATACCAGCGTCCGCAAGCGATTCATCTGGCCGGTGTATCTCTCCGGCGGCGGCGGGTTCGAGATGTACGTCCAGAGCGACGGCGGCGGCCACGGGCTTGACCAGGAGCTGGAGGACCTGCGCGAGATGCGGGTCGGTCTGGAGGGCATCGGCCACGCGCTGAAGTTCATGGAGCGGATCCCCTTTGCCGGGATGGCGCCGAACGACAACCTGGTGCGCGGTGAGGACGGCGACTTCGGCGGCGCCCAGGTGCTGGCGAAGGAGGGAGACGTTTACGCGATCTACCTGCCCGACGCGTCGAACCACGGCAACCCGAACACGGCCGGCGAGGTCGAGGCGGACGCCGACGGACCGCCCGAGCTGGACCTGACCGACCACGCGGGCGTTACGTTCGAGCTGCGGTGGTACAACCCGCGGACGGGCGAGTTTGTCGGCGAGCCGGTGGAGCTGGAAGGCGGCGACTGGCGATCACTCGGCGTCAGCCCGGACGGCTTCCGCGACACCAGCGACTGGGCGGCGGTGGTCGCGCGCGAACCGGGGATGTGATGTCGGCTGCGACCGCACCTACATCGGCCGGACCTGTCCTCCGAAGCCATGGCGAAGGAAGATGCTCCGCCTCTGGGGCTGGGAAGCTTTAGCGCAGCCGAAGGGGCCTGTCCTGAGCGCAGCCAAAGGGCCCTGTCCTGAGCGCAGTCGAAGGGGCCTGCCCTGAGCGCAGCCGAAGGGGCCTGCCCTGAGCGCAGTCGAAGGGGCCTGCCCTGAGCGCAGTCGAAGGGGCCTGCCCTGAGCGCAGTCGAAGGAAACCTGCTCGTGCTACGTAGCAAGCTGCATTGCGTAGTAGTACCGGTGCGGTGGGATGAGCAGAGGAGGGTTGCAGTCCCAGCAGGCGATGCGCAGCTACAGATCAATCGTTGCGCACATACAAGTATGCCGCCAAAGCCAACGGGTCATAGACTCGGAAGAGATTCGCCTCGATTCGGATGCGGCCCCGCTCCAGGTTCTGCAGACGAATGCTGCCACCCGCTACAGGCCGGAACGTCCTGTCATAGCCATCCTCGTTTAAACCTTCCAGCGGAAGGCCCGTGATCGACCACACAAGATCATGGTAACCGCCGCCAAAGGACATGCCGGCCATGTAGTTTGCCCCCGAAGCCACCATAGGTAGCTTCAGTGCGTCGTAGTCGCAGACGGGACGTGGGTCGAGCGAAGACATCACGTTGATGACGTGGCTTCGGAGGGTGGGGCAGTTTTCGATGCCGATCAACCCGTCGTCCGGGTCGGTGGCCGCAGGATCCGCAAGCAAGTCGGCCGGTACGTGCACTTCGACAACATGGCGCATGGCCACAGCGGTAAACAGCAGGTAGTTTGACCAGGCATGTGCAAAGTATGACTTGGCCACCACTCGCCCTTGAGCGTCTGTCTCGGCTGTGACGCTGTGCATACCTACTGACACCGGGACCGGCCACGTGCCGCAATCGCTCCATCCCCAAAGCTTTGCGCCGGAATCGCTGGCCTCCTCTCCTGCCTGCTCGCTCGCGGTGTTTGCAGCACGCAGCAGACTTCCCTCCGGCATCATCGCGCCCAACCGAATGCGCTCAAATTCTTGCCAGCCTCGGTCGCAGCCAGTGAGACCAATGGCCATTACAAGAACCGCTATTCGGCCCGGCGTTCTCATTGCTGGGAGCCCTTCGCTTAGCCAGAATCTTCAAATTGCCCTGATAGGCCTGAAGAGCGCGCGCCAAAAGAACATCGCTTTTCGATCCTACCGCAGGACAAAGTTCTTTTGAATCCTTTGTCACCGGTGCCACCGCCGAGGCCGGTCGTCGCGGCCCCAACCACTCACGTCCCCGAAGCAGTGCCCCGTCTGCGCCCCTGGCTTTGACGCGGCGAGCATCGAGTTACATGCAGGCAAAGACGGGTGCAACTCGCACCCGCCCGCGATGGCCAGGAAGACCGGCAGCACTGTGACAATGCCGTTCCGTGGTCGGTCTGGCATTGCTCTCTGCTTTCCATGCACCCCCGTCAGAGCATGAACACTCCACCTACTCGCTGGCATCCTGGTCCCGGCCCTGTTCGCTGTCGAGAAGATCCACCCATCCGTGTTGAGGTGGGCCGATGGGCTCTCCCTGCAGCTCATTGTACATCGGCATGACGATTTCGTAGTCCTGGATCGGACAGGTGTCCTTCTCGCTGTCGCCGAACAGGTAGGCCCACGGCCGCGTCTTGGAGAACAGATGCGTTGGCTGGGCCATGCGACGAAGCCCGGACACGACAGCATCACCATCTGTTGCGTTGTAGAGTTCGGCCTCCACCGCCAGCAGCATGCGGTACTCGGTCTTGGGCGATGGTGAAATGGCAGCCATGTTGCATACGTGGAAGTAGACTTCGGGATCACGGCGCTGCTTGCTGCACACCGCGAGTGACGGAACGGATACAGTGACGTTTTTCACGACCCGCCCGTCATTCCCGTCGAGAACCCACTTGCTGAAGGATTCCTTACTCCAACCAAGTCGACCCAGTTTGATTTCCTGGTCGAAGTCCATCAGACCCTCCGGAGTGGCCCGGTACTCGTCGACCGAGATATGGGGGCGTCCGTCCGCTTCTTCGATGACGGTTGAGAGCAGCTCCGCCAGGCGGGCCCATGCTTCGGATCGCCAGACCGCCGGCGAATTGGCGTCGCAGAGGAAAACGAAGCAGCGATATTGCTTGGCTTTGCTGAACAGTCCCCGGATGAGTCGGATCAATCCCATGACGAAGTGTCCTTGAGGCCCATAGACCATCTCAATTCCATGCACATAGCTTTATCCCGCAGAATCAGTTGCGGTCATTATCGGCTAGGGATTTGCTTCCCGCAATTCTCCTGTCACCGGTGACGCCGCCAGCGCCGCTTGTTGCTGTCGTCCGCGCTCATGTCCCCGAAGCAGTGCCAAGCAGTGCTAAGCAGTGCCATTGCGGTGCCACGCGGCGCTCACGTCGCGCTCACATGACGGTTTTGTGGCACCCGCCGTCTTTGATGGCTCAGGCGGCATAGGGCGGCTGCTAAATCCTGAGGCATGCGGCAATCGCGGCCTCGAAGAGGGCGTCCCGCGTCAGCACGGCCGAATGATCGTCGCGGGTGTTCCACGAATCGCCTGCGATGTCATCGGACGCCCACAGAAGGGCTCCGATGCTTACCTTCCGGAACTGCCCCAGGGCAAACAGCGCCGAAAGCTCCATCTCCACCACCTCGCAGCCCTCGTCGCGACGGGCCCTGATCCGGCCGGGCGTTTCACGATAGAACGCGTCCGTAGTCCAGGACCTCACCTGCCGAAAGGGCAGGGCGGATTCGTCCAGCTCCGCGCGAATGGCCTGAACGGCTCGCGGGTCGGAATCTGCAAACCGCGAGGGCGGCAGGTAGTGGAAGCTCGTGCCCTCATCGCGCAGGGCCGACTCGACAAGCACGGCCGTTCCTCTGTGCAGATCGCTGCTCAGCACGCCGCATGTGCCGGTAGCGATGAACTTTCGTGCTCCCTTCGCGATCAACTCCTCCGTAAGTCCTACGGCCAGCGGCGCGCCAAGCCCTGGGTGGGCCAGGGCAACGGATCGCCCACCGACTGCCATCCGGTAAACCGGGTGATTGCCCATGCTCGAATTGAGGTTGAACAACAGCTCGACGTCCTGTCGCGACGGCAGGTTCTTCCAGATTGGCCAGTGCATGCACAGAACGCAATGCTCGGGCATGTCGTCGTGCGGGGCGAGTCTGGAAGCCGGCTCAATCAGTGCCGGTGAGGGGTCGTATTCTTCCAGTGGTATCGGTAAGTCGTTCATTGCGGAGATGATAGCCGGACGCGTGGAGGGTGACTACGAATATTTCAGGATGACAGCGATCTGGATAAGCAAGGAGTCGAGATATGGTTGGGCGGTGGAAAGGCAGAGAGGAGAGCAGGAGAGCGCTTCGCTCAGGAGACCGCAGGAGAGCGTTAGGCGGGCCGTCAGAAATGCTTCTTGGCGAAGGCCCGGCCGGACTGACTTTTGAGGTACTTCTCGAAGGCGATGGCCTTTGCTTTGTCGCGGAAGGCCACGGCGGTTTCGATTCGCCATGGCCTATACTTCGACGTGTGCGGGACTTTGCCGGCGTTGTGGGCCTTGAGACGGGCCGCAAGGTCCTCCGTCATGCCGACGTACCAGTGGCCGGGCGAGTCGATGCTTTGGAGCATGTAGACGTACCAGAATTCGCCTTCCATGGCTCGTTTCCCTTGGCTTGCCGAGACGTAGTTCGCCGCGTTGGTGGGATAACGCCCGTCTTTGCCTTCGGCTACGACGTGGCAGTCTTCGTTCACCGCGAGACAGGCTCGCGGCGAACGAAGACTGGAGGCGCCGGGAATCGAACCCGGGTCCCGTGACGGCTCGGTGGCGGCTTCTACGTGCGTAGTCGCTGTTTTTGTCTCGCCGTAGCGTCCCGCGGCGACACGGTACGCAACGGCCAGCCCGACCGAAGTCCCGATCGGCTAACCGGGCGACTGCCGACCAGCAAGCCCGCTGTTCGACGTCCATCCCCGGCCCACGGGCGAAGCCGGAGAGGACGGGTCTGCGTTATTTACGCAGCCAGTGCCATGCCGGTGTTGTTGGCATGTAAAGTAGCCCCAGGTGTTTTACCAGGCCTCCTGGGAACCTGGGCACGCAACCGACACCTCAACCCGTCCGGTCGAATCCAATTCGCCCCCGGACAGTCGGTGTGTTTGTCTCTCCAACCATTATAAACTATCGGCTCTTCACGGCCAAGGCCCACAAAAACCCGACCGCCTGCCCTCTGTGCAGGCGACGGCCGGGCTATCTGGGCCTCTTTGGTTAATACGGGCGGCCCGGCCGGGTCGTTCGGCCGGTTTTGCTCTTGTCGAAACGGCCGGACGGGTGTAAACTTCTGTTGCTCAGCCATATTCCACCGTACCTTCAGCAGGAGGAACGCCATGCTCATGGCTCGAACGCTAACTCTGACTCTGGCTTGCGCCCTTCTTGCGTCTCCAGCGGCCGCGGCCGTTATCCAACTGGACATGGAGGGCAAATCCGACATCCCCGGCTGGAACCGCCTGACATCGGCCAACGGGTCGATCACCGGTCTGTTGGAGGACGACGGAGTAACGGCGACCGACCTCGATGTCCAGGGCATCGGCACCGTCGCCTTCGAGCGGAACGACTGGGGCCCGACCAACGACGTCACCACAAGCGGCTACTTTTTCCCCGGCCACGTGCACCAGAGCGCCTTCATCTGGGGCGGCAGCGGGCACGGGACATATACGCTGCGGTTCACCTCGCCGAGCTGGTACGACTTCCGCATCACGGTGTTGTCCGACGACCTGGCCCGCGGCCAAACCGACGTGCCCTGCTACTTTAATGTCGGCGGCACGTGGGACGATGATGCGGGCGAGTTCGTCGGCGGCGAGACCATCGAGCTGGTGCCCCGCGGCGGAGAAGTGAACCCCGAGAACATCTCAGGGGTCATCGACGGCGTCTGCGGCGCGTGGGACGGCTCGCAGTACGTGCTGGACCTGCAGGCGGACACGCCCGGCAGCGACAAGGACGGCTTCATCAACGCGGTCGTCGTTGAGGTAACGCCTGTGCCGGAGCCGGCGACTATGGGGCTGCTTGCCCTCGGCGGACTGGCATTCGTCCGCCGGCGCCGCACAGTCTGACACCTGAAGCGGTAAACGAAGAACCAACGCCCCGCGGACACGGTCTGCGGGGCGTTCTGCTGCGCCGGCGATAAGGGACGGCGCACCGTCGCACTCATACCGCCGGAAAGCCCACAAACAGACGGCAGACCGGCTCGGTTAGTGGGTCGGTCTCACCGGCGGCAGCCGCCGCCGCGAAGACCACACCCGGCCTCTCCGCACGCATGGCCCGGGCCAGCACCGAGAAGCCAGCGGGCTTCTCGACCTCCCGCAGACCGTAGATCTGCCTCAGGCAATCGTCGGCCACGCCCGCCAGTCCCCGGCGGGCGCCGGGTACGCAGTTGATCAGGTCCTGCGCGGTCCGCCCCTGGACGAGACCGTGGCCAAGCCCGACTCGCCGACCGGCCGCGTCCGTAACCATACGCCAGACGCCCAGCAGTACCTCGACCTGGCGCATCGCCCCGCGGGCGCCGGACCGGACGGCCAGCAGTTGCGGGCCGAGGTCGGGGTTGTCGAAGTCGCTCCGGGCGGCTAGCTGCTGGCGAAGCTGCTCGGCGTGGGCACTCCATTCAGAGGCGTCGGATGTTTGCGGCTCGGGCGGGCGCTGCAGCGAGGCGCCGGCAAAGGGGCTGAGCGACGCTCCAGAGGCCTTGGTCGCCTCGAACCCACGCCGCGCCAACTGCTCGGACCGCTCGAGGGCCGCCTCCGCACCGTTGCGATGGAGCACCTCCCGCAGCGCCGCCTCCAGCGTGCCGCGTGTGATAATCCCGTTCGGTGCGGCCACCTGCGCACCGGCCAACTCGCACACTTCACGCAGCCCCTCGGGCGTGCGGCCCAGCTCCGCCAAGCCCCAGACGACCTCGTGTGCCGGCAGAATCCAGTGCAGCAGGTCCGCGTCGCGTCTGAGGTGCCCGAGCAGAGAGAGCTTCTCGCCGGCCTCCGCCTGGGCGGCGTAGGTGAGGGGAATATAGACGCCTACCTGGTCGCCGTCGAAGTCCGCGTTCATCGGCAGGCACGCCAGCGGAGGCAGGCGCAGCGCCGGACCTGCCACCCGCACCGGACGGAACGCCACGACCGACGTCGGGATCACGCTCGGCGAGCGGTGGATGAGCACCCAGGAGCGGGCGGCTAGCTCGTCCATCGCGGCCGTCGCCTCTCTTGTCCGACAATGCACCGCCATGGTACCGATCTCGCGTGCCAGTCGCGGGCCCAACAGCGTCCACAGCATCTCCTCCGGCAGCCCCACCTGGTCGTAGGCCAACTCCGGGCCCGGGGTGATGACGCCACGTCCGCTGAACGCGACACGAGCGGCGGGGCGGAGATGCTCCGGCGTCACGAGGGCGTCAAGGTACCGCCGCACGGCCATTGCCAGTGCCTTGCGGGCCTCGTCCAGAAGCGCCGCCGGTGCGTCGCCGTCGAGCATGTGCAGCAGGCGGTCGTTGGCGACGGCCACTTCGGAGGCGCCCGGCACGTCGTTTCGCAGGCCTAGTTGCTCCAGTGTCCGCCCGGGCAGCCAGGGGTGGTTTACCGGCTCGGATAGCTTCAGCATATCTTCCTGCGGCTCGGCCAGGCGGAAGGCGACGGACTGTCCGTCAAACGCCGCCTCTATGCCGGCGGCGCGAAGCCGCGCCTGGAGTGCCGCGAACGTGGGCGTGGGCGTGTCGGCCCGTTCCACGTCCCCGGCCGCCAGTCGCTGTGAAAGCTCCTCGACGCCGGGTCGATCCAGCGAGCGAGTGTTGAACATCTCCAGAAGGTTCTCGATGGCGCCGCACTCCCGGAGGGCGTAGAACTCCAACTCGCCGACCGGCTGCCCGCCGTCGGTCTGCCAGGACCGGAGCTTGTCGGCAGAGAGGTGGTGCGTTTTGCCCCAGTACACGTAGCCGACTACGCCGGGCCGCGTAAGCGGCTTGCCGTCCTGGCCGGAGGTCAGCATCTCCATGCCGTCTTCGCGAAGGCCCGCCTCGCGCAGACGGCGGCGGAGATCGTCGGCTCTCGGCGCCTCAAAGGGCGGCGCGACGACTGGTCGACCCTCGGCCTTCGCGATCCGCCCGAGCAGCGCCTCGCGGACCTGGCCGAAGTTCAGCCGCGTGTGAAGTGCGATGAAGCTGTACACCAGATCCACCGCCGTGCCGTCCGGCAGGTGCGGCATCTCCTCGTCCGCCACGATGCCCGAAACCACGCCCTTCGCACCGTGGCGATTGGAGAGCTTGTCGCCCGGTTCCAGCGGCCGGGGGTAGCCCAGCCGACGGGCGGCAGATTCGCTTACCACGATGCCGTCCTCAAACGTGTCCCCACCCCAGGAGATGTACGCGGTCAGCAGGTTCCGCCCGCACCAGAAGTCGGCCTCATCCGGCTCATTGCCCGTCTGCACCAGCGCGGGCTCGGGGTCCGGCGGGACGAGCCACTGCCGCATCATGTTCGCGCCCATCAGCAGGCGGTTCGGGTCGTCGTGTTCCAGCAGGGGAACCATCGACGCCGTAGGGCCCAGCATGTCGCCGGGTCCGCCGTCGGCCGCTGCGAGCTTTCCGTCGCGAATCGCCGCGCCGCGAGCCACCGTCAGGATGCGCCCCACGTTGGGACCCTCGGGCGTGGACAGCGGGCAGAGGCGCCCGAAGTGCGACGGATGGATGACGTCCTGGCGGGAGGGTATGGCGATACGCCGGAGGTGCTCGGTGCGGGCGAGCCAGTTGCGGTTGTCAAGCGCCTGTACCGTCGGGCCGGTCGGGTCCCACGGCGCGGCAGCTACGTCTGAGAGCATCTCGCGAACCCAGCGCTCCAGCGGCAGCCACGCTCGCAGCACGTCTTCGCTCCACGGCACGTCGCCGTTGGCTTTGCCCAGGCGCGACGCCACCAGGTCTGCGATCTGTTCGCCCACGCAGCGGATGCTCGCCGCCTCCAGATCCTCGCTGTCGGCTACCGGCAGGACCAGCACTCGCCGACCTTCGACTTGGAACAGACCGTCTGCGTCTGGCGCAGGCAGCATGTAGTCGGTTCTGGCGGCGGGGCCGTCTCCCACGGCGACGGTCACCTTCAGTTTTCCATCGCCAGCGGGTTCTGTGCGGTACCCGCTCAGCGGAAGGCGCTGGGCGAGCAGCTCCGGCAGGCGGCGGGCGACGAACTCGTGGTACGATTCCCGGTGCCACGGTGCGGCTACGTCTATGTGCGGTGTCATTCGGCATCCTCCCACTCGGCTGCGATTTCGTTCCACTGTCGCACGAGGCGTCGCGTGGCGTCGTGCAGGCGGCTTTTGACCGTCCCGAGCGGGATGTCCAGCTCCTCGGCGATGGTCCGCAGGTCCGCACCCTCTTGCCGCGCCATGCGGTACACCTCACGCTTCTGTTCGGGCAGTGCCTCCACCAGGCGTCCGAGAATGCGCCCCAGCTCGGCGGTCTCGGCCTCGGCGGCCGGGCCGGCCGACTCCCGGTCAGCAAGCCAGTTCGGCTCGGGCGGCTGGGCGGCGTCTGCCGGAGCGCTCAGCGGCTCGTCACGGCGGCGCTTTACGGACCGCAGGTGGTTCAGCGCCAGGTTCGTGGCTATCCGCAGCAGCCAGCCACGAGCCGAACCGCCGCCGTCCCACTGGTCCGCCCGCATCCAGACTCGGAGGAAAGTCTCCTGGAGCAGGTCGTCGGCGGCCGTGCGGTCGTGGACGATGGCGGTCGCCCGTCGCCGTACGGCATCGCCGTGGCGCTTCAGCAGGGCGTCGAAGGCGTTTGCGTCACGCCGCTGCACCCGCCGCAATAGCTCATCGTCTGACGCCATCCAAAGGCCCTCACCCCCTACGACACCGCTCGTGGCAGAAAGGTTCACCGCAACGAGGATTGTACCTGCGCAACCGCACTTGTGGCACGGACCGGACCTGACGGTTGCGGGGCCGTATATGCGGGCATTATTGAAGCACCGACCGGAAGGCGTATAGTGGGTCGGCAGCGCCGTGCGTCGGCCGATGGAGAAAGCACTGAGGAGAACACATGAGTGAACCTGTAACCGCCTACGATCTCTGCCACGGGCATTGGACCGTCATCCCGCATCAACTCGAAGAGTGCTACAAGGACATGGCCGACACCGGCTTCAACGCGGTGGCGATGAGCTTCTCCGAAAGCGAGATGCGCTACGCCCGCCGGGCCTTCGAGATCCAGGTGAACCTCGCCCGCAAGGCGGGGCTTAAGGTGTTCGTTGTGCCCAGCCGTCTCGGCGGGCGGGTGGCCGGCGCCCCGCTGATGCCGAGCGTCTGGCTGGCGCAGAACCCCCAGCACGCCGTGCCGACCGGCTGGATGCCCGTGGGCTGCTGCGAGAGCAGCGAGTTCCGCGACTTCTGCCGGGAGTTCATGGGCACAATAGTCAGCGACTACGAGCTGGACGGGATTATCTGGGACGAGCCGAAAAGCCCGGACCTTATCAGCTATCACCCGGCTACCGTGGAGGCCTTCGGCCCGCAACCCACGCGAGAGCAGATGTTCGGCGGATACATCGATTGGCTCAAAGACCTCACCGACCACTGCCGGTCCATCCGGCCGGAGCTTACCGTAACGCTGTTCTGCCAGAAGACCGATGCCGAGGACTTCACCACCGCCGCCGCGGGCATGGAGGGGCTGGACTACTTCGGCTACGACGGCAACCTCCAGCGTGAGAGTTTCTGGCACGAATCGCCGCAGTGGCGGAAGTACCGCATCGACGAGGTCTGGGAGCGGACGTGCAAGGAATGCGAGGCCGCGGGGGTCAAGCGATTCGCACTGGTGGAGAATATGCTCATGCCGGCGGCCGCCGTCGAGGAGTTCGAGCAGAACTTCGAGGCGTATCTGCAGGGCCCGCTGCCGGAGCACCTGGCCGTGTATTATTACGCGCACAACAACGAGGACCCCGAGGCCGTCCAGTCGATCGTCCGTCGGATGATGAAGAAGTACCTGTGAGCGTGTCCTTCTGTCCTGCGGTGCGCCGCCGGTCGTGCAGTCGGCGGGAGGGTAATGCCGATTATGGTCCCTGAGGCATACGTATGAGCAACTTCTGGCTGGCATTGCTTCTCACGGCCGGTGCCGGGCTTTCCACCGGCTTCGGCAGCGCGATCGCGTTCTTCGCGAAGCGCACGAACTACCGCTTCCTGTCCGTGGCGACGGGGTTTTCCGCGGGCGTGATGCTGTACGTGTCCTTCGTAGAGATCCTTCCCAAGGCCGCGGAGTCTCTTAAGGGTACTACAAACGAGGGATGGTCCGGCTGGCTGGCGACGGCGGCGTTCTTCGGCGGCATAATGCTGATACTGCTGATAGACCAACTCATACCATCGGCGGAGAACCCCCACGAGGTCCGCGGGGTCCGGCAGGTTAACGCCGTTCACCAGGGGACCGCGCCTCAGGAGATTGCGGCCGCCACACCGCAGCACCTTCACCGCATGGGACTGCTGACCGCGCTGGCGATAGGCATACACAACTTTCCGGAGGGTCTGGCGACCTTTCTTGCCGCCCTGGAGGACCCCAGACTGGGCGTGGCCATCGCCGTCGCCATCGCGCTGCACAATATCCCCGAGGGCATAAGCGTCTCCGTGCCCATCTACTTCGCGTCGGGCAACCGACGCAAGGCGTTCTGTTACTCGATGCTTTCGGGGATTGCCGAGCCGGCCGGCGCACTGCTGGGCTATCTTGCGCTGCGTCCGTTCCTCGGTCCGGGAGTAAGGGCCATCATGTTCGGCGTGGTTGCAGGAATCATGGTGTACATATCGCTGGATGAGCTTCTGCCCACGTCCCGCGCGTACGGCAGGGGGCACGATTCGCTTTTCGGACTGCTCAGCGGGATGGTGGTGATGGCGCTGAGTTTGCTGCTGATGAGCTGAGCATGGTTTGCGCCCGCACAGGTGCCATGCGGCCGGGCGATCACACATCCACGCCCAGGCCCAGGCGGACGAGGTAGCCGATGCCGAAGCTGACGGCCGCCACGCCCAGCGACAGACCGGCCATCTCGGCGAACCGTCTCGCGAACGGCAGCTCCTGTGCGACGGAGACGTAGTACGTAAACGCGCTGATGATGATTAGCACCGACGCGACGGCCACCGCCAGGGCGACCACCGGCTGCGAAAGCAGCAGAAACGGCGCGACCAGCACGGCCACCGTCAATATGTACGCCAGACCGGTATAGAGCGCCGCCCGCACGGGCGACTTGGGCTTTTCGTCGGTGTCGTCGCGCTCATGTCGGGTGGAGAGATATTCGCTGGCGGCCATCGACATGGCGGCCGCTATGCCCGTGATAAGCCCCACCACGGCGATGAGCCGGCTGTCGCGCAGCGCCAGCGTCAGCCCCGCCAGCGCGCCGAGAAGCTCCACCAGGGCGTCGGAAAGCCCCAGCACCACCGAGCCGACGTAACGCAGACGGTCCTCGTCGATCATCTGAGTCAGGGCGTGCTCGTGCTCGTCCTCCTCCCGGGCGATCTCGGCCAGGCCGGGCACGTCGGCGGCCGCGTCGGTGTAGTTGTCCTGGGCGTCCTGCTCGCCGGCCTCCATGAGCTTTATCGCGAAGGTCACGCCCAGCAGGCGGGCGATGAGGTCGAACTTCCAGACTTTCAGCCGTCTCGGCGGCGGCGTGGCGCCGGTGTGCTCGGCGAGGAAGTCGTAGTGTCGCTTCTCCTCGTCGCCTATCCGCCGGAGCACGTCGCGGTTGTGCCCGTCCTTCTGCCGCCGCGACAGCCGTTGGTAAACCTCGTGTTCGGTTATCTCGTTGCGCTGGGCTTCTATGAGCCGCCGCCGGAGTTCTTCGTTCATGCGACACCTCCCGTAACTCAATCGGCAATTGAATCCCGGACTCCCACGGTCGGCAAGCGAATTCGCCGGTGCGAACCTCACCGAGTCCGGATAGAGGGTGTGTGTTGGTGAGGGGCGTTTGCATGCCCCTGCTGCGCACTCGCGAGATGCCGCAACCAGTTAGGCCACGGCTTTAGCCGTGGTTTCAAGCAACGCCAAGTATTTATCACTCAGGGCGTTTCAACGCCCTTCATTCGTGGCTTCAGCCGCCAACGTAGAACGAGTGTAAGCCCGTTGAAACGGGCTGGACTGATGGAATCGCCGCCGATCACCACGGCTGAAGCCGTGGCCTATTTCCATGACGTGGCATTCGCCTGATAGGTCGGAAGCTCGAAACACGAAGAGCATAAACTGCCTGCCGGCAGGAACAATCCCTGAACTGCTCGCTCGGAATGGTCGAAACCCAGGAACTTACCGCTGTTTGGAGGATTTGGATTTCTCAATTGATATTTGTTTCGAATTTCGGGGTTTTGTATTTCGTGCTTGCCACAGCCGCCCCGGATGTCCGTATTGCAGGCAGGTTCGCCCGGGCCTAATATGGCCGCGAAGTCACCAGATATGCGGGGGAGGAATCGGAACGATGCGCCCATCACAACACCCTTATGATGCTAGAGCGGGTGTGAATCGGTCCAGTAGATGTTGTGGTCATCGCTGACCAACTGCGGATGAATTGCGAAAAGGCTGGGCGGTACGGGCTGTTCTGCATTCGGGTTATGCGCCAGTATTACGTTGTGTACCATCTCGAGTGTGTAGCCCAACTGTGAGGAGTGCTCGCGGTAGGTGTGAGTTGGGTGATACTTGCGAGGAGCCTCCTCGATAGTCATAACAGCGCCTATTCGCGTAAAGGCTGGCCCGTGGTTCTTTTTCAGCCATTTGCCGTCTGGTCGTCGAGGGTTTACGAGCTTGCCGTCAAGTCTGAATTGAGTACGGGGCTCTTCAAGAGCGTTGCCAGTGAATCTAGAGACCTTGCCGGTTAGCACCGACTTGCCTAGAAGGGCATGTGTGAGTTGGCACCTATCTGAATATACTGGGTCTCGGAATCTCGGGGCCAAAACTAACAGGTTGCGGGTTCCTAGGGCGAATTGCTTATTAGCCTGCGAAAGACATTGTTCAATTAAATCTCCATC
>JBNGDC010000046.1:0-18145 GCA_049975485.1 Phycisphaerae bacterium | reverse complement strand
CGTTGGGAGGGCCTTGCCATGATTGCACTTACCGAAAAACCCCTCAGTTTGAGCTGATTTGCCAATTTCATGCCGAGAAATCGGACGAAACCGCGACTGCGCACAAACTCCGCAGGCGCCGTCTGATGACAAGGTGGGACCGGCAGGAAGGTATTCCGCCGGCTTGGTGATGCCGGTCGGCGCCGATGTGTAACGTCCGATAATATATCTTATGTTGCGCTTCGGGCAGATTTGCCCGAAATCAAGCTGTTCAAACGGCCTGTGAATGCGAAAGCCGCCTGCCGCCTGCGAGAATCAGCGAAACGCCCGCTCCAGGTCGGCCGTGGCGAGTATCTCCAGCCGGTTGTTGTCAGGGTTCACCCAATAGACGTTCATCCGTCGCTCCAGCACGTCCACGGCGTACAAGGCGTCATAGCGTGCGGAGATCTCTCCGGTAACCATGATGTAGTCGCCTTGCTTGACTGATGCGGCGGCCTGTGCCTCCTGCGACGTCTGCGTCATGGTCGCGACGAGCATCACGGACAGGATGGCGGCCGATATCGTCAGCAGCACGATGGTAATGTTCTGATTGTTCTTCATGGCGTTTATCTCCTGTCGTGGATGCTTATTCTTCCTCACGGTCGAAGTCACGGTTCAGCTCGCGGCCCGGGACAAACGGCACGAGAGTCTGGTTTCTCACGTCGAATCGCCACGCGGCCAGGCGTCTCTGGGCAAGGTCCATCACATAGATGGCGTCGCCGCCCTGGCCATGCCGCCCGGTGACGACCAGGTAGTCGCTACGATAGCCCGGGCGTGCCTGGGCGCTGGCTTCGGACGTGCCGGCTCCATACACCAGAGCCAGCGACAGACCGACGTTCAGACACAGAAGCGCTACGATGGCGACCTTCTTGAGCTTGCTGTAGTCTTTCATATGCTTTCTCCAGTTCGTTAATCGGGGACTGTCTGCGGCAATATGGACACTCGGCCGGTCGCGGGGATAGCAAGGAACTCGACCGGCGGGTTCAGTCCAGGTGTGTTCGTTTGGAGTTCATGAAGCCCAGATACGCGATTACCGCGGCAAAACCCAGGCTGATGGCTATGGCGCCCCAGGGCGCGCCTTCGGCTTTCGGGGCCTCGTCAATTTCCGGCTCACGTTGGCGTTGGGCGACGGCCATGTCGGTGACGCTCAATACAGCCATTGCCGCAATCAACACAATCAGAAGAATCTTCGTCGTCACACCCGGCATTTCGTGCTCCTTACGGCTGATGCCTACTGTGTCGGTGATTTTACACGTCCGGTCCGGCCTTTTTCCAATCGAAACCCCCACCGGCGGTCACAGCAGCTCCGCCAGGTCCGTTGCCAGACGCACGAACCGGGCCGCCGGCACCGTCAGCGTTTGCCAACGAACGCTCCTGGGTTTGGCGGCCGAGACGTAATCAGCCAGCGTAACCGCAACGAAAGCGTAATGATTCCGGCGGAATACGTGAACGTCCTGGAAAGGCGCTCTCTGTGGCGGTCCCTGCAACCAATACGCGAACACCAGCACAGCACGGAATCCGTCGCCGAAAACGTCCTGCCAGCGGGTAAGCCCGTCCACATCGTCGCGGGTGATCCAGTTTTCCCACGCCCGAGTACCGGCTCTTTTGGGGCCGGGGATGGAATCCGGAAATTTCCGCCCCTTTACGTCAGCCAGAAGATTCGCCCCCGACTCGCTGTAAACCAGGAAATCGAAGCTCTTCAGGCGGGCCTCGGCGAAGATCGCCTTCTTCTGCTCGTCCACGATCACGTAAGGCCAGCCCCTCGCGCGGAGGTAGTCCTCGAAGGCGGCTTCGTAATGTACCCTGTGTCGGCCCACAAGCCCCCTGCCCTAACATATGGCGTCTCTGCCATATATGTGCGGCGGTGACGTCATGGCCTCCGCCGCGCCTTGACCTCGGCTTCAGCGTCGCTGAGGAACTGCTCAATCGCAACACCATCCTGTTGCTCGCCGCTGGCCATGTCCTTGACGGCAACGGTTTCTTGGTCGTCACCCAGAATCACTGCCTTCGCGGCGGAACGGCGGTTCGCCTCTTTAAGCTGCTTGCCCAGCGACTGCCGCTTGTAGCTGAAATCCGCCCGGAGCCCCCGGCGACGCAGCTCCGCGACGAGCCCGACCGCCCTGCCCATGGCGTCTCCGGTGGCGTCCATCACGAACACGTCCAACTGCTGCTGAAGCGCTTCGTCAGGCAGCTTGCCCTTCTCGCGCAAAAGCAGTTCCAGCACCACGTCGCCCATGCCGAAGCCCGTGGCGGGTATCTTCTGCCCGCCCAGAAGCTCCAGCAGATTGTCGTACCGCCCGCCGGCCGCCACTGCGCGCAGCGACTCCCCGGCGTCGAACATCTCCCAAACAATACCCGTATAATACGCCAAACCGCGGACTATCCGCATGTCCAGACGGCAGTAATCGGCGATATCCATCGCCTCCAGTTGCGACCACAGTTCCGCAAGCTTCCACATCTCATCGGCGGTCGCCGACGAGGAGCCGATCTGCTCGCTGACGGCCTGTACGTCGCGTGCATCCTGAAAGCGGCAGATCCGCTCATGTTGCTCCTCGGATATCCCGACCTTTGCGGTAGTCTCGCGGAAAGCTTCGTCTGTAAGCTTGGGGCGCTTGTCCAGCGCCGGCAGCACTTTCTCGACCAGCCCCTCCTGCGATACGCCGATTTCACGCAAAAAGGCCGTAGTCAGCGGCCGGCTTCCGACATGTATCTTCACATCTTGGCCGCCGAGGCCCACTTCGCGCAGGAAATCGACGGCGACGAATATGCACTCGGCGTCGGCGAGAGCGTCGTCGGCGCCGATGATGTCTATGTTCCACTGGTAGAACTCCCGCAGCCGGCCGCGTTGCGGGTTCTCGGCCCGGCACAAGCGCGGCAGCGAGAACCACTTTATGGGCCTGGGCAGCGAGTTGATTTTGGCGGCCACCATCCGCGCCAGCGACGGCGTGATTTCCGGTTTGATCGCCAGGTTCCGTCCACCGCGGTCGGTCATGCTGAAGAGCTGCTCGACGATCTCGTCGCCGCTCTTGATGGTGAACAACTCCAGCGGTTCCATCAGCGGCGCGTCGTATTCCTCGAAGCCGTTCCGCAGCGAGACGCGGCGCCAGGCGTCCAGAATCCAGCGGGTCACGCGCATCTGGTCGGGGTAGAAATCGCGCGTTCCCTTCATGGGTTGAATATCGGCCATGGTGTATGAGTCCTCGTGCTCGCGGCCGGTCAGCTTTTCCGTTTGCCGCGTTTGCCGCTGCTCTTGCGGCGCCCTTTGCGCCTGGAGCTTCCGCCGCCGGACTTACCGCTGCCTGCGGCCTTGGCCCGCTGTTTGCGCTGCTGCTTGCGTTCCAACTTCCGGCGGTGTTTCTCTCGCTGCCGCTCGAACTCATCGTCGCCCAGGGTTTCACGGGCGTACCGTTCGACCTGGTCGGGCCTGGTGAACTCCTCGTCGTACTCGTAGTCACCGCTGCCGGTGTAGTCGCAGCCGTCCTCGGGACTGTAGCTGCGACAGATCAACGGTCTGTCCTCGTATATGCTGCATCGTCCGAAGGGGTCCAGTGCCTTGCAGCGGTTCTCTATGGAGATGTACCAGTCGCCGTCGTCGATGTGGACGCTGACTCCGTCGTGGAGGACGTACCAGCGGATATCTTCGAACTCCTCGTAGTCCTCCGGCTCGTCGATCTCGAAGCAGAAATAAGTGCAGCACTTACCGCCGCACCTCTCGCAAGTCTGATCCATCTTCGTATCTTCGCTCACCTGATCCACCATCTTGGGCGCCTGCGCGGCCGCAGCGCCGGACAGATAAAAATAGCCGCACTTCCGAAGCGGTGATTATAGGCAAACGTGCGCCGCACGCAAACCCGCCTCGCCGCGCTTGACATCCCCCGTCTGGCGGATAAGCTAATTTGCTTTGCGGCCGGGCGCGCCGGCCGCCTTGCGGGAGGAGCTTCCGGTGTCGAGCAAGCCCGACAACTTCACTGTCATCGGCCTGCAATGGGGCGACGAGGGCAAGGGCAAAGTCGTGGACGCCCTTGCCGAGCGATGCCGCTACGTCGTGCGCTTCTGCGGCGGGGCCAACGCCGGCCACACCATCGTAACCGGCGGGCAGAAGTACGCCTTGCATCTGATTCCCTCAGGAGTGCTGCACGATGGGACCGTAAACGTCGTCGGCAACGGCGTGGTCTTCAACCCCAGCCGCGGACTGGAGGAAATCGACGCCCTCGCCGAACGCGGCGTGCAGCTCGGTCCGGACAATCTGCGGATCTCATCGGCCTCTCACTCCGTAATGCCCTGGCACATGCTCCAGGACAAACTCAGCGAAAGCCGATTGGGCGAAGAGAAGATAGGAACCACCGCCCAGGGCATCGGCCCCTGCTATGCCGACAAGGCGCTTCGCTCGACGGCCGTGAGAGTCGGCGAACTGACCGACCCCGACTCCCTGCGCACAAAGATCCGGCATATCGCCGCCGAGAAGAGCAAGGTTTTCGCCGCGCTTTACGGCTCCGAGGAACCCCTGGACGGCGACGCCATCGCCGATGAATACGTCGAGTACGGTCGGCGGCTTGCGCCGATGATCGGCAATACGGGCGCTTTGCTGCGGGGGGCGATGGACCGCGGCGAGCGGATACTCTTCGAGGGCGGTCAGGGCAGCATGCTGGACGTCGACCACGGCACGTTCCCGTTTGTCACGAGTTCGTCGGTGACGGCGTGTGGTGTCCCGACCGGCGCGGGCCTGCCACCGTGGGCGCCTGGCAAGGTCATCGGCGTTATCAAGGCCTACACCTCGCGCGTGGGCGCAGGTCCCTTCCCCACTGAGCAGGACAACGAAACCGGTCAGTATCTCCGCGACCGCGGCAACGAATACGGGACCACCACGGGCCGGCCGCGACGCTGCGGGTGGTTCGACGCCGTGGCCGTTCGCTACGCGGCGGAGCTTTCCGGTGTGGACGAGCTGGCGCTTTCCCTGCTGGACGTCCTCACGGGACTGGACGAACTGAAAATCTGCACCGGCTACCGCGTGGACGGGCACGACCTCAGCGAAACTTCCGGCGCCGCGGCCGATGTGTTCAGTCCTGAGATAATGGACCGCGCCGAGTGCATGTACGAGACGCTTCCCGGCTGGAGCGAGGATATAAGCAACTGCAAGTCCCTGGACGACATGCCCGAGGCGGCGCGTCAGTATGTCGCCCGCATCGAGCAGATCGTCGGTCGTCCGGTGGGTGTCGTGAGCATCGGGCAGGACCGGAGCCAGACGATTTTCCGCGGCTCGCTGGTAGCCGAAGGTACATGATGGCCGACGTATCTCCCCAGGCCGTGGCGGCCGCCCGGCGTGAGCTGGGCATACCCGAAGAGCGCATCCCCCGCTCGGTGGCGATTATCATGGACGGCAACGGGCGGTGGGCGAAGCAGCGCGGCCTGCCCCGCACGGCCGGTCATGAACAGGGCGCCAAGGTCGTCCGCAGGATCGTAACCGAGGCCGCCCGTCTGGGACTGGAGGCGCTTGCGCTGTACAGCTTCTCCATCGAGAACTGGCGCCGCCCCCAGGAGGAAGTCTCGGCGCTTATGCACCTCTATTCCGATTACTTCGTCAGCGAGCGACCGACCATCATGGACCATAACGTCCGCGTACGCCACCTAGGCCGCCGCGAAGGCCTGCCCCAGCAGGTGCTGGACGATATGGACGAGACACTGCGGCTCTCGCAGGCCAACACCGGTATGTACCTGTGCCTGGCCCTGAACTACGGTTCACGTACGGAAATCGCGGACGCCGTCCGCAGGATCGCCGCACGCAGTGCCGCCGGCGAGCTGGACCCTGCCGACGTGGACGAAGCCACCATATCCGGCGAGCTGGACACGGCCGGCGTGCCCGACCCGGACCTGGTGATACGCACCTCCGGCGAGCTTCGGCTGAGCAACTTCCTGCTCTGGCAGGTCTCCTACGCGGAGTTCTACGTGACGGACGCCTATTGGCCGGATTTCGACGAGGCAGAGCTGCACAAGGCACTGCACGCCTATGCGGGGCGGAACCGCCGCTTCGGCGGGCTCAGCGGCAAAGGCGGCTCATCGGCCTGAGGTCGCTGTCCGCCAGCCCCTTTTTTGCGCAACTTCCCGGACGTGGAAGGTCCGCCCTCTCAGCGCCTCAGGCGCGCCAGCAGATGCAGCCCCAGTGTCAGCAGGACCGACAGCAGTATGCTCGTGCCTATCAGGAGGTGGACACGCCAGCGTCCACTGCCGAAGCTGACGTCGCCCGGCAGGCGGCCCACGCCCAGCCGCCCCAAGCCGTACAGCAACCCGCCGAAGACCACCAGAACCGCACCAAAGAGCACAACAAACTTTCCCACCTGTTGAAGCATTGCGCGGCAAGTATAGCAGACCGCGGGCCGGTCGCGCGGACTTGGTCTGGCAATTACGTCCGGCGTCGCGCCTAATGTGCCGCATGAAGACACGAATCATTTTCGGATTCATGATGATAGTGGCGGTCGCGGGTCTGCTTTACGGCGACCATTGGCTGGAGTCGTCGGCATGGGCGTGGACGGCCGGTCTGCCGATCACGGTCGGGCTGGTTCTGCTGGCGGCGGCCGGTCTGCGCGAGCTCGGCAAACTGACCTCCGCGGTAGGCGTGAAGCTGCTCGGGCTTTCCGGCCTTCTGGGCGTATGCGGACTGGCGTCTCTGCCGTGGTGGTGGCCGCAGGTTGCCGAAACGTCCCCCACCGGGGCCGTGGTGTTCACCGCACTGTCGCTGACGACGGCGGTGGTCTTTGCCGAGCAGATGATTCGGGCCCGTACGAAAGATGCCGTCCGCCGCGTGGCCGTGACCATGCTGGCGGTGGTGTATCTCGGCGCCGGGTCGGCGCTTTTGCTGGCTGTGCGAATGGATTTCGGTGTGCCGACCCTTCTGCTGGTGCTGGCGGCCGTGAAGTTCACAGACATCGGTGCGTATTTCACCGGCAGTTTCATCGGGCGGCACAAGCTCATCCCCTGGCTGTCGCCGGGCAAGAGTTGGGAGGGACTCGCCGGCGGTATCGTCGCCGGGGCCGGGATAGCCGTTCTCTCCGCAGCCGTGCTGGGTCCGGACACCCTTGCCCTGCCGCGGGCCGCGGTGCTCGGAGCGGTTCTGGCCCTGGCCGGGCAGTTCGCCGACCTCTGCGAGAGCTTGCTTAAACGATCAGCCGAGGTCAAGGACACCGGCGCGGTGGTCCCGGAGTTCGGCGGTGTGCTGGACATACTCGACTCCCCCCTGCTGGCGGCGCCAGTTGCTTACGCCTTATTGATGCTGCTGATGTGAGCGCCGAAGTCGTCCGCTTTCAGGCGAGTCGGACCTCTACGCGCAAGACTCTACCGTCGCGCACATCGTGGGCCGGTTTGCCCGTCAACGTGTCCGATGTGTGCTCGTCTTCCCTTCCGTCGTTGTAGAACAGCCGATAGCCCGTTACGGCGGCCGCATTGTCGCCAAACGTGGATTTCCGCGACGGGTTCAGGTAAGTCACAACGACCTTGCCCAGGAACAACGCCGAGTAGGAATCGGCCGGGAAGCGCAGCATCTGCTCGGAACCGTCGGGCCGGATTATCTCCCGTTCGCTGTGCGTGTCGGTGAACAGCCATTCCGGCAGGACCGGCTCGAGCTTCAGCGCCAGCTCTCCGTCGGCTATTCGGAAAGGTCTTTGCCCGAAGCTCATAATCAGCAGCATGTGCACGACCTCGGCCGTCGTTCCGCTGGTGCGTGGCAAAAATCCCCGCCCATGGTAGCCCGGCCGGGGGTGCCGGCTGGAGACGATGAACGAAGCGTTTTCCAGCGGGCAACGGCCGTAGGTGTCCGGGTCCTGGAAGCAGACCATGCACCGCCGCATGTCCGCAAAAAACTCCTCGTAACGCCCCGCCTGGAGCATCGCCAGCAGCAGCTTGTGCTCCATGTGCAGGAAGACGTTCTCGTTCTCGAACCACCCCGGCGGCCAGGCGTAGATCCGCCCGAGTTCGGGCGATTCATCGCGGACGCTGTCGGACAATATGTACATGCCCAGCTTGCGATCGTAGAGCGTGCTTTTCCGGAGGTCCTGGACCATCCGCGCCGCCTTGGCCGGGTCCTGCTCGATGCGAAGGGCGTGTGTCGGCGCTTCCAGGAACGCCGGCAGCAGGTGCGGCCGAAAGCGATTCACGCGCACGCACTCAAGCCCGTCGTGGTTCAGCTTCGAACCTGACATGCCTGCGGCGTCGTCCGTCTGCCCTATCGGCTCGTAATCGACCGCCTCGTGCGTGATATACGTGGCATACAGCCCGGTCTGCTCGTCCAGCGCCTTCGGCAGTGAGGCGAGCACTCTTTGCTCAGCCAGGTCCAGGAACCCGCGGATGTCGGCCACGGAGAGTTTCTGCATCCGTCCCGAAAAGCCGCGATGGACGCGCCTGCGGTATGATTCCCTGGCTTCACACGTTCGCTGCCAGTAGGTGTGGTCCCGCTCGGAATCTTCGTCGGCAAGATACTGACGACAGCAGTCCGTCACGGCCTGGAACAGTTCGACGATTTCGGCCGGCGCCTGCTGCGAGTAATCGTCCTTAACTTTCGCTTCATGCAGCATGCGCCGCATCAGGCGGATACCCCGCAGCAAATGGAACGTCTCGGAGACGCTCGCGCCGAACAGAGCCGGCAGACCGTTGACCGAATCGTGCCAGCCGGGCCTGTCGGCCTCCATGTCCAGCCCCATTCCGCTGGGAGAGATGGTGGCGGCCTTGACGGCCAGAAGGCACACAAGCTTTTCCAAAAGGTTTGTGCGGTGAATTTCGCCCTCGCCGTCGTCCAGACGGACACAATGCGGCCGGTCTCTGCGTGACGCGATAAGGGCGGACTTGGCCCCGTCGCGGGCGACGGCCCCGAGTCGGCGGACCCGCCCGTCGGGCAAGCGGACGGTCTTGTCGTCGCGCGGGCGGACGTAAACGTCCGTATCCCGATAGGTGAACTCCCGGCTGTCGATGAGCAGCTCGCGAGTGCGGTCCGGAAAGACTCCCAGGAAGCTTTCCAGCAGGTCCAGGTTGTATGTCCAGTGGTCCGTCCAGTACCCGGTCTCGAACTCCGCGCGTGTGGACTTCTCGCATATCTCCAGCAGTTGGCCGAGGAATTCCTCACGGCCAACGCGGAGACGCACGCCCCGCCGCTCCAGTGCGAGCATCAGCTCGCCCGCGTCGAAGGCCCCTGCGAGCAGCCGAGCCGCCTCTTCGCAGCCGGCCGGCTCCACGTTGCGCTCCAGCAGTTCCTGCAGTTTGTCCGTATCGCTTACGGTAAACTCGCAGCCCATCACCTGCAGAGGGTTGTAGCCGTCCGGCTGGATGAGGTTGAAAAACAGCCGGACGTTCTCGGCCGAGACGTCCGGGTTGAACCACACGTCGTTGCGCCGGTTCTGATTTACGTCGCGGAAGGCCCCGTTGCCCTGGGAAAGGTACGTCGCCTGGAGGCGGAAGTGGTTGTAGTCCCGCTCGAGGTCGCCGTGGCGCCGGGAATAGACGTGCAGCACGCTGCGGCCGCGGGGGCCGGGTATGCTCATCGGAAGCCCGCCGCGCAGGCAGTTGTCCAGAAAGGTCTGCGACGCGTAGGCGTCCAGCAGCTCCGAGGAGCTGCTGATAAGCATGTGGTCGCGGACCTTGCGGACCTCCCGGCGGCTCTGGTCGGCCTTTCGCTCAAACCATCCATCGGCGCCGGCGCGTTTCGGCAGGGATTTCGCGAAGTCCGCATCCGGCGCCCGACCTATGAGCGTACGAAGGGTGCGGCTTTGTCCCGCCGGCAGCGTAACGGGCCAGTGGATGAACGCGCACGGCGTCATGCAGTGCGTATCCTGCCGCGCGGTTGGGTCGAAGGCGGTGTCGTGGCGCAGCGCGTGAGGCGCGGTCAGGTCCAGGTAATCGCCGAAGATGAGCGACGGGTCAACTATAGGCGGCAGAAGCTCTGCGGAAGCACCGTCGAGGCCGAAGAAAAAGTGCGCTTCATCCACAAACTGCGTCTCGGGCGTGTCGGACGGCACGGCCGATAGGTTCAGCAGCCCGACCCGCTCTTCCAGACCGCTCACCTGGAGGTAGGCCTCGGTGATATACGGCAGACGTTGCAGCAGCAGGGCCGGCACGGCGAACGGCACTACCTTCGGCAGACCGTCGAGCACTTCCAGTTCCATATCCGCCCGGCCGGTGTTGCGAAGCGTTACGCTCCGCGCCAGCGCCGCAAACGGCTCGTTCGGCACGGCGAAGTAGTCAACGGTTACGGTCAGGCCGACCTGTTCATTGACCTCCTCCAGCCGCAATGAGTCTATTCCGATGGTCAGGGAGTTCCGCACGCCTTCGGGCAACTCGGCGCGGAACGGCTCGTAAGCTTCTCCACCGCCGGCGGGCCTGATGAAGGTCCGGAAACCTTCCATCGCGACACGGCGATGGTGCAGGTTGGCCGACTCGAACTGCACGATGGCGTGGTTCTTGTCCTCGGTGCCGAAACACGCCACGGCCTGGCCGCGATTGACGTAGTACAGCCAGAGCGGCACGCCCCACGGTCCGGCGATGCCGGGCAGGAAGCTGCTGAAGGGCTTGGAGCGGTGGTAGTCGGATATCGTGAACTCCCAGCCCGCGGGGTGCGTGTGCAGCTTGTAGAGTGATTTTTCCGTGTACATGGCGGATCCTTGCGAAATCGGTGGCCGTAATAGTGCGGACGCGGCTCGGGCGGGTCAAGCGTTCGAGATGGCGGAATCCAGCTCCCCGGCGCGGACGGCCCAGCAGTACCGCGCAACAGCCCGGCGCGCCCTGTCGGCGTCGCCTCGCCACAGTTCGCCCTTGTTCAGTCGCTGCGCGAGTTCCTCAATGCGTTCGGCAAGGCCGTCCGGCGTGCCGTCGTAGAAGAAGTCGTCCTTGTCGTCGGCGCCTTCCAGCAGCTCAGGGTAGCTGAGCCGGTGTGGCAGAAGCGGAAAAGTACCGGCCGCCATCGCCTCCACCGCGGCTATGCCGAAGAATTCGTGCCCGGCCGTTGAAACAAACACATCCGCCGATGCCAGTGCGCGGCGATACTCTTGCCTCGGCTGGTGCCCCCAGTGGTCGATGCGGTCGGCGAAACGCTCGCGGGCGCGGTCGAAGACTTTCGGATACTCGCGGAACTGCTCGCCCAGAACGCTCAGGCGGAAGTCCACCCCCCTGCCGGCCGGATATGCCATCGCTTCGAAGAAATCCCCCGGACGTTTGTCGTGTTCCCATCGCGCCGCCCAGGCGATGCGCAACGGCCCCGGTGACCTTTGAGCTCGCCGAGGAAACTCCTCCACGCCCGGCGGTTGAACGGTGGATTTGGCGTCGATAAGGCCCACCGCCTCGGTCGGCACAAAGTCCGGCATGGTCTTGAGCGTCCTGCCCAGGGCCGAGAGGAATTCCCGCCTGTGATACTCGGAGTTGAACCATACCGCCTCGGCCGCCAGGGCGGAGTTCATGTTGCTCAGTCCGAAGTGCAGGTCGCGCTGGTCTTCGTACTGTACGGGATAGGTGAGCTGGTTCTCGTGGAAATACAGCACCGCCGGTGTGGCGCGCAGATCCGCCGGGGCCATGCCGCGGAAAGCGGCCAGTTCCAGCATGTCGGAGCAGAAGATAACGTCCCAGCGGCTCCCCTGTTCCATCAGCTCGGCCGCCTGTCGGGCGAAGGTTAACGACGCATGCCGCATGCGCCACTTCCACTTCCGCGCCGGCAGCGTCAGGACGGTCCACTCATGTCTGCTGCGCCTGCTCCAGCCGTTTAGAAAGCTCCGGTGGCTGCCGCCGTAGTACGGCTCCAGTGCGAGTATGCGAAGAGTCGATGTCATCCGCCGGCTTCCAGGCCGCGCTACAGGTCCTCCGGGATTCCGGGCAGCTTATGCTGCAACCTGCGAAGAAGCCCCAGCACGCGGCCGCGTATGTCGGCAAGGTCGGACTCGTTCGGCCGGCCGGAAATGTCGCCGAGGCGACCGGAGAGATTCATGGGTTTTCGCTTCTCGGCGTGGAATTCACCGACCACAGCCCACTCGTCCACCACACGGATGCCCGCGTGCTCAAAAAACTGCCCCATGTACCTCAGAGCGGGAACCGCTTCGCGCTGTCCCGAGTGAGGACCGCCGTAGGTGCAGAACGTCACCGCGAAATGCCCCGGCTTTTCGGGCGCCGCGGGCAGGACACCGGTCTTCTTCTGGCACGCCTTGAGGAACGCCGTCATATCTTCCGGCGGCAGATAGGCGTACACCGCAGCGCCGGCGAAAACCAGGTGATAGTCGAGAAAGTCCACGTCCGGCTTTTCGTTGATATCCTCGAGCCGCGAGTCCACGCCCAGTTGCTCCAGCGTCTGGTGTATCGTCTCGGCCACCTTGCGGGTGTTGCCGCCCGCGGACCAGTAAAGTGTCAGTGCCTTGCAGGTATCCTGCGACATCAGAACCTCTCCCTCTATGCTTGTACTTACATGCCGTCGCTGAGCACGCAGTGCGGAAAGTGCTACTGTCCGATCACGATCGGCGCGGTAGGCCCGCTTGCGCCGGCGTCACTGTCGTCAACGTTGACCGCCACTACGCGGTAGCGCAGTCGTCTGCCGGACGGCGCGGTGAAGTCCACCCACTTCTGCGGGTTGTCCTCCGTGCCCTGAACATGCGGCGGCCGATACGCGATGACCGTCCACTCGCCGTCGCCGACCATGCGTTCCACGCGGAAGCCGATCTCGCTATCGGCGGTGTCGGTCCAGGAGACGACCACCGCGTCGCCTTCGTACACATCGGCCGTGACATTGGTCGGGGCCGACGGCACGCCGCGGGGCGGTGAGGTAATCGCGGCCTCGGAGGCGGTGCGAACGCCGCCGCCGGCCTTGTTGGCGACGTAAGCGGCATCGCGGACATCGTTTCCGTTTACCGAGCCGACCCATCCGGCAATATCGTTCCACGCAATCAGCCAGCCGTGCACGGTTACCGCCCAGGCGCCGATATAGCCGCCCTCACCCTCGTCCCTGACGTGGGTGTTGTGTGTGGCCGCCCAGGAGAGCAGATGCGTGCCACCGTGGAGCTGGCAGAGGATACCCTCGCCGTCGTTGCCGGGGTCGGATCCGAGGTTGTTGTACCAGTTATGGCCGATCCACATGCATCGCCCGCCGAGGTCGAACGCGCGGGAAAGGTTGTCGGAAATCATCCCGCCGCCGCCGGGGGAGCTTTCGGTGAAGCCGTCGAGCGTCAGATTCCACCCGCTTAAGCCGTACGGGCCGGTCGCATTGCCCCTCGGCTCGCGGAGGTAAACGCGTTCGTTGTGATTGTTAAGCAGCGTCACCCACATGCCGGAGACGTTGAAGCCCTTGTGTCCGTGGTTGAACACCCAGTTGTCGCGGACCACGATGCCCGGCTCGAACAGCCCGGGGCATTGTCCTTCGTCGCGGACCATCCCGAGCAGGTCCTTGTTGACGTCTATGCCCATGTTCCGGCCGTAGTCCCAAAGCACGGTGCTTTGGCGGGGGTCGCCGATGGCGAAGTTGTTGCCGCTGCGCGGGAAGGTCTCAACCGTCGTCTGGCGGTAGGTGAAGTTGCCTTCGCTGCGGGGGATGCAGTTGTTGGCGATGAAGACCCGTGAGCCGTACACGGCGATGCGTCCGGCGAACTTGGCCATATGGAAGCCGTCTTCGCCGAAGCCCTCGGGCGCTTCCCGCCGGCCCGCGGTCTCGAAGTCATTCAGAAAAGCCGAGCGGTCCAGCCGGCAGCCGAACACCAGCCGTCCGCTGCCGGCGCCGACGTATCCGCCGCCGTTGCCCATTCCCGGCGCGCCCAGGTACGCATCGTAGGGATGCGTGCCGTCCGGTCTGCGGTCGGCCCAGTCGCTCTTTACGTATTGGCTTTTCCAGCTCCCGGCGGTGGCCCAGGTATCGCCCCAGACAAGCTCGGGCCCGAAGAACACCGTCGCGCCGTCAAGGTTGACCCAGGCGATGCCGACGTTGTCCACGTCGCGAAGGCGCTCGTCGCCGGACGGCGCAATACCGATGATGTTCCAGTCGCGGGGAACTTCGCCGCCGGCTTTCTCCTGGAAGCCGAAGACGAATTTCGTGGGCAGCTCCAGCTCGCCGTCATCGGACGCGACCGGTCTATCGGCCGGCGCCTCGCCGCGGATGACCACGCCGCTCTTGAGCATCAGCCCCCTGCCGTCAGGACCGTCAAAAGGCCCTTCGGAGAAGTCGTAAACACCGGCGGGATAGTACAGCACACCGCCGCCGGCGGCGTGCAGCTCGTCGCGGGCATTCTCGAACTTCTCGAACTCGGTCGTGCCGTTGTCGTACTGGGACATGTCGATGACGTTGTTCCAGGCGATCGAGTCGGTCCAGGCCGGGTAGCCCTGCCGTAAGTAGAACTCAGCCACCGGGTTGTTTGTGGGGGCGTCACCGGCCGTTTGGGCGACGGCCGTCGCAGCAAACACAAACAGGCAAGCAATTGCCAGTCCCAGTAGTATGCCGGTAGTTTTCATGGGTAAGTTCTCCGCCTCCTGAATCTCTCAAGTTTGTAAGGACGGGCGGGGCAACCGCCCCGCCGGGTTTGGGGCTTCATTAATAGAACCGCTTCGGCGGCAAATCGTTTCGTGCGGCCTGTGCAATCTAACCGCCGCAGGCAGGCAAAACCATATGGAATCTACGCTGCATCCGCGTTGCCGGCCGGTATAGAATAGTCATCCCGGACGTTGCGGGGCGTGTGTTTCGCCCCGGCCGGGCTGAATGAAGGAGATTTGCCATGCTGAGAATCGTCTTTTCCGCGCTGCTGGTGCTGTCGATGTCTTCGCTGGTTGGAGCGCAGGAAGCCGAAACCCCGGCTCCCGAGCAACCGGCTCCCGAAACCGTAGAGAAACTCGTTCGCGAAGGGTTGGCCTCCTACAAGGCCGGGCGTGGCTCCGAGGCGATCGAGAGACTCCAGAAGGCGATCTCCCTGATTCAGGAAGAGATGGGCGAGGACATTGCCTCCTACGTCCCCGACGCCCCCGAGGGATGGACCGCCGGCGAGGTCGAGTCCAGCTCCGGGTCCATGGGAGGCGGCGGCCAGGGACAGCAATGGGTCCGGCTGGCGCGAACGTACACGCGCGATTCCGACGAGATGAAGGTGGAATTGACGATTACCAATTCCCCCCAGCTCGTCGGCACGCAGCGGGCCGCGACGGCCATGTTCTCCAACCCGCAATACATGGCCATGCTCCAGAGTAATCCCGACATGAGCATCGAGCAGATCGACCGCGACGGCTGGAACGGCTGGCTGGTGGTGGACAAGCAGTCCAGCGCCCAGTTGATGGCGTTCTCGGGCAGTACGATGCTGGCCCTGGAGGCGCCCAAGGCGGATAAGGCCGCCGTCGAGACCATATTCGAAGCGATCGACCTCAAGGGAATGTCGGAAGCCGCCGGCAACGAACAGGACACCGCCGAGCAGACTCAGCCCGAAGAGGAGCAGCAACCGGCTACACAAGACGAATGAGCACCGGGCGAAGCAGTGCCCGCAGTGCGAGCAGAGACACGACCCCGGCTATTGCCACGAGTACGGTGCCCCAGCACCACTGCTGGACTACAAGACCCAGCGCGACACCCGCTGCCGGCGGATGTTCGGTGTTGGTGATTACCATCAGGAACATGGTCAATCCGACGGCCAGCGCGCCATAGACCGTAACCGACTCGATCGGCAGATTCACCAGCGGCACCCACTGCGCCAGCCAGTAGCAACCCGTGCCGGCCGCACAGCCGAGGACGTACCCTCCGAGCAGGTACCGGGCTCTGGAGACGTTTCCGTCCGGCACGGCGAAGACCAGGAACGAGCTTGCGCCCAGCGACGCTATGACTACCGTGTCTGAGACCACGTCGAGAAGGCCCAATACGACCAGCACGCAGCAAGTCGCCAGCGCGCACTGAAAGACATAGCGGGACTTGTTCCGGCTGAATCTGCTGTCGAAGATTCTCATCATGATGCGCCCTCCGCCGCATCTATATATCGGCATTAGAGCATCCGGGAACCAACCAATGCCGCGCGGGAATCTCCGGTTTGCAGGACGTGAAAAAGCGCACCCCGGTTATCCAGGGTGCTTGCCGTTGCTCACATTGCCCTGTCGAGGCGGCGGTACTGGATGGCCTCGGCGACGTGGTGCGGGCGGATGTTTTCCTCCCGCTCCATGTCCGCGATGGTACGGGCGACTCGCAGGACCTTGTCGTGGGCGCGGGCGGACAGGCCCATCTCGGTCATCGCCTGCTTGAGCAGCCCCTCGCCGGCGTCGTCGAGCCGGCAGTGCTTACGTAATTGCCGCGGGCTCATGCTGGCGTTGGTGGTGGTCTGTCCGTCGCCGTCGAAGCGACGGCGCTGTATCTGCCGGGCGACTATCACCTGCTCGCGCATCTGCTTTGACCCCAGCCCGTCCGAATCCCCGCGAAGCTGCTTCCACTCCACCGGCGGGACCTCCATGTGTATGTCGATGCGGTCTATCAACGGTCCAGAAACCCTCGCGCGGTATCGCTCCACCATCACCGGAGTGCAGTTGCACCGCCGCCGCGGGTCGGTCAGATAGCCGCAGGGGCAGGGATTCATCGCGGCCACCAGCATGATGGACGCCGGGAACTTCAGCGTCGAGTGCACGCGGGGTATCGTGACGGACCGGTCCTCCAGCGGCTGGCGGATCATCTCCAGCGTGGTGCGGGCGAATTCCGGAAACTCGTCCAGGAACAGCACGCCGTGATGCGCCAGAGACACCTCGCCCGGCTGGGGTATCGCCCCGCCGCCGATAAGGGCCGCGGAGCTACTGGAATGGTGCGGCGTCCGCACGGGGCGGGTCGCCACCAGCGCCTGACCGGGCGCCAGCAGCCCGCGGGCGGAGTACACGCGAGTGGTCTCCAACGACTCCGCCAGCGTCAGCGGTGGAAGCACCGTCGGTATGCGCTTGGCGAGCATGGTCTTACCGGCCCCGGGCGGACCGAGCATCAGCAGGTTATGGTGTCCGGCGGCCGCTACGGCGATGGCCCGCTTGGCCGACTCCTGCCCGCGAACGTCGGAGAAGTCCACGTCGTAGCGGGCGGCTACGTTGAATACCTCGTCCAGGTCCACCCGGGTGGGGTCCACGGGAAGCTCGTCGGTGAGAAAGCCCACCGCGTCGGAGAGGAACCGTACGCCGATCACGTCAACGCCGTCCACGACGGCCGCCTCGGCGGCGTTGTCCGCCGGCAGGATGACGCCGCGGACGCCCTTCTCGGCCGCCAGCATGGCGGTGGCCAGTGCCCCTTTTACCGGGCGTACGCGGCCGTCGAGGGCAAGCTCGCCGCAGATGATGTAGTCCTCGAGTTTCTCGCTGGCGAACATGCCGCCGGCGAGCATGCACGCCAGGGCGATGGGCAGGTCAAAGCCGGCGGAGTCCTTCCGCACGTCGGCCGGGGCGAGGTTTATGGTGACCTTCGGTCCGGGCCAGCGGTAGCCGCTGTTGCGAAGCGCCGCCTGGATGCGCGAGACGCTCTCGCGGACGGCCGCCTCCGCAAGACCCACCAGCTTAAGCTCGCCGGAGCTGCCGATGGAGACGTCCGCCTCCACCTCGCAGCCGACGGCGTCGATGCCCTGCAGGATGGAACTGTGCACCCGCGAAATCATGTGCCGACCCTTTCGACCCTGTACGACGTGACTGATGCGCCCCCTGCCTCGATGGGGCTGGCCGAATATTAGCCCTCCGGCCGCCGGGTGGCAAGACTCTCGACCGGCGCAGCAGCCGGTATGGAAGTCGTCCGAAGCGACCTCAGCCCGCAGGGCGTGCAACTTGCTTGCACTCGGAAGCGTGGTGGGGGCAGGCACTTCCGCGAGAAATGTCCGCTCGTGCTTCGCAGAGTGGCAGGCAGGTTCGGTTCTGCGGCTCCGGGACTGTCAAGGCGGGGGGTTTTTCCGCGCCTTCGTCGGCGGCCATAGACGGCGTAACTTGCCGCCCCCCGCTATCACGGCGCGCAGCCCCGACGGGGCGTTAGTCAGTAGCCGGAGGGGTCAGTCCCCGGTGTGGGTGCGTCCCAAATCGGTAGCCCCGACGGGGCGTTAGTCAGTAGCCGGGGGCGTAAGCCCCGTACCTGTTTAGCGTGCAGCAAATTTTTACCTAAACCCCCTATTTTAACTGGCGCGATCGGTTTGAGGTTGTTAGAGGATGGTCAATGGGC
>JBNGDC010000045.1:0-19713 GCA_049975485.1 Phycisphaerae bacterium | reverse complement strand
GATCACTGTCTTGCTGAGATAGAGGCCCGACGCGGATTACTAGAAAAAGCAACTGCACGAGACATCGGGCTTCTTAAATGACTCAATAGCCATAGGGTCGGCAAGGGCACTTGCGGGCCTTGCCGACGCGAATGAGGCCGCACATCACACGTCGGCTACCTACCTGCTATCGGAAAGGCTCCACAATGAGGGCCGGTGTCATGCAGGCCGTACTTGGAGCAGGTGTGGTCGTGGTCGGCTTAGTCTGCCTGTGGCTCACTTTGCGCGCTAGCAGCTTGCGCTTACACCGTGCGGCCCGGATCGGCAGTATCGTCCTGTCCGCAGCCGGCGGAATGCTGCTTCTATGGGGTGGAGCGAGGGGGTTGGACCTGGTGGTCCACCTTTCCGATAGGGTGGGTGGCATACGCGGAGACGCTCCCCTGGAAAGAGTCACCCTTAAGGCACTGAACCACGAACGGACGCTTGTCGCGACCGACACGTCCATTGCTGATGTGGATCTGTTGAGCAAAATCGGGAAGTGCCTGCGCGATGCGGTGCCCTGGGATCCAAACCACCCCGATGCTCAATGGCAGTGTCTAATGGAGGTCCAAAAAGAAGGTGGAGAATACGCATGTGTTGTAACACTGACCCGCCGACAAGGAACGCTGGTCTCAATCTATTCGGGCAGAACGGACGGATGGCTTCTGGCCGAATACCGGTCAGATGAACTGGGCAAAATCCTTACCAGTATCGCTGTCGAAGGTCAAGAGGCGCATTAACGGGGAAGTTAAGCCCCGACTCATGCTTGCTACTCTGCGAAGTATCGCTACGAAGCACGAGTCGTCCCGTCTGGTCTTCGCAGAGCAGCACGCGCCGGTGTTACCCAAGCAAGTGTTACGTTAGAGTACGCTGAGTATGATGTTGCTGTGTGACGTGTTGGGATGTACGTAGCCCGGCCGATGGAAGTCCGTCAGGACAATCGCAACTGGTCCAAGGGAGACAACATGAGCGCAGGAATCCCGGCAGCGACATCCGGAGCGGCCGGCGCCTCGGCGGCGCACGCCATCGCGGAGGCGACCAAGGCCTCCGGCGTTATCGTCCGCGTCCGCAATGAAGATTTTCTGGTCTTACTGGAGATGAACGACGAGCCGCTGGCGGTTCACGCCACAGGTGGATTCTTCAGCAAGCACCACCAGTATCTGACCAGCTACCGCGGCCTGGCGTTTTTCACGAAGTCGAAGGTCCTGCTGGACCTGCCCGCGCACTGCCAGGTCGTCGAAGCGCGGAAAATCTGGATCCCCGGATAGCGCTCCGCCGCTCGGCCGGAGACAGGAGATAACGGCATGGACTATCCAACGTTGATCCACGAGCGTGTCGACCTCGCCCGCAACACAGAGAACCCAACGGTCATCTGCCGCGTGCCGTCCGGCTGGGTGGTGTTGGGCGATGACCAGAGACTGCGCGGCTATTGCCTGCTGCTCGCCGACCCCATCCGCGACAACCTGAACGAACTCGACCCGGCGGAGCGGGCGCAATTCCTGACGGACATGGCCGCCATCGGCGACGCGCTCATCGAGGTCCTTCATCCATCGATCGTCAACTACTCCATCCTCGGCAACACGGACCGTGCCCTCCATGCGCACATTCATCCGCGCTACGACAGCGAGGAGCCGGAGATGCGCCGAGATCATCCGATCCGCTATCACTGGATGAAGATGCCGCCGGTACCGTTCGATAAGCAGCGGGACGGGCCCCTGATGGACCTTATCAGAGCCACATTGGCGTCGAGCACCACAGCACTCCCGGCCGCTGGCAGCTCTACCCCGCCCTCCTTTCCACTCTCCTGACGCCGCCTCACCCAGAAATCCCAACCGGGCCGCTTGTCCGGGCCGGGAACGATTCCTTGCTCGCGGGACGGACGAGCCCATAATGGATTGCCGGTGTTGAGCGCGGCCTGCCGCGGCATATGGGCGATGTCTTACGCCGCCGCACGGCTCGTGCTCAACGAACGTCAGTTCAAGCAAGGGTTCGCTGGAAGGGAGGCACCGAATGCGCAAGCTGGCACTGGTCGGAATCGTCGTCCTCGTGGCCGGAGGCATACTGTCGTTCGCTCTTGCCGGACCTGTGGCAAAGCCGCAATCCGCCGAGATCAAGATAGGGGCACTGCGACTCGCGCCGGAGGAGGTGGGGTCGGTCTCGGTCGCAGGGCCGTCGCTGGCCCGGGACTATGTCCGGACCCGCCAGGAAGCCGAACGCAGCAGGGGGCCGCGCTGGAAGACGCTGATCGCCGACTACCCGAACCGGCTGCTGGACCTGTACACGGCCGACGGTTTTCTGGTGATCCGGTGGACCCGGTGGGAGGACCCCGATCTTTCCTACGAAACGCCGCCGGAGCCCGTCGAGGTCCACACGTTTATCAACCTGTCGCAGGTCGTTTACTGCAACGTCAAGGCGGGCGACGACGGCCGGTATCACCTGAACATCCAGCCGGCGAAGACGGAGTGAACGGGAGCCGGCGCACTGCCAAGTCGTCGAAGCGCGGAAAATCTGGATCCCCGGGTAGGCGGGTATTCCTCGGGCGCGGGTGGCTACAGCAGTACGACCCTATCGCCCCTTGGCGATTCGCTTTACGCGCACGCGCAGGAGCTTCTGGCGGTGGCCCGTGCGGCGGCGGGAGTTCTTTCTGCGTCGCCAGCGGTGAATGTGCAGCTTCGGACCCTTGGCGTCGGCGTCCAGAAGGTCGGCCGTCACTTTCGCGCCGCTGACGTGCGGTGTGCCCACCTTCACGTTTCCGTCGTCGGCCACCAGCAGCACGCGGTCGAATACCACTTCCTTGGCATCCTCGGGAAGCTCGCGGACGTCCACGTCCAGGACGTCGCCCTCGGATACACGAAACTGCTGTCCGCTGTCCTCTATAACGGCATACACGATGCGTCTCCTTGTCTGATGGAAAGACCAACAGCATACGCCGGCGGCCGTGTACTGTCAATAACGGCCCGCGGCGAAATTCCCGCCTGCCGGCCGGCGGCTCCGGCCGAATCGCGTGTGTAAAACAGTCCGGCTCTTGGGGTACACTGTCTCCGGCGGGTTCGGCGCCGGGCAGCTCAGGGAAATCGACAGTTGCCCGGAACGCCACGGCCTGTGCGACGTCAAAGGGGCGAGTGCCTCTGCCAGTGCGGACAGACAATGGCTATCAAGTTCACATGCCCACATGCCAACTGCGGCAAGGTCATGCAGGTGCCGGACTCGATGGCCGGCGCCTCGGAACGCTGCCCGCGCTGCGGCAGGCCGATAACCGTTCCCGACGCCTCCGGCGAGTTCGGGCACAAAGATGAGGCGTACATCGAGGCGATAACGGCCCCGCGCAACTACCCCGAGGCCGGGCTGACACTCCCGCGGGAGGTCCACCCCACGCGGCACTGTCCGAAATGCGGGCGGCTCATGTCCACAGAGCTTCAGTCGTGCCCGTTCTGCGGCGAGGAATCCTACGCCGCCGCGCCGACCAGAAAGGATGAGGCCGAACCCGCATTCGCGAGGTTCGCCCCGGCGACGGGGGCATTTCGCGGCAGTTGCCTCCAGGCCGGTCGATATGCCGTCAAGTCCTTTCCCGCTCTGCTTTTGCTGACGTTCATGGGCGGGCTGTTCTACGCGATGCTGCGGACCGCCTTGACCCTGGCGACCCTTCACAGAGGCGACGCCCGGCTGGCCGCTCTTTCGGCCGTCGGCGCGGGCACTGTGGCGGTGTACGCTCTGGGGTACTTCGGACGGTTCTGCCTGGGTGTGGTGGAAAGCACGCTCCGCGGGGCGTCGGAACCGGCCAAGCTGCCCTCGCTGAATCCTGTGCCGGTGGCCGTGGCGGCCGTAAGAGTTTGCGGGCTGCTGGCCGTGTACGTCCTGCCGGTCGTCACGCTTCCCCTGCTTCCGATAGGCCTTATCGCGCAGGCCTGCGGCAGAGGTCGCCGGGCCTACGACTTGCCCTGGGCGGTCCGGGCGGCCGGGCGATGTGCCGACGACCTCGGGCTGTTCTGGCTGATACTGCTTCCCTGCGCAGTGCTGTCGGCAGTGGTGGGTGTGGTGGTGATGGGTTCGTTCCATGCCATCGCGGCCGGGCGAGCCGACGGTTTGGCCGGTCCCTGGGAACACGTCGCGACTGTGCTCATCCTCACCGCCGGGGCGATGCTTACCTCGGCCGTCGTGGTTCCCATACTGGTAGGCGCATGCAGGTGCGTGGGGATGCTGGGGCGGCATAATCCCCAGCTCCTGAACTCTCTCCGCCACCGGCGCCGACCGCTGGTTGGCGGCCTGTGCCTCGCCGGCGGTCTGGCACTTGCGGCAGCGGTGGTGCTCGCGGTGGTGTTTCACTTTGCCGCCACCGGAACGTAACCGTCACCAGAAACGACGTATCACGCCGTACGTTTGACCCGGCCGGGCTGTCGCCTCCGCCCGTAGCTCCGAAGCAGCGCCAGTGAGCCCAGGGACAGGATTACACACGAGGTCGGCTCCGGGACGTACATGACGAAGTAGCACAGGTGGTCGGTCCACACGACCAGGTCGTCGCCGACGTTCAGATAGCCGGCGTCCACTCCGAGCGTCGCCAGCAGCGAACCGTCGTCGTCTGCAAGCATCGTCTCAATTGGGTGGAACAGATCGTCGTCGAACCAGCCGACCTGTTTGCCCGCCTGCCCGTTGAACTGCAGCCGCACGGGATTGTCAAACTCAATGGGATAGTAGTCGTCGCCGACGGCATAGGCCACAAGATCGACAACGTCGTCCGGGTTGGGGATGCCATAGTCGGAGGGATAGCCGTCATCGTAGCTGGGCCCGTAGAAGCCGCCATCCAGCGGAGACCCGTCGGTGTACTGTCCCGTGGTGCCGGCGGGGATCATGAGACTCACGAGGTTGTCGTCGTAGGTTTTCGCGACCAGGTTGACATCCGTGGCCTGCGGTCCGGCGTAGTCGATCCATTCGTCGTCGTACAGGTAAGCATCTGGTACGTGGTAGCTACCGGTCGGCGTAATCAGACTGACGGCCACGTTGTCGAACATGAATGCCTGCCAGTCGTTGTACGATCCACTGTAGCTGTCAATGCGGAACCGGATGCGGAAGCCGGAGGTGCAGAAGTCCGGACTCAGCGTTCTCGACATCACGCCGTTCCGCCAGGAGCCAGTGACCGTGTGGTTGCCGGTGGCCTCGTACATTTCCTTCCATGTCAGGCCGTTGTTGTTGCTGACTTCGATCCCGGCGTAGCCGCTCGGGACGTTGAGATAGTCGTCCCAGTTGATCTGGACGGCCCAGCCGGAACCGCTGCCGGAAAGGTTGATCGCCGGGGACATCACGGCACTGTACTCGTGGGAGTAATAGCCGCCGCTGATCATGCCGCTGCTGAAGGTCTTGGCGGTGGCCCAGCAGTTCACTTCCGGGTACGGTCGGGAAGGCCCGATTGCAGGCCAGCCGTGCCTCCAGGAATTGGGGCTGGAGCTCAGCAACGGGTACGTGGTCCACGCGCCGCCGACGCCGTCGAAGTTGGCGTAGTACACCTGTCCGGGGTCTGTGGCATATGCCTGGAACGGCAGCAGGTAAGCGGCTGCAACGGCCGCCAACAGAGAGTAGCGGTTCATGATGCTCCTCCTTTACGGCGGGGGGGCGCCGCCCCTTCGCCGTCGGGCGCCCGAAACGCGCACGGCCGGCTTCCGATAACGGTCGGGCGCTGCACAAAACGGGCACAGTGAGCGGAAATGATACCTGGAGAGCAGGCGGACACAGAGGGGCAGAGCGAGCCGAGCTTCCGCCGCCCATCCAACTCACAAATTATATCCGACCGGCTCAAATCCGCCAAGCCGAAAATGTTTCGGTCGGGCGAATTATGGAAAGACTTCCACCCTTTTGATCCCTTCCCGAATAGACGGCTGGCTGTCATTGCGGGACACGCATGTGTAAGCTTTCGCGGCTCGGCCGGTGAGGGTTGTCGGTCGAGTCAAAGGGAGATTTCCGAAAGGGCTGACATCATGTTCCATCCATCCACACCGAGTGGTCGGACTGTCACCGGCGTCTGCATTCTTGCGGCTCTCGCGGTCACACGCCGACGGGCGAGCGATGGGACGTGATGGTGGATTTCGGCTTCGGCGAACACGGCACCTTCCGGCGCGTGCGTCTGGTGTTGCAGCCGGATTAGGCGGCGGTGCGAGCGGCCGACCGGGAGCCATGCCGCCGGTGTCTTCAAAGCCGCATGCTTGTCGGACCGGCGTTAAAAGATGAGAGCAACGCAAATAGTGCACCACCGAACGCGGGTCGTGCTTTCGTGCAGCGTTTTACGATGCACGCGAGACACCCGCGTCCGGTGGTCTGACTCCGCCAGTCAAGCTCACTGACGCGTTGGTCGGAGCTTGCTGTTACATGTCGTCTTCATACGGGAGCTTCAGTGGCACATCTTCGGTGGCCGTCGCTGCGCCTACAAGCTCCGAACCGCCGCCGGCCTTGACAACCACCTGAACGGGGACCGTGTCGCCCTTCATCTCGGCCAGACCGACATACGTGCTAACCTGAACCTGGCCTTTGCCTTGCCTGTTGACGTGAACCTGTCCCAGCAATTGACCGGAGTAGGGCCCCGAGGTCTTCACGTACACGTCGTACGTGCCTTCCTCCATGCCCTTGACCACCACGTTGGCCCAGAGCATTCCGTCACTGTCGGCAACCAGGACGGCGAATCCGACCCAGTCACCGCTGCCGGGGTCGGCGGGGCCTTCTCCGCCTTCACGGGCGTACAGACCGGTCTTGACCGCTCCCATGCTGCCCTCGTCGGCGAATACCGCGGTGCCGGCGGTTACGGCCACCACCAGAAACATCGCTGCAACCTTTACCAGCGTACTCATCTCAGAACCTCCTTTGATAGAAAACCTGCAACGGTGCCCCGCGGCACCGCAAAGAGCGCTTTAGCCGGGACTGTTCATGTGGACATGGCCGGCCTTGTTCGCCGGATGATGTCTGAGGCATTCTATGCCCGCTCGAAGAGGTCTTTGCTGAGAAGGCAGGAGGAAATCGCGTTTTGCCGCGCCCGAACCGCCTGAATGCTTTGCTGAGAGGCAGAAGGCGGGCCGGGTCGGTCAGGAGAGGGGGTGCGGTCCGTCAACCTTCCAGAGCGGTCAGGTCGTCGCGCATGGAGCCGTCATCGCCGTAAACCACCGGCGCCATGAAGCAGTCCCGGATGCGGTCGCGGCCGCGGTCGCGGTATCGGCACCATACGTGGTACCAGTCGCCCCTCCAGACGAAGAAGTCGCCGTGGCCATAGATGGAGTCCAGTTGCCAGCCCCGACCGACCAGCCCGCGGTACTCGTACGGGCCGTAAAGGTTCCGCGACACGGCGTAGTAGCCCGAACAACTGAGATAGTAGATGCCGTTGTGCTTGTGCAGCGAGTTCTTGTCCATCTTCGGGAACACGCCCTTGCGATCAATGGAGATGGTCCGCGGCTTTTCGTCCAGTTCGACCATCGACTCCTTGAGGCGTGCTATCTTGTATTCACCGTGGCCGTAGATGATGTAGCACGTACCGTCGTCTTCGGTGAAGATGCTCGGGTCGAACGAGTCCACCAGCGGACCGCCGAGGGCGTCCACGAAAGGCCCTTGCGGCTCGGACGCGACCATAACGCCGGTCTCTTTGTTGCGGTTGGAGAAGTACCAGTAGTACTTCCCGTGCCGGCGGACGATGTCGCCGCCCCAGCAGCCGGTGTTTCCCGCGCCCATGTAATTGTCGGCCGGGCTGATGGTCCCGACATGCGTCCAGGTTTGCAGGTCGTCGGAGCGGAATATCCGCCAGTCCGGCATGACCCAGTCGTCGATGCCGAAGCCGACGTCATGGCCGGTGTAGAGATAGCACACGTCACCCAGCACCAGGGCGTGCGGGTCCGACATGCCCGGCTCGGAAATCAACGGGTTGGCTGGTCGTACGGGCATACTGCCTCCTTTGCCGCTGTGGTTCGGGCGAAGGGCGGGGCGACCCTCCGTAGCTCGCAGAGCGAACGAAAATCGCTCCTGTAGTGAAAGGCCTTATCCAGCACGGGGTGGCCGTTTGTACCCCGCCGGCGGCCTGGCCTGGCTGACTGCTCGGGATGCCGGATTGGAATATCGCGGGTTGTAACGGTGGCAGTTGTTGAACCAGCGGGGCGGTCAGCACGTAACGTTGCCAGTGAGGCCTTGCTTCGCCAACCGCCTGGAAGTACTGCTCTTGGGCGTTCGAGGCCGCCAGCAGACCGACCACCGCAGCCGAGAGAAACACCAACGCCGCCAAGCCGCTGAGCACGCCCGACACGCCCGTGCACTTTGCCCGTTCGACGAGCGTATTGCGATCGCGGCGACGCACCCAGCCCACCGCTACCCACACCGCCCACCCAAACAAGACCAGCAGCAGCACACCCGCTACAAGCAGCGACCATATGAGGCCGACTTTCGGGTAAGGCAGCGCAAAGCCCGCGCCGGTAATGCTGGCCGCTGTCGCGACGGCCAGCGCGCCACCCGTCAACTTGCGCCCGTGTCCGAGGGTCAGTCGGCCGGCCAGCCACGTTAGCCACGCCGGACCCAGCAAGGCCAACAGCGCCAGCCAGACCACCATGGCGGCCAGCCCGGACGGGTGTAACGGCGTTGTAGGCACAGCCCAACAGCAGACGACGGCCGTCAATACGGCTATACCGCAGGCCGCCAGACCCCAGCCCAGCACCCGCACAAGTTGCGGAGCGTAAGGTCCGGCGTCTCCGCAAGCGGCAGAGTTGGTGAGCCACCGCCATCGTCGGCCGAGAAGGTGTAGCACACCCAGCCAGGCGGAATGCGCCAGGGCCAGCAATCCCGTAACACTCAACCACCATGCCAGGCCCGTCCGACGCAGCCAAGCCACGAACTCCCGGTCAGCGAACCCGGCAGGGTCGGGACCTCGCGAACCGTACCAGGAGCTGAATTGGGTGAGGATCGCTTCGGATACCTGCTCTCGCCTGGCGAGTTGGGCCGCCCTCTGCGTGGCGCTCTGCTGATTCCAGTAGTCGTGGAGATGCGCGGTGGCCAGCGCGTCGATCGCCATCCCCACAAGGGCATCGGACTCGGTTGGGTCATCCTCAATGAGCTTTCGGCCGATCTGGTATGCATGCCGGTACATACCTAGTGCGGCCGCATGATCACCGCGACGCAAATAAAGGTCGCCCAGAAAGCACAAGCGGCGAGCGAGGCTACGAAGGTCTGTGTAGGTGGTCATCCCCTGGCCGAAGCTCCACCTGGTCATGTGTACGCTTCCCCGAACCTGGGCCGCTTGTTCATAGAGGTCAAGGTACGACTCGCTGCTTCGTATCGGCAGGACTTCCGCCCGCTCTAGCAACGGCCGGACCATCTCGGCCGAACTTTCCAGGTCCGCCCCGCCGATGAACCTGTAATCCAGTGCATCGCGGCCCTGCTCTTCTTCGGCCGGGCGCGTCGATGCGGTCGCGGCATTGCCGTCGCCTGATTCAGTATCCCACGAATTCTCTGGAGGATCGTACTCGATTCTCGACTCCAGTCGCTGCGCCGCCTGTGCATACAACCACATCGCGTTGCTCGGATCCAAGCCCGCGGCCTGCCGGTAAAGCGATTCAAGACTCGGCTGTTCCGGCGGGGCTGAGTCCTCGTCGGCGTCTGGGGACAAGAAGTTTGCCGTGTTCAGAATCCCTTGGATGCAGATCTGTTGCTGGACCACCAGTAGCTGGAACCTGCGCTTCTGTTCTACGCTCTCGGTTCGCCGAAGGGCCTCGTCGCTGACGCGCCGCAGCCAACGGGCGTACGCTCGCACTGGATCTTCGAGGTCTTCCGCTGACTCCATTTGCCGGCCCCATTCCGGGGGCCCGGCCAGCGCAAGGCCCATGATCGTCTCCGCCGAGAGATTCGGATCGGACAGATCCACCGGCTCGTCCGCCGGCTCGGCGGGCAGGGGCCAGGGCGACCGCATGTTCTGAAGAATCAGCGGTGGAATGCTCTCAAATGACAATACTTCCTTGAGGTCGCCGTCGTCGTACTCGTACCTGTACTGGGTCTGGAATCCTTCCCCGCCCAGAGTGTAGGCCAATTCGATATCGACCAGTTGCCTGCGCGCCAGCAGGTGGCATGCCCCACCGGCAACAAGTGCCAGCAACAACGTCGCTGTCCAGAAGAACCCGTATCGGCTTAGTCGCTTGCCCGCCATGGCTTGTCCATTCTTTCTCGAATCGGCCGGCCGGGCGACGGTGTCCCCCAAGCCCTGGTCAATCTCGTTCGCACCTGGGCGGGTGGTCGGGGTGATGAAGACTACCCGCGGGTCGACCAGCTATCATATTGGTCAGGGGCAGCGACGGCCACCGACCGGAACTCAGCGACGGACTCCCTGTCCGGATTCCGACAGGTGCGATGTCTCCTTGGGCTGAAGATGTCGCAGTTCTGAACCGGGACAACCGCTTGGTTGGACCAGGTTCGAGTTGTTCACCTCAGCCCAGATGCTAGCCCTCCCGGCCGCAAGCGGCAATCGAAACTTCAGGTCCCTCGCAGGGCCGTGACGCTGGATTCCGGTGCGACAGGTTCGGCACGGCTGCATATGGAGAGGATAACGGAAAACGCGGCCCCCGAGCCGCTAGGCGCTTGCGCTCAGCTAGCAACCGGGCCAGTGCGCCCGCTGCGGGGAGAGAGGCAGATAACGGATGGGAGAGGAAGCTTCTCCCAATCGCTTGCCCATTACGAAACATCGGCGAATGCGACGGCCTTCTGATAGACTTGGAGCTTCTCGAAGGCAAAGGCCATGGCGAGAATCTATCCCTCTGCCCAGAAAGTAGAAAGGAGAAAGTAGACCGCAGGAGAGGTCTTGACGTTCGTGAGCGTCGGTTCGCTCATCTAGGCGTCAGCCTCTTCTCTACTCTCTGCTTTCTCCTTTCTCCTGCTCTAGTCGGCCTGCGGCCGACTCGGGGCGACTGGATTCCGCTTCGCCCTTCGGCAAGCTCAGGGCTTGCGGGCGCCTCCGCCGTTCGACTCGCTGCGCTCGCTCCCGGCTCCGTCGTCGAACGTCGCGACCTGTGTCTCCCGACTTCGTCGGGATCCACGGTCGCTGGTTCGAGACCAACCTCCTCTGGATGCACAAAAAGCCGATCCCTGCGGACCGGCTTTTCGCACATCGGGGCGACTGGATTCGAACCAGCGACCTCTTCGTCCCGAACGAAGCGCTCTAAACCAAGCTGAGCTACGCCCCGTATCTGCTTGTCCTTCTTCGGACCGGTCGGGAGCCGGGTCCGAATGCGTAGTGTAACATGCGGCCGCGACGGGTCAAGCCGCCGCAGCCGCCGATGAAGCATTCGGCCCGGCCGGATGCGCTGTAAGCCGAGTTCTGTGCCGTCGCCGCATCGGGCCGCAACGCGGCGACAGTGAAGGCCATTTATCTGGACCCGCCGTTACCGACGGGCTCTCCCGACCGTGTCGGGAAGCGGCCTACCCGCGGCTGTGGTCCCGGACCGTTCCGTAGCCGCTGCTTGGCCTTGCACCCGGTGGGGTTTGCCGTGCCGGCGACCTCGCGGCCGCCGCGGTGCGCTCTTACCGCACCTTTTCACCCTTGCCCCTCGACAAGCTCGGGGCGGTTTGCTTTCTGTGGCACTGGCCCGATTCCGGCTCGCCCGAAGGCGGCCGGAACGGTGGGCGTTACCCACCACCGGGGTCCGGGTGTGCTCGGACTTTCCTCCCGCCCCGCGAGGGGACGAGCGGCCTTCCGCGCATCCGACCTGTGTGCATTATAACGCCCCGGGCCAAGGGCGCGCAGGGCATTTGACGCCCGGCGGGCTTGACCCATGCGCCATGGTGACGTATGCATCAACCCCCGACGGCCGCCGCAGCCACCCGGCCGATTGTGAGAAGGAGATTCACATGCCGCAAAGACCCAAGGTGTTGATAGTCGGCGACTCGATCTCGATGGGCTATACGCCTCATGCGGCCGCGGCGGCCGCCGACGTGCTGGATCTGGTCCGCCATGACGGCAACGGTGGGGATTCGTCCAACGTGCTGGCGCACCTTGGCGAGTGGCTGGAGACGTTCCAGGACGCGGGACTGGTGCACGTGAACTGCGGGCTGCACGATATCAAGCGCAGCCGGCCCGGCGGGGACTACCAGGTTCCCATCGAAAAGTACCGCGAGAATCTTCGGGCTATTGCCGACATGCTCACATCGGCCGGTCGAAGTGTCGTCTGGGCGACGACCACGCCCGTAATCGACAGCCGGCATGCGGCCCGCGGGGCGGACTTCGACCGCTACCAGCAGGACGTTACGGCCTACAACAACGTGGCGAAGGACGTCATGTCACAGGCCGGTGCCGGAATAGACGACCTGCACGCGGTCGTGGTAAGCGAGGGCGTGGAGAGCTGCGTCGGGCCCGACGGCGTGCACATGACCGACGCCGGCTACCGCCTTCTCGGCCGGGCCGTTGCGGACGCCTGCCGCCGGGCTGTGGGTCTGTAACAGCCGTTCCGGCCGTGAAAGCTCGAATTCCCAAGAACCTGCGCTCGTGTTGGCATGTAGGAAGGCAAGGCCGTACTATCACCGTCTTTATGCCGATAAAGCTTAGTGCAAGCTGCGGGATCGGCCGTTGTCATCACCATGTTTGAGGAGCAGATGGGCACGCATCACAGCCCGGAAACCTGCCGCATGCTCGAGTCCGCCTTTCGCGATGCGCGGCTGGAGCGGGCGATGCGCCCCAGCCCCTACGAGCCGGGCGACAAGCTTACCTACGAAGTTCGGGGGCTCCTGCCGGCCAATTCGGCAAAAGTGCGCCTGCGCGTCGAGAAATTCGTCGGCGGCGGATACGCCGGACAGGTCTATCGCGTCCGTCCGCTGAAGATATCGCCCGAAGGCGCAATACCGGGTTTGGAGACAGGCCGGGTCTGCGGGCTGAAGATTCTGGTTCCCCCCTCGAGCTTTGCGCGGCGTTTCCGCGACATTCTCTACGCCGTCGGCTTTCAGGGCGCGTTTCGCCAGCAAGTGCATCCGGACGCCGCCCGCGCCGGGGCACTCTGGCAGAAGTTCGTCCGTCGCGCCGCCAAAGTGCGCTTCGGCGATGAAAGCTGCGTCTCGGACATCTACGCGACGCTCGTGGACCGCCACATCGGCGGGTGCGGCGAGTTGCGCGAGTGGGTCGAGGGTCGGCCCTGGCGGTTCGAGGTGGACGACCGCCTGCTGGCGAGGATGCGCTGGAAGGTGGGCGAAGACGATACCGGCCTCGGCTCGCCGGAGTACCGCGCCAAGAAGGCGTTCATGTACCGCCTGGTGAAGCTGATGCACGAGATGGGCGCACCCGAGCTGGCCCGGCAGTACGAGTGGTGGACCTGCAAGAGCCAGCCCAACGTCATGAAGCGGACCGAGACCGAGCACGACCCCTCGGCGCTTCCGACGGCCGTGGACTTCCGCGCCGGTCTTACGCTGCTGCCGTTCTTGCCGATGAGCCCCGCCGACGTGAAGCTCATCGTCCAGGGCATCGGCCGGGGTTCGCTGGTGCAGTTCGACCGCGGACAGATGCACAAGCTCGAGCGTTTCGTGGCTGAGCACGCCAACGCCTTCGCGGACATGTCCGACGCTCTGGAGGAGCTGAAGCGAACCGACCGCGCCTATCGCGAGTCGCTGCCGGACATCACACACCATCACGTCCGGCTGCTTGTCCGGCCGAAGCTGTGGTCGCGAATACGGCAGGGCGCGATTACCGGCTGGAATACCCGCAACGTCGCCGACGACGCCTGCACGAACCGGCTGCGGGGCAGTTGGCTGCTGAGTTGCCTGTTTGCGATGCTTTGCTGGCTCCGGCCGATCGCGCCGGTGGCGGCCGTCGCTCTGCTGGTCGCCGCCTGGGCGGGCGGATGGCTCAGTGGGGGCGTCTGGGCAGTTGCGGCCGGGCTGGGATTGGTCCTGCCGCCGATGGCGGGGTTTATCAGACGCATCTGGGGCCGTGGCGATTACAGGCGGCACTACCTGCGAATACTGACGAGTCTTGGTTACTTCCGCCGGGCCTTGCGCGGGCGGATGGCCGAGAAAATCTCATCCTGGCACCGCGACGGGCGCGTGGGCGAGGCAAAGGCCCAGCGCTTGCTGAACAGCCCGTTGCGCTTCACGGCCCACGCCGTACTTTCGGTCCTGCCGTCGAAACTCCACCGGCTGCTGACGGACTGGAGCTACGTTGGGCATGTCGCGCGGCAGATATTCGTTCGCCCCGTGCGGTTGTACTTCAACGCGGACGCCCGCGAGCAGTGGCTGCGGCAGATGCTGCGTGACGGCCGAAAGAACGGCATGCTCTCCGATGAAGACGCCGACCGCATCGAGGCGCGCATCAAGGAGCCGTTCATACAGAAGTACCTCAAGTCGCTGGCGGTGCACGTCTGCACGCTGCCGGTGACTCAGGTGGTGGCTCTGATAGTGGCCGCCGTGATCATCTACCTTCGCCCGGAGCTGACGATTCAGGAGGCGCTGGCGGTCGCCGGAGGGACGCTGGTAGCGTTCCAGGTGGTGCCCATCTCGCCCGGCTCGCTGGTGCGGGGGCTGTACGTGGTGTACCTGGTAATCCGCGAACGGAACTTCCGCGACTACAACATCGCGGTGTTCCTGAGCTTCTTCAAGTACGTCGGCTACCTGGGTTTCCCCATCCAGATGACCTACCGCTATCCCGCGCTGGCGCGGTTCATGGCCGGTCACTGGGCGACCGGCGCTGTGCACGTGGTTCCGGTGTTCGGCGAGCGGGGCGGTTTGCTGGAACACGCCGTATTCGACCTCTTCTACAACCTGCCCCTGACGATTCGTCGGCGGATGCGCCTCCGGGCCGAGCGGCGGAAGAGCATGCCCGCCCGCGCGTGGCATGTGCTGCCGGTGGCGCTGATGGCGGCCGGCGCTCTGGCCGCGGTGGACCTTGCGTTCCAGAGATGGGGCGGGGGAATACCTTCGCTGAAGCAGGTGTGGTGGGCTGTCGTCTGGATGCCGTTTCTGGTGGGGATACTGGTTGTTCGGCTGGCCGGCGGCGCGACCACCGGCGCCCGCATGGTCATGGCCGTTCTGACCGGGGCGGCGCTGGGGCTGGTTTACGGCGTCTTCAACCGCACCATGCTGCACCTGGTATTTCCGCCGGGCGGAGAGGCCCTGACGACCGCGCAGATCGCCGTGGACATGGCCGAGGCCGCCGGCTGGGGCGCCTTCCTGTTCGCACTCCTGGCGACTGTCGGCGGGCTGCTCTCGGAGCTGTTCGTCGGCGAGCAGACGCCGCTCGCAAGCGTCGCACCGGCCCAGGACGTCGGAAAACACGAATAGCACGAATGAGATGAAGTCCCGGTGCTGCCCGCTTTTCATTCGTGCAATTCGTCTTAATCAGTGTAATTCGTGTTCTCTGGCCCGGGTTGAGCCAGGCATCCGAGGCCTTCAGAACTTCATCACCAGCCGCAGGAAGAGCTGCGCGAGTATGTTGGCGTACAGGCCGGCGATCAGGTCGTCCGCCGCCACGCCCCAGCCGTGGGGGAGTTTTTCCAGTTGCCGCGCCGGCGGCGGTTTGACGATGTCAAACGCCCGGAACGCGACGAACCCCGCACCGGCCGCTATAAGCCGCCCGTGCGCTCCGCCGGTCGGAAGCATCACCAGCGTCAGGGCCTGACCGGCCCATTCGTCCAGCGTGCAGTGGGAGGGGTCCTTGCGTCCGAAGGCGGTCTCGGTCTGCGGGCCCAGCAATATGCAGCCGAGCGTCGCCAGCACCGCAACGGCCGCCATGACCGCCGACGTGACCCACGACCGGTCCGGGACACACCATCCGACCAGGAGGTACACGCCGCACAGTGCGGCCGACGCCCAGGTGCCCGGCGCGACCGGCAGGTAGCCGGTGCCACCGCTGGTGATGATGAGCTTGTTAATCGCCTTCATTGCCGATGAGCAGCTTTCGCGCCCGCCCGATGTATGCCAGCCCGCTGAGGACCGTCACAATCACCGCCAGCCAGACCACCACCAGCTTGGTTACGACCGCCCACTGGGTCGTGGGCAGGTTGGCTACCTGGTAGAGAACCGTGCAGATGGCGACCGACTGGATGAACATCTTTATCTTGCCGGCCGGCGTGGCAGGAAACTTCACGCCGCAGGACTCGCTGTATCCACGGACGGCCGAGACTATGAACTCCCGGCCCAGTATGGCCACCACCATCCACGCCTGCACGCCCGAGGCCATCCCGCCGGTCAGCCAGTGGGGCAGGTTCTGCTCGAAGCTCGAGACCGCGCCGGTCATGCGGTAGTTGGCGCCGGTGAGCATCACAAACGCCCCGACCACCAGCACCTTGTCAACGAACGGGTCGGTAATGCGGCCGAACGCGCTGGTGACGTTCATCTTCCGGGCGAAGTACCCGTCGAGTACGTCGGTGATTCCGGCGGCGATATACAGCCAGAACGCCACGTTCAGCAGCACGCCGCCGGCGGAGGAGCCGACTTCGTAAAGCCCCACCAGCACGAAAAACGCGACTGCCAGGACGATCCGTCCTACGGTAAGTTGGTTCGGAAGTTTCCAGTTCATAGACGCTCGCCTGTGGACGCTGTAACTATTCGGCAGTGTCCGGCAATTCGCACAACTGCCGGAGCTTTCAGCAAAGGCATCGAATGCGCATTCAGACAGGCCCGGAGGGCCGACAGGAAATAGCCGGGGGCGTGAGCCCCCGGAAAGCGGATACGGAGGTTCTCCAGCCCCGAAGGGGCGACAGTGCTGCGCGTCTGCGGAAAGTCCATGTTGCCGCATTGGGTCTTGAGAGGTTGTGTGTACCATCGTTCCGGGGCCGTGCGGCTCCGGCTGCTAACTGACGGTCCGTCGGGTGCTGGGCATCCCTTCGGGACTTCGGACCCCTGGTCGGGCGCTGCTGCACGAGCCGCCCCAAGCAACTGCGCAATTTCGCCGTAAGTCATTAACACGATTGGCCTGGATTACTGGGCCCGCCGGTAACTATTCGGGCGGACGACAGATTATATCGTAGCCGTCGAAATCTTCCACGACGCAGCGGACGAAAGCGCCGGCCGGTTGAGGTTTGGTGAGGATGCACCGGCTGTCGATTTCCGGCGCCTGTTGGGCATGTCGCCCCACGCAGCAGCCCGACTCGTCCATACCGTCAACCAGCACTTCCAAAGTCTGTCCGACCCGGCCGCGGTTGGCGTCGAAGGCGATTTCCTGCTGGGCGAGCATAAGCTCCCCGGACCGTTCGCCCGCCACCTCCGCCGGCGGGGTGTCCGGCATGTCGGCGGCCGGCGTGCCCGGCTCCGGCGAGAACTCGAATACGCCCATCGCCTCGAATCGCTGCTCGCGGACGAAATCCAGCAGCTCGCGGAAATCCGCCTCCGTCTCGCCGGGGAAGCCCACGATGAACGTCGTGCGGATGGCAATGCCGTCCACCCGCCGCCGCAGCTTGCCCAGCAGCGTCTCGATGTCCCGCTTTCCGACGCGCCGGCCCATGCGCTTCAGCACACTATCCGAGACATGTTGCAGCGGAATGTCCACGTATTTGACCACGTGGGGGCAGTCCGCCATCGCATCTATCAGCTCGTCGGTGAAACGCCGCGGGTACGTGTAGAGCAGCCGTATCCAGCTTGCGCCGGACTCCTCGTCCAGCCGGCGCAGGAGTCTCGCCAGGTCCGTCGATTCATCCAGGTCGCGGCCGTACCCGGTGGTCTCCTGGGCGATGACGTTCAGCTCCACCGCGCCGTCGGAGACCAGCTCGCGGGCCTCGTGGAGCACAACGTCGGGCGGCTTGGAGCGGAAAGGTCCGCGTATCGCGGGTATCGTGCAGAACGTGCAGTGCTGCGAGCAGCCCTCCGCTATCCGCAGCCAGGCCGTGTGGCGGGGAGTGAGCCGGAAACGCCCGCTGTCGGTGGCTCCCCTCTGCGGCGCGGACGCGACGGCCGAGTAGCGCCCACGGCCGGTGACGGCGGCCACTATCCGCTCGCGGTCGTTGACGCCCACTATGGCGTCCACGCCCTCGGCGAGGGAGAACAGGTTTTCGCCGTCGCGGCTGGGGAAGCAGCCGGCCACCACCACGCGTCCGGCCCGGCCGGCGCGCTTGTGCTCCAGCGCCTCGGCTATGACCTCCAGCGACTCGGCGCGGGCGGCCTCCAGAAAGGCGCACGTGTTGATAAGAATCACGTCCGCGTCGTCCATCGGCGCGCCGACTATGCACCCGGCCTCGGCGAGGCGGGCAAGCATGACCTCGCTGTCAACGAGGTTCTTCGGGCAGCCCAGCGAAACGACGGCTACTTTTGTGTCGCCTCCGCTCATACGGCGATGATAAGCGATTCAGGCACTGCGGGGAAATCCGAAGCACGAAACTCGAAAACCGAAGTAGACCCGAAGCACGAAATCCAAAACGCGAAGTGAATCCGAAGCACGACGCGAAGTAGAACCCGCCGGGAATGCAGCTACCGTGACACTCGTTCCGGCAGGGATAAACGCGGATGAACGCAGGTGTTTCGAAAAGAAGTGATTTTGAAGGAATCCCCATCATCCCCGGTACATAGCAGTGCCAAAGCAAGTCCGGCCATTGGTTGGTGTGGCACCCGGCGGCCCGGAGGTATCCCGGCGCCGCTCCGCGTTGTGGCCCGGAAGCATTGCCGCATCAGTGTTCACCCGCGTTTATCCCTGCTGAGGTTCTGAGGAATCAGCAAGACCTTCGGAGTGCCAAGGGCGTGCGGTTGGCGGCCTGCGAGCGCATACAAAAAGCCCGGACGCGTCGCCGGGCAAGGCGGGAAAACCACCCGGAGGCGGGCCGGGCCGCATGGGCCGACCCGCCTCGGTATTTCATAAGCCGACGTCGGCCGGCGTAAGGTGGTTCAAAACCAGTTGTCGTCCTCATCGGCCGGAGCGTCGCCGTCGGCGTCTTCCGGCACCACACTGGTGACGACCTCCGCGGGGCGCTGCGTCTCGGCGTGAACATGGCGGAACTTCACCATCGCCTCGCTGGGACTGTTGGCCTCGACGACCAGCTCGCCCTCGCTCGCCCCCCGGCTCTTCCTGTAACGGATGCGGTAAACCATTCGCCCGTCCTCCCTCATCGCAGGCAACCTACGATTCACCTCCGGGCGCGGCAAATCCGCCCGCCCGTCGCAGCAGAGCAGGGATGCAGGGGATGCAGGGGATATCCATTGTGATTTGCCGCCCAGCCATGCCCGCTGCCGGCCGCCTGTTGCCTATTGCCTTCTGCCTTTTGCCTGCTGGCTACAGTATCCGCGCCAATAGGTGTGCGGGGTGGCCGTGTCAGGCATGGGCTTTCTGCCGTGTCAGACCACGGCTTTAACCGTGGTGTGTGGGGCGGGTGTGTCAGGCCACGGTTTTCTGCCGTCTTAGGCCACGGCTTTAGCCGTGGTTCGTGGGGCGGCGTCATTTCTCATTCCAGCCCGTTTTAACGGGCTTATCCGGAGCGGGGGAAGGGCGTTAAAACGCCCTCAAAATGGTCGGTTTGACCGCAAAATACCATGGCTGAAGCCATGGCCTAATCACCAACGCGCGAGGTGCGATCCGCAGTCCGCAATCCACAATCCACAATCCGCAATCCATTGACGCGTAGGTCCGTTCACCATGGATGCCCGGCCAGGCCGTCTCAGCAGCTGATACCATGGCTGAAGCCATGGCCTAATCCCAACGTGCGGTCCGCGAGTGGCGATTCGTCGCGTCGCGGCGAAACGATCTTGATCTTCGCGGCCGGACGATCAACGATCCGCCCGCCGATGCCGAAACCCGCC
>JBNGDC010000044.1:3952-20882 GCA_049975485.1 Phycisphaerae bacterium | reverse complement strand
ACCCACTGCTTCCTGCACTGCGGATACACGCTACGAATGGAGTAGGTGCGCTCTAAGAGAGGCATCTTGTGGCCTTGAGGGCTGCGAAGCGGGGTTCCTGCAAAGCAGGAACATGGCACCGCCTGCCGTATCGGGACACGGCCCCATGCTTTGTCAGCCCATGGTTGCAGCGTTTCGTTAGGCCACGGCTTTAGCCGTGGTGCCGAGAGACGCCCTGTATCTCCGAATCCAGCCCGTTTTAACGGGCTTACCGCGCCGACGGGAAGGGCGTTAAAACGCCCTGGAAACCCCCGTTGCGCCGCGGCCCATACCATGGCTGAAGCCATGGCCTAAGAGAGGCATCTTGTGGCCTTGAGGGCTGCGAAGCGGGGTTCCTGGAAAGCAGGAAACATGGCACCGCCTCAACGGCTCAACCGGTCAACCCTGCTCTGCGAAGCACGCTACGCAGGGCGAAGCAGAGCCAGTCAACCAGTCAACCAGTTAACCAGTTAACCAGCTAACCAGCTAACCAGTTAACCAATCAACCAGCCAGCCGGCTTCAGATCCCGAATCTCTTCTGTGCGAGCTGCAGCAGGGCGCGTTTGGCCTGGGCGAGCAGGGGCTTGGGAGGCAGCGAGAAACGCACCACAACCCGCCTGCCGGGCCTCAGGACGCCCTCAGAGCCGCTCTGGGGCGATATCCGCAGCTCGAACATACGTTGTGTCGTCCTGATGCCTTGGGGGTCGTCAGGGGCCGTCTCAATCGGCCCGCCAAAGGCGTACCCCAGCGCCGGCGAGGGCAGACGCTTTCGACCGGCTGGCTCGAACCGCGTCACCCGGCCGGTGAGCTGCAAATCCGGCCGCCCCCGCGGGCGGATCTCGACGTTCTCGGCGTCGGCCTCGGCTATGAGCACGGCGGCCGTGTCCTGCCCGGCCGGGGCGCGGATGATAAGCTCATCCAGACGCGCCACCAGTCCCACCGCATCGCCGCGGCGCAGATAGCTGTTCTCGGCGCGGTCGATATCCGGCGCTATCCACGTGCCCGCCCGCGGCGCTTTGATTCTCAACGACTCCAGTTGCTCGCGGACCCGCAGCAGCTCCTCCGCGACGGCCTCAAGCTGCTCGCGCACTATCTGCTCGGCCGCCGGTCCCTCCTGCTCCAGCGCCAGGCGACGGCGGACCTCCAGACGCTGACGCTCTTGCCGCAGTTCCCTCAGCCGGGTCTCCAGGACCGGGTTTTCGCAGACGACCAGAGGCGGGCCTTGCGGCTCGGCCGACGTGTCGGTGGGCAGATAGTCCGTCACCCATCCGTCGGCTCGGGCGTATATAACGGCCATTTCCGCCGGCTCGACGATTCCCTCCACGCGGATGTGGTCCGGCAGGGGCACCAGTCCCAGGCCCGCCAGAACGGCGATAACGAACCCGGCCGTGACGGCCGTCGCCCAGCCGCGCATGCGCAGAAGCTCGTTGCTGGTGGCAAGGTAGTGGACGAACTTGCCCAACGGCACGCACACCCACAGCACGAACGCCGCCACCGCCAGAACCGCACCGACCATCAGGAACTGCCCGGCTATGAAAATCAGGATGGCCGAGAGGATGAACACGCGGTACAGCGTGCTGGCGACGCCGTAGAACACGAACCATCCCCGCTCGCCGCGCGTGTGGGCGGGGTTATGGGCCGAGCGGACCCGCCAGACGTACCTCTTGACCAGATAGTAGATATACTCCTTCGACCGCTGGGCGAGGTTGGGTATCTCCACCAGGTCCGAGAGGATGTAATACGCGTCGTACCGCAGCAGGGGGTTGCCGTTAAACAGCAGCGACGAGACGCCGGCGATGAACATCATGTTGTAGCACAGGGCGTTGAGCGTGCCGTCGCCGGTCCTGGCCCAGATAATCGCCGCCACCGCCGCCACGGCCAGCTCCGCGAACATGCCGGCCGCTCCCACCACGACGCGGTGCCACTTGCTGCGGAACGCCCAGGAACTGGACGCGTCCATGTACGGCAGCGGCGTGAACACCAGGAACATCACGCCCATCACGTGCACCTCGCCGCCGGTTCCGCCGGCGCGGCCGAACTGCTTGCAGGCGAAGGAGTGGGAGAATTCGTGCACCACCTTCACCAGCACCAGCGCCAGGTACAGCAGCGGCAGGTTGCCAACATCCAGGATGCCCGCGGCCTGGCTGAAAAGCTCGTCCGCATTGCCCGCGACGTGGTAAAGACCCACCGCCATCAGCGCCAGCCAGAGCACAAGACCGGGCTTTGTGAAGACCTTGCCGAAGACGCCCACCCACCGCTGGAGGAAGCGGTCCGGGTCGATAAGCGGGATGCGGATGAACAGGAAGTTGGTCAGGTACCCGCGGACCTCGCGCCCGCGGCGTTTGCGGTAGCGGCGGAACATCCCCTCGACGTCCGGCGGCAGCTCCGCCAGCAGCAGGTTGGCGACGTACAATTGGCCCAGCAGTTGGATGGCCTCGCCTTGCGTGGGGGCGTCGTCACCGAGCTGTTCGTTGCATATGCGCCACACCTCCGCAACCGTGCGCCGTCCGTCGAGCATTGCGACGAACCGGTAGGCGGGCGGATTCAGCCGGTAGAACTGGTTGCTGGCGGGGTCCTGCAGCACGTGCCACATGCGTCCGCGGAAGTGCTGACGATGGACCTGCACGGTGGACCGCAGCCGCGGCCGCAACTCGGCCACGCGGTACCAGGATTCGCTGAATGTCGGGCGGTCCACGGGCATGGCGGCGCCTTCGTTACAGCCAGAGCTTCATTCGCAGCCAGTTGCGGACCTTCCGCGTCCATATCCAGGCGTAGCTGCGGCGGTCGATTTCGACCTTGGCAAGGCCTTCCATGCCCGGTCTCATCCATGGCTCTACTTGCAGCAGTCGGGCACGGGCCTTGAATACGTGCCGCTCCTCGGCCGTCTCGGCGACGGGACTGACGCGCGTCACGGTGAACCGCACGCGGCGGTCGGGGGCGGCCTCTACGGCCAGCTCGCCTTCCATGCCGACGCGGACGTCCGAGACCTGGTCTTCACTGACGGCCAGCTCCGCCCGCAGCGACTCGACGGTGGCCACCTCGAACAGCACGTCGCCGGTGGACACCTGCGAGCCGACGCGTTGCTGAAGGTCGCCGACGATGACCGTTCCGCCGACCTTCGAGACGATCTCGGCCTGCTCCAGCCGCCTCTCCAGCAGCTCTATCTGCGCGCGGGCCTGCTCGGCGCGGGCGCGGGCCATCTGTGCCTCGGCCATCCTGCCGTCGTCCATGGCCTTGGAGGCCTGTATGGTCGCCTCGTACAGGCGGGCGCGGGCGTCCGGCAACTGCGAGCGGCGGATGTCCAGAGTGTCCAGACGCGCCAGCACCGTCTTGCCGGCGACGACCTCGTCGCCCGTTTCTACGAGCACCTCGGTCAGCTCCGCGTCGAACGGGGCGGTTACGACCTGCTGCGTGGTCGGTTCCAGCACGAAGGAGCAGTCGGCGTGGTACGTGCCTTTGGCGAATATCAGGAACATCGCCACCGCGAACACTCCCACGGCCGCCACCTTTGCCCAGGTGTGGCGGGGTCCCACCAGCGCCGCCGGCAGCTTACGTGCGGCGCCTGCGGCGCGGGCGCCGAACCAGCGGTCACGCTCGTGCAACTCCGCCAGACGGGGGGAGGTCAGATCGCACGTCAGCCGCAGCGTCTCCACCTCCTCGCCGCTGAAGGGGGCGTCCGGCGGCCGCTCGAAAGTCGCCACCGCCCACGGCTCGCCCTTTGTGCGGACCGGAATCGACAGCACCGTTTCCGGACCGTGTCGGCGGGCGAGTTCCTCGGCGGCACGGCTGACGCTGGTCGCATCGGCCGGCGGCGGGGCGAGGACTTCCACGTCCTGGTCGAGGCATTCCTCCATCGCCGCCTCGATGTCCTGGACGACCTGCATCTTACGGCTGAATTTCTCGGTGTGGCTCATCGCCTTGAGCTGGACGTACCGTCCCTTGAGCACGCCGAAGCTGACCCGCTCGCATCGCCAGCGCGAGGCGGTTTCGTTGCACAGCGCCATGGCGGCGGACGTGAAACGCTCGTGCTCGTTGACGGCGGTGAGCACCTTGGTCGCCTCGCGGAGTCGCGACAGGTCGGCGCGGCTCTGCTGGAGCGTCAGACGCATCTCGTACAAGCTCAGCAGACTGACGGTCAGCTCCAACCGCTCCCGTCCGGCCTGCACGGCCGCCGGCTCTGCACTGGGCAGCACGAACGCCGCCAGTCCGCGCACGCCCCGGGAGCCGCCGCGGATGGGTATCATCACGAGTCGCCGGCGGGCGGGCTGGCCGTAGAGGTCCTGCTCGTCGTGAAGCTCGCGGACGGAGGTCTTTCCCTCGGAGATGACCTCCGAGGCGCACTCGGACGCCCTGGAGAGCCACACGGGTGTCGGCGAGCCCTCGGGCAGTTCCGGCCAGGCGGCGGGCACTTCCATCTGTCCGTTGCCGCCGGGCACCAGGATGGCGCCGGCGTCGGCCGATGCCAGCCGGCACTGCACTTCCAGCAGGTTCCGCAGGAATTCCTGCGGGGGTCCCTGGAAGCGGCTGAGCTGGTCCACAAGCTCCGCGGCGTCCGGGCTGTGCTGCCAGTTTGATGCGCCTTGCTGCGCCATGGGCGGATTCGTCCGGGCTACATGCTGTCCTTACGCCGCTTGGCCACGTCCAGCTCCAGCTCGCCGAACTGCTCCTCGTGCTGGCGGATGAGGTTGCTGAGCGTAATCGCCAGCCGCTTCGCCGAGTAGTAGTTCATGATGATCCGGTTGGTCAGCCGGAAGACCGTCTGCCGCGGCGCGTCCGAGGGGGTCTGCGGGGCGGGCAGGTTGACGCCGAAGTCGATCATCACCTCTTCCGGCGTGGCGTTCGTGCGGAAGGCGTTGGTGTAGCTGCTCTGCATGTCCCGCTCGTCCACGCGGACCTGCACCTGTTGTCCGGCCTGCTGGCGGGCGTGCTCCTCGATGGGCTGCTGGTCGCGGGGGTTTTCATTCGGCGACTTGTTGTCGTTCTTGGCCATCTGGTCCTCTCCTGGTTGGCGTTCGTGTATGCGTAAAACAGTTGAGCTGCTATTCCATTCCGATACGCGGCGAAGCACCCGACCGGTTTACCAGTCAACCAGTGAGCAAACTAACCAGTTAACCGGTTCACTGCTGCATATGCTTATTCGCCGCCGTCCGTGACGCGAACGAATACTCTCTCACCGGCGGGTCGGCCGGCGGGGTTGTCCACCGCGATTCTCACGCGGCGCGTCTGGCTGGCGGCCTCGGCGACGGCCGAGACATAGAGTATCCTGCCGGTCCGCTCCTCGCCGTCGATGAATCGCACAGTCACCTCTTTGCCGACTTCCAGACCGGCCGACAGCTTCAGCGGGACCGGCGCATCAATCCGCAACGGGTCCACGTTGACTATCCGCACCACCTGCTCAAGCGCATCGACCGACTCGCCGGCCTCTACATGCACATTCTCGACGGTTCCGTCCACCGGGCTTTCCAGCCGCATCTGTTCGATAAGCAGCCGTTGCTGCTCGTACTGGCTCTGATACTGCTTCTGCTGAAGCTTCGCCAGCTCCACCGACAGCTCCGCGATGGTCACCTCCAGCCGGGCCTGGTCCACTTCCAGCTTGCTGGCGGCGCCCTGTTCGGCGGCCTGGGCAAGCTCCTGAAGGTCCACGCGGCTCTGCTCGAGCCGCGCCTCGGCCGCCCGTATGGAGGTCGTGTTCTCGGCCTGTATCCTCAAGGCCTCCAGGCGTGCCCGCTCGGCGGCGGAGTCCTGCGCCACGAGCAACTGACCCGGCTCGACACGGTCGCCTTCCTCTACGGCTATTTCCTCGATCTCTCCGGGACGGACAAACGAAAGCGTCACGTCCCTGCTGGGGCGACTGATCGCCTCGATGCCTTCATGCACCTGTGGCTCGACCTGCGAGACGCAAAGCATCGCCCCGCAGCAGATAAGAACGCATAGACCCGTTCGCATGAATTGTCTCCTGCGGCCGTCGGCGTGCCGCCAGTTCGTCAGTGTGCAATATATGCCGACGGCGTAGCTGCACGCAAGCACGACGCGTCGGGGACGAACTTCGCGGGGCGAGAGATTAGCGGCATAGAATATGTGCGTTGCCCGAGACGTCGAGGCACATTGAGAAAAACCTTGAAAACGTGCGTTTTATGTGCATCATGGTAAAGAACACCGACGTAACTCACCTTTAACTCTCCAGTAACAACTTTACCCGTGAATGTAAAAGACATAGCCAAGCAATCCCGTCGCAGTGCGGCGGAGTTGGCCCTTGCGCCGACTGAACGGAAGAATCGCGCCCTGCGCCTGATGGCGGAGAAACTCACCGAGCGCAAGGACGAGGTGCTCTCGGCCAACGCCGAGGACCTGAGCCGCGCCGAGGCCGACGGACTCGAGCAGAAGCTCGTCCAGCGGCTGAGCTTCGGCGAGGCGAAGATCGCCTCCCGCGTCGGCTCGTTGGAGAAGATAGCCGCGCTTGCGGACCCGGTCGGTCAACCCTTTGCCGCCAGCCGAAGGCCGAACGGTCTGGAGGTCTGCCGTGTGCGCGTACCGCTGGGCGTGATACTGATGATCTATGAGGCCCGCCCGCACGTTACGGTCAACGCCGGGGCGTTCTGCCTGAAGTCCGGCAACGCGGCCATCCTGAGGGGCGGGTCGGAGGCCCGGACGTGCAACGAGGTCCTGGGGCGGCTCTGGCGCGAGTCGCTGCGGGAGGCGTCGCTGCCGGAGCACGCCGTCCAGGTCGTCAGCGGTTCGCACGAGGAAATCGGCGAGCTGCTTACGCTGGATGAATACGTGGACCTGGTCATTCCGCGCGGCGGCAAGGGTCTCATCCGCTCGGTCGCAGAGAAGTCGCGCATCCCCGTCATCAAGCACTTCGAAGGCGTCTGCCACGTCTATGCAGACGACGGCGCCGACGTCGGCAAGGCGATAAAAGTCGCCATCGACTCCAAGTGCCTCATGCCGGAGGTATGCAACGCGGCCGAGACCATGCTCGTCGCCGAGGGGCTGTCCGACAGTGTCGGCGACATCGTAAAGGCGTTCGCCGACCACGGCGTTACCGTTCGCGGCTGCGAGCGGACGCGCGAGCTTGCCGACGGCGTAGAGCCGGCCGACGAGGACGACTGGCGGACCGAATACCTGGACATGGTGATCTCCATGCGGGTGGTCAAGGGCGTCTCGGAGGCGATAGAGCACATAAACAGGTACGGGTCGCACCATACCGACACCATCGTTACCGACAGCGAAGGCCGCGCCCGGAAGTTCCTCGCGGAGGTGGACAGCGGCGTGGTGCTGGTGAACGCCTCGACGATGTTCTGCGACGGCGAGTCGCTGGGCATGGGTGCGGAAATCGGCATCTCCACCGACAAGCTGCACGCCCGCGGGCCTATGGGGCTGGAGGAGCTTACCACCTACAAGTTCAACATCCGCGGCGACGGGCACGTGATGGGCGACCTCACCTAGAACAACAGCGAAAGGAAAAAGATACAGCAGCAACCCGACATGCCATGAATTCTCTGACACACAGCATAAAGGCGATTACGGAGCATTTTTCCGACCAGTTCGACAGGGACACCGCCGAGCGCGACCCTTCCGAACGTCGTATCGGTTCGGAGCTTAAGTTTCCGCTGGTAAACGCTTCCGACGGCACGGCCGCCAGTCAGGAAACCGTCGATGCGCTGTGGGACTATCTCCAGGACCGCGGCTGGGAGGCGGTTACCGACACGATGGTCGGCAAGGTCGTCGGCGCGCGTAAGCCCGGCGAGCAGAACGACACGCTCGCCAGTTGCGAGACCGGCTACTGCAAGCCGGAGTTCTCGTTGGCGCACGTGGCCGATTTGCACCGGCTCGCCGACGCCGTCCGCGATCTTCGCCAGGAGCTGCAGCCGTTCTGCGAGAAGCACAGGGTGCGCTTCCTGGGCTACGGCATACAGCCGGTCAGTCCGCCCAGCGAGGACCTGGTGATGAAGAAAGGCCGCACCAGCGTCTGGGACAAGGTCTTCGGCGCCAACCGCGTGCTCGCGGAGGAAGACGGCGACGACATGTGCCTGTTTACGGTGAACGCGGCCAGCCACGTTCACCTCAGCGTCGCGAAGGAAGAGGCCGTCCGGGCCGTCAACGTGCTCAACGGCTTCAGCGGCGCGCAGCTCGCCCTGACGGCGCATTCCAGCGTCTGGAAGGGGCGGGTGGACCCGAAATACAAGTGTGTCGCCGAGATGCTCTGGGAATGGTGGATGCCGGAGACCGAGCGCGTCGGCGTGCCGGAGAAACGCTTCGACGATCTGGGGGACTACGTCGAGACCGTCTCGGGCTTCCGCCCGGTCTTCGTGAAGCGCGAGGGCAGGCCCGTGGTCCTGACGGACTATGATTCGTTCGCGGAGTACTTCCAGCACGACGAGGCCGTCGGCAGCGACTCCAAAGGCGAAGAGGTGTCGCTTTCGCCGTGCGAACAGGACTTCGACGTCCACAGCACGTGCTACTGGTACAACGCCCGGCTGTCGCGGTATTCGACCGTGGAGAACCGCACGAACGACCAGCAGCCGCCGGACGACCTGCTGGTGATCCCGGCTTTGTCGCTGGGGCTGGTTTCCGCACTGGACGAGGCGGAAGAGGAGCTTTCCGCACACGACTGGTCGAAGCTCCAGGCCGCCCGCGAGGTCGCCTGTCGCGAGGCGCTGGCTGGGATAGTCGAAGGTCATCCGCTGGCAGACTTCGCCTCGCGGATGCTGGAGATAGCCGAGCTGGGGCTTAAGCGTCGCGGCCTGGACGAGCAGCAGTACCTCGCACCGCTGTGGGACCGCGTGAAGCGTCGCGAGTGCCCCGCGGACGAGGCCGCCAGGATTTTCAACGAAGGCGGGATCCGCGCCCTGGTGGACGCCAGGAGCGTCTGACGGGCGAGGCACGGGGGCTACGAATCGAGCATTACGAAGCAAAGGAGACCTGATGGCTCAAAAGCAGCGTGAAGGAATACTGGTACAGCCGGAGCAACGGCTCAACGATGAGCAGGTGCGCCTGATAGACGGCGTGTCGCGCGAGCTTCTGGAAGACCCCGGACTGCTCTGCTACAACGCCGAGGCGACGGAGCTTTTCAAACAGGCCGGCGCGAAGGTCGAGGACGCCGAGGGCTGCGCGCGTCTGCGAGTGCCGCCGAAGGTGGTGGACAAGGCGCTGGAGTCGGCGCCTTCGAAGATCGTCCTCGGCGCTCGCGACCCGGACAACCGGCTCATACTCGACGCCACCGAGCCGCGTGTCCGCTTCGGCAGCGGTTCCGAAACCAACGTCTGGCTGGACGTGCAGTTCGACGACGGCGTGGCGAAGTTCGACCGTAAGCCCGGCAGCATAGCCCGGCTGCGGGACGCCGCGCACCTGGCCGAGAACCTTCCGAACCTGGATTTCTTCATCCGCTGCGTAAACATCCAGGACAAGGACGTCACCGAGGGCAACAAGGACGTCAACAAGTTCCTCACCTCGCTGGACAACATCACCAAGCATGTCCAGGCGGGGCTGACGGACATGTCCGCCCTGGACGACGTGCTGAAGCTCGGACAGATCATCGCCGGCGGCGAGAAGGAGTTCGCCGAGAACCCGGTGCTGTCGTTCATCACGTGCGTCATCAAAAGCCCGTTCCAGGTGGTGGACGACACGGCCGAGAAGCTTATCGCCATCGCCCGCCGCAAGGCGCCGGTGGTCATCTCCAGCTCGCCGATGGGCGGGGCGACCGCGCCGTTCGGCGAGTTCGGCATGGTCGCGCAGATAAACGCCGAGCTGCTGGCGGGCGTCACGCTCAACCAGCTCGCCTCCCCGGGCGCTCCGGTTCTGTATGGAGCCGTACCCGTCCGCACGCGGCTGGACAATCTCAACGACATGTACGGCGCGCCGGAGTTCGTGCACTACAACGCCGACTGTGCCCAGATGGCCCGCTACTACAAGCTGCCGTGCTACTCCACCGCCGGCGTCGGCGACGTGGACCGCCCCGGCATTCAGGCGACCGCCGAGAAGCTGCTGACGCTGATGAATGTGCCCCGCTACGGCGCGCAGTACATCCACTACGCGTTCGGGCTTCTGGAGCGGACCAACGTGTTCTGCCCGGAGCAGGCGGTCATGGACGACGCCCACATCGGCATCGTCAAGAACCTGCTTGCCGGCGGCGACGTCGGCCCGGACCGGCGCGACGAGGTCCTCTCGATGGTTCGCGAGGTGATGGACAGCAGCCATAAGACCTACGTGTACCACCTTCCGCTGCCGACGCAGCAGGAGGTGTACGTCTCGTACCCGCTGGAGGACGAGCACGACGCCCTCCACGCGGCCCATCGCAGGTACCACGAGATACTGGATCAGCCGCGCAAGCCGCTGGACGACGACACCCGTGCGAAGATCCGCAAGGAAGTCCCCGGCGTGCTGCCGCAGGCGCTGGGTGAATAGCAGCCAGGAAACACGCACATGACGGAAATTAACAACGACGAACAGATGGAGGCCTACTCGCAGGCCGTTCAGAGCGGGCTTTACGCCAAGAAGTCCGGGCTTGTCGGCAAGTACGACAACGTCCGGCTGTACTGGGAAGACGAGCTGATGCGAATCTTCCTTCGCCCGCACCTCCAGAAGCTCATCGAGCACAGTCAGTCGGAGATGCGCCGACTGCGGATACTGGACCTGGGTTGCGGCAGCGCCGACGGCTACGAGCTTCTCAGCCGGGTGCGGCATCGCGACTCCAGCTTGCGGGACGACGAGGTGGACCTCCTGACGCCCGACGTGCTGGGGCTTTACAAGGGCATTGAGCTGAACACCGACCTGATGGAGCAGGCCCGAAGCATCTACGGCGACAACCCGAAGATGGTCTTCGAACAGGGCGACTTCGGGGACGGCCTGCCGCTGCCGGCCGACGAGAAGCCCTACGACCTGTACTTCACTTCCTACGGCACGTGCTCGCACCTGAACGACGACGATCAGGCCGTAAAGCTGCTGGCCGATATCGCCCAGCGCGCGGACAAATACTGCATCATCGTCTGCGACTGGCTGGGGCGGTGGTCGTACGAGTGGCAGTCGCTGTGGACGCACGAGTTCGACCGCCTGCGGAACATGGACTACGTCGTCAGCTATATCTACGACAAGCAGGAGCGGGAAAAGCGCAGAGACGAGCTTCAGCATCTTACGCTGCGGCTGATGAGCCGACCCGAGGCCGAGGAGATAATCGCCGAGGCATCCCGCCGCGCCGGCGTGCCCATCCGACCGGCCACGTTCTTCGACCGTTCGGTGCTTACGGGGCGTCACATGGACACGGGCGACTACAACCCGCACGCCCAGCCCATCCGACAGGCCGTCAACATGCTCCACGAGGCGAACATCCGTACAGACTTCGACGACCTGCTGGTCAACTACGTCCCCAAGCAGGGCTTCGACGAGCTGAACGATTTCATGGAGCACCTGACGGTCTGCTGGAACACGCTGGTGCAGTACGTGGACGAGCTTCTCCATCGCTACGATGAGCACGAGCGACATTTCTCCGGCGACGCGCCGGATATACCGGAGAACTGTCCCGAACCGCTGCGGTCGATGATGGAGCGGATGCGGATGGTCGTGGAAGGCATCGGCTGGCTCGGCATAGGACTGCCCCGCGAGCATATAATTGAACCGCAGCTCGGATACGCCCTGCGGCACCTGGTCTCGAATCTTCAGCGGGGCATGGGCTGTGGGCACGGTCTGGTCGGCATTCTGGAGGTGGACAAGCGCTGATGGCGACCCCTGATGACAGCGACGACGCAATGATACGTCTCGAGAACGTCTGCAAGACATTCCCGGGGGGCGTGGACGCGGTCTGTGACCTGTCGCTGGAAATCGCCCGCGGCGAAACGCTGGTTCTGCTGGGCACCAGCGGCAGCGGCAAGACCACCACCATGAAGATGATCAATCGCCTCTACGAGCCGACGGGCGGGCGCATCGAGGTGGACGGAAAGGACATCATGACGCAGGATGTCATCCGTCTGAGGCGGAAGATCGGCTACGCCATTCAGCACATCGGGCTTTTCCCGCACATGACGATGGCCGAGAACATCGGCGTCGTCCCAAAGCTGCTGGGCTGGTCGCAGGACCGGATAGACGAGCGCGTTGACGATTTGCTGAACCGGGTCGGGCTGGAACCGGAGAGCTTCCGCGACCGCTATCCCAGTCAGCTCAGCGGCGGGCAGCGGCAGCGCGTGGGAGTGGCCCGCGCACTGGCGGCCGACCCGCCGATTGTGCTGATGGACGAGCCGTTCGGCGCGCTGGACCCCATCACGCGCGAGCAGCTTCAGGACGAATTCCTGGAGCTGGAGAGCGAGATACAGAAGACCATCGTGTTCGTGACTCACGACGTCTTCGAGGCCGTCAAGATGGGCGACCGCGTTGCCCTGATGGACGAGGGGCGCTTGCAGCAGCTTGCCAGACCGGCCGAGTTGGTGGAGAACCCCGCCAACGAATTCGTGGACAGCTTTCTCGGGCAACACCGCTTCCAGCTTTCGCTGCTGACGCGGACTCTGAAAACGATGATGGGCGAAAAGCCCGCCGGCGAACAGCCGACCGAGGTTCCGGAAGTGCGCCTGCGGGCGCATAACTCGCTCATCGAGGCGCTGGACGCATTCAAGAAGACCAACCGCGAGAAGCTGCCGGTCTATAAGAGGCGGCAGTATATCGGCGATTTGGAGAAGTCTTCGCTGGTCTCCACCATCGCCGAAGTTCTCGGCCAGACGGGTGAATAAAGATGTCTGATTGGCTTACATCACTTTATGCATGGTTCTCCGACGGGCTTGGACGCGAGGTCCTTTTCAGGACCTACCAGCACATTTACCTGACGGTGATAGCGCTGGGGATTGCCATTGCGATCGCTCTGCCTCTTGGCGTGCTGCTGGCGCGGACGCGATTCAGACGGCTGGCCCAGGGCGTACTGGCGGCTGCCGGTGTGATACAGACGATTCCCACGCTGGCTCTGATTGCCTTCGTGGTCGTTATCTTTGTGGCGCTGAAAGATGCGAACCTGATAGACCTGCCTGCCATCGGAGTCTTTCCCGGCATCGTGGCGCTTACGCTCTACGCGCTTCTGCCAATCTTGCGGAACACCTTTACGGGCATTCAGCAGGTGGACCCGTCGGTAATCGAAGTGGCGCGGGGGATGGGCATGAGGAACTTTCAGATACTGACGACCGTGGAGCTGCCGCTGGCGCTTCCGGTGATAATGGCCGGCATTCGGATATCAACGGTCTGGACCATCGGCATCGCGGCGCTGGCGGGGCTGATAGGCGCAGGCGGAACCGGCGCAATCATCATGCGGGGGCTGCAGACGGTGAAAATAAACATGCTGCTTGCAGGTACGATTCCGGCGGCCGCTCTGGCTGTACTGTTCGACTGGCTGCTGGCCCGTATGGAAATATGGCTGACGCCCGTGGGCATGAGACATAACCGATAGTGATGGAAGGCGGCAACCGATGAATACCGTAAGCAAAATGGGGCTGATATTCGGAATCGTGGTCGTTGCGGCGACCGCCATGCTGGTATCGGTGATCGTAACCGAGAATGCGGACGTTAAGGTCGGCGGTAAGAACTTCACCGAGCAGTGTGTACTCGGCGAGATGATGGCTGTCCTTGTCGAGGAACACACCGACCTGACAGTCGGACGGCGACTGAATCTTGGTGGGACGTTCGTGTGCTTCAATGCCCTGACAGGCGGGGACATAGATTTCTATGCCGAATACACCGGAACCGGCCTGGTAAGCATCCTGAAGCGAGACGTAATCGACGACCCCCGGAAGGCCTACAGCGAGGTCCAGAGCGCCTTTAACAGCCAGTACAACCTGGTGTGGCTGGAACCGTTCGGCTTCAACAATACCTACACGCTCACCATGCGCGGCAAGCAGGCCGAGGAACTGGGAATTGAGACTTTCTCCGACTTGGCCGAGTATCTCCGAGACGGCGGCGAGCTGACAGCGGGCTTCGATCCGGAGTTCATGGAGCGACCGGACGGCTATAAGGGACTTAAAGAGGCGTACGATTTCGAGTTCCCCTCCGACCCGAAGCAGCTCGACCCGGGCCTGATGTATCGCTCGGTAGCGGAGGGCGAGGTGGACGTCATCTGCGGGTTCGCAACCGACGGGCGAATCCCCGCGTATGACCTGACCATCCTGGAAGACGATAAGGGCTTTTTCCCACCCTACGACGCGGCCCCGCTGGTCAGACAGTCAACGCTCCAGCAGTACCCCCAGATAAGGGACGTGCTGAGCAAGCTGGGCGGTCAGATATCGGCCGAGGAAATGCAGGAGCTGAACTACCTCGTGGACGAGAAAGGCCGCGACGCCCGTGCGGTGGCGCGGGAATTTCTTCTCGAAAAGGGTCTGATTCCGTCGAAAGAAGAAGCGGCGGAGACGCAGCCGCAGCAGCAGTAGCCGCGGCTTGGTATAGTTCATCAGGGATTTGCCACATGTCCGAAGTCCTCGAAGACCTGGTCCCGTTTCTGGCGATACTGAACCCCTTCGCGCTGTGCCTGTACACATCCAGCATCATGGAGGATTTGGACCTCCGCTCCGTGCTGCGGGTGGTCATCGGCGCGTGTGTGATATCGACGGCCGTTTTCTGGGTGTTCGCGCTGACCGGCGAGAAGCTTCTGGAGGGTGTCTTTCGCGTGGAGCCGACCGCTCTGCGGATATTCGGCGGGCTGATATTCCTTATCGTGGGGTACAACTACGTCACCAAGGGCTATCGCGGCGCGGAGGTGCTCCGCGGTTCTCTGGAGGAGCTGCCCTCGGCGATCGCGCTGCCGTTCATGATCGGCGCCGGCACCATCACTCAGGCGATCATCGTCGGCAAGAATCACAACTGGTACATGTCCATGGTCATCCTGCTGATGGGCGTGCTGGTGGCGCTGGTGACGTTGATTGTCTTCAAACTACTCCGCGACCACATGACCGGCGGGCGGGAGCGGCTGTTCATCCGCTACGTGAACATACTCGCACGCCTGAACGGACTGCTCATCGGCGCCATATCGGTGAAGATGATTGTCGAGGGGCTTAAGGGCCTCTGGGCCGTCGTCCCCACCCAGCCGGCGTGACCCTTGCTATAGGTGCCATGCCCCTGCGTGTGTTTGCAGGGGCATGTTGTTTCGGGGGGTTTACTTACTGGTCGGCATGCTCCTGCTTCGCAGGAACATGGCACCATCTCAAGGCCGCGGTGTGCCTTCCAGGCCATGGCTTCAGCCATGGTATTTCGCGGTCAAACCGACCATTTTTGAGGGCGTTTTAACGCCCTTCCCGGGAAAGATAAGCCCGTTAAAACGGGCTGGATCAGAGACATACCGGTCATCCCGACACCACGGCTAAAGCCGTGGCCTAACAAGCCCTGAAACCGTGGCCTAACAAGCCCTGAAGACGTGGCCTGACAGAGGCGGTCGGTAGTTCGGGTATATCTGCCCGACAACATATTGAAACAACGGCCCTGCGAAGGTGCCATGCCCCTGCGTGTGTTTGCAGGGGCATGTTGTTTCGGGGGGTTTACTGGTCGGCATGCTCCTGCTTCGCAGGAACATGGTACCGGGCCGACCCTACCGCTCAACGGTTCAACTGATTAACCAGTTAACCAGTTAACCAGTCAACCCCGGCGCGCGGCATGCTGCCGCGACCGCGTTGCAGCATGCCGCCGGAAAAATCCCGGCGGCACGGCACCGTTTTCTAAGATAGGGCCGACGGCTTCTATTCAACGACCGTCAGTGTGGCGGTTACCGCCCCGGCCGCGGGGTCCTCCGGCTGTCCGCCGCCGACGGCTATGCGGAACTCGCCGGCCTCCACGAAGGGCCTGCCCTCGTCGTCGTAGGCCGACAGTTGCTCGCCCGTCAGCGTAAAGCCCACCGTCTTGGTCTCGCCCGGCGCCAGGTACACCCGCCGGAACCCCTCCAGGTGCCTCAGCGGCACGGGCACCGACGCCTCCACGTCGCTGACATAGAGCTGCACTACCTCCTCGCCGGCGACCAGGCCGGTGTTGGTGACGTTCACCGTGACGCTCACCGACTCGCCCGGGCGAATCTTGTCGCCGCTGAGGCGGACGTCGGCATACTCGAAGCTGGTGTAGCTCAGCCCGTAGCCGAAGCGGTACAGCGGCTCATCGGACATGAACCGGTAGGTTCGCCCGGCCATGGCGTAGTCCTCAAAGTCCGGCAACTGGTCCATGGACTTCACGAAGGTCATGGGCAGCCGGCCGGCGGGGTTGACGTCCCCGAACAGCACATCCGCGACGGCGTCGCCCGCCTGGCCCGGATACCACGCCATGACGATGGCCGCACAGTTCTCGGCCGCCCAGCTCAAATCCACCGGGCTTCCGCTGGTGACCACCAGCACGACTGGCTTGTCGGTCTCCACGAGCTTCTTGAGCGCCTCTTCCTGCCGGCCGGGCAGGTTGATACGCGTGCGGTCGCCGCCGCCTTCGCTCTGGGCCTCGGTGTTGACCAGCCCTTCCTCGCCTTCCAGCTCCGCGGTAAAGCCCATCACGGCGATTACCACGTCGGCGTCCTCGGCCGCCTTCTTGATGCCGTGCTCATCCACCGGCTCTTTGCCCGCCAGCGAGCAGACCTGCTCGAACACCACGTCGGTGCCCGGCGTGGCCTTGGCGAGTATGCCTTCCAGGATGGTCGTCATGTAGGCCGAGTATCCGTAGTAGTTCGCGTGCTGCATCCGCAGGTTGTATGCGGTCGGTCCCACGACGCCTATCTTGCGGAGGTCCTTGCGCAGCGGCAGGAGGTTGTCCTGGTTCTTAAGCAGGACCATGGACTTCTGTGCGGCCTCGCGGGCCAGGCGGCGGTGCTCGTCGCACTCCACGACCTCCGCGGGAATCTTCGCGTAAGGTACGCGGTCCTCGGGGTCGAACATGCCCAGACGGAAGCGGGCGCGGAAGAGGCGCTTCAGCGCCTTGTCGATTTCCT
>JBNGDC010000044.1:2611-3852 GCA_049975485.1 Phycisphaerae bacterium | reverse complement strand
CTCGCCGTTGGTGCGGTTGTACGCGCCCATCACGGAGAACGCCTTGGCCTCCTGAACGCACGCCTTGAACGCCGGCAGGTACGTCTCGCGCAGGTCGCGCTGGTTGACGCGGGCGTCGAAGGTGTGCCGCTTGGGCTCAGGCCCGCTGTGGACGGCGTAGTGCTTGGGCGTGGCGACGGTCTTGAGGTACTTCGGGTCGTCGCCCTGGAGCCCCTTGCAGAACGCCACGCCCATCCGGGCGGTCAGGTAGGGGTCCTCGCCGTAGGTTTCCTGGCCGCGCCCCCAGCGCGGGTCGCGGAAAATGTTCACGTTCGGCGACCAGCAGGTCAGCCCGAAGTTCTGCCGGCGGTTGCCCTGTCTGGCGGCCTGGTGGTGCTTGGCGCGGGCCTCGTCGGAGGTCGCCGTCGCCACGCGGTGCATCAGGTCGGTGTCGAACGTCGCCGCCAATCCCAGCGACTGTGGGAAGACGGTGGCGCGTCCGGCGCGGGCGACGCCGTGGAGGCACTCGCTCCACCAGTTGTACTCCGGAATGCCCAGCCGCTCGATGGCGGGCGTGTTGTGGACCATCTGGGCGGCCTTTTCCTCAAGCGTCAGTCGCCCGATCAGGTCGTCTATCCGTTCATCCTCCGGCAGGTCCGGGTTCCAGAACTTCATCTCGCTTTGGTCAGCCATTTTGGGGGTGCTCCTTTGGGATTATCTGGGGAATGTCCTTAAGTGTGCACAAGGCATGTTGAATGCCTGTGCGGGATACACCAATGCTTGGGGATCGGCTCTTCCGTACCGGTTGCTCTCAGGCCCGAAGGGCCGGCAGTGAGTAGCCGGGGCCGTAAGGCCCCGGTGGCGGGCCGCCCACGATGTCCAGCCCCGAAGGGGCGACAGTATCGTGTGGCCTTGGAATACTTCTGTCGCCCCTTTGGGGCTATCAGGTCGTTGCGTTCGCCTTCCAGGGGCTGACGCCCCCGGCTATTTCCTGTCGGCCCTTCGGGCCTATTCTGGTGCATGTCCAATGCCTTCATCGCAAATGTGACAAGCGTACGAGTATTCGTTCCGCCACAGCAATTGTGGCTGTTAGGCAGCCCTGACTATGCTTTGGCAAATTGCCTGCGATGCTCCGTGCCGTAGGCGAGCGCCTCGTCGAGGAACGCCTCGATGTTCTCCAGCGGCGTACCGGGCAGTATGCCGTTTCCGGCGGCGATGCACAGTCCGCCGTCGGCCGAGTCGAACGTGTCCACGATCCGGCG
>JBNGDC010000044.1:0-2511 GCA_049975485.1 Phycisphaerae bacterium | reverse complement strand
TTGTCGAAGGCGGAGAGCTTGTCGCCGTAGTGGTCCTCCAGCCCCTCGCCCCACCACTTGGCGCGGATGAGCGGCACCCGCACGGGGGCCTTCCACTCGATTGCCTTTACCACCTCCTCGCGGGGCAGGGGGGCGAAACGACTGTCCTGTGATTGCGGCATGATTGATTCCTTCCGGTGTGTGAGGCGACCATCTTGCCACGAGCCCCGCTCCGCGCAAAGGGCAAATTTCATCGGGGATCCGAAACGCGGGGCCGTCTCTGGTTCCGTAGAGGCCAAAGCCGAGGGCGGAGAAACCGCTCAAGGTCGGAAGTGTTGTATACCAGTGGAGCAGCTCTGTCAGGCGGCCATGCTTCGGATGGCTGCCGGGGCAGCCAGGATCACCCAGGCCGCAAGGAGTTACGACATGTCCCATGCCGCGAGAAAGCCGCTTTCCGTTTCGCTTTTGATTTCGCTTCCGGCCGTAATCGTCTGCCTCTGGGCCGTCGAGCCGGTCACTGCGGCCACGATGGCCTATGCCGGGACGGTCGTACAGGTGGACCGCAACGACGATCCGTCGGACGACGCACTCTGCCGCTTCACCGTACGCACGGAGTACCTGGACTACGTCAGTCGGGGGCACTTCGGCAGGGATACGAAGGTTGGCGAGACCGCGTCGGAACCGGTCCGGGCGGCGGGCAACGTCTGCATGCTAAACGGCCAGCTGACCGATGCGCCAGTCTTCGCAAAGGCCCTGCGGCCGGGTATGTGGGGATACGTCTATGAGAGCACCTGGCAGGACCTGTACACGTTGCCGGACTATCAATGGGGCGAGGTGGTTGCTCATGACGCCGACGCGGAACGTTTCACGCTGCGAATCCACAGGACGCACAAGCAGCATCATATCGACGCCAACCCGCCGGAAAACGTGACCGTATCCTACGATGCGGAAACCGCCTTCCTGCTGGAAGGGCGCAAGGCCGAGGCGTCCGACGCACTGGCCGCCGGCAACTGGGTGCAGGTCCACCCGCCGCGCAGGCAGTGGGTCTCGGTGTGGACCGAAGAGGCGCAGTACGATCCGGACCGGCTGCCGCCCTATTACGAAGGCAGGCGCGGTGACGCCAACTCCCTGACCGCGCCGGCCGTGTTGAGGGGTTTCCGTGCCGAGGCGGGGACCGGACACGGCGGCGTGCTGGACGTCGGCGCAACGCTTGAGGTAACGCGTTTCCGCATGGGCCGACGTGAGGACATAACGCTGCGCTGCGGGAAAGCAAGCTTCATCCTGGACGGTAAGGTCGCCCCGCCGCACATCGCGCTGCGGCGGGGGCGATATGTCGTGCTTGGTCACTATCGCGGTGAGCAAAGCCCACATAAGGTGTTTGTCCGCTCCGAGGACCAGGCGGCTCGAGGCAGAATCGTTTCGGTGGACGGCAATAAGCTTACTGTCGAGCTTACCGACCGTCTTACCGGCGAGGGAACCGGCCGGGAGCAGACCGTCGAGCTGCGGGACGACGCCGTTGTCGAGCTGAACGGCAGGGAATCTTCGGCCGATGAGTCCCTGCGGTCCGGACGACGCGTCACCATCCGACCGGCCCGGGGCAGGACCATCAAGGCGTTCGAGCCGGGCGGGGATGCACCGGCCTTCGGTCCCGGCGACAGTCTCCAGGGCCGCGTCGCCGGCGAGAGACACCCACTGCTGCTCGATGACCGGATGATTCGCTTCGACCTGTCCCTGGGGCATTCGCTGCAGGGCCCAACTTCGGTGGCCCACCGCAAGCTGTTCGTATCGGCGACGACCGACCGCGAAGGGCGCGTCCGCAAGATGGACATCGTGAATTTCGCCGGTCATTCCGGCGGCCCGGCGTGGGTGGCGGATTTGACCCGGCACAACCTGAGCTACAGCGAAGGCCGGCTTACGGGGGGCTTCACGCTGGACGTAGAGTCCAGGTCGCCGGTATATGGCGGACGGTACGACTTTGAGGTGGACGCCGAAGTCCGGGCCAACCACGTGGCCGGTACGGTAGAGATATCACTGGATGGTGAACACCAGGTTACCCAGCGTTTCGGCGGCACGGCCGTGTCGCTGCCGTGGGAGACGCCCGGCTATCTCGACGCCGTTTACCACCTGACACTGGACGACCCGCAGCAGCGGATAAGGCCCGTTGACCTTTACCTGGAGGCCCGGAACGGTGAGTTTATCGGCGGCGCGGCAAGTGCGTCCGGGGTCGTATTGCAGCCGGTGGATGTGTCCGCCCTGGAGATGGAAGGTCCGCGAATCCAGGGCAAGGTTGTCGTGGCTCTGGAGCCGGTCCACGGTTTCCCCCAGCAGCCAGTCACGGCGGAATTCGAGCTGGACGTGGAGGCATACGCCGGGCGGCATGTGGGGTCTTTTGAAGGTGTTTGGGGTCGGGACTGACGGTGCCGCCGGGGCGCGGCGGCCGGGATTCTCCTTCGGAGGCGCCTTCGGCGTCGAACCCACGGTCCGTCTGCTTGCGCAGACGCCGCGGGTTCGGATCGGCCCTTCGGGCCAAAC
>JBNGDC010000043.1:0-20904 GCA_049975485.1 Phycisphaerae bacterium | reverse complement strand
CTCTGCGCGGGGTTGAATTGTCAATCCATATCAGGCCACGGCTTCAGCCGTGGTAATGGTACGGCCGTTTTGTCAGTGCAGCCCGTTTCAACGGGCTTGCCCTCGTTTAACGTCAGCGGCTGAAGCCACATATGTGAAGGGCGTTGAAACGCCCTGATGAACACATTCTCGACGCTTCCTGGAACCACGGCTGAAGCCGTGGCCTACAAAAACCTATCGCGATATTGACCCTACCACGGCTGAAGCCGTGGCCTACAAAAACCTATCGCGATGTTGACCCTACCACGGCTGAAGCCGTGGCCTGCAAAAATCATCGCACTGTACGTCCATCACGGTTGACGTAATCTTCCCGGAACGATGCAAAGGGCAGGCATTTCCCGCACGTATGCGAACCCACCCGATTACCGACGGAAGCTTTCGATGAGGAAAAGCTAGAATCGCCCCAGGCCGCGCTTGAGAACCAGCTTTCGCGGCAGCAGGTATGTATCGCCCCTGTACCGCGTTACCTCCCCGGAGACATGGAACGGAGGCGGGGTTTCGTGCTCATCAAACACCTCCATCGCCTGCTCCAGCGCGCGGCACGGCAGCAGCCGCATAGGCCTGTCGGAGAGCGTGTTGTCCGACTCGAACCTTGCCAGATGCCAACGGCCCCTCTCGTCCGGGACGATGCGGATGAGACGGTCGATGACGAAGCGGCCCTGCCCCTCGGTGTCGGTCTCGACGGGCAGCACGGGCTTGCCCGGCTGTTCCTGCAGCAGCTTGCCGATGATCTCATCGGGCGAGGCCGTCCGCTCGGCGGGAGCAGTGGCCACCGGCCGCGTCGTCGGCTCTGTGGTCACCTGCTCGACAGACCGTTGCGGGGGCGCCTCAAGCGTGGCCTTTCGCGGCAGCAGGTAGGCGTGGTCCTCGTGGCGGGTGACCTCTCCGGAGACCCGGAAAAGCGCCCTCTGGCGAGAATCGGCCAGTTCCTCCATTCGCTCCAGCAGCTCACACGGCAGAACGCGAATCACTTCCGGCAGGCCGGCGGCCCTGTCGCCGGTGAACTCCAGTAGCACCCAATCGCCCGAACGGTCCCGCAGACGCCCCGGCTGGTCGATGACCATCGTTCCCTCCGGAGGCAGGTCGGGTTCTTCCTCCTGCTCCACAGGTCCGTCCTCGCTGACAATCACCGGAACCGACGGGCGGTCCAGCAGCATGCGCTCCAGATTTTCAGGCGGGCGTGTGGTCGCGGCGGGCTGGTTCGGCTCGGCCGAGGGTTGCGTCCGCTCCGCGTCCGTCCCGGCCGCACAACCGGCAACGAGCGCTCCCGTCGCCAGCGACACCAACAGTTTGAGTTTCAGGTTTCGCATTTGGTCTCCGGTCCCGGTCCGGCAGGACCGATTGTACAGTCGGCCGCGGTCACCGCAAGCTCCCCCGCACGGGCGGGAAGTGCCGCTCCAGCTCCCGCGGTGTCGCAGCGACCGTCACAAGCTCCTCACAGCCGGGCCTGGCGCCGGCCATAAGCTCTATCACCGGGCGCCAGAAACCACCCACGCAGACTGTCGGTCGCCTGGGCATCAGGCCCTTGGCCATCAGTTCCCAGACCGTCGCCAGCTCCACCAGCGTTCCCGTCCCGCCGGGCAGGACAACGTATCCGCCCGTGCCCAGCTCGATGAGCTTGTTGAGCCGCTCAAGCAAGCCGGACGTTACAACAGTCCGGCCGGTGTGGCGGTTCGCGGTGGAGGACCATATGGAGCAGACCACGCCGATGGTATCGCCGCCGGCCTCGCTGGCGCCGCGTGAGGATGCCTCCATCACGCCGCCGTACCCGCCGTTGGCGATTGCGTAGCCCAGCTCCGCCAGGCGCCGGCCGACCTCGCGGGCGGCTGCATAGCTCTCGTCGCCGGCGGTCGGGGCATTGGAGCCGAACACGCTGACGACTTTGCCTGCCTGCGGTGTCAAGCTCATGGTCCCGCCCTACCGTCCGCCGCTGCGGGTGTATCTGAGCAGTCCGCCGGCCGCCAGCACGCGCCGCTGACGGGGCGCGAGGTTCACGCGGCAGGTGAACTCGAAACCCTGTGTGCGATCGGCGACAGTGACGGTCTCGGCCGACTCTATCGCCTCCTGCAGGTCCTCGATGACCAGCTCGTCGTCCGGCTGCACTTTGTCGGCGTCCGCGGCGGATGCGAATGTCAGCGGCAGTATGCCGAAGTTCACCAGGTTCGCCTGGTGTATGCGCTCGATGCTTTTGGCGATAACGGCGCGCACGCCCAGGTACATCGGGCACAGGGCCGCGTGCTCGCGCGAGCTGCCCTGCCCGTAGCTCTCGCCGGCGACGATTACGCCTTCGTAGCCCTGTTCCTTCGCGGCCAGCGCCCGCTCGGCGAAGGTGGGTTTGTCCGGTTCGTTCAGCGGCTCGAACACATGCATCGCGTATTGCGGCACGTTGGAGCGAAGCTTCAGCAGCGCGCCGGCCGGCATGATATGGTCGGTGGTGATGTCGTCGCCGACCTTGATGACGACCTTGCCGTTGAGCTTCTCCGCGGGCGGGTCGCCCAGGGGCGGCTTGACGATGGTCGAACCGCGAACAACCTCCACGTCGGCGGCTTCCTCTTCCTCGACGGGCTGCTCGATCATCCCGTCGTCCACGAAGAACTGCTCCGGCGCCGGCACGCTCGGGCATTCGATACCGCACTTATCGGTCAGCTCCCGCGGGTCGGTCAGCTCGCCGGTAAGGGCGGCCGCGACGGCCGTCTGCGGACTGACAAGGTAAACCGAATCGCCCTTAGTTCCGCTTCGGCCGGGGAAGTTGCGGTTGAACGTCCGCAAGCTCACTACGTTCTCCGCCGGCGACAGTCCCAGACCGATGCAAGGCCCGCATGCCGACTCCAGCACACGCGCTCCGGCGCGGACAAGCTCCGACAGGGCACTTTCCTTGCCCAGCATCGTCAGCACCTGCCGGCTGCCCGGCGCGATGGCCAGTTCCACGTCCGGATGCACGGTCTGCTCGCTCATGACCGAAGCGACGGTCATCAAATCCTGGTAGCTGCTGTTGGTGCACGAGCCGATGAGCACCTGCCGGACCTTCGTGCCGGCGACGTCGGCGACACGGACGACGTTACCAGGGCTGGACGGGGCGGCCGCCAGCGGCTCAAGCTCCGAAAGGTCGATGACTACGTGGCCGAAGCTCACCTCCACCATGCCGTCGGCGTCCGGTTTGCCCACCGAAACGTCGGTGCAGTAGCGACGGATGTTCTCGATGGTGGCCGCGTCCTTTTCACCGTGCAGACGCTTGGTGATGGGTCCGTACGTCGCGTCGTCGTCGGCGGTGAGCGCCTCGAACTGCTCGCCCCTGCCCTGGGCGTGGAGGAACTGGTCGGTAACCTCATCGGCCGGGAAAACGCTGGTGGTCACGCCCAACTCGGCGCCCATGTTGGTGCAGGTCGCGCGGGCGGGTACGGGCAGCGACCTGACGCCCTCGCCGAAATATTCCACCACCGTCCCCACGTTGCCGCGCGTCGTCAGTATGCTCAGCAGCCGCAGGATGATATCCTTGGCCGATACCCAGTCCGGCAGCTCGCCCTTCAGCTCCACGCCGATGACCCGCGGGCAGGTGGTGTAGAAGGCCCCGCCGGCCATTGCGACGGCCACGTCCAGCCCGCCGGCGCCGATGGCTATCATGCCCATGCCGCCGGCCGTGGGGGTATGGCTGTCCGAGCCGAGCAGTGTCCGCCCCGGACGGGCGAACCGCTCCAGGTGCACCTGGTGGCAGATGCCGTTGCCCGGACGGGAGAACTGCGCCCCGACCTTCCTGGCGACGGATTGCAGGTACAGGTGGTCGTTGTGGTTTTCCGGCCCGAACTGCGCGGTGTTGTGGTCCACGTAGCTTACTGAAAGCTCCGTGCGGACGCGGTCCATGCCCATCGCCTCGAACAGCAGAAACGCCGTCGTGCCCGTCGCGTCCTGAGTGAGGGTCTGGTCTATGTTGATGGCGATTTCCTCGCCGGGCTTCATCTCGCCGGCCGCAAGGTGGGCTTCGATTATCTTCTCGGTCAGTGTCTGTGGCATCTCCGCTCCTCTTTTCCGGGAGGTAGTGAGTTCGGTTGTGAGCATACCAAAGCCCGTCGCGACCGGCAAACGCTTCCGCTCCCGGCCCGGAGCTTGCCCAGGCGACAAACCCCGCGTAGCATACCACCGCTGCGTAACCCATTGAGGAGCGACGGTATGTCACTGTGCGAGGTGCATTTCTACGGCGAATCCATCGACAAGAAGACGGCCATGAACGTCCTGCTGCCCGACGGCGAAGGACCTTTCCCGGTGCTGTACCTGCTGCACGGGTTGAGCGACGACTACACCACCTGGCTGCGCCGCACCGGTATCGAGAGATACGTCGATGACATGCCGCTGATGGTGGTGATGCCCGACGGGCACCGCAGTTGGTACTGCAACGACCCGCGACCGGAAGGCCTCGCCTACGAAGACCACATCGTCCGCGACGTGGTTGGTTTCGTGGAGCGGACCTTCCCTGCTAAAGCTTCGCGCGACGCCCGCGCCATCGCCGGGCTGAGCATGGGCGGATACGGGGCGATGATGCTGGCGATGCGGCATCCGGGAATCTTCTCCGTCGCCTGCTCGCATTCCGGCGCGGTGGGCTTTGTCAGCAAATCCGTCGAGCCGCCGAAGGACCGCCCCGACAAGATCGCCCTGGCCGAGGTCCTGCCCGCCGGTGAGTACGACTGCTTCTCACTCGCCGAGCAACTCGCCGACGGCGAGAACCAACTCGCACTGCGGCTGGACTGCGGGACGGACGACTTCCTCATAGAGCACAACCGCCTGTTCCACACACACCTGGAGAAACTCGGCGTTGAACACGTTTACGAGGAACACCCAGGCGAGCACAACTGGGACTACTGGGACGAGCACATCATCGAAACGCTCGCATTTGTAAACGAGCACACAAAATAGCGCGTAGGGTCGACAACTTGTTGCCGACGTTTGGGTGGGCGCGTCGGCAAGTCGCACACAGCGCGACTTGCGCGACCCTACCGGGTATTTTCAGTAGGGTCGACAAGCGGCGCTTTCTGTCGCTTGCCGACGTTGCGGACGATTGCTCAATCTGCGTCGGCAGCAAGCTGCCGGCCCTACCGAACTACTGATTGCGGCTTTCCAGCTCGAGCATGCGTTGTTTGAGTTCCACGCCGCCGGCCGCGGAGAAACCGCCCACCCGGCCGTCAGCGTAGGTAACCCGGTGACACGGCACGACCAGCGGAAGCGGGTTCTTGCCCATGGCCGTGGCGACGGCGCGGGCCGCATCGGGGCGCTCTATCGCCTTGGCGAGGTCGCTGTAGCTGCGGGTCCGGCCGTAGGGAATCTCGCGGCAGGCGCGAAGGACCTTGCCGGTGAAGCTTTCCGGCGACGGCAGCTCGCAGACCACTTCGGAAAAGTCCACCCGCTCGGCGTTAAAGTACCGTTGCGACAGCTCGATGAGCGTGCGGAAAGGCGCCTCGGCCTCCTCGGCGTTGGGGTACTGCCAGGCGAACATCTGTCGCAAGTCGTCCGGCTGATAGTGCGGCAGCTCGATGCGCGTCACGCCGCCGTCGGTAGCGGCCGCCGCCATCGGCCCCCACGCGGTGGTCCAGACGGTGTGATAACGTTCCTTCTTGCTCTGGAGTGGTAGATTGGTCATCGCGGGGCGAAGCTTAGTGCCGAGCGGCCGGTCGGACAAGCAAAAGCCCGCGCCTCTTGGAGGCGCGGGCCTCGCTGCTCCCTCCCGCGCGTTTTGCGAACGGTCAATAGGCGGACCCAGGCCTTCGTCTAGGCCCGCGCCCCCGCCGCTCGCTCAGCGAACCGTTGAAACTCCGTGACCGCGGAGGTTATCTCCTGAAGAACCCGCCGGCCCTGCTCGGACTGACCCAGTCCCACGAACTGGAAGCCCACCAGCGTGCCGTCATCGGCCGGTGCGACGTGCCGCACTTGTGCGTCAACGTAAATCGGCGAACGCGCCGTTCCGAAGGACAGCCGCACGCCCACCGGCTCGCCCATCTCCACCGCATCGGTGACGGCGGGGTCGGCTATCATCTGGAATCCTCCGGCGCTGATGTTCTTTATCCGTCCTGTCCAGACCGGGCGCTCCGGACCTTCGTTGACCGGCTCGGCGTCGCTGGAACCGGCCCAGAAGGACGCTCTTGCGAACCGCCCCAGTGGCACCTCGGCCCGCTGAAACGCCCGCCGCTGCATCTTCTGCATCCACGTGGGCCAGCAGACGCGCATCGCCGGCTCGCCGGTGTTGTCGAAATCGCCGATCTGCCCCACCACCGTCACGGTGCAGATGTATTTGTGGTGACGGAGCTTGAAGCTCAGGCCCGCCTTCTCGGCGGGAACGAACTCGTGGGGGGGTACGCCCTCGCCGGGCACGGGCATCTGAAGCACAAGGTGTGTATCGCCGACGGAGACGAGACGGCTGCGATGAGTTCCCCAACGGTCGCTCTCACGGACAGTGAGCGTGACGGGAACGTCTTTCTCGGCGGCGCCCCTCAGCGCCTCGGATATCTCGCCTATCGTCAGGTCCTTGAGAGTCGGCATCGGGTTCGACCTTTCGCGCCGGGGCAGCCGCACCGGCGGCAATGCTCTGAATACTTTCTCGGTCGAACCGTCGGGGCACTTGAAAAGCGGAGCGCAAAAAGCCGCACAATGCGACTATTCCTCATTTCCGCCCGACTCGTCGGTCAGTCCCAGCTCCGACTGCATCGTGTCGGTCCGCGGCAGCTTCGGTCCAGTAACGGCCACTATCGCCCCCGGCAGCCCCCAGAACACCGGTATCAGCCGGGCCAGCAGCGCCATGGCGAGTATCTCGCTGGGGTTGACCGTCGGCGAGCGGAAGAACTGCACGAAGAACGCCTCCACCAGCCCCACGCCGCCGGGAGTCAGCGGGATGGCCCCCAGTATGTAAACCAGCGGAATGTAAGCGAAGTACTCGTACCAGCTCACATCCAGAGACAAACTCACGCCCGTCAGAGCTATGGAGCCGACAAACAGCGTCTGGGAGAACACCGTTATGCCGCCTACCCGCGCCAGGCCGCCGATGCGACTGCGATACAGCCGGGCCGCGTCGCCGGCGGCCGCTATGTGATGAGCGATGGGCAGCTTGTTGTAGAGCTTGTTGAGATGCAGCATGCGGCGGAATCGTCGGCTCAGCAGGAACAGCATCGCGCCGGCGACAACCGCAAGCAACACCAGTACCGTCAGCGTCGGCACGCGCACCTCGGCGTAGCTTGCAAGCCCGCCGAGCAGGACCACCGCGAGCATGCCGGCGGCCATCAGCGTCAGCCCCGAAAGCCCCATGACCCTGTCCATGAATATGCTCAGCAGCGCCGGGGCGGGCCTGCCGGGGGTGTGCCTGGCGACATAGTACGCCTTTGCCAGGTCTCCCCCGACCGTACCGGGAATGACCATGTTGAAGAACAGCCCCACGAACGTCAGCCGCACCGCTTCCCAGAGGCGCAGTTGAATGTCCTGAAGCCGCAGGAGCAGCCACCACCGCACCGCCATTATCAGAAATGCGGCCAGGAAGCCCCCCGCCGACAGCCCCAGCACCCAGGGGTTGGTGCGTCGCAAACTGGAGGCGAAGCCCTCGTGAACGGGAGTTTCAGCCCCTTCGAAGGGTTTCACGAATTCGTCGGCGTCGCGGACCTTTCTGCCGCCAAGGCCCCAGGTTCCCTCGGCCACCGTGAGTTTTTCCGGCTTTCCCTCGGTCGGTGTGACAGAAACGACCGAGTACGTCTGTCCCTGATCGTCAAGTACATAGTCGTGCCAGTGGACCTTGCTGACGACCCAGGCAAGCAGCGCCGCGGCCAGCAGCAGCTTGCCCGCAAGCAGCAGTCTATGTCGTACCTTCCGTGTCATTTCGGTGTTGGAAAACCGCCGGGATTATAGCCCGCACCGCCGAAGACCGCAAAGCTTGCCCGTCGAGGGAGCAAACTACCTGAAGCTCACGGACGGCGATGCCGATATCGAGGCAGAAGTCCGGGGTATTTTGAGGTTAACCTCCGCCCCCCCAGCCGCTAGAATGACTAACGTATAATCTGCTTTATCGCTATTCCTTCATCCCGGCTTAGACTATCGACAACATGGATACGGTTCAGACCCTGGAAGTGCCCGGCTACGAAGTCGTGCAGTTTCTCGGCAGCGGGGCGCGCAGTACCATATGGAAGGTTCGCGAATCACGAACCGGTAAGCTGTATGCGCTCAAGAGGGTAGTGAAGCGCAAGGCCTCGGAGACGCGATTCCTCGACCAGGCGATCAACGAGTATGAGGTAGCCAGCCAGCTCGACCATCCGGTCATCCGCAAAGTACACCACCTGCGACGCAGGAAGCACTGGCTGAGCGTGCGCGAGGTCATGCTGATAATGGAGCTTTGCGAGGGTCTGACCGTCCAGAGCGACCCTCCGAAGGATATCCTGCAGGTGCTGCGGATATTCCACGAGGTGGCCGTCGCAATTCAGCACATGAACACGATGGGCTTTGTTCACGCGGACATGAAGCCCAACAACATCATCGTCGCGCCCGATGGAACCGTGAAGATCATCGACCTCGGTCAGAGCTGCCGCATCGGCTCCACCAAGCAGCGCATCCAGGGCACGCCGGACTTCATAGCGCCGGAGCAGGTGCTGCGCCGCCCGCTGGACCCCCGGACCGATGTCTTCAACCTCGGGGCGTCGCTTTACTGGACGCTGACCGGCGAGCCGATGCCAACAGTCCTGCCCAAAAAGGGCGGAACCGTCACACTCGTCGGCGAGCCGGAGGTCACCCCGCCGAACGAGATCAACAAGGGTGTCCCCGAGTCGCTCAGCAAGCTTGTGATGCACTGCATCCGCCCCAAGCCATCGGCCAGACCGGCCAACATGGAGAAAGTGGTCTCGCGCTTGGAGGTGATCACGCACTCCCTCAATCGCAACCTCCACGCCAACGGCGGCAACCTGAACGGCAACGGCGCCGACGGGACACAGGATTCCTAGCGTGTCCAGTGCGGCGGCGGACATCTTCCACCAGGCGGCCGGGCAGAACTGCCGGGACACGCGCCGCAGCGGCAACGTGGTCGTCGTCGATGAGGACCTGGAGATGGTCGTCACCGGCGACCTGCACGGCAACCGCCGGAACCTGGACAAGATCATCCGTTTCGCCGACCTCGGCGCGCACCCGAACCGCCGGCTGCTGCTTCAGGAGATCATCCACGGACCGTTCGACTGCGAAGGCCCGGACCGCAGCGCGGAACTGCTGCTGCGTGCGGCCCGGCTGAGCTGTTCGCACCCCGGGCAGGTGGTCTTTGTCCTGGGAAACCACGACATCGCCCAGGTAACCGGCAGCGAGATTACCAAGAGCGGCCGGGGAGTATGCGAGGCATTCACCGCGGGCGTCGCCTACGCGTTTGAGGACGAGGCCGACGAAGTCATGCAGGGAATCGATGCGTTCCTGAGGTCCATCCCGCTGGCCGTGCGGTGTCCCAACGGCGTGTTCATCACGCACTCGCTGCCCCACCCGGCAAGGATGCAAACCGCCGGCACCGACATCCTCGCCCGCGAGATACGCCCGGAAGACCTCCTCCGTGGGGGTGCGGTGTACGAATGGACCTGGGGACGGGGACAGACCGAAGAGCAGATCGACGCCCTCGCCGAGGAGCTGGGGGTGGAGTTCTTCGTCCTGGGACACCGCCACGTGGAGAGCGGATGGGAGATGCTGACCAAGCGGTCGCTGACGATAGCCAGCGACCATTCTCACGGTTGTGTAATGCGGTTCGCCTCCGACAGCCCCGTCACGGCCGACAATGTCGCCCGGATGATGACACCGATCGTGGCCCTTCCGGTGGACTGAGTCGCTTCAGACGCCGATGCCCACAAGCTCTCTGACCGCGGAGGCGATGTCGCCGCTTCGCATGAACGTCTCGCCCACCAGTATGGCGCTGACCCCGGCTCGCTTCAGACGCATGACGTCCTCTCGGCTGCGGATGCCGCTTTCACTGACCAGGGGGGTATCGTCGGTCAGCTCGGCCAGTCGAAGCGTGGTGTTCAAATCCACCTTGAAGGTCGTCAGGTCGCGATTGTTTATCCCCAGCAGGCCATAGGAAGGCAGCGGGAAACCCACCATGGAGCGGATCCGCATAAGCTCATCCGCACCGTGCACTTCCACCAGCACTGTCATGCGAAGCTCTGTCGCGAGGATCATCAGGTCCAGCAGTTCGCCGGGGGGCATGGCCGCGGCTATCAGCAGAATCGCATCCGCCCCCGCCCAGCGGGCTTCGTAGACCTGGAGCGGGTCGATGATGAAGTCCTTGCGGAGCACCGGCAGGTCGGTCGCTTCCCGTGCGGCCCGGAGGTAGTCTAGGTCGCCCTGAAAGTACTCCCGGTCGGTCAGCACGCTAAGGGCGTCGGCGCCGGCGTCGGCATAGCTGCGGGCGATGACGGCCGGGTCGAAATCGTCGCGTATGACGCCGGCCGACGGGGACGCCTTCTTCACCTCAGCGATCAGGTTCAGCAGGTTCCGCGGGCGTTTGGTGACGGCGGCGAAAAAGTTCCTCGGTCGCCCCGCTTCGACCGCCCGGGCCTTCCAGAACTCCGCGTCGCCGGCGTCGCGCAGGGCCGCTACCTCTTTCCGCTTGGTCTGCAGAATCTTGTCCAGTATATTTCCGGCCATCCCGTCCTCTCCGAGAAAGCGGGCTTCAAAGTAATCCTATGAGCTTTGCCCTGTCAAACCTATCGGTATGTTCCGCCGCTCTGACGGCCACTACGGCTGCGTCCGCCGCCGAGGTCGCGGAAACCACCACCGCCGAACCCGTAATGTCCGAAACGGTCATAGCCCTGCTGGCGGTCGGGTCGTGTCTGGCGCTGGTATGGCTGGTAAGGAGGATCATCTACCCCCGGAAGCTGAGCTTGTCGCATGCTCCCGGCAGACCCCATAAGCTCAACGCCATACATGGCGTGGTTCTGCTGACGGTTCTGGTGATGATAAGTGCCTTCGCTCCGGGGATGATGATGGCGCTTTTCGGCCTCCCGGAACCGAAAGCAATTGTTCTGGGTCTGATGGTGGACAGGGTCGCCTGGCTGGGGATATCGCTGCCGGTGGCCGCATTGGCATTTCGATTCGGACTGATGCGCGGCATGGGACTGAGCGTGCGCCATTGGATTTACGACAGCATTCGAGCCGCCTACGCGTACCTGGCCGTCTTGCCCCTTTGCCTGGGTCTTCAGGCCCTGACGACGCTGCTGGTCCCCCCCAAGCAACACCCCATATTTGAAATAATGGGAGGACTTCCGCCATACTGGCAGGCGACGTTGGCGTTAACAACGGCGGTGCTCGTGCCCATAAGCGAGGAGGTCTTTTTCCGCGGTCTGCTTCAGTCGATAGCCCGGCGACATCTGCAGAACGCCTGGGCCGCCGTCATTGCCATTTCCGCCGTATTCGCGATGCTGCACGCCGCCACGCCCCAGGATATCCCGTCGCTTTTCGTACTGTCGCTGGTGCTGGGATATACCTACGAGCGGTCCGGGCGATTGCTTTCCCCCATACTCATACACATGGTATTCAACGGGGTGTTCGTGGCGCTGTTCCTGGCACACACCGGCTGAGCATGGCGGCCGCGGACGCCCTCAGCTCAGAAGCCCGGCGATGATGGTGTCCGACGCCTCGTCTTCGTTCAGCCCCCTGGCCATGAGTGTCTCGAGCTGCTTGCGGTCCACGCTGCCCAGGGCCGCCTCGTGTGTGACGTGGGCCTTGGGGTTGTTGACCTCCACTATCGGAACGGCCGAGGCGAACGCATCGCCCAGGACCACCTCGCGGCAGTCCACGTGACCACGCGCGAAGGCCGCCGAGGCCGTCAGCTTGTTGTATATCTCCGCGTGTGCCTGCTGGCGGACGGCGACCCGCGAGGTCAGCACGCCGCGGGCCTTCTCGCCCACCAGGTGTCCGGTCTCACGGATGCTGATGCTGTCGTCGGCCCGGCCCGATACCTTGGCGGTCATCTCCATGACGCCGCGGGCCTCGACCGTGGTTTCGTAGTCTATGTCTATGCGGCCGACCCTGCCTTCGATCAGCTCGAAGTCGGTCTTGAACCTCGCGTCGGCGCCGACGTGGACCTTCGCATGCGGAACGACCACCACGCCGCCGTAATCGCTGTGGATGTGGCGCTCGAAGTAGCTGTACTTCGCCCCCTCGGCAAGGACTATCTCGGCATCCATCAGGTGCTGGATGTCCTTGCCGTACGGGAAGACGCAATGCGCCATCACTTCGATGCTCGCGCCTTTGCCCACCTCCATGAGGATGTTTATCCGCTGGATGCCCTGCTCCTGCAGCAACCCGAAGCACAGGTGCACGGGCTTGGCGATTTTCGCTCCGTCGGCCACGCGGAACCGCAGCTTCACGCCCTCTTCGACCGGCGTAGTTTCCACCTCAAGCCCAGGCACGCTGCGGCTGGAGATGACCTCGTTAAGCCCGATTACCAGGTGGGCGGTGTCGGGGTCTTTGGCCGCGGCGTGTATGTTCGCGACGGAAACCAGCTCATCGAGCGCTTTCACCGGAGAACTCCTCGTCTGGGTCGGGGCGGTTGCGATGGTCGCAGGGGATGCACTTGTTCTCGAAGTATCCGCTGATCTTCTCGACGCTGCCCTTCTCCACTATGTGCCCGCAGCACATCAGGAAGGCGTGCTCGGCCCAGTGCAGCACCTCGGCGCTGTGCGTGATGAGCACGACGGTCGCCCCGGCGTCTCGCAGGAGGTGAACGGCCTCCTTCATGCGGACCAGTGATTCCACGTCGATCCCGCTGTCCGGCTCGTCCAGCAGCACCAGCCGGGGCTTCATCGCCAGGATGCCGGCCAGCTCTATCTTCTTCCGCTCGCCGCCGCTGAGCGTCTTGTCAACGGCCCGGTCGCGGTACCTGGCCGGCTCCATCGCGACCTGCTCCAGAGCGGTATCCGCGGCCTGGTCGGTCTTATCGGCCGCTCCGGTGAGTATGTACTGGCGAACGGTCAGCCCCTCGAACCGTGCCGGCTCCTGCCAGCCCAGCGTGATGCCCCGCCGCGCCCGCTGGTCCACTTCCATGCCCTTGAGCGACTCGCCGTCGAATCGCATCTCGCCGCCGAAGTCCTGGTAGTCCTGAAGCCCCATGACGGTAAATGCAAGGGTGGACTTTCCCGCCCCGTTGGGTCCGACCACCGCATGTACGTACCCCTCCCACAGCTCCAGCGACAGGTCGTTGAGTATCGGCGTACCATTCAGCCGAAGGTTTACCTTTTCAAGCTCCAGCAGCGCCATGTCTTTCCTTTTACAGACCGCAAGGGACCGAACGGAACCTCCTGTGCCGCGATGGTAGTCCACAGGGGCACCCTTATCCAGCGCGTTCCGGCGGACTTGCAGCGGCCTGGGAAAAACAGGTCCGCCGACCCCCGCGGTTGCTTAAGAACCCCGCCGGATTTGTCCGATATTCAGACTATCTTCGGCCCGTCATCAGCAGGGAGTCCGTCGATGCAGCGAGTATATGGAATTGTAGCCGGCGTCACCGAGGTGCTGGTCTTCGCCGGGGGCGCGACCGCGATGTTCTTCGCGGCCCTGAGTCGGCTGTAAGGGCAACCACCTCATACCGTTGTGCACAGCCGTGCGGCCGCCCGGGCCGGTCCTACGTCTCGTCGGACTGGTTATAACCCTCCACCAGAGGTTCCAGCTCCGACAGCTTGCGTATGCGGTGGCGAGGCGTGGCCGAGGAAAGTGTCCTCTCGCCGGTGGGGTCCTTGAGCACGGATATCATCCCCGAGCGGTTCGCGCCGCGGACGTCCGCCCGCAAAGAGTCGCCCACGAATATCGTCCGGTGCGCTTCCAGACCCGCCTTTTTGAGGGCGAGGCGGAAGATTTTGCGGTTGGGCTTGCGGTAGCGGACGTCGCAACTGTAGATACGCCAGGGCAGCAGCTCCAGCAGCCCCTCCTCGCCGAGGTGCCTGTCCAGCACCTGTCCCGGCACAAAGGTGTTGGAGATGACGCCGAGCTTCAGCCCCCTGTCGCTGAAACGGCGGAGCATCTCCGCGGTACCCGGTTCGATGGTGGCGGTGCGGCGCAACGGCAGATACCACAGCCACGCCAGTTCTTCGGCCTGTTCCTCCGTAAGGTCCTGCCCCATGTCGTCGGCCATCCGGCCCAGAACGTCCAGGGAGTTGAACTCACGGCGGGTGATGCGGCTCTTGAAGTAGCTCCAGCGGATGGCCCAGAGCTGCTTCCGGTGGAATTTGTCGAACCTCGGCAACGGCTGACTGAGCTTGCCCAGGTACTGGTAAGCGAGGTGCGCGCCGGCCTCGAACAGCCCGCGAACGTCCACCGGGCCAAAGTCCAGCAGCGTGTCACCCAGGTCGAAGAAGATTCCCTCAACTGGTCTCATCGTGGTGGGTTCCGGATAGCGTCAACAGCGGCCGGAAGATACACATTGCCCGTATCACCTGCAACCGGACAACGAACGGCGGGAGGGATTACTCGTCGCCGTAAACCTTCAGCTCCAGTCTGCCGCGGTTGTAGCGGATCTTCTGGTCGCCGACGACTATATGGTCGCCCTCGACCGTAACCTCCGGTTCCGGGCCGTCGGTGACGAACTTAAGTGCGAAGCTCCTTCCGCCGGCGGTCACGGCGCCCTCGTCGGGTGCGCCCGGTCCGGTGAGAACCAGCATCGCCTCCACACCGCCGGCGCCGGAGAAATCGACCGCCAGGCAGGTCCCGTCCGCTATCTTCAGTATACCCGAACCGTCCTCGACGGCCTCGAAATGCTCCACCTCGCCCTTCATGCTGCCCCACTTTTCCTGTTCGCCCAGCCCCCAGACCCACACGCGTCCTTCGGTCCGGGCCTTGTGCCAGCCGCGGGTGTCTCGGGTCTGTACGGTTATCAGCACGTCGTCGGCGTCCTGCCAGCGGTTGCGGAACACGTACAGTCCGCACTCGTCGGCGACGGCGTTGGGCAGCACTTCCTCGGGGTTGCGCTCCTCTATGTCGAAAGGCCAGTTCACCAGCGACAGGATCGCACGGTGGGGATACTCGCTGGAAGTCTCGTAAGGACCGCCCTCCTGCACGTCAAGCTTTCGCGAGACACGATTATACAGCCAGAGCAGCGCGGGCCTCTCTTCCTCGGTGACTATGCCGAAGCCGCTGCAAAACGTGCCCGCCCCGCTCATGCCCCGGCGGCTCCAGACGTTGTGAGGGTACGCCCCGCGTTTGGGGAACACGGGTCTGTCGTCAACCGCGATAGTCTGCATGATGAACTTAAGCACCGTCCATCGAACATTGGGACGTGGCGAGGCGAAGTCCTTGCCGCCGGCCACCCGCCAGGCCTGTATCGCCGGCAGGTAGATGATATGCGAGGCCATCACGCCGGTGCCGTCGCCCTCGCGGAACCACCCGTGGTCGCAAAAGCCCTCGGTGACGTTGCGGATCATCGCCTTTTCGCTGACTTCCAGCAGCTCCTCTATCTTCTGCTGGTCCACGCCGGGGTCCTTCATGATCGCCAGAAGCGCCATCGCCCCTCCGCCGACCTGAAGCCCCCAGTGGTTGCTGGCGGGCATGAATTTGCTGCCGCGGGCGAGGTCCGCCAGCGTCATCTGCGGGCCTTCGTTGTAGTTCTGTATCTCCAGGGCGATCTTGCGGCGATAGTCCTCGTCCCAGCCGTTGTAGCAGAGGTCGTAACCCAGAGCGATCCAACCCAGCGACGGCCCGGACCGCAGCACGCCGTACGGGTCGCGGAAGGAATAACGACGGTCCCGGTCGCGGTAGTTGTTCAGGGCCATGTCCATCGCCTCGCGCCCGAGGTCGGCGTACAACTGGTCGCCCGTAAGCACATACAGCATGCCGTAACCGGCCGGGTGACTGATGGTGTACATGCCCGGCGGCGAGTCGGCCGTCGGTCCGGCGCCGTCGGCCGGCGGCCTCTGGCGCAGCGGGTTGTAGCGCTGCGGAAGCGTCTTCCCGTCGCCTTCGTTCAGCAGGAACCGCAACCGCTCGACGATGGCCTGGCCTTCAGGCGTCTGCGCACGGCGACGAAGCTGCGGGATCTCGCTCTTGCGGAACAGCAGGCGAGGGTGCTCGCCCGGCTGCACCGGCTCATGACCCTCAACCGGCGCCGGCCAGGGCCCGTCCTGCGTATCCGCACGCTTCACCACTGATGACGGCAGAGGCGAACGGTCCGGACCGGCATCAGCGTCATTGGCCGCACGGGCCTGGTGTATCCGGCTCTCCATCTCGCGAACCTGTCCCTCCAGACGCTCTATCTCGTCTCTAAGCTCCTGAATCCGCTCGTCGCGTTGCTCAATTGACTCGTTCAAAGATTCCACCTCTGCCTTGAGGTCTTCTCTGGAATCCTGAGCCGCGGCAGTCGAGGGAAACGCCAAAGATGCCACGCCAACTGCTATCGTCATGAGAATACCGACTTTCATCAGGCCCTCAGATTTTGCGGTTTTTCGGAAACGCCCATGCGCGCTATCAGCCACTCAATCTGTAACACGTCTCGGCAGTCCAGGAGCCGCGGAAAACCAATCAAGGTAGCCGACCAACAAGAGTCCCTACCCATGCCGGGTGTGAGCTGTGCGCGTAAAAAAACCTCCGACCCACTGTTCTCGGCGAGCCGGAGGTTGCCACGGCTGGAAGACAGCCGTTATTCGTGCCCCTCTGGGAGGGGAGGTTTTCCACATCGACCGGCGAATCATAGCAGGACGACCCCGGCCTGTCAACGTGGCATGTGCGAATTCAAAAAACACTCTGTGTTCTCATAAGACCTTTTCATTACAAGTCTTACTCGGTTACACACCCGCCGGGGACTCCGAAAACCCCTCCGGGCCGACCACAAAGCCCCCCGAGCAATGCCAACCCTCTCCAAAGACCGGACTTATCGCATAACTGCTGCTCCTGCAGGGCTTACGCTCCGAGCATAGCTGTCGGAAACCGGGCTTTCACACTTATCAACATCTTTTCCACGAGTTACCAACACTCCTTGTGAGATTGACACCCGTTCGGCCAGGTGCTATTTTCCGCCCCGCTTCACCAACAGGCCGCAGGCGTACCAACGCAGATCCCAACAGCGCGGAGCGGGCCATGAGCGAATCCATCGACGCCATCGTCGCCGGACATATCTGTCTGGACATAACACCCGAGATACGCACCGCCGGCCAGACGCCCGGAGAGCTGTTCCGCCCGGGAACGCTGCTGGCCGTCGGACCGGCAACGATTTCGACGGGCGGTCCGGTCTCCAACACCGGTTTTCCGCTGCGCCGCCTGGGTGTGGACGTGCGACTGATGGGCAAGTGCGGCGATGACGTCTTCGGCCGGGCCATTGTGGACTGCATCCGCGACGAGGCCCCCGGCGCCGAGAGCGGAATGCAGATGGTCGCCGGCGAGCAGACCAGCTACACAGTGGTAATCAACCCGCCGGGAATGGACCGCATGTTCCTGCACTGCCCCGGCGCCAACGATACCTTCGGCGCCGCGGACATAGACGCCGACACGGTGGCTTCGGGGCGACTGATGCATTTCGGCTACCCGCCGCTGATGGCCCGGACGTACGCCGACGACGGCGCGGAGCTGGTGCGGATATTCGCCGACGCTCACGAAGCCGGCGTTACCACCAGCTTGGACATGGCCTACCCCGACCCGGAGACGCCGGCGGGCAAGGCAGACTGGTCGGGCATCCTCTCGGCCGTGCTGCCCCAGGTGGACGTCTTTACGCCCAGTGCCGAGGAATTGACGTTCATGCTGCGCCGCGAGACGTTCGACAAGCTCAGTCGGGAGGCGGCCGGCGGTGAACTGCTGGGGCTTATCGACGGTAAGCTCCTTTCAGGTCTCGGCGAACAATGCGTATCGGCGGGGGCGGCGGTTGTGCTCATAAAGTGCGGCGCCCAAGGGATGTACCTGCGAACGGGCGGCAGTGACCGTATGGAGCGAACCGGCCGCGGCGGACCCGACGACGCGGACGCCTGGTCCGACCGTGAGCTTTTCGCCCCCAGCTACCGAGTGGAGACAATAGTCTCGGCCAACGGCGCGGGCGACTGTGCGATTGCCGGGTTCCTCGCGGCCATACTCAACGGCCGCGGCGCCGCCGACGCACTGCGGTTCGGCTGTGCGGTTGGGGCGCAGAACCTGGCCGCCGTCGATACCATCAGCGGCGTGCGCACCTGGGACGAGACGGTCCGGCAGATGGAATCCCGACCACAGCAGAACAAGGTGGGAATAGACCTCACCGGCTGGCGGTTCGACGACGACGCCGGCCTGTATGTAGGCCCGGCCGACCGCAAGGCCGGGGGTTTTTGACGCTCCGGTGGGATTTATCTCGCTCGGCGTCATTGCGTGCGGCCAATCGCTGCGATAAACTCCCACGTTCCTAACGGGCCCCGGCCGGTACACCCACAAGAGCGGCAACGCGGAGCGGCACGGGGCGATTTGTCGGACCGCAGAACAGTTGGAGACAAAGATGGCTGAATACAAAGACCTGGACCGGAAGGTCATCAAGCTGGCGAAGCAGGTTGTCCGGATGTGCACCGAGGCCGGCAGCGGACACCCCTCCAGCGGGCTTTCGCTGATACACCTCACCACCGCGCTGATGTACCGCGTGATGCGCTACGACCCGAAGAACCCCTGGAACGACGCTTCCGACCGGCTGATCCTCTCGGAGGGTCACGCAGTGCCGGTCGTATATGCCGCCTACTGCGACCTCGGCGGCGTAGTCGGCTGGCCCGAGCAGCCCTCGGAGCTGAGCTTCGACGACGCGCTGTCGCTTCGCGACGCCGACAGCGTCCTGGACGGACACCCCAACCCCGCGGTGGGTTTCCCGTTCTTCGATGCGGCCACCGGTTCGCTGGGTCAGGGCATATCGGTAGCGGCCGGGCTTGCAGGCGCCGCCCGCCTGGACGGTCTGGACCGCAAGTTCTTCTGCATCTGCGGCGACGGCGAGAGCCGCGAAGGGCAGATCTGGGAGGCGCTGGACTTCATCGCCGACCACAAGCTCACCAACGTCCGCGTCGTCTTCAACTGCAACAAGCAGGGCCAGAGCGACTACGTATCCGACCAGCAGTCCCCCGAGGCGCTGGCGAAGAAGGTCGAGGCGTTCGGGCTGGACGTGAAAGTCATCGACGGTCACAACTGGGACGAGGTCTTCGAGGCGCTTACCGCCGAAGCCGGCGAAAAGCCGCTGGTCATCGTCGCCAGGACGGTCAAGGGCTGGGGCGTCAACGAGCTTCAGGCCTCGAACTACCACGGCAAGCCGCTCAAGGAGGACGCCCTGGATCAGGCGTTCGCCGACCTGGACGCAAAGGCCGCCGAGCTTGGCGTCGCTGATACGGACGACACGCCGGCCGTCGAGCTGACCAAGCCCGAGCCGACCCGCAAGTTGACCGACGGTCCGCTTTCGGCGGGCAGCTTCTCCGAGGCGATAGCGGCCGTCGGACTCGACGCCGACCTCGAGAAGAAAGGCAAGCTCGCCACACGCCGGGCCTATGGCGCGGCGCTGGCGGCTCTGGGCGGCGATGAGCGGGTGGTCGCGATGGACGGCGACGTGCAGAACTCCACCTTCGCCATTTACTTCGCCCAGAAGTACCCGGACCGATACTTCGAGGCCCGCATCGCCGAGCAGAACATGGTCTCAGCGGCCGCGGGCTTCTCGGCCGCCGGCAAGATCCCGTTCGTCTCCAGCTTCGCGAAGTTCCTTGTCCGCGGCTACGACCAGCTCGAGATGGCCGCCATCGGCAACACGAACATCAAGCTGTGCGGCTCGCACGCGGGCGTATCGCTGGCCGCCGACGGGCCCAGCCAGATGGGCCTGCCCGACCTGGCGTACATGCGGGCGTTCGCACACGCCGGCAGGCAGGACGGCGCGCCGGCGATGAGGGTAATGCTGCCGTCCGACGCGGTCAGCGCGTTCAAGCTTACCGAGCTGATGGCCAACGTTGACGGTCTGTGCTACATGCGGACACACCGCCCGGACGTTCCGGTTATCTACGACGAGAACGAGCAGTTCACCGAGGGCGGCTTCAAGCACCTCATCGACGGCGAGGACCTGTGCATCGTCGCCAGCGGATACATGGTGCACGAGGCGCGCAAGGCCGTCGAGCTGCTGGAGCAGAAGGCCGGTCTTTCCGCCGGGCTTATCGACGCCTACTCGCTGCCGCTGAATACCGACGAGATCCTCCGTATAGGCGACGACTGCCGCGGGCAGATACTCGTGGTAGAGGACAACTACGTCGGCGGCGTGGGCGACGAGCTTGCCGCGGCGGCCGCCACCAGCGACCTCGGCGTAATGGTCCAGCGAATGTACGTTCGCAACATCCCCAAGAGCGCAAAGACACCCGAGGCGACGCTTAAGATGGTCGGGCTTACCGCCGACGACATCGTCAAGTCGGCCCAGCAGGTGTTCGACCAGTCGGAGGCATAACAGAACGCCCTTTAACCGCTTACCTTCAAAAAGCCCCGACGGCCCAGGTCGCCGGGGCTTTTTTTCGCGCCGAACCGCGCTGGGTGCGGTCGATTATTGGTGGCGGATAGACTTTGGCGACATGGTCGTGAGTTTTGCGGGCCATATCAGTTTCAATCGCCCCCTGTCGGGGGCTCTGGGGGATGTCGCCACAAATCCACGGGCTGGCGCCCGTGGCTATTTTCAATCGTCCCGGCTGCGCCGGGACTCTTCGCCCGGCGGCCAGCTCGCGCAGGCAATTACCAATCATCCCGCCTTCCGGCTTCGCCGGGACTCTTCGCGCAACCGTTGTTTGAGCGCCAATCGCTGCGGACGTCGTAGCCCCCGTCAGGGGGCGTCTGAAAGAAAGCGAATGGTCCATTCGTAACAAGCCCCCGTCAGGGGGCGTGTGATAGTAGCCACGGGCGAAGCAAAGCTGAGCCCGTGGAAACGGGCGGCCGCGGAAGTTGGAGCCCCCG
>JBNGDC010000042.1:0-21482 GCA_049975485.1 Phycisphaerae bacterium | reverse complement strand
TTCCTCATCGAGAAGGGCTACAACCCCGACTTCGGCGCCCGCCCGCTGCGACGGGCCATCGAGCATCACGTGGAGGACCCCATCAGCGAGGAGATCCTCCGCGGTGGTTACGTTGATCAGAGCAAGGTGGTCGTATCCGTCAAGGGTGAGGGCGACGAGAGGCACCTGTACTTCGAGGGCATCGGACAGGCGGATGACAATAAAGCCGACGATGCCAGAAAGGTCGAGCAGTTGCACGAAACTACGTAGGGCGGGCTGTGCCCGCCGGAGCCCGCAACCGGGAGCCCTTAACCAGGCAAGACACACGCGGCGGCGCCGTGTTTCAACAGACGCCTGCGAGCAGCCACAAGGCCCACGCGATCACTGCGTGGGCCTTTTCCATGGGCGTACCCCGTATATTCTCGCTCTACGGAGCCAAAAGCGCTTTGACCGCCGCCCGATGTTTCAGGAGATTATCTCCAGCACCACCCAGGGCACGACGTTGGCCAGCAGCACGAAGACCTTCATCAGCCCGATAAGCCCATAGATGACCACGTTGAAGGTCTCCCGCGGCATCGGGTACCACCTGCTGTGCATCCGGTACACCAGCCCGCCGGCCGTGGCGGTTACCAGGAAACTCACCAGCAGAAGAGACAGGTTGATGATGGAACACCACATGAAAAACGTCCGCAGCAGTTCGATATCCATGGTTCGACTCCTTTGCGGTTAACATGGACGTGCTGCAGGCATTATACAGCGACCGCTGCTGCGTGGCCGCAACCTCCGAATTGCGGCCCTTGAACGCGGCTAGCGCTGCCGCATAATGGGAGCCCTCCGGACACCGACGTTGGAAAGGACGGCGAAACCCCGATGGCCCGCGAACGACCGAACCTGCTTTTCCTCTACACCGACGAGCAACGCTTCGACACGCTTCGCTGCTACGGCAACGAGGCCATAGCTATGGCGAATCTGAACCGGTTCGCCGAATCGGCCACCGTTTTTGAGAGGGCCTACTGTACCCAGCCGGTATGCACGCCGTCGCGCGGCTCGCTGCTTACGGGCCTTTATCCGCACACGCATACCTGCGTGCAGAACAACATCCCCTTGCCGCGGGATGTGCCGTGCCTGCCGGAGATGCTCGACGACAGCTACGAATGCGCCCATCACGGCAAGTGGCACCTGGGCGACGAAATCTACGCCCAGCACGGCTTCGGCGAGTGGATGGCAACCGAGGATACCTATCATCGCTACTACTCCGCGGAGCACGACGAATACGCCGACCGGTCGTCGTACCATCACTGGCTCAAGAGCAGGGGAGTCGAGCCGTGGCAGGCCCGACCGGCGGCGGGAGTCGATTCCGAAGTCGTCCGCGACCGTTTCTTCCGGAAGCAGATTCACCGGTTGCCCGAAGAGCACTGCCGCCCGACCTTCCTCGCCGAGACCGCGTGTCACTGGCTGCGCGGACACATGGACACTCCCTTCGCGCTGTACGTGAACTTTCTCGAGCCGCACATGCCCTTCCACAGTTGCCGGGATGGGCAGGTCCGCCCCGAGGACGTACTGCTGCCGACCAACGCCATGGAGATGCCCGGTGAGGATGCGCCCGTTCGTCTGCGGCTGCAGGCGGAGAAATACCGCCGCCACGGCTTCCAGGACCAGTCGAAGCTGGCCGACGAGGCCGACTGGCGGGACCTGGTGGCACGCTACTGGGGCATGTGCTCGCTGGTGGATACGGCCGTCGGGCGGATTCTGGATACGCTCGAACGAACGGGGCTTGCGGATAACACCATCGTCGTGTTCACCAGCGACCACGGCGACATGATGTCGAGCCACAACATGCTCGGCAAGGGAGTGATGTACGAGGAATCCGCCCGCGTGCCGATGCTCATCCGCATGCCGGGCCAACAGCGGCAGCGAAGGGTGGGCACGCCCGTCAGCCAGGTGGATATGGTGCCGACGCTGCTTGACCTGATGGACCAGCCGTTGCCGGATCATCTGCAGGGGGAGTCGTTGCGGGCGGCGCTGGAGGGCGACGAGCAGAGCTGTGCTCGCGACGTGTTCATCGAGTGGCACAATTATACACCGCCTCAGGAGGCGAACGTGCCGGACTACGCCGGCGAATTCGCACCTGTGGGGCGGTGTGCGGAGTCCCTGACGGCCGACGTGAGGACGCTGGTAAGCCCCGACGGCTGGAAGCTGAACCTCTGGACCAGCGGCGAGCACGAGCTGTACGACCTGAACAACGATCCTCAGGAGCGGACCAACCGCATCGGGGACCCCGACCAGGCGGGGCGGGTCGCGGATATGTCCGCCCGCATCCGCCGGCAACAGGAAAGCAGCGGCGACGACCTGGCCCGGCTTATTAATGAAGGAACGGAACCTTCCTGAACAAGCCGCCGGTTCGGCTTCGCCTTCGGGCCTTCGCTTGGGGCCAGTCCTGAGCGAGGCGCGAAGCGCCGAGTCGAAGCCGTCAGGAAAGCAGGCGTTTTCCGGACGGCACACTATGAGCGAAAACAGCGCTTTGGCGGATAGTGTGGGCTGGAGCTGCCCGCCGCGGCCGATCGCGTTTAATCACGGCCGCTTGCGGGCGGAACAGTCAGGCGGGGCGACGTCGGAGGTGGCGTCCGTCGGTCCGAAAAACACCTCCTCGGGACCGGGCGCCCGTCGCGGCAGCGCCCGGTCCCAGTTGAGGAGGCAACAGTCCTTCGCAGATCCACGCAAAGCAGTTGTCAGCTTCTCTTGCGGCGAATCAGAACGCCGAGACTGCCAATACCCAGAAGGCCCATTGTCGCGGGTTCGGGGACAGTCATGTCATGGCTGAAGAAGTACTCCCCCGCTTCAAGGGTCACCGGAGAATCGAGTTCATACGTGAGGCGATAGATTGGGTCTGTCTTGCCAGCTTCCCACCCGGAGTAACGGCGTTTAACGCCGGTATCTGAGAAAGTGAAGGTTCCGGCGGCGTAACCGCTCTCTCCCGTGTCTGTAGTCAAAACATTGCCGGTAAAGCTGTCAACTGCCGGAAGCATCCCGCTCGCGGCGTCCGGGTCGTCAACTGCAGACCAGATGTTCATACGGAAACCAACGGCGGGATCATCGGGCTTGAGATTGCCGTAGTAGCCCGTTCCGTCGAAGTAGCCGATAATCGTGTCCACAGTCGTTTGAGAGTCCAACTGGAAATAGCCGGCGTAAATCCAATCATCGTTGTTGGACATGGCATAGCTCATGTACAATCCGGCAATGGGGTTGTCGCTTTCATTCAGTTCATCGTTATAGTAGTTATCCGGACCATAGGGGTCCCCCTGCTCGATAAGGTTGTTATCGTACACCGTAACCCCATCATTCCGCATTGTCAGGGCGAGTCCTGCATTCTCTGGGAACCAGTCGTCACGCCTCCAGTTCTGGAATGCGTCAGTATATGTCGAGTCAGGGTCATCGTGGATAAACCGGAATACTCCGCCGGAACCATTATTACCGTTATAGGTCTGCCCGTTAACAAACTGGCTACCTGTAATCTGATAGTATCGGCCGAAGTGGTCTGTGCTGTAGTCCACGCTGCCGTTCATCGCCGCGTACAGATGCGGGCATGCGGACAAAAGCAGAGCAACGACAATAAAGGTAAATCGTGGGTAGTTGTGATACATGGCTTAGCTCCTTTGCCCGCTGTGCGGGCGTGTGAATCGAGTGTGTGTGTTGCCTGTCCTGCCCCGGCCCGTGCCGGGGCGGGTGCTGCGTGTGTGCTTGTGGTTTGTGTTCCTCCGTGACGGCCGATTGTGCCCTGGCCGTTCCGCTCCGGGCGGGCCGACGGCGTGCGCCGACCCGCCGGAACGGCTCCTATCCGCAACCCGCATACGCGCGTCTGCGGCGAATCAGTATTCCCAGACCGCCCAGACCAAGCAGGCCCATGGTAGCCGGTTCGGGAACAAAGTTAATATTGGCCATGTCACCGGTCGTCAGTTCGATGCTCAGCCCGTCAATGTGCCCATCGAAGTCCTCTGCCCATGCCGTGCCCAGACCGACATCGATGATCATTATCTCTTCGTTGGCATACGTGGCATCGCTGGTTAGATCCTGAAGGAAACCGTCGGTGTAGGAGCCTAAATAGCCGCTGGAGGAATCGAAAAATCTGAGGCGGTTGGGCTGTCCCTCATCTGTCTGCCACTGTGTCCAAGTGCCGGCCGTTTCGCTCAGGTTTGCCGAAAAATATGGCTCGGAGTTGATTCGATAGCCGTACCAGCTTGAGCCGGGGCTGCCATCAAACGGATCTGTATACATCTGATAGAACCAGTCGGCAGCGTCCTCTGTGTGAGCGGTGTCCTTCTTTGTCCAGTAAGTGATTCTCTGGAGTTCGCCTATCGTTACCGGTCGGCCAAAAAGAGTCTCAGGATCGAAGCCGTATTTCGAATAGGCACCGGGGGCCTGGAAACTATCTGGTTCCCATCCAGGCGCATAGTCAGAGGAGGGGGTCGCTTCTGTGCCCTCCCAGAAAGAGTCCGACGGTCCGATGGCGATATTCGTTGTGGTTGCACCGAATCCCGTGGCTGCGATGACAGCGATACATGCCGTCAATACTATCAGTCTAAACATGGTCAAGCTCCTGGTATTCTTCGTAAAGGAGACAATATCGGTCTCGTTCTCTCTCATTCCACCTCCGGCCCGTGCCGGGGCGGGTGCTGCGTGTGTGCTTGTGAGTTGTGTTCCTCCGTGACGGCCGATTGTGCCTTGGCCGTTCCGCTCCGGGCGGGCCGACGGTGTGCGCCGACCCGCCGGAACGGCTCCTGTACGCGTATTACTTACGCGCGCCTGCGGCGAGTCAGTACGCCCAGACCGCCCAGGCCCAGCAAGGCCATCGTGGCAGGTTCAGGAATCGCAGATGGGCCGGAGACTACATAACCTTCATCCCCGGAGACATAGTTGGACAGCGTGTCACCGAAGACCCAGGTCACCCCGTAGGCGGTATCGGTGCCCAGTTCGTCCGGTGCTCCACTTCCGACTTCGTTGGCGGGGTCCTGAATATAACTGGCCGGCGGTGCAGCTATCTCTAGGTCGGCCACATCCGCAAAGGTAAGGGGGTCGCTGCCACACAAGGTATGAACCCAGGAGGTGCCGTCATTCCACCCTGGCGTTTCGTATACCTTCGCTCTTTTGTCGGCCAGATCGTGGTAACTGAGGTCGTAGGTTATGCTACCATCGGGATTCTCTTGAAACAGAGGTTGAAAATCCGGATTGGATGGTTCGTTGGCAACTACGGCATAGTGACCTGCGCCATCCGTTACCCATATGTTGAAGTAAGGGGCAACGGCAGATCCAGACCCTGAGCTGAAGCGTGTAGTATCATCGTGACGCGTAATGGTGAGCTGGGTGATATTACTGATCGCAATGCCGTTGATGTCGTCACTGCCCCAGCCAGCTTTCTGACCACTTTCGAAGATAACGAATTCCTTGGCAGCCACCCCATATTCAGAATTATCCTGTATGGTAGGGGAGGTGGTTGTGCCGTCACGAATTACGAATGTATTCCAGTCTGCCGACAGGAATGGCGTAAGGGTTAGGCAGATGAGCAGAACTGCAACCTGTTGTAGCCGTGTAGTGTTCATCAGCTGACTCCTTTGCCCGCTGTGCGGGCGTGTGAATCGAGTGTGTGTGTTGCCTGTCCTGCCCCGGTCCGTACCGGGGCGGGTGCTGCGTGTGTGCTTGTGGGTTGTGTTCCTCCGTGATGGCCGATTGTGTCCTGGCCGTTCCGCTCCGGACGGGCCGGTCGCAGAGGAAAGACCGACCCGCCGGAACGGCTCCTTTCCGCTGATTGTTTACGCGCGCCTGCGGCGAATCAGTACGCCCAGGCCGCCCAGGCCCAGCAAGGCCATCGTCGCCGGCTCGGGTACGACGCGGAAGGTGCTGTCGGCGAAGGTTCCATCAAAGAAGGTATTGCCACCGTCCATGGAGATGCTGGGAGTGAGGTCTGCCGTCCAGGCCCAGTTGGTCATGGACAGATCGAGGTCGACAGTGTAGAAACCCTGATTGCCGTTTCCTATGTCTTCTGTAATCTCGAATATACCGGTCAAGCTACCGGTTACCGCGGTCGGGTGGTTCTGCGACTCGATGATACCCCATGAGTCTTCCACACCTTCCAGCCCGCTTGCCGTCAGTACGAGGTCGTATTCGTGCCAAATGCCGCCGTCTTCGTTGTTGTCGTATGCGCTAAGACGTGAATACTGGTCTGCGCCGGCGTTGGAGCCGGACAACTGGAGGTCAAACTGCGTATAGTGCGTGCCGTCGTAGTTGCTGAAGGCCATATCGACGGACGACACCGTTGCATTGGTAAGGTCGTACATCTGCAGAAATCCGACGCCCGTGTTGCCGCGTTCATTATCCCATCCCGCGCGACCTGTGTCCATCTCGGGATCTTCGCACTTGTCCTCGAAGTCGTAACGGTCTTCTGTATACCACCAGGAGCCCATCACAATGCTCTGGTCGTCTTCTTCGACTGTGTCATTCCGTGCTATGTACAACGACAAGTCGCGATCACCAACGGTGATGGTGTCCTGTGCATTTGACCCAGTGGTGGCGTCGTCATATGTGTCGTATTGGACCAGTGTTCCGTTGTATCCGAAACGATCGGTGCTTACTAACCCTCTGTCTACTGCTGATGCAACGGTCGACAGTGCCAACATGCTTACGAGCGTGCAGGCAACAACGAGTGTAAACTTGTGTGTCATAGTTAAAGCCTTTCTTCATGGCCAAAGTAACCGTCTTACGTTCCGCTCCCGGCCCGTGCCGGGGCGGATGGTTCGTTCGCGGGTGTTTCCCCGCGGTCGAGCGGGCGTGTGGGCACATGCCGTCCGCCCGTGCATCGCTTGCGTTTCCTCCAACTGCCATGCGGCCTGGTTGCCTCTGCCGTCGCCGGCCGGCCGCCGCAGGAGATGCCGCCCTCGACACAGCGGTCTGTCCTGCGAGCCGGCGTCGGCCGTACCGTTGTATCCGCCGGTGTCCGCGGCGGGGCTGTCCGGCCGGACCGCCTCAGGTTCGCGGGCGCGTCCGAAGCCGCTGCAAGCCCTGCTATGGGAACGCCTTATGCTGCCAGGCGAGCTGCCGGCGGATTGCTTACCAGTGTTCTCTGCGCCTCTGCGGACCGGCTGGTGGCCGTCGCCTGCAGCGCCCGGCGATCCAGCTCTTCGTCAACGGCGTCGGCTATCGCTTCGCCTTCTGCAATCCGCAGCAGCAGCAGTTCCTCACCTGTCATGTACTGAAGCAGACCTGTCATCGTGTGCCTCCTGTTCCGGCGGACCAACTGGTGGATTTGCCTCAAGCGGCCATCGGCCAGTGGTCCTGCCTTGCGGGTGTTCGCCCCGCCCAGAAATCCTCAATTCGCAGCCATCGCTCGCGTGGCTTCAGTCCGCTGCGTGCGGACATGCCGGTCAATCGGCCGCGGCGTGGAGTCCCTTGGGTGAGTCCCGTACGAGTGTGAGTTGTCTTCTGTTGCGTCCTCATGGTCCTGCCTCTCTCCACTATGTGGACTGCGAATGTCATGCGGCCTTGCGACTGACAGGACGCGGCGCTTTCTCAGGCCCGCGAACCCGGTCTCGCATGTAGGTGCTTCTGTAGAACCCGCGACGGATCTGGCGCCTGTGGCGGCGGTCCAGTTCTCCATCGAGGAGTTCGGACAGTTCGTAGAGCTGCTCATCGCTGAGACGCCTCAGTCCACCTGCTTCAAATGTGTCCATGACTTCACTCCTTGTATTCAGAACAAATGTCCTACCAACGTGTGTTGTGCGGTGGCGCAGGGCCTACCGTTTTGGTGCTTTCGAGCGAGGCACGAGCCGCACCTGTTCGGTGACGGGTGTTTGTGTGGCATAGGCCAGGTAGTCGCTCCACTGTCTCGGCTTCATCGGGCCTACCAGCAGGAAGGGACCTCGCACGCGAACAAAAAGCTCAAGCCCCGGATGAAGGACCTCGGTATATACGGCGAGGCGACGCGGACCGACGGCCGGGAGCGCCGCCGAGAGGACGCGAGCGCCTCTGGCAGGGTCCTCGGTTGCGTCTATTATGGTGGCGACGGCCGCAGCGGCGGCCTGGCGGATGGATTGTGGTCGAGCCGCTGCGGACACGACCACAGACAGACCGCTCCATGATGCCACCAGTTCACTTATCTGTTCGATGAGAGACTGTGTGGGATAGAACAGGACAATCTGAGTGTTATCTGAATCCGGTGGCATAGGCAGGGCCTCCCTGCGCCGTTGGGTACTTAGTTGTGTCACCATGTCTATCAAGTAACAACCTCCTTCATGTGGTACGAAGCAAGCACTATGCCATTGCCTGGTGTGGGGCTTTGGAAATGTGTAAAGGGAGCAATAGCAGCAGGATGGGACAGATGCCGGGTTAAGAGGTCTCTCCGGCACCAGCAAAGTTAAGTGCGAGGAAATGTGGCAGGGGTGCTACAGAATAGTGCGGCCGGGATATGGTGTGGTGTGATACCTGCTTTCGCGTGGCAACTGTGATGGGCGGATATAGCTGAAGTGCAGTCAAGTGCGACCGCAGGCAAATGTCGTCGGGCGGGATGTGGGCCGGAGATGCGCCGATCAGGCGATGTCGTACTGCTGGAGTTTGCGGGAGAGTGTGTTGCGGTTGATTTGCAGAAGGCGCGCCGCCTGCGTGCGATTGCCGCCGGTCTGCCGCATGGCGTTGCGTATGGCGTGCTGTTCGGCCTGGGGTATGCTTACGACCGTGTCGGAGGTCTCATCGGTGGTGTCGTTCAGTTCATCCTGCTCGGACCATAGCATTTCGGCGAGTGCGAGGGGGTCGATGCCGGTAATGTACACGCGCTCAACGAAGGCGACCAGTTCACGCACGTTGCCCGGCCAGGGGTATTCCGTCAAACGATTGATGGTGTCGTCGCTGAAGGATACCGGATTGCGGCCGTCGCGATCCGCGGCCATGCGTGAGTAGTGCTGAAGGAGCAGCGGAATGTCGGCCGGGCGGTCACGCAGGGCGGGCAGTTGGATTCGCAGGATATTCATGCGGTAGTAGAGGTCGCGTCGGAATTGCCCGCGACTTACGAGTGTCGCCAGGGGGGTGGCGGTGGCCGCCAGGAAGCGGGTGTCCACCCGTACGGGAGTGGGAGAGCCGACGGGCATGACCTCCTGCTCCTGCAGAAGCCGGAGGAACTTCGCCTGCATGTCCTGCGGGATGTCGCCGACCTCATCCAGCAGAACGGTTCCTCCCGTAGCCGTGCGCGCTATGCCCTGCATGTCCTGACTGGCGCCGGTAAAGGATCCGCGAAGGTGTCCGAAGAACTGGCTCTCGAACAGGGATGCGCTTATCCCCGCGCAGTTGACGGGTATGAAGGGACCGGCACTTCGCCGGCTGCGGGCGTGTATCCGCTGGGCGAACAACTCCTTGCCGGTTCCGCTTTCGCCCTCGATTAGAACACAGGCGTCCGAGGACGCAGCCGCGTCGGCCAGAGCCACGGCGCGGCTCATTGCCTGTGATTGCCATATGATTCCGGCTGTTGCCCCGTTGTCGGTTGCGGCACGTGTCATATCTGAGGTTCCGCGAAGGTTCCGCGCTCGACCATATTCATACCGAACCTCCCCACCGGCCCACCGCTTGATGGTGATGCTCCCACAGAGCCAGCCCCGTGGGGCGGTCCGGACGTCCGAGCCGCTGCGGCACCTTGTGCCGTGAAGCTCCCAGGACCGCCCCGCGTACTGTGGCCTGGACGCCACAGAGCTGGCGGCGCACCAATATCAGCGTCGCCGACGCCGGCTGAGCAGGGCCAGCATACCCCCCGCTGCCAGCAAGCTTGTGGTCAGCGGCTCGGGAACGGGGCTCGGCAGCTGTTTGGTGACGCCTTCTCCACCGTCGGCAAGCGTGGCAGACTTCCACTGGTAGCCATACGGCGAGCTGTAAAGAAGGACCGTCGAATACTCCTCGGGGCTGGTGTCGAACCCCGCCCAGCTTACGCTGGACGGCGGATCGCCCACCAGGTACGCCAGCAGCGGCGCCTCTCCCCCGGCGACGCCGTAGCTGCCGTCGTCGCCCGGGTTGGCCGCGCCGGAACCGGCGTCAAGACCCACGCTGAAGGACGACAGCGGTACTTCGCTGGTCGCGTCGTTGAATATCTGATAGGCGTAGATGTAGCTGTCGGACTTGTCTTCGTGTTCGCCGGGGTACTGGTTGGGCGCGTAAACGGCGTAGTCCACGCGGGCGCCCCAGGTCGGGGCGTCGAAGTCCACGCATCCGCTCAGCAGTGCGTACCCCTCCGACAGATCATCACTGATGACATCGCCCTGACAGGGCAACGCCCCCCAAGCCAATAAGACCAACGTACTTCCCACAATTGCTAGAAATGATGGTCGCATCCTCACTCTCTCCTTTTGTCAGAACGGCTGACGTCTGAACACGTGTCAATCAGGGACTCGGTCAGGCGACCTGTGCCGGCGAGAGAGCGAATGCTCGCGGCTTCTCCTCCGTTGCCGGGCAGTGCCCCACATGGCCCGACAACAAAGACCGATTCTATCCCAAGACCGCTATATGTCAACGCCGAAAATTCCGTAACTATCTGCGAACACACGAGTTAGGGTGCACACCCCACCCATTGAGCAGGTGATAACCCCGCAGTAAATTAAGGTTATCGCCCCACATGTCCTTTTGTCTGGTGCTGCGGTGTCAATGAGCGTAGTGCGCATAATTGATTCTGAAATAAGCTTTTGACCACTGCCGCCCTGACGTCCCAAAGGGCCGGCAGCGGCGTCGAATGTGACGGAGGAAACATTTGTGCCACCGCGGAATTTTCTGCCGCGTAGCAGGGGCTTGCGGGCGGCATGAATGAGCGGTCCGCACGCCGGCCGGGCAAGAAACCGGCGCCCCTTCCCCCGCAGGGGCGCCAGTGTTTCCGGACGACGACCCTCGATCCCGTGTGTTTCGCACGTCGGTGCCAATGTTTCACCCCGCGTGAAGCTCATGGCTGTTTCTCATGCCACCAGTTTGCCGATGACACGTTAACAGCCCCCTGCGACAGGACCGGTCGTACCTGGGAGTGTTTTGCGAAAACTTTTCACATTTGTGTGCGACCATACCTGTCGAGGCCGACGGTTACCGTCAAGGAGCACGAAAGGATGGCGCTATGGCCCGTGGTGACACACTTTTCAGGCAATGGGAACTCATCAAGGTCCTGCAGGCGAACCGGTTCGGATTGAGCACCGAGGAGCTTGCTTCGCGACTTGAGTGCAGCCAACGCACCGTCCAGCGTGACGTGTCGGTGCTGCGCGACATCTTCCCCATCAGCTACAGGCAGGGACCGCGCGGGCTGCGCTACTGGAAACTGGAAACGGGCACGGTCGAGTCGGACAAGCTTGAGTTGACCATGACGGAGATGCTCAGTCTGTTCCTGTCCCAGCAGTTGTTGCTGCCCCTGTCGGGAACCCAGTTTGGTGACGGGCTGCAGACGGCCATCCAGAAAATTCGCGCGATGCTGCCGGAAAGGGCCCTGAACTATTTTGAGAAGCTCGACGAGTCCTTCTTCATCAAGAACCTGGCCAACCATGACTATTCGGGACTGCGCAGGGAAATCAGAACACTCAACGAGGCCATCCTCGACCAGCAGGCCGTAAAGGTCACGTATAACTCCGCCAGCCGGGGGCGGGAGGTAATCACGGAGTTCCACCCTTACGGGATGGTGTTGCTGCAATCGTCGCTCTATTGCATTGGGTACCTTGCCTGCCACGAGGAGGTGCGGACGCTCAAGGTCGCCCGTATCAGGCAGGTCTCGCGACTGCGGAAGGGCTTCGAGAAGCCGTTGGATTTCTCGCTGGCCGGACACCTGCGCGGAGCGTTTGGGGTGTTCAAATCGGGCCGCTCACAGAAGATCCGCGCCCGCCTGAGCGACTGGGCGGCCAGGAGCGTTCGCGAGATGCAATGGCATCCCAGCCAGCGAATAGTCAAAGACAACGGCAAAACGGTCGAGGCCGTCTTTGAGCTGTCCGGCACGGTGGAGTTTAAGAGGTCGATCATGGGATTCGGGCGATATGCAAAAGTCCTAAGCCCCAAGTCACTGGCCGAGGACATCCGCCGGGAGCACATGGCCGCCGGCCGGCAGTATTGAGATTGAGCATTCCAGCCACAGGGGCGGCTGCTATGGTGACTTTTCTGGTCAGGCGCATCGATTCCGACTGGCTGGGGTTATTCGTGGCTGGGACTTCCGACCGTACCATCGGCCGGCCGGGTTGCGCTGTCTTTGATCGCATCCTCTATCTGCCGGCCCATATTGTTAAGCCCGCTCATCATCTGCTTCGCCCTTGCCACGTCACCGGCAGCCAGCGCGTCACGGATTGATTCGATGTACTCGACCGCGATGTTGGCGGTCTGCGCTGCCTCGGTGTTGCTCAGCGAGTCCCGCCACAGGCGGATGTCCGGCATGGCCGAATCCAGGATCGACAAGGCCAGCTCCGGCTCATCGCGATCCATCAGCGCCTCGTAAAACGTACTGAACGTTGCCTTCAGCACGGGCATCATGGCCATGGCTTCCTCTGGCGAGAGCAACTCCAGGGCATTCGCCGCCGGCATTGTGTCGACGACCTGTGGCGCAGATGACGGCCTCTCAATCAGCTTGTACCTGATCGACACTGTCTTTGGGTCTTTGTTGACCTTGACGATCTGAAGCAAACCGACGCCGTCTTCCCGCGTGCGGAAGACGAAAGTGCTGGAGGCCTCGCCGGCGGCCGCATCTGTCGGCCCCGGCTCCATCGTGCTCCAACCCATCGGAATTAGCGTTTCGGCCAGTTTCGCCGCCTCGGCGGCCGTCATCTGCTCCCACTGCTCCTGCGGCACCCTTGTCCACGCGACATCCTTGCACCGCAGCCCGCCGGCTGTGGGATGAACGCGGGCCGCGACGTCCACGCCGTTGTCAACCAGCCACGCCTGATACTCCTGGTAAGAATCGTTTTCGTACCCCTGATGAGGGCGCAAGGCACGATGCTCGTCCAGATCGAAAAGCGCATACGCTTCCGACGTTTCAGAATCGGGCAGTGTGCGTTCGATCACCGGCCCGAAAGACAATTCAGCATCGGACGTGGCCGAATCAACATCCGCATCATCCTCTTGCGGCTGCGGGCGGTTCTGTTGGTCCACGGTTTCGGCCCAACCCTTGAGCAAGGTGACATTCTGCTGCCCCTGGACATGAATGATTGTCCCGGCGCCTGCCAGCACGAGTACCAGCGCCATCGCCAGTCCGACAAGAAGAGTGGTTCTTTGTGTTCCCAACGGCTTATTCCATTGAGGCAGTCTGAATGCTTGGATGATTTCCCGCCTGTTAATGACGGCCAATGCCCAGATGCCCATGGGCAGGCCGATGATGCTGCCCGGGATAGCCAGCTTCGCCATCGTCATCGTAGCAATAGAGAAAGTGAACAGAAGCGCCGCAGCGGCAATCAACGGCGCGACGCCGATGGCCAGCACGGCTGAGACAACCGCCAGGGTACGGCCGCGAAGCTGGAGCATCCGAACACCCCCCAGGAGGATCACGGTGTATGACGCAACCGCTACCAACAGCACCGGTATCTGAGATGCAGAGAACAGATACGGCACACCCAGGAATCGTCCGACCACGTAGGGGTGATGCGGGTCCGACTCGCCCGACAGCAGTATCCAGAGCGCGCCCGCCACGAGCACACCAAAGTGAACCATAGCTGTAGTCAGCAGGCCGATGGCGGGGATCCTGATCGCCTTCCATGCGCCGTCGTTCACAGAATTCGCCCGGTCTTGGGCTGACGGAACGGCGTCCTTTCCGCCGGTAGTCCCGGCGATGGTCTCCACCTGCGTGCGGACTTCGCTGACCTGCTGGTAGCGGCGGGCGGGTTCGCGCTGAAGGGCGCGGAGGACCACCTCGTCAAGACGCACATCGATGACAACTTTGCGCGATGGCGGCTTGAAGGTTGCGCCATGCTCGGCCTTGGGCAGTTCGCCCGTGAGCATCTGGTAGAACACCACGCCGAGCGAATAGATGTCGGCCCGGTGGTCCACCTCGCGCGGGCGTTCGACCTGCTCCGGGGCCATGTACTGCGGCGTGCCCATCACCCGCTCGCCGCCGATGGTCACCGCGGCTTCGCCGGCCGGTCCGGAGCTGTCCGACGAAGCGTCTGCGGAGCCGGAAGCCCCCGGACTCCCGGCCTCCGCGCCACCTGTAAGGCCCACCAGTTTCGCCAGGCCGAAGTCGGCGATCTTCACCTGTCCGGCCTGGTTGAGCAGGATGTTTTCCGGCTTGATGTCGCGGTGGACGACACCCCGGTCGTGGGCGTACTGGAGTGCGTCGCAAATCTGCGGCACGATCGCCAGGGCTTCCTTGGGACTGACGCTTCCTCTATTCAGCAGTTGGCGCAGCGAAAGACCGTCCACGTACTCCATGATGAAGTAGTACAGCGAAATGGGGACCGGCTCCGGTCGTGCAGTTTCGCCGGTGCCTGTACCCATTTCGCGGCTGCCGAAACTGTAGATCGTCACGATATTGGAATGGCTCAGCTTGGCCATCGACTTCGCCTCGCGGGCGAACCGCTGGGCGAAGGCCTCCTCCCGGCCGATTTCCGGCGGCAGGATCTTCAGCGCGACCAGGCGGTCAAGCTGCTTCTCGCGGGCCTTGTAAACCGCTCCCATGCCTCCGCGTCCGATGAACTCCAGTATGTCCAGCTCGGGAAAGATCGGGGCGAGCTGCTCGACCGTCGGCGGCATCCAGCGCCTGGCCGCATCGGCCTGGTCCTCGTCGGTGAAGCCGATAGTGTTGGTTTCCAGCCCTCGTTTAAGCAGACAGGCCGGGCAAAGCCCGCCGGGGCTGCTCGGCGGCAGGGGCCTGGAGCACTGAGGGCAAAGCTTCTTAGAGGGTGTATGTTCCGGCATTTCCGTGTGCCTTTCCTCCGCGCGACAGTGCGCTTCTGCCTGTATAAGACGGAAAGGGGGGTGTTTGTTACAGGCAATTCAGCAGATACGCGATTTCTTCCTCGATCTGAGCGGGCGAATCCACGGTCTGGGCGATTTCCTCCCGCAGCAAATCACGGTATCGCCTTCGGAGGCGGTGTGAGGCCACTCGCAAAGCCCCGGCCGTCATGCCAAGCTTGCTCGAGACAGAGTCGTAATCCACCTCTGCCGCGCCGGCGGTGAGGCACGGCTCAAGTGCCTGGTAGAGCTTGCGCTTACCCGCGGCGGCGTATTCGCCTTGCAGACGATTCAAAACCAGCTCAAGAACCGACAGTGCCCACTGACGCTCGAAGAGGCGTTCAGGCGTCATGGCGTCTGTGGGCTCCATCGCATAGCGTGTTTCGGCGGCCGCGGCGTCGAGATTGAGAATGGTCTTACCGCCGCCGCGTTTCTGTGCGCGGCGTTTGTCGCGGTGCTTTGACAGGTAATGCTTCACAGCGGCCAGAAGGAAAGAGCGGAACTTGCCCCTGGAGCGGTCCACCTGCTTGAGGTAGCCCTTCTCAAGGAGGGTGGTAAAGAACCCCTGCACCACGTCCTCCGCCGTCTCGGGCGGCTCGCCTTGCCGACGCACGAAAGCGTAGAGGGGGAACCAGTAGATATCTATCAACTCTCCCAGTGCGCGGCGCGAGGACGTGTTTGTCCTCTCACCGCCCGCGGCCAGAACCATGCTCCACCGGGTGGCCGCGAATTGTGCACCGGCTGATGTCGAGCGTCCCCCACTTTGCGTTCCTGCGGGGGCATTTCTGACGGAGTGGCCGTTTCTGCGGCCGCCGGCGCCTTGCCGAGTTGACGGTCGCCTGGCTTCGCCGTGGCGTTGCCCGCTGTCACGAGATCCCATGTTTGGGTTTATAACCCCGCGGGCGTGCTGCTTCAACGTCCGTGGGCAACGCGGCGTGTGCGGAAACGAAGCTTACCGTCGCAACACGCAGGCGCGCGGGGATTGGGACAAGCAGCGAAGAGCACTCGCCAACCAGCGGTCTATTGCAACACTGCGCACGGCCAGCCGTCGCCTGCAGCTTCCGTCCTTACTTCTGTTGTACCGCTGTGGGGTGCGAATTCGCCCTTGAACCAGGCTATCTTCGTACCTCATTGTCCCCGTTGAAGCAGTTGTTCTTTGACTTGGAGCAGACGTATCCCTGTGTCCGGCGCGAGGCAGCCCGGCCTAGCGAAGGTGCCAATGCACGCACCCGCACCATCCCATTGGCCGATCCAGACGGCGAAGCTGTCCCATTCACGCGTGTGGTGCTCGGCGATGCCTTCCCGCCGAAGCTGCCGCAGTTCGGCGTGGAGTTCGTCGTGATCGACCACGCCCGGCCAGGTGCGGACATCCGGCAATCCGAGCTGAGCAATCAGTTGGACTCGCCTTCGTGAGGGCGTGTGGGCCAAGAGCAGTCGCCCTGTTGCTGTGCTGTAAAGGTCGCCGTCCTCAGTTGGGAGAAATTCCATTTCCGACGCGCGGGACATTCGCAGCAGGAGAACCTGCCGGGTTCTGCCCCTCAGGGCGACCAGCACCACTGCCTGGCCCAACTGTGAAGCCAGTTCATCCAGCACTGGCTTGCATGCGAGTACGAGTCGCTCCTGGTATGGATGACTGGCCGCCAGGGCGTGGGCCCGCGGACCAAGGCGGTAGGCCCCGCGCGGGGCGACCTGGTCGACCCAGCCCAACTCCACCAACGACGCCAGCAGCCTCGCGCACGTTGCCGGGGGCAGGGCGACCGCCTCGGCCAGCTCTCCCAAACGCCACAGTCTCCGGTGGGCGAGTGTATCAAGAATCCGCGTTGATCGTGTCAGCACTTTGCTCATTGTGCTTCCGGCAGCGGGACAATGATCAAACTAATTCCACATAGTGGAATTGTCAACCCGTTCGGCCTGGTTGGTGTCTCATTGCGATACACTCTTGGGCGAAGGAACTCCATATGTTGCAGGAACATGACATGGGGACGGGTTACGCCGGCCCTGCGAGTGAGATGACAGACGACGCGGCCACCGTTCGGATGAAGCGCTACTGCCGCGAGACACTCAACGCCGACCTTGTGGGCGTAGCGAACATCGAGCGGTGCGCCAATGCCCCGACCCGCATGAGTCCCCAGGGCATCATGCCCTCGGCCCGGAGCGTGATCGTGATGGCGGTTCACCACCCCGACGCCTGCATCGAACTCGGCGGCCGATCGCATCCCCAAGACATTGGCCCGTATCGCGTCCAGTACCGCATGAACCAGCGGCTGGACGAAATGTCCTTCCGCCTGGCCGGTTACCTGCAGCGGCTGGGGCACGAGGCCGTTGGGATTCTGAGCTCAAATTCCTGGCGATACCGGGGCTATCGTGATCTGTCCGAGCAATTCGCCCCGGACATCTCGCACATGCACATGGCCTGCGCGGCCGGACTGGCGGAGTTCGGCTACAGCGGGCTGGCCATGTCTCCGGAGTTCGGGCCGCGGAACCGCTGGGTGAGCGTCATCACAGACGCGGTCTTCACGCCTACGCCCTTGATCGAGCCGGGCAGTGTGTGTGACGGCTGCATGCTCTGCCGGAAACATTGCATGTCGGCAGCCCTTGCGACCGAGATCGACGGTTGGAACGAGGTTCACATCGAGGACAAGGTCTATCGCTATGCGAAGAAGAATCTCTGGCGATGCGCATGGGGTGAGCACTTCGACCTGGACCTGGATCTGGACCTTCCCGAAAAGGTGACCCCCGAAACCATCGAGAACGCCATCGCCACCCACGGTCTGCGGGGCGGCGAGATGGGCAGTTGTCTGCGTTACTGCCTGCCGCCGGCCCGACGACGCTTTCAGCGGGAGTACAGTGACGCTCCGCGACGAAACCGGGACGTGACGTGCGGGGACGCGGCAAACCCGAACCGGTCATTGCAGGACCGACTTAACGCTCTGGCCGATGCCCGCGGAGCGGACGGAGTGGTGGTAAGTGAGTTGGCCGAAGGCGAAATGGATGCCTTCCTGCCGGGCGCGCGGCGCGGGTTGAGCGTTGTGGTCCGCCTCCCGGCGTCCACCGTCACGCAGGCAGACGATATCGTCGATCGCATCCTTACGCAGACGGCCTACGACCTTACGCGTGAGCTCGAGCGCAACGGATACGACGCGATCTGCGAGACCGACCACAAGGAAGGACGTTTCCAGCGCTTAATCAACGCCGACGGCAGGAAGATCGCCACGCAGACCGTGCTGACGACTTGCCCGCTTCAGCCGACACCGTTGCGGATTGCGCCGCCACGAACTGTATCGCCCCTGACGACGGAGGCCCTGATGGCCGAGGCGGGGGAGGCGGTCGAGGGTCTGTTGCACGGCGTGGCCGATGCGACGGATCTCGACGCGGTGGCCGACCAGCTCGCCACGCACTGGGAAGGCGAGCGGGAGCTGGTCGTCGAGGACCGCGTCGGATGGGAGAACCGCTTCGGCCCGATGGACCCGGTCGTGACTGAGCGTCCGGTGGAGGTGACCGCTCCGGGGGCCGTGTTGCCGGGGGCGCGCAGTGTGCTGGTGCTGGGGTTGCCGCTGCATCGGGAGGCCGTCGCTTGCACCGGTCGGTCGCCGGCGGAGGCGCCCGGGCCGATGGCGCTGCAGCAGTACGAATCGCAGGTGCTCCTGCGGTTCGCCGCCTGGCGGGTGGTCCGCACGCTGGAGTCAGCCGGGCATCGGGCCTGCGTCACCTCCGACCTGCTGGGGACTGGATCGCTCACGGGGAACCCTCGAGGCCCGCAGCCGGATGCGTTCTGCAACCGCTTCGCTGCGACGGCTGCCGGACTGGCACACCTGGGCCGATGCGGGCAGCCCATTCACCCCGAGCACGGTTCGAACATCAGGACGATCAGTATTGTCACCGATACTCCGCTGCCGGCGTCCGGTCCGCTCTGCGACGAGCATCGCCCGGCCTGCGAGGACTGCTCGCTATGCGTCGACCGCTGCCCGGTCGGGGCGTTCGCCGAAACGGTTTCCGTAGATATCGCCGGCCGGCGAGAGACCTTCCGCCGCATCGATCGGCGACGTTGCGATTGGGCGAAGCGATATTCGCTTGTGGCTGAGTCCGGCACGGCGTGTCTTGGATGGGACCTGACGATCGAGCCGCCCGAACAGATCACGCCGGAAGACCTGGCCGATGCCCTTCGGCAATTGCCGGGCATCGAGCGCCACCGTCCCTGCAACGCCGAACTATGCGTACTGGCCTGCCCCTACACACGCTGACGGCGCGTGTTGGGGGTTCGTCACCACCGCTTCGTGTACGACAGTCATCCGCCTGGCGTGGGCGGAAAGCCGTTCTTGATCCAAGCGTCGATCGCCTCCTGGTGGAAGCGCCAATGCCGGCCGACCTTCGTGCCCGGCACCTTACCGCCTGGCAAAGCTTATAGAGCGACGACTTGGACAGCTTGATGTAAGCCGCCAGGTCGTCGAGGGTCATGATGTCGTCCTGCGACTTGGCCATGCGCTTTGCCCTTCGCGGCACGGGGCTCTGGTGCCCCCATGTCCACGAAGGCAGATCATAAACTGATTTGGCAATTGCTATCAACAAACCTCTGGTCGAACGATTTGCTGAAGGATCTGCATGGGTCACCATGCCGTTTCAAACTCGGAAAGATTCGAAGTGCAGGGCTCTTGACATGCCTTTATTATTCCATGTCTTGCCTTACCTTGGACGCGCTGGTGGCTCGACCAAGCGAAAAAGAGATTCCGACGCGAAAGAGAGACACACGGGCCGAGAGCGTGACGCGCGAGGGTGGAGCGAGTCCAAGCATCCAGCCGGGTTGCGGCTGGCAAAGCTCGCGAAACCCTTTGGACACTGGGCGAAACGCAACAGCCCACGGAAGCATTCCGTGGGCCTTGAGGTGCGCGATACGTTTCGCGCCGAGGAGCGTAAGTGGGGGCTTTCTTCCCCGAATCGAAACGGTCTCAGTTCGTCAAGCCCTCCGGTATCCGGGCTGACAGAGCAGAAAGGAGAACAGTAGAGGGCCCTTCGCTTCGCTCAGGGCTCAGGAGACCGCAGGTGAGCCGCTCTGCCGGCCATCGGGAGTGCTTGGCAGGGAACGTTTCAGCGCGCTTCTCCTGCTCTACTTACTCCTGCTCACCTGCTCTGTGCCGCGCAGCGGCACTGGAGGTTGGGCTCCTGGAAGCAAAACCGTCTACGATGCAGCTTTTGAGGATCATGCTTCCTGCCACCATCCAGCAATCCCCGCTGTATGCTGATCGGCACAGCACTCAGTTCAGGAGCGAGAGCCACTCGCTCGCCGACGCAGTTCGGTCGGCCTGTGGCCGAATTCCTTCTGTATGTCGCGGCTCATCTGGGAGAGGCTGGGAAACCCGACGCGGTCGGCGATGGCGGCGAGTTTCAGGTCGGTGTTGGTGACCAGCCGGCGTGCTGCATCCAAACGTGCGCGCCGGATTTCCTCGCCCGGGGTGCGGCCGAGGACGTTGATGAACCGGCGGTAAAGCGTCCGTCGTGAGACATTCAGCGATTCGGCAAGGTGGTCAATACTCGGAGGATCCTGGGTCTCTGTGCGAATCAGCGAGACGGCCTCGGCGACCAACGGATCGTCGATGGCCAGCACGCTGGTCGAGGCCCGTTCGATGACGCCAAGCGGAGGCAGCGGAGTCGGGGGAGGCAAGGGCTGGTGTTCCAACATCGCCGCAAGCAGCGAGGCGGCATCGTGGCCGAGTTGCCCGTAGTCCAGGGCGATGCTGGAGATGGTTGGATTACACGACTCGCAGAGGCATTCATCGTCGCCCACACCGATGACGGCTACGTCTTCGGGCACCCGCAGCCCGGCCACCCGTGCAGCCTCAATCGCACGCCAGGCGTGCTCGTCGTCGATGCACATCAGCCCCAAGGGAAGCGGCTGTTCGGCAAGCCAATCGGCCAAGTCGGCAATCTGGTCGTCGAGTACCCAGCGTTTGCGCCGCCGAGTGCGAGAGCCGATGAGGAACACGGGCGGCTCGATGTCTGTCTGGCGGGCCTGCTGCAGGAATCCCTCGACCGTCTTGGACGCATCGAGGCGGTAGCTCTCCCCGGTGGTAAAGACTGCCATCTGGCGAAGGCCTCGGTCGCGCAGATGTTGGAACGCCTGTTGTCCAGCGGCCTGGTAGTCGTGGGTCACGGTGGGTTTATCCTGGGTGCCCCGATTCAGCGTGAGATAGATGCCAGGGCACTTCAGTTTGCTCAGCATCGCTTGGGAGTCGATTGAGGCGTCTGTAAGCACCCCATCGGCGTCCCGCCCGAGTCGGCTGACGGGCAGCGGCCAGTCGTGGTAGCGAAGGATCATCAAGTGCCACCCGCCCCGTGACGCCGCAAAGCGGTTGACCCCGCGCAACACGCCTCGGAACTTCCATCGACCCGGGTCGAAGGCGATCAGAATTCGTGGAATCGGGCTTTTCGACAACCCGGAAGCGGCATTTTTACGTTTTTTCCGCGCATGTGGCATACCCTGATCATATTTTGGCACGCCATGCCAATCAAGGAAATCAATCCTGTACTACACTCATTGCTGACAGTTGGGCTCCAAGCGTAGCCCACCATTTCGAAGGACGGAAGGCTCTGGA
>JBNGDC010000041.1:0-22619 GCA_049975485.1 Phycisphaerae bacterium | reverse complement strand
ATTCTCACCTCGCGCCCACGCTGGGCGGATTTGTAGATGGCGTCGAGTATGAGCTGCACCTGCAGGCCGTGCTCGGCCGGCGCGGGCAGGGGCGTACCGTCCAGGACGGCGTCCACGAAGGCGCGGTAGGGCGAAGTGGATTTTTCCAGCGGCTGCTGGAGTCGGCTTTCCCACAGTGCCCCACCTTGTTCGCTGTAGGCAAGCGCCTCGAAGGTGTAGCCCTCGCCGAGGTTCCGCTGGATGATGCCGCCGGTAGTGCCCCAGAGCTGCGTGACCATGTCCTCTTTTTTCTCGGAGAAGCCGGCCCAGGAGGCCTCGACGATGAGCGTCGCGTCGTTGTCGAATCGCACCAGCGCGCAGCCGAGGTCCTCGACGTCGAATTTCTTCCGCTGCTTCTTCGCAAGCTGCGGGCCGATGGCCCCGTACGTCGAAGCGCTGACAGTCACCGGCTGGGGGTTGCCCATCAGCCAGAGCGCCAGGTCCAGTCGGTGGACGCCGAGGTCGATTATCGGTCCGCCGCCGGAGAGGTCCTTCTGACCAAACCACCCGCCGAAGCCCGGCAGTCCGCGTCGGCGGTGCCAGACGGTTCGGCCGTAATAAACATCGCCCACGGCGCCGCTGTCCACCAGCCGCTTAAGCGCCTGCGACTGGTCGGTGAAACGGAAGGAGAAGTTTATCATCAGCTTTTTGCGCGCGTCGCGGGCGGCGCGGATCATCCGCCTCGCCTCGCGGGCGTTCATGGCCATGGGCTTCTCGCACAGCACGTGCAGACCCGCCTTGGCCGCGGCCACCGTCACCGGAGCGTGCAGGGCGTTGGGCAGAGCGACACTGACGGCGTCCAGGCCGAGCTTCTTCGCGTCGCGAAGGAGTTTTTTGTAATCACTGTAGCACCTCTCGGCGGGGACACCGGCTGCCTCGCCACGCTCCTTCAGCCGCTGCGAGTCCTTGTCACAGACGGCGACGACCTCGGACCTTTCGTAGTCCTGGTAACCGGTAAGGTGTCCTCGTCCCATACCCAGGCCGATAACGGCCAACTTCAGAGTGCTGTTGCTCCTGGCGGCCACGTTTGGTTCCTTTGTCCGAAATCCCTTGAAAGCTCCAGCTAACCGGCTGGGCGGCGACACTACAGCGGCTGTGGAGCTTCGTCAACGTCCGATGAACAGTTAACGTCCGTCCCCCGCGATGTTATACTACCCGTGCCCCGGACAGACGGCAGGGAGCAGGACGCCATGGCACGGCGAGCATGGAGGCCCGGAACATACCGTTGGCGCATATCACCGCCACAGGAGGCGGCTGCCGCCCTGGCCAGGGCGGCCGGCACGGCCCCGCTGGTCGCGCAGGTGCTCCTGAACCGCGGCGTGACCGACGCCGAGTCCGCAAAGGCCTTCCTCGAGCCCAAGCTGACCGACCTCCACGACCCCTCGCTGCTTCCCGGAGCGACTGAAGCCGCCCGGCGCATCGTCCGGGCCGTCCGCGACCGCGAGCGGGTCGTGCTGTACGGCGACTACGACGTGGACGGCATGACCGGTGTCGCCGTGCTTTACGAATGCCTCCGGATGCTAGGCGCCGAGCCGGACTGGTACGTTCCCCACCGGCTCGATGAGGGCTACGGCGTCAATGCCGATGCGGTCCGCAAGCTTGCGGCCGACGGCGCGAACCTGCTCGTCACCGTGGACTGCGGCATATCGGCGGTCGGTCCTCTGAAGGAAGCACAGGCCGCCGGGCTGGACGTCATAGTCACGGACCATCACCTTCCCGGTCCGGAGCTGCCCCCGGCGACGGCGATTGTGCATCCGTCTCTGCCGAACGGGGGATACCCCTGCGAGCACCTGGCCGGTGCGGGTGTGGCGTTCAAGCTCGCCTGGCAGGTCGCCCGCGAGGCCTGCGGCGAGAAGCGCGTGGACGAGCCGATGCGGCGGTTCCTGCTGAACGCCACCTGTCTGGCGGGCCTGGGCACCGTTGCGGACGTTGTGCCACTGACCGACGAGAACCGCGTCCTGGCGGCCCACGGGTTACGCGGGCTTCAGGCCACCGAACATCCGGGGCTGCGGGCGCTGATAGACGCGGCCGGTCTGGCCGGCGACCGTCTGGACACCTACGCGGTCGGTTTTCGACTGGCGCCGCGGCTTAACGCGTCCGGGCGGATGGGACACGCCCGGCTGGCATTGGAGCTGCTGACCCGCGCCGAGCCGGACCGCTGCCATGAGATAGCCGAGTACCTCAACAAGCAGAACACCGAGCGTCAGAAGGTGGAACAGGAGATAGCCGCACAGGCGGCCGAGCAGGTGGTCTCGCGGGGGCTGGACGGCGACGACCATCGCGCGATCGTTCTCGGCTCCGACGACTGGCACGGCGGCGTGGTGGGCATCGTGGCGTCGCGACTGGTGGAGAGGTTCTCCAAGCCGACCATACTGGTCTCGCTGAATGGAGCCGACGTCGCCCACGGCTCGGCCAGGAGCATCCCGGACTTTCACATGCGCGACGCACTGGCCGCCTGTGCCGAACACCTTGAGGGCTTCGGCGGCCACGCGATGGCCGGCGGCATCAAGCTGCGACCGGAAAAGCTGGAGCCGTTCGCCGAGGCCTTCGGCCGATATGCCGTGGAAGCACTCACCAGCGAACAGCTCCGGCCGACGCTGCAGATAGATGCGGAAGTGCCGCTGCGGGCGATGCAATATCATGCTGTGGAGCACCTCTCGCGGCTGGCGCCGTTCGGCGAGGGCAACCCCCGTCCGGTGGTGGCCGTCAGGGGCTGCGATATCGTCAACCCGCCGAAGCGGATCGGACGCAGCGGCAACACGGCGAGCATGATAATCGCCCAGAACGGCGCTACCATCAGGGCGGTCGGCTTCGGGATGGGCGACCTGGCCGATTTGCTGGTGGGTGTGAATCGCGTGGACATTGTCGCCGAGCCGGTCATCAACAACTTCCGCGGCCAGACCAGCGTGGAGCTCAAACTCCGCGACGTGGCGTGGAAGTGAAGGCGGCTTCGACGGGAGATTGACGGAATGGCCAAGCTGGAAGTAGGCGTACTGGTGCGGCTTACCGAGCGGCCGGGCGAAGAGCTTACGAAGGTCGCGGACCTGGGGCTGCGGAGCTGCCAGGTCTCTTCGTGGGAGCCGAGTGCCTGGACCGACAAGGCGGCGGAGGCCTTGCGGGCCGCCGCCGACGAGACCGGCGTTGCCGTCAGCACCTTCTGGGCGGGTTACAGCGGTCCGAAGGTATGGAACTTCATCGAAGGCCCGCGAACCATCGGGCTTGTGCCGGAGCAGTACCGCAGGCAGCGTGTGGAGGAGTTGAGGGCGGCGGCCGGGTTTGCCGCTCGTTGCGGAGCGCCGTCGATTACCACGCATGTCGGCTTCATTCCGGAAGACCCCGGCGACCCGGCCTTTGAGCAGACTGTAGCCGCGGTGGCCGAGGTCGCCGGCAGATGCGCCGAGCTGGGTCTGGAATTCTGGTTCGAGACAGGCCAGGAAACGCCCGTAACACTGCTGCGGGCCATTCGCCGCGCCGGTGGCGACAACCTGGGCGTCAATCTCGATACGGCCAACCTGATTCTCTACGGAAAGGCCAACCCCGTAGATGCGCTGGACGTTCTCGGCGACTACGTCCGCGACGTGCACGCCAAGGACGGTCTATACCCCACCGACCCGGACTCGCTAGGCCGTGAGACACCGCTGGGCGACGGCAAGGTGGACTTCCCGGCGTTCATCGCCAAGCTCAAACGTTTGGGGTACACCGGCCCGCTTACCATCGAGCGCGAGATATCCGGCGAGCGGCAGATGGCGGACATCCGCCGGGCGATCGAGCTGCTCCGGCCGTTGGCGTAGCCTGGCGTGCGTCAGCCCTCCTGGAGCGATTCGAGTATGCGGAGATAGCTGTCGTAGCGTCTCCGCGGGAGGCGGCCGGCTTCGACGGCTTCCTTGACGGCGCAATCCGGCTCGATGGTGTGCGTGCAGTCGTTGAATTTGCAGTTGAGCGCGTGCTCGGCGATGTCCGGGAAATACCAGGGCAGGTCACGCACTTCCAGGTCTATGCCAAGCTCGCGGACGCCCGGCGTATCGACGATAAGCCCGCCGTCGGTCAGATCGTACACGACGGCGGAGCTGGTGGTGTGTCGGCCTCGGTCGTCTTTGGCGCGGACCGACCGTGTCGCGGCATTGGCGTCGGGAATAAGGGCGTTTATCAGCGTGCTCTTGCCCACTCCCGACGGTCCGGCAAGCACGCTGCGGTTGCCGGCGAGGGCTTCGCGAAGCTCATCCAGCCCGTCGCCGGTGACGGCCGAGCAGCACACCGCCGGTATGGACAGATCGCGGAGTTGGGCGACGACGTGCTCCTCGGGTTTCTCGAGGTCGATCTTGTTGAAGACCACCACCGGTTTCAGCTCGCCGTGTTCGGCGACGATGAGAAACCGGTCGATGGCGGTGTGACGGACTTTCGGCTCGCGCGTGGCCGCCACAATCAGAAGCACGTCCATGTTCGCGGCGATGACCTGTTTCGCGGCCTCGTCGCGATAAGGATCGGCCACGCGGCCGCCACTCGGGCGGGGGCGAACCAACGCGCTGCGGCGGTCCCGCCGCGAGAGTATCATCCCGTCGGCGCGGTCCTTGTTGCCGTCGGGAGTGATTTCCTCCAGAGCCGTGGCCAGGGCGACGGTTACGTCGTCCCCAACCGCCAGCGGGCTGAACCCCTCCGGAGCGCGGAACGTCTTGGCGATGCCGCAGAGCAGTTCGCGACCCTCTACGCGTACCGACGCGCCGCCACGGAACAGACCGCTCACCATGCCCTCGGCGCGGGGCTGTCCGTTAAGCTCTTCGTCGGACAGGGCGAAGCGGTCCTCGCGCAGCTTCACGCCGCGCCGCCCCATTCCGGACTTGCCGGCGGCGTCCTCGACGTCCCTGCCTTCCTCGTACAGCTTGCTGACGTCGCGTATGCGGTATTTGGACTTTCCCTTGCGTCTGGGCATGGTATGCATTCTGCGCTGTGGCGGCTTGCGGCTCAAGTCGTACCCCGCGACGGGGTATGGAAAAAGCCCCGGCAATGGCGTAGAAGATTGTCCGCCGCAGCAGCCGGCAGCCGCTGAGATCGGCTCATGGAAAAGGAGAGAGACGATATGGTTACCGCGTTCATTCACATCAAGGCCGAGCGGAACAAGATCGCCACCGCCGCCCAGGACATCTTGAACATAGAGGGCGTGGCCGAGGTTTACAGCGTGGCCGGCGACTACGACCTCATCGCGGTCGCCCGCGTCCGGCAGAACGAGCAGCTCGCCAAGCTGGTTACCGAGGACATGATTGCCGTGGACGGCATAACCGACACCAAAACCATGATCGCCTTCCGCCAGTACAGCGAATACGACCTGGAGCGGATGTTCGGTCTGGGCATGGAGCAGGGCTGAGAATCGCATCTCAGTCCGTCAGCAGGTTGCGGACGAAGTCGGCTGCGATGAAAACCGCCAGCAGGAAGACCATCCCCGCGAAGCTCTGGCGAAGCCGCGTGCCGGACATTTTTTTGCAGACGTGCGCGCCTATCTGTATGCCCACCGCGCTGCCTATCAAAAGGGACATCGCCACAATAAGACTCACCTGGCCTATCATGCCGTACTTGACGGTTCCGGCGATGGAGCCAAACAGCACCACCCCAAGCGATGTACCCACGGCAACATGGGGGCTAAGGCCCACTACCAGTATCAGCAGCGGCACATAGAGCACGCCACCGCCGATGCCCATCATCCCCGTCATCATGCCGATGAATACACCCAGCGATACCAGCCCCGGCAACGATATCCCCGCCAACTTGGCGGCCGGCAGGTTTATGCGAGGCCCAAGAACTATGGTCTGCAGCAGGGATCGCCGGCCTGCCTCCTTTCCGGCGCCGGAGAAAGTCACATAGGCCGTTGCCAGAAGCATCACCACGAACAACCCGTGCATGCTCTGGGTGTACATTTCGGCATCAACGTGGCTCTTAAGAATATCGTTCAGGGTGCCTCCGAGCATAGCCCCGATCATGCTCGCCGGTGCCAGGATGGCCATGCTTCGTGGCTCGAAGTTCCGCAGTCGCATGTGCCTGGCCGCACCCGATGCGCTTGCGCCTATGGTAAAGCACAAGCTGGATCCGACGGCCAATTGATAATCGATGCCGAAAATCAGCTTCAGCAGCGGCACGACCATGAACCCGCCGCCAACGCCGAACATCCCGGTCAGGATGCCGATGATAAGCCCGAAGCCGGCCAGGGCGGCCAACAGGGCCGGGCCCTGCAAATACGCCTGTATGTCATCCAGTCCCATCATCGCTGGTGGTGTGGTTACCGCCGGCGGTGTTTGTCCGTCGGCGCCTCAGAAGCTCGAACAGCCACTCTACGAACAGACCCCACGCCAGGGGCGCGGCAATCAGCAGCAGGATTTCCAGGACTTCTTTCATGGTGAAGCTCGGCGGGGGAGTGCGACCGACGAACCGTAGTGGATGTTACGGGCGAAAGCAACCGGGTTTTGCCGCCAGGCGGTTCGGCAGCCGTGGCCGTGGTTTTCGATAGTACCGATACCCGCCATGGCTTCGCGGGATGGAGAAGGGATGTGCATTATGTCAGCCCCGAAGGGGCGACAGGAAATAGCCGGGGTCGTCAGCCCCCGGCAGCTTGGTGCAATAATGCCTCTAGCCCCGAAGGGGCGACAGTGACCTGACAGTAAGTCTGGGTCGCGCTTACGGGGAATTACTGGACACTCTGAGTTCTTAGCCGATACAGACGGCTTCGCGGGCGATAACATAGACTTGGAAGGGCTTGTGATGGCCAAAGAGTGCACTACATTCGAGCACACCGCCGACGTCGGGCTTGAGGCCCGGGCCGATACCTTCGCTGAACTGCTGGAGGCGCTGGGCGAGGGATTGGCCGATCTGGTCGCCCCGCGCCGGCAGGTCCGCCCTGAAGAGACCCGCGAATTGAGCGTCACCAGCGACGACGCCGAATCGCTGGTCGTGGATTTTCTCAATGAACTGGCCGGCATTCTGGAGGCGGACCGCTTCCTGATATCGCAGGTGCGCGTCCGTTCGGCGTCGCAGAAGTCTTTGGAGGCAGAGCTTGCCGGCGAGCCGTTCGACGCCCGCCGGCACGAATACGAGACGGAAGTCAAGGCCGCCACCTACCATGACATCAGGGTGGCGCAGGAACATGACGGCTGGCACGGCCGCGTGATACTGGACATTTGAACCTCCAATCGGAGGCGAACGCATGGGCAAGGATTTCGAGGGACAGCTTGAGCAGATAGACGAGAACCGCTGGCGGATCCCGAAGTCGTTCCGCTCGGACATGCGGGTGGACGGCGTTATCTACTGCTCCGAGTCGATGGTGGAGTCCGTTATCGCCGGCGGCGGGCCCAAGCAGGTCGTCAACGTGGCGACGCTGCCGGGCATAGTAGCCGCCTCGATGGCGATGCCTGACATACACTGGGGGTACGGCTTTCCCATCGGCGGCGTCGCGGCAATGGACATCGATTCCGGCGGCGTGGTCTCCCCCGGTGGCGTCGGCTACGACATCAACTGCGGCGTGCGACTGCTGCGGAGCGACATATCGGCCGACGACCTGGGCGGCCGCACGCAGAAGCTCGTCAATCAGCTCTTTCGCGACATCCCCACTGGTGTCGGTGTGGGAGGTCCGTACAAGTTTGACAAGGGCGAGCTGAGAAAGATTCTCGCCGACGGGGCCAAGCACCTTCTGGGCAAAGGTCTCGCGACCGAGGAGGATCTCTCGACCACCGAATCCGGCGGGTGTCTGGAGGGCGCCGACCCGGCCGCCGTCTCAAATCGCGCCTTCCAGCGCGGCACCGACCAGTGCGGCACGCTCGGTTCAGGCAATCATTTCGGCGAGGTGCAGGTCGTTGAGCATGTGTTCGATGCCGAGGCGGCCGAGGCGATGGGCCTCCGGAAGGGGATGGTGACCTTCATGCTCCACAGCGGCTCGCGCGGACTTGGACACCAGGTCTGCTCGGACGCCATCAAACAGCTCCGCTCGGCGCCGCAGAAGTACGGCATAGCCCTGCCGGACCGCCAGCTCGTCTGCGCACCTGTCGAAAGCCCGGAAGGGCGGCAGTACCTGGCCGCGATGCGGGCGGCCGCCAACTTCGCCTGGTGCAACCGCCAGTTGCTCGCGACCGAGCTGCGCAAGACGCTGCGACGGTTCTTCGCCGGCACGGACGACTCGCTCGGTCTGCGGCAGGTTTACGACGTGGCCCACAACATCGCCAAGATCGAGACGCACACTGTTGACGGCCGCCGGCGCCGGCTCTGCGTGCACCGCAAGGGCGCGACGCGGGCCTTCGGGCCTGGGCATCCGGAACTGCCCGAGAAATACCGACAGTGGGGCCAGCCCGTGCTCATCCCAGGCGACATGGGCACCGCCAGCTATGTCCTGCTGGGCACGGAAACCGCCATGCGGGATACCTTCGGAAGCACCTGCCACGGCGCCGGGCGGGCGATGTCGCGAGGAGAGGCCGTCAGACACGCAAAAGGCAGGCAGATAGACAAAGAGCTGGAAGCGCGTGGCATCTACGCCCGCGCCCGGGGGCGCTCCGGACTGGCCGAGGAGCAGCCCGACGCCTACAAGGACGTGGACGAGGTGGTCGGCTGCGTAACCGCGGCCGGTCTGAGCCGCAAGGTTGCCCGCCTCCGGCCGTTGGGTGTTATCAAGGGCTGACGTGCGTCAGGTCTCCACCTTGTGACTTTGTGTTCGTGTAAGCATGTGCATGTGGACATGGGCGGAAGACTGCCTATAATCGCACCGGCCAATGGGGCTCTCAAAGGAGAAAACACAACTCATGACAAGGAACGTGATTTTTGCCGCGGCGCTTCTGCTGTCGGTGGCCGCCGCGCAGGCGGACGACGTGGCGTACGATATCCCGCGGCTGGACGATATCGTAATCGACGGTCGCACCGACGATTGGGCGGGCGACGGCTTCAGAATCGGCGTAATGCCCTACCGCTCGCTGCAGGAGCTGGATGATCAGTTCACAACGGCCCGGATCGGTTGGAACGACGAGGGCCTGCTGGTGCTGGTCGTTGTGCGGGACGACGTGCTGATCGGTGCACCCAACAACTTTTTCTGGAGTGAGGACTCCGTGGAGATCATGGTCGGTACGGAGTCCGGCTCGGAGATGTGGTATCAGTTCTGCACGGCTCCGGGCGGGGACGGCACGGAGGCGGCCGGCCGCTGCATGTACTATGAGAAGCGTCTGCACAGCGAAACACCGCTGACGGGGACGGCCGCGTCGAATCCCACGGGCGAGGGCTATGCTGTGGAGATCCTGTTGCCGTGGTCTAACTTGCTGGTGGGTCCCGAAACCGGTCGGGCTGCGGTGTCCATCTTCGTAAACGACGTGGACGAGGTTGGAGGCAGACTCAGTCAGCAGTTCTGGACGGGGCGACCCCAAGGCGGGCGTGGCTCTGAGAGTCTTCAGGACGTACGGTTGTCTGAGGCGGCGGGGGTCGCGCCGCCGCTGGCCGCTTCCGCGCGATACGTCAACCTGGTGCGCACACAGATCGACATCGTAGGCATTGGGCAACTGAGCGGCAGGAAGGTCCAGATTCGCAGGGGCGACGAGGTCCTGGGCACGGCCGTTCTGGAAGGCAGCGTCGGCGCAACTGCGAGCGTTACCATGCCGATGCCACCACAAGGCCGGCCGTACGGGGAGTTGGCCGTAGTGGTGGAAGACGCCCAAGGCGTCACGGTCACTCCGCCGGACGCCGATGCAGCTCGGGAGAAGGCCTTCCGGAGTGAGGAGGTCTTTGTCCGGTCAGTGTTCTCCGGTGAGCGTCTGCCGACAGTGGACTTCGAGCAGCCCGGCTGGATTGAGACGCTCTTGGGCCCCTACGATGTGACCGCGACGTATCACGATGCCGATTACAACGAGGTGTCGCTTGCCGGGAGCCCCGGTCGGTATGGCGCCATAGTGCGCATCGAAACCGAGAGCGGTCTCACGCGTGAGGAGCACATCACGCTATATCGCCAGCCGCAATCCGTGCACTGGTCGCGCTGGGACGACTGGCAGCCGGCCGGCGGGGGCGACCTGCCGAACTGGCTTGGCATCTCTCGTGAAGTCATCGATTCGCAGCAAGCCCTGCTCGCCGAGCACGCAAAGTGGCGCACCAGGGATGCTCTGCAGAGCGACCGAGGCATGGCCGTTCTGTTGGCGGGATTGTCCGAGATGAGCCCTGACGACCCGCCGGTCACAGACCGCACCAGCCCCGAACAGCGCGACCGGCGGTGGTGGTTTGGGCTGAGGCGCAAACTCGGCTTGGGCGAAACGAAGTACCTCTTGCACGTCCCGGCAAGCTATGAGGAAGACGGCGAGCGGCATTGGCCGATGATCGTCTATCTACACGGCGCCGGCGCGCGGGGCGACGACCCCAAGAGGATCCAGAATGCCGGATTGCCGCGAAGACTGTTGACCGAGGAAGACTTCCCGTTCATTGTCGTCAGCCCGCTGTGCCCGGCCGGCCAATGGTGGCTCCCGGTGGAGATTGTCACTCTGATGGACGAGGTCATCGCCGAGTACCGGGTTGATCCCGACCGCGTGTATCTCACCGGCGTGAGCATGGGCGGCTTCGGTTCCTGGCAGACGGCCGTCGCGTTCCCGGACCGCTTCGCCGCAGTCGCGCCCGTCTGCGGGGGCGGGGACACGGCCGAGGCAGAGAGGATTGCCGAGCTTCCTATATGGGCGTTTCACGGCGCCAAGGATGCCGTGGTGCCATTGGAGCTTAGCGAGAACATGATCGAAGCAGTCCGCGCCGCCGGCGGCAATCCTGCCCTGACCGTCTATCCGGACGAGGGACACGCCATCCAAAGCCTGGTGTACAACGACGACCGGCTCTATGAGTGGTTCCTGTCCAACCGCCGGGGCGAGCGCATGAGCCCTCCGCCATCCACAATGCCGGCGGTTCCGGCGGGCGAGTAAGATGATTGCATGCCAGTCAGTAGCCGGTCCCTCGCCCGTATAGTGGCCGTGCGCATTTGAGGTCTCAGTCTTACCGAGGTTAAGGCCCGGCCTTTGGGTTCTGACCTCGCTGCGTGCTCTGGACGTCCGGTGCGAAGCATTTGCCGTCGGACGCATCAGCCGTTAAGCTTGTGGGGGACAGCCGACAATTGTACCGACAAAGGAAATAACCGATGGCCGAGCAGGACAAAGACAACCAGAACCAGCAGGGCGAGAAGAAGATAATCATCGACGACGACTGGAAGTCGCAGGCCCAGGCAGAGAAGGAAAAGCTCGCGCAGGAAGTGGAGCAGAAGCAGTCTGACGCGGGCGCCGGTCGGGGCGGCGAGAGGGGACTACCCGAGGCGAGTTTCTCCACGCTGGTGAGCACGCTGGCGACGCAGGCGCTGATGGCGCTGGGCGGCATGGAAGACCCGAACACCAAGCGGCGCTATGTGGATCTGGACCTGGCCAAGCACCATATCGACACGCTTTCGGTTCTGGAGGAAAAGACCAAGGGCAACCTTACGGACGAGGAGGCCAAGCTGCTCGATCAGGCGCTCTATGAGACCCGTATGACCTACGTCGAGATGGCCCAGCACGTCTCACAGGCCGTCAAGGACCAGGCCCAGGGCGGCGGAAAAGCCGGCCAGGCGCCCGGCGGGTCGGCCGGTCCCAATATCCAGCAGCCCTAGCCACCCCTTTCTCAGTTGCAGTACCTTCAGCAGCACAGACCCCTGTGCCACTCGAGGGGTTGCGCGGCCGTTTCCGCAGTACCGAAATCTTCCGAAAACTGGATTTTTCCTCTTGTACGGGACGACATCCTGACGTAAATTGTGCATGGAATCGAGCACGTCGTGATGGATTTCTACCATGGCACTTGAGCCGACGATAGAGGACCGCCGGGAGAAGGCAGCCCAAGAGCTGGCTGAAAAGGGGTTTATGTCTCTGGCGGAACTCGTGCAGGTCCTTGGAGTCTCGGAGAGCACGATCCGGCGGGATCTGGAAGTGTTGGAAGAGCAGGGCCTTATCCGGCGTACGCACGGCGGGGCCGTATACATCCAGGACAGCAGCGGGCACCGCCTCGCCTTCGCCGAGCGCGAAACCACGGCGCAGCGGGAGAAGCAGGCCATCGCCGCAGCCGCGGCCGCACTGATTCCGCCGGCCCAGACGGTCATCCTCAACGGCGGCACGACGTGCTACGAGGTCGCCAAGGCGGTGCGAGGCAGGCACCTCAACGTCATCACCAACTCCGTTCCCATCGCGTCGCTGCTGAGCACCGAGCTTGAGACGGAAGTTACGCTCATAGGCGGATACGTTTACCCCCGCACGGGCGTGGCGCTTGGCTCCACGGCCGAGCAGCAGCTCGAGATGCTGCACGCCACGCAACTGGTCATGAGCTGCGCCGGCGTAACGGCCGAGGGTGCTTTCAACAGCAACCAGATGATGGTTGACGTCGAGCGCAAAATGCTCTCCATCGCCGAGGAGGTCATCCTGGTGGTGGACCATACCAAGTTCGGACGTCGGGCCGTGACGAAGCTGTGCGGGCTGGACGAGGTCGATGTGATAGTGACCGACGCCGGCGCCACGGCCGGGGCGAGAAGCTGGCTCGACGCGCTGGATGCTCGAGTGATATACGCGGAGTGAGCGAATGACCCGGTTGAACATACCCATGCCGCGGGAGCAACTGGAGCGGGTGGTCCGCCAGGTGGTTCGGCGGCGGTTCGCCGAGCGCCTCGAGGCCGGCGAGCCGCAACTCTCGGCCGCCTATACGCCCAACCTGGTGGTCAACATATCCGCACGGCATCTGCACATCAGCCGCGAGCATCTCGAGGAGCTTTTCGGCGAGGACGCGGAGTTGACGGTGTATCGCTGGCTGTATCAGCCGGGCGAGTTCGCGGCCGAGCAGAGAGTCACGGTCATCGGTCCGCGGCGGCGGGCCATCGAGAACGTTCGCATACTGGGTCCTGTCCGGGATTCCACGCAGGTGGAGGTCAGCTTCACGGACGCGGTGGCGCTGGGCATAGACGCTCCCGTTCGTCCCTCCGGCAGCATCGACGGCACCCCCGGCTGCATACTGCTGGGACCGGCGGGCGTGGTGGAGCTGCCATGCGGCGTTATCCGGGCCGAGCGGCATGTTCACATGTCCCCGATGGACGCCGAATACTACGGCTTCGAGGACGGGCAGTACGTCAAGCTGCACGTGGACAGCGATTGCTCAACGACGCTGGAGAACGTCAAGTGCCGGGTGAACCCCAAGTTCCTTTTGGAGGTGCACCTGGACACCGACGAGGGAAACGCCTGCGACCTGCCCAACGCACGGGCGGTCTGGCTGGAGAAATAGCGTAATTCGAATGCGGTCCCGTCGGCTCACGTCAGTGAGGCCGGGGGATTGGAAAGAAACGAGAGCAGTACCAACCGGAAGGTGTGAAGGAGACAGACATGGCATTGCAAGCATTGGGCATGGTCGAGACACGGGGCCTGGTGGGCTGCATCGAGGCCTCCGACGCCATGTGCAAGGCGGCGACGGTCGAGCTTATCGGCTGGGATCGCGTCGGCGCGGGCATGGTGACAAGCTTTGTGCGCGGCGACGTGGCTGCGGTTAAGGCGGCCACCGATGCCGGAGCGGCGGCGGCCGGCAAGATCGGCGAGGTGGTCTCGGTCCACGTGATACCGCGCCCCCACGACGACCTTGAGCAGGCGCTGCCCAAGGCAAAGTCGGCCGGCGAGCGCGGCGGCGGCGCCGGAAAGAAGAAGTAACCACGCAAATCGAACCTGAATAGGCGGCCCCGACCGGGCCGCATGGGAGAAGAAAACATGGAAGCACTGGGCATGATAGAGACCAAGGGCTTCGTCGGACTCGTCGAGGCGTCCGACGCTATGTGCAAGGCCGCCAACGTTGAGCTGGTCAAGCGCATTGAGATCGGCGGCGGATACGTCACCACCATCGTCAGCGGCGACGTGGGTTCGGTCAAGGCGGCCGTCGATGCCGGGGCCAACGCCGCCGGCAAGGTCGGCGAGCTGATGTGCAGTCACGTTATCCCCGCCCCGCATGAGGCGCTGAAAGGCGTGTTCATCTAAGCTGGATGCGAAGACGAGCGTCCGCGAACGGACCGACACAAGCATCATGAAGATACTGGTCAGCAATATCGGCTCGACGAGCTTCAAGTTCCGGCTCTTTGAGCTTGGCGACGATGAGCGTGAGCTTGCTCGCGGAAGCGCCGACCGCATCGGCGGCGAAGGCGGCGAGTTCGAGCTTACCGTCGGCTCCGAGAGCGGAACCCAGCCCGCGAGCTTTGCCGACCACGGCCGGGCCATCATCTTCACCCTGGACGCCCTGACCGAGGCCGGCGCGCTGACCGGCCGGGGCGAGCTGGACGCCGTCGCCTTCAAGGCGGTAATGGGCGGCGATTGCGAGCCGGTCTGCATGGTCACCGACGACGTGCTGGAGCGGATGGAGTATTTCGTGCCGGTGGCGCCGGCCCACAACCCGCCGTATATCGAGGCCATGCGGATGTTCCGGGACGTGCTGGACGATACGCCGCTGGTGGCCGCGTTCGAGCCGGGCTTCCACCGCACGAACCCGCCGCGCCGCCGTCACTACGCCGTGCCGCTGGAATGGGCCGAGGAGTTCGGCATTAAACGTTACGGCTTCCACGGCGCGTCACACAGATACATCGCCACGCGGACGGCCGAGCTTATGCCCAACGCCTCGCGTGTAATCTCCTGCCACCTGGGCGGCTCCAGCAGCATCTGCGCCATCCGCGGCGGCGAGTCGGTGGCCACGAGCATGGGCCTAAGCCCGCAGTCGGGCCTGCCCCAGGGTAGCCGCGTCGGCGACCTGGATCCGTACGCGCTGGCTTTGCTGCAGGACCAGGCGGAGATGGGGCTGCGGGAGACCCTCTCTGTGCTCGGCTCGGAGGCGGGACTTGCGGGCGTAAGCGGCAGGGGCGGAGACTGGCGGGACATCGCCTCGGCCGCGAAAGACGGCGACGAGCGAGCCAAACTGGCCGTGGACATGTTTGTCACCTCCATCCGCGATTACGTAGGTGCGTACCTGATGGAGCTTGGCGGGGCGGACGCAGTCGTCTTTACCGGCGGCATCGGTGAGCACAACCCGCCGGTCCGCTCTGCGGTACTGGCCGAGGCGGCCTTTGCCGGCATACGCCTGGATGAGCAAAGGAACTCCGCAGCCGACGGCGAGGCACGCATAGACGCCGACGACTCGACCGTGGCTGTCTGGGTGATACCGACAAACGAGGAACTCATTGTCGCCCGACAGGCGCGTGAGCTGCTTGAAGAGTAGGGCGGGCTGTGCCCGCCGAATCGCGAATCGCGAGTTGCGAATTGGTGAATGCCAAAATGCGAAGCACGAAAACCGAAATCCCAAACAAGCACGAATTATGGAAGCACGAATGCTTCAAACACCTCCGCGTATGCGGGAACGGTTGTTTAGGATATTTGGACTTTGCATTTCGGATTTGTTTCGGTTTTCGAGTTTAGGATTTCGGCTTTCAAGTAGGGCGGGCTGTGCCCGCCGAATTGCGAATCTCGAATGGCGAGTTGCGAATTGGCACGTAGGTCGGGCGTACCTGCCCGACAGGAATGTGGAGAACGGAAATGCCTGAAGAAGCGTTGGGAATGATCGAGACAAAGGGCCTGGTGGCGTTGATCGAGTCGATTGACGCGATGCTGAAGGCGGCGAACGTCAGCTACCATGGGACGCGGAAGGTCGGCAGCGGGTACATCAGCGCGTTCGTCAGCGGCGACGTGGCCGCCTGCCGCGCGGCGGTGGACGCCGGCGCTTCGGCGGCCGGTCGCGTCGGCGAGGTGGTCAGCGTTCATGTGATCCCGCGACCGCACGACGAGATCGCCAAGATACTGCCGACGGCCGAGTGACAGCGCCGGCTGGCGTCTGAAAGGAGCCGCGATGTTCATCGGTCGAGTGCGAGGTAATGTCGTGACCACGCAGAAGGTCGTGCAGATAACCGGGCGCAAGATGCTGCTGGTCGAGCCGATCTGCGTCAACGCAGCCGGTGACGACTGGACCGCCACGGGCAAGACGTTCGTGGCTGTCGATGCCGTCGGCGCCGGGTTCGACGAGCTGGTGCTGGTTACGCAGGGCTCCAGCGCGCGTATGACCGAGGGCATGGGCGACGCACCGGTGGATGCGGTGGTCGTCGGCATAATCGACTCGGTGCACGCGCTGAGCAAGCGCCTCTACAAAAAGGAATCCTGACGGCCGGGTGAAGTCCGTGGGCCGTCACAGGACTATGCGACACAGAGACTCGGAGCACACGAAGAAGCTTTTCAGGTCTGCTGCTGCTCTGTGTCCCCTGTGGTTCTGCGGTCGTGGAAGTAACCGACGCCACAGAGAAAGCGTCTTTGGGAGCAAGCCATGACACAGGTAGATGAAAAACTGGTTCGGGACATGGTCGAGCAGGTTCTGGAGCACGTCCAGAGCGGCTGGGGCGGCAGGACGGCGCCGAAGACCAGCGGCAGCGCCGCGCCGGCGGTGGCTACGGCACCGGCTCAGGCGGGCGCGAGGCCGGCAGCCGCCGGACAGTGTTTCGGACAGTTCACCGACGTCAACGAGGCCGTCGAAGCCGCAGCGGCCGCACAGCGGTCTCTGATACGCCGCTCGCTGGCTCAGCGCAAGGTGGCCTGCGACCTCATCCGCCAGATATGCGTCAACCGCGCCGACGAGCTGGGCGAGATGGAGTACCAGGAGACCAAGATAGGTCACCGCGCGCATAAGCCCGAGAAGCTGCGCATCCTGGGCGACCTGGCACAGGGCGTCGAGGCCGTCGCCACGGACTGCTTCAGCGGCGACCACGGCATTACGCTGGAGGAGCGCGGGCCGTGGGGCGTCATCGGTGTTATCACGCCGGTGACCCACTCGCTGCCGACGCTGGCAAACAATGCCGTCAACATGATCGCCGCGGGCAATTCGCTGGTGTGCAATCCGCATCCCGGCGGCAAGGGCGTGGCCGCATACGGAGCCAAGCTGTTCAACCAGGCGATTTACGAGAAGCTGGGCATCGACAATCTCGTCTGCGTCATCACCGAGCCGACCATCGAGTCCGCCCAGGAAATATTCAGGCATCCTGGAGTGGGCATGCTGGCGATTACCGGCGGAGAGGGTGTGGTGCGGGCGGCGATGGCGTCGGGCAAGCGCGCCGTTTGCGCCGGGCCCGGCAATCCGCCGGTGGTGGTGGACGAGTCGGCCGACCTGTCCAACGCCGCGCGGTGCATAATCGAGGGCGCCGCCTACGACAACAACCTGCTGTGCCTCTCGGAGAAGGAGGCGTTCGTGGTGGCGGAGGTGTTCGACGCCTTCATGGACCAGATGCAGCAACACGGCGCCTATCGGCTCAGCTCGCGTCAGATGGACGACCTGGCGGCCAAGTGCATCCAGCCCGGCCGGGACGGCGGGCACCCGGTCGCGAACCGGCAGTTCGTCGGCGCCGAGCCGCAGACGCTTGCCGAACAGATTGGCGTGAACGTACCGGACGATTGTCGTTTGCTGTACGGTGAGACCAAGGCGGATCACGCTCTCGTGGAGGCCGAGCAGATGATGCCCCTGCTGCCGGTGGTCAAGTGCGACAGCTTCGAGCAGGCGGTCGACCGGGCAAAGCACGCCGAACACGGATTCCGCCACACGGCCGTCATCCACTCGCGATTGGTTGACCACATGACGCACATGGGCAAGGAGATGGACACGGCCCTTTACGTCAAGAACGGTCCGAGTCTGGCCGGCGACGGCCTGGGCGGCGAGGGCTACGGAAACTTCTCCATCGCGTGCAGCACCGGCGAGGGTGTGGTGACGCCGATGACCTTCACCCGCTTCCGCCGCTGCGTGATGGTGGACAATCTGAGGATAGTCTGAGTTGGATATCGGTTAACTGGTTGACCGGTTAACTGGGGTTGCCGGACCCTGTTCGTCAATTCAATTAACCAATTAACCAGTTAACGAGTGAACGAGTTCCGAATGAAGACCGCCGTAGTCGAAGGAACAGCGATATCGACCGTCAAGCACCCGTCGATGGTGGGCTGGCGGCTGCTGATAGTCCAGCCGGTCAGCGAGGGCAAGCCCGACGGCGATCCGTTGATGGCGATCGACATGCTCGGCGCCGGACACGGCGATACGGTGGTCATCAGCAACGACGGCAAAGCCGCCCGCGATATGGTCGGCGACACCAACTCGCCGGTGAGGTGGACGATCACGGGTATTGTGGATTGACACAGGCGGCGCCCGCCGGCAACCGGACGTTAAGAGAACACGGATTACACGAATGCTCACGAATTACACCAATAGAACCGGGATGATTTGCCGTTGGTCACATTCGTGATGATTCGTGTCATTCGTGATGTCTCCGTTCACAAAGGACGGATGGATGCGCATATAGGATATGGATAAACAGCAGATAGACAGCATTGTCGAGGAAGTCATGCGACGGCTGCGGGACCGGCAGCCCCAGGCCGCCCGCCCGGCGTCGCCGGCGCCGTCTCCGCCGCCGACTTCGCAGACGAAGGACTCGGCCGAGGCGAAGCCCGCGCCGAAAATCTTCATCACCGAGGACCTGCTCCGGAAGCGCCTGGCGGGCATCGAGGCAACGGTGGTGGAGCTGGCGCACAATGAGCACCTTACACCGGCGGCACAGGACCTGATCGCCAGGCAGCGGCTGACGGTTCGCCGAGCGCCCGCGCCCAGCCCGGCAAGACAGGCCGCCCAGCCGGCGAATCAAGGCAACCCGACGACTTCGCCGCAGGCGCCGGCGGTTTCGGCCTCGACGGATTCTCTCGGGCTTATTCTCGAGCGGCCCAGCGATGGCGTTCGCGGTCTGTTGACGGCGCTGGCGACCGACGGTCTGGAGCTGACCGACTACACGCAGACCGACTGCTGGATGCGCAACCTCCAGGGGCTGGCCGACGCGATAAACAGCGGCGCTGTTTCCGCGGGTGTGGCCGTGCTGCCTTACGCGGCCGACGCCATGGTGCTGGCCAACAAGATATCCGGCATCCGCGCCGTCCAGGGCACTCGGCCGGACAGTGTAGGAGCGGCCGTTAGGCGCTTTGGCGCCAACCTGCTGATAATCGAGCATGCTTTCAGCAGCTTCTTCGAGATGCGGACGATGGTCCGTCTGTTTGCGGCCGAGAGAACAACGCCACAGTACCAGGCACTGATGGATACGCTGGCGGCGATGGAAAGCTAAAGCGGCCGAGGGTGTTCGGGCGTTCGAAAACACGAGTGACACGAATCAGGGCAAATTACACTAATTTGTGTAATTCGTGGTATCCAGTCTCGTGGCCGCGGGCGGTGGCGGGGCACGACGAGGTAGATAGATGCGTATAGCCAGAGTAATCGGCAAGGTGACGATGAACCGCGTGACGGATGAGTTGCTGCCGGGCAGCTATCTCATCGTGCGCCCGTGCAATCGCGGCACGCTGGCAGGCAGGAACGAGGGCAGCGACGAAACGGTCGTGCTCTATGACTGCCTAGGCGCCGGAGAGGGCGACCTGGTGGGGCTGGTCGAAGGGCGAGAGGCGACCGCGCCGTTCTGGCCGACCAAGGTGCCGTATGACGCCTACAACGGCTGCATCCTCGACTCGTTCCACTTCAAGCCGGTGATGGAGGTGGACTGATGGCAAACATCTGGCAGTTGAAACAGGAGATATGCGAAGTCGGCCGGCGGATTTACGAGCGTGGGTTCGTCGCCGCCAACGACGGCAATATCTCCGTGCGCCTTGAGGACGGGCGATACCTGTGCACGCCCACGGGTGTCTCCAAGGGCTTCATGAAACCGGAAGATATCGCCACCGTCGATGACGAGGGCAACCAGATAGCCGGGTCCCTTCCGCGAACGTCCGAGGTCCTGCTGCATCTGCAGATATACCATGAGCAGCCGGAGGTGAACGCGGTCTGCCACGCCCATCCTCCACATGCGACGGCCTTCGCGGTCGCCGGGCTGGAGGTGCCCACCTGCGTTCTGCCGGAGGTGGAGATTTTCGTCGGGCAGGTGCCGCTGGCCCAGTACGACACGCCGGGCAGCCAGAACCTCGCCGAGACCATACTGCCGCACCTGCGAAACAAGGCGAATACGATCCTGCTGGCCAACCACGGCGCGGTCGCCTGCGACTCTACGCTTCAGCAGGCGTACTGGCACCTGGAAACGCTGGACATGTACTGTCGCATACTGCTGCTCAGCAAGGACCTGGGCGGCATCCGGCAGCTCCCGGAGGAGAAGGTCCGCGAGTTGCTGGAGATAAAGAAGAAAATGGGCATCGATGACCCCCGGCTCGAGGGGAACATGCAGATATGCTCGCTCCCGGGCAACGATGATTTCCTCCGGGGGTTCTCGGAAGTATGCATACCCGGGCACCAGCCGGACGCCGACGGTCACGGACGCGGCTACGGCATCCAGAATCTGCCCTCGCAAAAGGGTGAGCCACAGCCGGAGCCGAAGACTCAGCCCTATCCGGCCGTGGTCGCCGGCAGGGAAATCCCCGTCGATGGTCGCCCGGGCGAAAGCTCCGAGACGGCCCGCCGCCGGGCCGTTGAGGACGAAATGGAGCGGATGGTGCAGATGATAACCGACCGCATCGTGCAGGCGTGCGCATCGCAGCAGGGGTGAGCCGATATGGATAAGACGCTGGACAGCAAACTCGCCGAGATACACGCCGACCGGAACTCAAAGGCGTTCATACTCGCCGACGCCAAGGATGCGGATATGGCCTTCGGCATCGCCGCGCCCGGGCGAAGTCCGGAGCACGCAGACGGCGAGTTCCGCACACTGGCCGAATATCGCGACCACATCCGCGACAACGTCCGCCAGGGACTGGTGGACATAATGCTGATGTCCGTATCGACCAACGAGATACTCACCATCCGCGAGCGGATATTCGATGGCTCTCCGGTCACGCCGGCTGTTCGCGCCAACGACACCACCGATATCCACGTTGCCCGCGGCTCGGTGTTTCCGAACCAGCCGTCGCGGCCGTTCCGAACGGCGCTGCTGGATCACGCGATGTGCGGCCGCCTCGGCTGCGAAGAAGCCGAACGGCACACTGGTGCGAACCTGGGGCTTTACAGCGTTACGTTCAACAACGACGTCGAGACCGACACCCGCACGTTGGAGGCGTATCGCGATTTCCGGATAGAGGCCGAGCGAAAGGGCTTCCGGCATTTTCTGGAGGTCTTCAACCCCAACGCGCCGGTCAACCCCGTGCCCGATGAGAAGATAGGCGCGTTCCTCAACGACCTGATAGTTCGGACGCTGGCGGGGGTGGCCTCGCCGGGCCGGCCGGTCTTCCTCAAGATTCCGTATCATGGTCCGAAGTTCATGGAGGAGCTGGCGAGCTACGACCCGCACCTGGTTCCGGGCATCCTGGGCGGTTCGGCAGGCACGACGTATGACGCCTTCAAGCTGCTGGAGGATGCCCGCGACCACGGAGCAAAGGCGGCGCTCTACGGGCGGAAGATAAACAACGCCGAGCACCAGCTCAGCTTCATCCAGTTCCTGCGGTGGATAGCCGACGGCGAGGTAAAGGCCGAGGATGCCGTCCCGGCGTATCACGGCGTTCTGCAGGGGCTGGGCATCCGTCCGCACCGCTCGCTTGATGAGGACATGCAAATCACCAACCAGGCCGTCGGGTACGGCGGCACATCCACGACCGTGACGGTGCCTGCCCGGATGCAGCGGCCGGCGGGCGAATCATCGTCGCCGACCGCTTCGCAGGCGTCGCAAGCGGCCGAGGCGGGCACTACCAACGGCAACGGCGAGGCCTGGCCGACTACCTCCGACGGCATGCCGAACTTCGCCCGCATGACGCCACAGCAACGGCTGGCGTACCATCAGGGACGTCTGAAGAAGACTCTCGGCTGACGCGGCTGATCTAGCCGCCGGCAGGGCTTTCTATCCACTCGCGGTAGCAACGCCCGCACAGGTGCAACGTCAGGCGGCGGCACACCTGGTCCATCAGTTCCTGAGGCGACATCTCCGCCATCTGTTCAATAAGTCTGTCTATCTCCTCGCCGGGGTCGCAAAGCATATCCTCCCGCGAGAAGCTGGGCGGGGTGGGGTCGGCGAAGGCCTCGATGCGGACTACGTAGAAATCGCCCCGGCCGGGCGTCAGGTGCGCCCCGCAACGGTGGCAGAACAGGTTGTCTTGCTCGGAATCGGTCACTTCAATCCGGCGGGATCACGAAGCTCACGAGGACCACTAAGTTCACAAAGATTATTGCCTCCAAAAACAGAAGATTTCGTGATCTTTGTGGTCTTGGTGAACTTCGTGATTCCGGTCAGAGGTCCTCGAACATGTGCCCGAGTTTTTCCTTCTTGGTCCGAAGGTAGTCGCGGTTTCCTTCGTGGGCGGGGATTTCCAGCGGCACGCGTTCGACGATCCGCAGGCCGAAGCCCTCCAGCCCGTGGATCTTCCGCGGATTGTTGGTCATCACGCGCAGATTCCGCAGCCCCAGGTCGCGGAGGATCTGGTTGCCTATCCCGTAGTCGCGCCGGTCCGCCTCAAAACCCAGGTGGAGATTGGCTTCGACAGTGTCGAGGCCTTGCTCTATCTGGAGCTTATACGCCCGCAGTTTGTTTACCAGTCCGATACCCCGGCCTTCCTGGCGGACGTACACAAGAGCGCCCTTGCCGA
>JBNGDC010000040.1:0-24331 GCA_049975485.1 Phycisphaerae bacterium | reverse complement strand
GCCAGTTAAAATAGGGGGTTTAGGTAAAAATTTGCTGCACGCTAAACAGGTACGCGCCGGGACTCTTTGCCCGGCGACCAGCTCGCGCGGGCGATCACCAATCATCCCGCCTTCCGGCTGCGCCGGGACTCTTTGCCCGGCGACCAGCTCGCGCAGGCAATTACCAATCATCCCGGCTTCCGGCTTCGCCGGGACTCTTCGCGCAACCGTTGTCTGAGCGCCAATCGCTGCGGACATCGTAGCCCTCGCAGGGGGCGTCTGAAAGTAGCCACGGGTGAAGCGAAGCTGAGCCCGTGGAAACGGGCGCCCGCGGAAGTTGGAGCCCCCGTCAGGGGGCGTCTGATAGTAGCCACGGGTGAAGCGAAGCTGAGCCCGTGGAAACGGGCGGCCGCGGAAGTTGGAGCCCCCGCAGGGGGCGATTGACATATTCCCGAACCGCCCCGGCTCCGATTCGCGATTGGACGCCACCATATTCCGACTGCACCCGTTCGTACAGGTGCGGGATTTCTTTGTTGTGCCGGCGGCGAAGTGACGATATAGTTGTCATAGAGGGCGACGCATGATTCGTCAGACGAACAGCTTGAGCCTGTTGCTACTAGCCGGGCTTCTGCTGCGCTGACGGATCGCGGACCGCCTGAGTCCCCAGACTATCGGCTCCGTGATCCTTCCAGGGTTGCGGAGCTTTTTTTGTCTCGACACGGAGCGGCGGGAGTGACGACTGAATTACAGTTGCCCCGCCGGCGAAGGAGCAGGACATGAGCGACCAGCGGAACATCGTAATCTTCGACACCACGTTGCGCGACGGCGAGCAGTCGCCGGGCTGCAGTATGAACATGGCCGAGAAGGTCGAGCTGGCCCGCGCGCTGGAGCAGCTTCGCGTGGACGTGATCGAGGCGGGCTTTCCCGCCGCCAGCAAGGGTGACTTCGAGGCAGTCCGGACCGTGGCAAAGACCCTGAAGGACTCGGCCGTCTGCGGACTCGCCCGCTCCCTGGAAAAGGACGTATCCGCCGCCGGCGAGGCCGTCCGGGGAGCCGCCAAACCACGGATACACGTATTCTGCGCCACCAGCGAGATACACCGTCGCCACAAGCTCAAACGCGCCAAGGAAGAGATCGTGCGGATGAGCGTGGAGTCCGTCCGCCAGGCCCGCAATTTCACCGACGACGTGGAGTTTTCCCCCGAGGACGCCTCGCGCACGGAGTGGGATTTCCTCACCGAGATTACGGAAGCCGTCATCGACGCCGGCGCCGGAACGGTGAACATTCCCGACACGGTCGGATACGCCGTGCCGGAGCAGTTCGCCGCGCTTATCCGGCACCTGCGCGAGAACGTTCCGAACATCGACAAAGCGGTGCTCTCGGTCCATTGCCACGACGACCTTGGGCTTGCCGTCGCCAACTCGCTCGCGGCCGTCGCCGCCGGCGCCGGGCAGGTGGAATGTACCGTCAACGGCATAGGCGAGCGCGCGGGCAACGCGGCCATGGAAGAGGTGGTCATGGCCATCAAGACGCGCGGTGACTTCTTCGGCGCCGACTGCCGCGTGGACACGCGCCGCATCTACCCGACCAGCCGGCTGGTGTCATCCATAACCGGCATGCACGTGCAGCGTAACAAGGCGATCGTCGGCGAGAACGCCTTCGCCCACGAGGCGGGCATCCACCAGCACGGCGTGCTCGCCAACCGGGAGACGTACGAGATAATGCGCCCCGAGGACATCGGCGTTCCTCCCAGCCGGCTCGTGCTCGGCAAACACTCCGGCCGCCATGCCTTCAAGCAGCGCATCGAGGCGTTGGGATACACGCTGGAGCCGGAGCAGATCGACAACGCCTTCGAGAAGTTCAAGGCGCTGGCGGACAAGAAGAAGCACGTCTTCGACGCGGACATCGAGGCGCTCATCGATGAGCAGATAGAGAAAACCAGCGAGCTGTGGACCCTGGAGTCGGTCCAGACGACGGCCGGTTCGAGCACCGTGCCGACCGCGACGGTTACCGTGCTGCGCGAGGGCGAGCGGCTGACCGACGCCGCCACCGGCGACGGCCCGGTGGACGCCGTATATGAGGCCATCCAGCGTATCACCGGCGTATCGCTGGAGCTGGTGGACTATTCGTTGCGGGCGATTACGTCCGGAAAGGACGCCCAGGGCGAGGTGACCATAGAGGTCGAGCACGACGGCCGACGCTTCCGCACGCGCGGCGTCAGTACGGACATAGTGGAGGCATCCGCGCGGGCGTTCCTCTCGGCGGTGAACCGCGCCGCAACCAGGAACAACGGCGGCGGTAAGGAGCGCTCGCAGCCGTGAGCGCGTGCACCGTCTCCGCCCGGCCGACTGTTCCCGTCGGGTAGGGTGTTCGGCTGTCGATTCAGCTTCTACGCGGCCTGGAGGGCTGGGCCTGCTGGTAGTGTCCCTGTTCTACGCCTGCGCGCGTATTACCTTCTCGGCCTTCAGCCCTTTGGGTCCGTCGACCAGCTCGAACTCGACCTCTTCGCCCCTGTTAAGCGTGCGATAGCCATCCGCCTCTATCGAACTGTGGTGGACGAAGACGTCCCTTTCGTCGTGGGGAACCTGGATGAACCCATAGCCCTTGGCATTGTTGAACCACTTGACTGTGCCTCTGGCCATTCGAGGTGCCTCCCGCTGCCTGGCAAATCCGAAATAAAGAGGCGTGGACTTGCCGCGTACGGCACGGCCCGCGGCGGCCTCAAACAAAAGCACCGCTCTTCCGACGACACAAACTTCCTGGAAGTGCACAAGGCGCCCGACGACCCCAGGCCCTTAGCGGAACGATGATAAGCCCGGTCCCGGATTTGTTCAAGCATTTTCGGTAAAGAGTTTTACGCCAATCACAACCCCCGCTCGCCCCTCGAGACCCCCAACCGACAGCGACGGTAAACGCCAAACCACAACCGCATAAGCAAAAAGCAACCGCGCAGCCCCGTCAGACCTCCACGAACAGCTTCATCACCTCTTCGCCACGTTCATCCACCATTTCGTAGGCGGCCGCGTAATCCTCCAGCCGGAAGCTCCCGCTCATCAGCGGCTCCAGGAGAACCGAACCGTCGGCTATCGCAGCGACGGCCTGTTCATAGTCGCGCCGCTGGTACATCAGCGTCCCGGCCAGTGTCAGCTCGCGGTCCTGGACCAATCCCAGGTCCACTCTCGGTGGCTTGGAGAAGACGGCCACCACCACAACCGTTCCGCCCTTTCCTATCGATTGAACGGCCGACGTGATCGTCGCCTCCGCCCCCGCACAGTCGAACGCCAACTGAAACCCGCCGTCGCCGAAGACACGCTCAACGGCGGCCGCGAGCGGCTCGACCGAGGCATCCGAAGTCCGCTCCAGCCCGCACTCCCGCGCCACCTCCAGTCGACGGGCGCTGAGGTCGGTTATCAGCACCTCCGCGCCGCGGCCTCGGGCAACCTGCCCTACCAGGTTGCCGACAGGACCGGCCCCAAGCACGACCACGTTCTTCCCGGCCGCCACGCCGGCGCGTGACAGGGCGTGAACCGCCACGGCCGTTGGCTCGACCATCGCGCCCTGCCGGAAGCTGAACGAATCCGGCAGCGTTACGACGCGCTCGGCCGGTGCGACGAACAGCTCCTGAGCGCAGCCGGGCGCCTGGAAACCGCGCACCTTCAGTGATTCGCATATATGCCAGTCGCCCCGACGGCAGGGACCGCACTTTCCGCAGACCACCTGCGGAAGGGCCGTTACCTTCCGCCCCGGCTCAATGCCCGACACGCCGTCGCCCACCTGCTCCACCACGCCGGCGAATTCGTGCCCCTGCACCACCGGGTAGCCGGTGTAAGGGTGCGTGCCGTGCCAGACATGCACGTCCGAGCCGCACACGCCGATGATGCGCACGCGTATAAGCACCTCGCCGCGCCCCACCGACGGCGCGGGGACGTCGCGAACCTCTATCCGCCCGGGCTGGGTCATTACCGCCTGCTTCATGCCGTCTGCTCCTGGAGCAATTCGCCATACGCCCTTCTACTGCGGCAACGCGCCGGAGTTGCCCGGACCTTCCACCCCGGCCGGTTGCGTCGGCATGCTTCCGCCGGCCAGGGGATCTTCGGTCTCGTATGGGCGGGCACCGTCGAGGAAGAAGACTATATCGAAGCTTTCCCAGCCAAGCGTTTCTTCCGGGTCTTCGGCGTATCTGCCGCCTTCATCCCGGCCGTTGACGCTGACGCTATATAGCACGCGCCGACCGCCCCACTCGCCGAGCTTTATCGGCGAGCCGTCGGCCGTGAATGGGTCAGCCGGTATCTCGTCGAGATATTGCGGCACGAGGTCTTCGAGCTTCTCCGGGCGATGCCCGTGGTCCGCCTCATAGAGACGCATCGCCAGCGCAGTCGCGGCCATGCGACGCATGGCCAGCATCTCATAGTGCCGTTTGTACGCATCCCCTAAAGCTGGAACCAGCATCGAGCTGACGCGGTATTTGGAACGGTTCCGACTGTCTTCGAGAAAGAACGCGTCCACGTTTGGCAGCTTTTCCACGGCGGCCGGGTAATTGTCCGCCTTGGCCGCCTCCACATACGCCGTCATCTGCCTAAGACCCCAGGCGCAGTCGGTCTTGTGCGCCGGTGTATAACTCCTGAGCTTGAGGCGTACCGTGGTCAACCCTGAACTGTATCCCAAGCCGGAGCCTACAGTACCCTCACGTATGCAGTGAAACGTGTCCAGAATGAAGACTCGCTCTGCACGGAGAGCACGCGTCAGAGACTCCCTCTCATTTTTCTCGTCCAGTAGTTCGTCTATGAGTGCCTCGACAGCCCGCCTCACCGCCGGGTCGTCTATGCGCAGCTCCGACAGGCAATCCTCCAGCGAGCTGGTTGCGAGTTGATGAATCGCCATGCTCACCAAGGAACCAATGAGCACTTCTGTGCGAACGACCAGACGCGCCTGCTGAAACATGTCCCGGATAACTCCCATCGCTTCGTCGTCTTTGCCCTGTCGGTGGTAATGCAGCACGGCCGCCCGGGCGAAGCGCGCCAGTTGCCGATGCTCCCCCAGCGGCGGCAAAACAAGCTCCAGCATGGGACTGGAGAAATGAATGCCCCAGTACGCATCACTTCGGCCGCGGGCCTCGCGGAGAAGCTCCAACACTTCGGTATTCGCCTCCACCATCGTCCGGAATTTCTGCGGATACTTCTCCACCAGCGCCGGCGAGGCATGGGCGACCAGATCTTGCTGCTCATCCGTAAGCTTCAAGGCCATGTGAGCGTCACGCAGAGCGACGACGGCATTCTGCTCCATCGGAATGGGGGGACGGTTCAGGTCCGCCGGCTCTATCGGCTCGCCGGCTTCGCGTATGCGTGCGATCTCGGCCTGCAGGGCCTGTTCGGCGGTGTAGTCCCACAGCAGATAACCACCGACCAGCGCCAGCACGAGCGCCACCGACACGATGAACCACCAACGCCGCCAGAACGGCCGCTTCGCAACACGGGGCGGGCCGGTTGGTTTCTCCCGGGTCATGTTTTCCCCTCCGCGGCTCTCAGGCGTGTGTGGAGCCGCCGGCATTCCGCAGCAGCAGGTTTATCGCCTCCGTCCGCGTGGCGAGGTTGCTGCGGAAGGTCCCCCGCATCGCGGACGTAACCATCACGGCGCCGGGCTTTTTCACGCCGCGTATGGTCATGCACGTGTGCGTCGCCTCTATGACACACGCGGCGCCCTTGGCGTCCAGCGAGTTCATCAGCAAATCGGCCACCTGGCAGGTCAACCGCTCCTGCAACTGGGGCCGCCGGGCAAAACTCTCCACCACACGCGCCAGCTTGCTGAGGCCCACCACCTTGCCCCGCGGCAGGTACGCCACGTGGGCCTTGCCCATGAACGGCAGAAGGTGATGCTCGCACATCGAGTAAAACGAGATGTCCCGCAGAATGACCATCTCGTCGTAGGGCTGCGTGAAGCCCACCTGCACGTGCTCCTCGGGGTTGGAGTGCAGGCCGGCGAACAGCTCGCCGTACATCCGCGCCACGCGGGCGGGGGTATCCAGCAGTCCCTCGCGGTTGGGGTCCTCGCCGACGGCGATCAGTATCTCGCGCACCGCCTTCTCGATGGCGGGCAGGTCCATCCACTGCGCTGCGGACAGGTCGTTGTCGTTCTCGTCACGGGCCATCGCGTCGTCTCCAAAAGCGGCTTTATCGTAAGACCCCGTAATCCCCCGGTCAAACAGTCAGCCGGCATCCGAGAGCTTCGCCAATGCCCAGCGGGCGGCCTCGCCGGCGGGACCTTGCACTTCGGCCAGTCGTCGCAGAGCCGGCAGAGTCGTCGGGTCGGCGGCGTTGGCGCAGGCGACGGCGGCGTTGCGCAGCCACATCGGATAGTCCGCGCGGCGTGTGGTCGAGCCGCGCGTCATCGTGTCCCAGTCGGCTTCGGTCCACCCAAGCAGGTCGGCGGACGATACCTTGGCGATGGGACGCTCCTTGATTAGCTCGGGGTCGCCGGGCGGTATGTCTGCGTTGTGGGGGCAGACCCGCTGGCAGGCGTCGCAGCCGAACAGGCGGCCGCCCATCTTCGCACACAGCGCCGGGTCGATCGAGCCGCGGTGCTCTACGGTGAGGTATCCCACGCACAGCCGTGCGTCCATGGTGCCATCGCCGCGAAGGGCACCGGTCGGGCAGGCCTGTATGCATCGACCACACTCGCCGCAGCCGCCGTCAAGCGGCCGGTCCGCGGACAGCGGAAGGTTGCAGACAATCTCGCCGAGGACCACGTAGCTGCCCAGCCCCGGGACGATCAGGCAACCGTTACGGCCGATCCAGCCCAGCCCGGCCGAGACCGCCAGTGAGCGCTCCGCCAGGGGCGCGGAGTCCGTGAACGCCCGGCCGGCAAAGCCCGGCTCGACTTCGCGGAGCCGGTCCATCAGCCGATGCAGCCGCTGCTTGAGAACGCGGTGATAGTCCCGCCCACGGGCGAATCTCGCCACCGCCCTTTCAGGCGCGTCTGGCCCCGGCGCGTAGGACAGGGCCACGCAGATAACGCTGCGGGCGCCCTCCACGAGCCGGCGCGGGTCGAAACGCTTTTCCACGTTCCGCGCGAGGTAGTCCATCTTCCCGTGCCGCCCGGCCGAGAGCCATTCGTTGAACGTCTCCCTGCCCGCGACAGCGCCGGCCGATGCGATACCGGCGCGCGCGAAACCCGCCTCGAGTGCGAATCGCTTGACAGTGAGGGCAAGTTCGCCGTCGCCTTCCATACAACCAGTGTAAACGACGGGGCGTGTCAAAACACTTCCGGGCGACTATCGGATAAGCCGGGCGGCCGCGAGATTGACGTGGTCGGACACGTCGAGGGAATCGTCGCCGAATTCCACGCGGATGGTAAGCTTCCGCGCGCCAGAGACGTCGCGGCGGATGGTCTCGGCCCGGTCCGTTCCGGTGATGCGCATCCCATCGACGACGGCTTTATCGTCGGCGAGAATTGTCAGCGTAGCGTCGCCGAGGGGGCGGACGGCGTCATCGATGCCGACCACCGCGGCGAAGCGACGATACTCGCCGTCCAGGTCGTAGGAAACTTCACAAAAACTGTGCAGACCCAGCCCGTCGGCATACTCCCGGCCGTCCAGACGCAGCGGCGACCCGCCGGCCGACCTGTTGCGTCGCGGCTCGAACCCCTCGCCAAACAGCCCGTGATGGGTCTCTTCCGCGGGCTCCAGCGCCGACAGCGGCACGACGTGGTCGGATTCGAACCGGACGGCCGCTATGTCCTTTCGCGGAACCTCCATGGGACCGAAGGCGAGCGTATCGACCATCGCGGACTCCGAGTCGAGCGATATCTTCCGGAACGCCAGCACCGAACCGTCCTTTGCGACCAGACGACCGGCAGGATGCTCGGGCGTCTCCGCCGACGCCAGCATGACGGCCGCCACGCTGCTCAGCTTTACGCGCCGGTCGGCGTCGCGGAAGCGGAAGGTCAGGTCCTGCTCGTCCATCTCCTGGAGCACGCCGTCGATGACGGTCCAGTCCTCGCCGCCCCGCGCCACTACCAGCAGGTCGGTCGTCCTCTTTTCCGGTAGCATCGGCTCGGCCCGGCGATGGACCTGTGCAGGCGCCAGCAGCTTGCGGGGAATATAGAGTGCAGCCACGCCGGACAGGTCGGTTTGCACTTCGCCCGTTACAGGGCTGCGGAAGCTCACCTTGCCGTCGGTTACCGACATCTCCGTGGTCGGCAGCCGGTCGCCCCAGACCGTCTCAACCAGTCCCACGCCCATCTGTTCGTCGCAGGCGTCGGCGGCCGCGAGCATCACTTCCGCCACTTCCTCGCGCGGCATGGTGCGCTGCGAGTCGGCCGTTCGTACGTGAACGCCTTCGGCATCGATGGCCACGCCGCGGCAGTCGATTCGCCACAGGTCCACGGTCTGCACGCTGAAGGGCGGCTGGTCGGGCGGTGTCGCGGCCGCCTGCCCCGCGACGGCCAGTAGCAGCAACGGAATGACGAACGGTTTGGAAGTCATTGCGGCCTCTGCTCGGCGAGTCTTGTGCGGTAGTCCTTAATCATGTCACGGTATCGTTCGGGCATCGCCTGCTCGGCGGCTTCCTGGAGCTTCTGCCGCTGCCGCGGCGGCAGGGAAGCCCAATCGCCGCTTTCGCCGCCCTCGTACACCCGGCTCAACTCATCCGTGCTGCCCGGGTCGCCCTCGGGAAGCGTGCCGGTATCAAGGGGGGAGTTGGGTTGGCCGGCCCGGCCGCCGCGCGAGGAACTTTCACGCTGTGAAGCATCCTGTCTCTCCTGCCTCTGGCGCTGTCCCTGTCCCTGGGAATTGCCACTGCTGCCGGCGCTTTCCTCCGCGGTTTTTATCAGGTCGTCCAGGAGCATGACTATTTCGCGCTGCTTCTGCCGCGTCTGCTCGCCGCTGTCGGCGGCCTCCAGCCGCTCGGCCACATCGCCCATCATCTGCCCGGCCGTCGTGAGCGGCGCGCGGTAAATGCCCTCAAGCTCGGCAACACGCTGCCTTATCTCCTCGAACCGCTCCTTAGAGAGCATCAGTCCGTAGTTGCTCAGACACACGCGGTAGGACTCGAGGGCATACAGCCGCCTGCCCATCTGCTCGTAAAGCTCCGCCGTCCGCTCGGCCGCGTCTGCCGCGAAGCTGTACCTGTCCGGCATGCGCTGAAGCAGTTGGGCATAGACGTCCAAAGCGCCCCAGTCGTCGCCTGCTTCCGCAAGCGACCGTGCCAGCAGGTAGTGCTCCGCGGCGCTGAGATACGACGCGTCGTTGGGGTTGATGAGCTTGCGCAGACCCTCGGCCGCCTTGTCGTAGCGCCCCTCGCGGAAGTGCTCGTACGGCTCTGCGAGCCGGAAGTCCACGGTCGCGAACGCCCGGCAAATCCGCTGAATATTGTCGCTGCGGGTGTTTTCGGGGTCCTCGCGGAGCCGGCCAACGGCGGCGTCAACCTCGTCCGGGTCGTAAAGAAGCCCCCGCTGCATCTCGGCTGCCGCTTCGCCGCGCTCGGCCTCTAGCCGTGCGGCGGCCGCGTCGGCAATGAGCCGGTCCATCTCCTCTTCACTGAGCGTAGCCAGGTAGGCCTGCAGGGCGGCCTCGTCCACCTGTGGGGACGACTCATCGCCGGCAATCGGCTCGTCGCCGAAGCCCACATCGCCGCTGTCGTCCTGCTGGGCTTCGGCAGCACCGGTCAGGACGGCGAAGCACGCTAAGATTATTGCGGCCAGGCGTGTCATTGTTCACCTCCCGGCAAAGGTGGCGTTCCCGGCGCAGGTCCGCCCTCCATCTGCTCGGCGACCCGGCGGGCCATCTCGCGTACGCGGCGCTGTCGCTCGGCCAGCTCGGTGTGCTCCTTAGCGATGGCGTCATTGGACATCTCGCCGGACTCGGCGGCTTCGGACAGGGTTTCCGTCCGCGCACCGATGCGAAGCTGCAACAGCCGAAGCATACGCAACTCCGCCAACGGCGGGATGAGCGGACCTTCCCCGCCGGGACACTGCCCGCCACTACCGCCCTGCCGGCGCCGCCGTGAAAACTCGTCGCGAACGGCCGAGAGCAGCGCACGCAGGTCCGCCTCTATGTTCGCCTGGCGTCGCTGCGTCTCGCTGCCGGCCTCGTAGTCCGCCAGCCGCGACTGCACCCGGTTCAGTTCCTCGCGGACTTCCGCCAGCACGCCCGGGAAAACCGTCGTGTTGCCCTCCTCCGCAAGCATGCCGCGGACCTCGTCCACATCCTCGCCGAGCGCTCCTTCGGTATCCGAAAGCTCTCTCAGCCGCAACCGCTCGCCGCGCGTAAGCCCGCTTTCAGCAATGCCTGCTTGTATTTCCTTCGTTGCGGCCGATGCGTCCTCCTGGCCTTCGAGAATCTGCTGAAGCATCTGCTCGATACTGGCAAGCTGCTCGGCCTGGAGCATTTCCTGCTCGCGCGCGATGGCATCGGAAAGCTCCTGCCTGGCGCGTTGGAGTTTGTCGATGGCCTCGTTCTGGTCGGCATTGGCGCCACCGCAGTTGCCTTCCGAGAGCTTGTCCGCGGCGTTGTCCATCGACTCGGCGGCGGAGTCCACATTGCTTCGCCCGGGCGCGGAGCGGTCTTCGGAGTCGGACATCTGCTCGCCGGTTCGGCGGGTCTGGTCGGCAAGCTCGGACTGCTCATCCGACTGATCCTCTTCGGGAGTCCGGGCCTTCTCTTCGATTCGCCGCCGCAGTTGCGAAAGCTCGTAGCCCTGGTCGCGAAGCTCCTGCAGCGCTCGCCGCTGATGGGCGGCGCCCTGCTGGGCGTCGTTCTCGGTCAGTTCCCCGGAGGCCTCCTGCATCTCGTCGGCGGCCGCATCCAGATTGTCCGTCTCCGCCTCTGTGGCGGACTCGGAAGTCACCGAGTCAACCTTCTGCTTCAACTTCTCGGTTCGTTCGGAAAGCTCGGCCTGTTTCCCCGACAACTTCCCCGCCGGCGTCTCCGCGCTGCGGGCGTCAATGGCCGCGGAAAGCTTGTCGTCGGCATCCTGCAGCTCAGACAGCGCCTGCCGCTGGGCGATATCGGCCTCTTGGCTGTCACCACGCGCCAGCGACTCGGCGCCCGTGGTCATCTCCCCGCCGGCCGAAGCAACCAGCCGTGACGCTTCGGCAAGCGTATCCGGCTCGACACCGGAGGACTCCAGATCCTCCACCAGCGACTCGTCTTCGGCGGCTTCGCTCAATCCCTCTGCGAGCGAATCCGCCTCGGCGGAAAGCTCTTCCTGCGCACCGGAGGCCAAGGGCAGACGGCTGGCGTCGGCGCTTCTGCAGTCTTCCCGCAGGTTTTGCTGGCGTGTCATGAGCCGCCGCAATTTGCCGCGAAGCTCGGCCAGTCGGCTTACGGACGGGTCCGGCTCGCCCAGCGCCTCGGTCTTTTCCAGAAGCTCCTGCTGCTCGGCGACGATATCTTCCAGCTCCCTGGAGATCTCGTCCATCTGCTCGTCGAGTTCGTCGCCGTGCTCGGCGGTGTGCGAGGTCCGCTCCAACTCGCGTTGCTTCTCCAGCATCCGGTCGATGCGTTCGAGCAGTTCCTGCCATTTGCGGATTCGTTCGGCCCGTTCACCGAGGTCGGTGTCGCCGTAGAGCAAAGTCTCAAGTACTCGTTGCAGGTCTGCGACTATCTCCTCTCCACCCTGGGCGGCCGCTGTGTCCATGCCACGGGACAGGTGCTCGGCGACTTCGTCCATGCGTTCGGCGAGGAACGCGGCCTGGGCCTGCGTTACCGCCTGACGTATCGCACTCGCCGCCGCCGGGTCGCTGTCGGCAAGCAGATCGGCGACCTCGACCATCTTGTCGGTAAGGTCGGTGAACTCCCTCTTGGTGAGCTTCTGCAGCGCGACCAGTTCGCTTGTGTCGTCGGTTCCGTCCTGTGCGGAAGCCGGCAGAACCGCCGCCGACGCCATCAGCATTGCCGCTATCGCACCTGCTCGACATGCCGAGTGCATGTTCCACCTCCCGTCACTGGTCGCCGCCGTCATCTTCATCCTCGAATATATCAATAACGTCCTGCTGCTGCCGTCGGCGGACCCGCTCGCTGATGTCCTCGGACATCTTGATAATCATACGAAGCTGCCTGGCCAGGTCCTGACGTGTCTGGAGCTTCTGCATGTGCTCGGCTATCTGCTGCATGCGGGCCAATACGTCGCGCTGGTCGGCGGCGATATCGGCGGCTGCCTCGGCCGCCTCGTCGGCGTCGGCAAGCTCCTCGGCGGCCGATAGCCGAGCCAGTATGCTCTCCACAGGCCCGGCCAGAGACTCCAGCGGCTCGATTACTTCGGACCGCAACTGCGACAGGTCCGACGGCGAACCCACGCGGTTCCAACGCATCTGCTCGACAAGGCCGGAGAGCGTCTCGGCGGCCTTGGCGCACTCGGTGGAGACGTTCTGCTGCAGGTGGGCCGACGCGCCCAGCCGCCTGCGGACCTCCGGTGTGACCTCGCCGGTCGCAGCCAGCTCCGCGGCCGTCGTCGTGTTCGACTCGGCCGATGTCTGCGCCGCAATGGCCTGTACAAACTCCAGCCGAAGCTCTTTCTGACGGCGGACCAGCTCACCGAGCAAATCCTCCGGGGATACGATGGAGAACTCCAGAGGCGGGCCGGCACCCACGTTTGGACCGGCGTAACCGTCTCCGCCCGGAAGGGTGTCCGACGCCTCTATGGTTACGCGAACGGTCTGACCGGGTTCAAGGCCGTGCTGCTGGAGGTCCAACTCATGTTCGACATTAACGCGGCTGTCCGTCCGACCGGTCATGTCCACCGGCTCGACGACGAAAGCTTCGGCCGCACCCGTCAGTTGGGCCTTTGCCCTGGCGGAAGTCAGCCCGTAGTCGTCCTCCATTTCCGCCAGGAGAGGCAGGACCGCCTGTGGGGTAATATTCCCGCCCAGCGGCGGACAGCTTACCGAAACGCTCGGAGCGGTGTCCGGCTCGACGCGGCAGAGAATCTGCTGTCCCTTGCGACTGACGAATCCCTCTGTGTCTGTAAGCTCGAACCTCAGAGTCAACGTCCGGGTTGGGGTGCCGGGCGGAACAGCCAGTTCACCCACGACCAGCCGCGGCCGGTTTGACGTGCCCTCACCGTCGGTCTTGCGAACGGAAAGCTCGACAGTGCGCGAAGCGGCTCCCTCGACCTTCAGTGCGGCCGATTGCAGGTCCTTTCCGCAAACTCCCCGGAAACTCACCGAGCCGCCGGCAGGAACGGTTATCATCGCCTGACCGCCGCTGTAGGACTTCGACTCACGGGCGGTGTAGCTCGGGTAATTCACGACCATCGTCAGGGCTTCGAGATTGGCCGGTGGCACGACAGTAACGCGGTGGGGATTACGGCGGTCGCGGCGGTCGTCGCCGCCGGTGACGTAGAACTCGAACGGCTCGCTGACGCGACGGAAAGTAGTCACGTATCGCTCGGCGTCGCCCGCACGCTCTACGCGCTGCTCCGTGCGGCCGAGGGAGGGATATATCGCATGAACCGTGATATCAGGCGGCACCTCACGGCTGCGCGGCTCAACGTCCACCACCACCTCCAGGTCCTCGCCGCGCAGAACGGCAAAGTCTTCCCCGCGGACGCTCAGGTATGTTTTCTGCGGCCAGTTCACTTCCTCCAGCAGCAGGTTGCGTCGCAGGTAGCGCGCGGCCAGGTCGCTCTGCCAGATACCCGCGCCCGTCAGCAGAACCACCGAGCAACATGCGGCCGAGACAAGTTGGAACAACCTTCGCCGCTCGACGATGCCGCCGAAGTCCGTTCGTCCGGCCAGCTCGTCGGCCTCGCCGGCGAGGCGGCGGACCATCTGTCGGCTCATCCCCGCAGGCGCGGCTGAGAGCTGAATGGCGCTTATGAGCCGATCCCCAAGTGCGGGGTTCCGCCGCTCAACCAGCAGAGCCAGGTCGGGTGTTTGCATCCGTATGGTCAGCGGAAGCAGCAGTCGGCGAACGACAACCACCAGCAGAGCGGCGCCCGCGGCCGCGACCACCACCGCGCGGACAACCCGCTCCAGCCGCAGCGTGTAGTCGATCGCAAACGTCGCCAGAACGGCCGTAAACGCCGCCAGCACCACCCACGCAAGCCCCTCGCCCAGGAGGCGCAATCGCAGCGCCAGCCGCAGGCGATGAAGCTTGCGGATAACCGAACCGCTAAGCAGTTGTGTACCTGTGTCCGTCAACTCGCTCGTGACCTCATGCCATATTGTGCTTCTTTCTCAGCGCCCACTCCACCGCCAGAAGCGCCACGACTATCAGCAGCATCAGCCGTGTGTCCCACAGCTCTCGGGGGTGTTCCCGCACGGCCGTCATACGCTCCGGGGGTATGAGGCCGGGAAGCTTGTCGGCTTCGCAAAGCCGGATGGCGCCTTCCGGCCTGGACGCCAGCGATCGGCAGGTCTCAGCGTCGGCCTCGGGCCTGCGGGTCTCCGCACGGGGCAGCTCCACCACGAACCGTCGTGACGCCACCTTCTCTTCCGCGTGGGGATCGTTCCGCAGCGCGGTCAGTTCGAACGTGCCGGTCCGCTCGGCCTTGATGGTCCCGCGGTAGCGTCCCGGTTGGTCGGTCTTCTCAAGCTCCACGGTGCGCGACTCGCCGGAGTCGATGTCAATAAGCTCGACCTCGAAAGTCTCGTCGCTCAGCGGCTGGAAGCTTTCGTCATACGCCTCGACGCGTATGGTTATGTCGGCTCCCGCGTCGAAGCGGTCCGCCCCGGTTGTGATGACCACCTGGCGCGCCCGCAGTGTCGCCAGGTACCTGACCATGTTGCTCCAGAAACGCCGGTGGAGTCGCCCGTCCCGCGGCGCCCGCCAGCGCCAGGAGCCGCTGAAGCCGACGTACAGGACCTTTCCCGTGCCCACCGGCATGGCCGCCACCAGCGGCTCGCGCTGACGACGCTGCGTCCGCCGCATGGAGTCGGAATTCACCCCCAGCACCCGCGCCATCGGCTTGATGTCCAGGACCTGGTGCGTCCAGTATAGCGGAGGCAGCGATTCCCAAAGCTCGACCGTCTCCTGCGAGGAATCGCCCAGCCGCATCACCGGGTGGTCCAGTCCGTAATCGGTCGGCTCCACGGGCCAGGCCTGCGCCGCGCGGCCGCTGATGCGCTCGGCTATGTCGAGCGTGTTGGGAGTGAGCGTCACGGGAAGCAGGTCGGCCAGTGGCTGGAAGTCCGTCCGTCCGCAAAGGATTGCGTCGGTGTGCTTGTTGCCCGCGACGTAGCAGACCCCGCCGCCGTGCTCCACCACGAAGGTTTTGAGCATATCAGCGAAGTCGGCGTCGAAGCCGCCCTCGGTCGGCCGGGGGTCCTGAAGGATCACCACGTCATAGCCGGGCTTTTCATCGTCGCCGGGCACGCCGATAAGCTCCGCGAGTGTCCGCGGCAGGCGGGAGAGCTTCATGCCCGTCGAAGCCGCCTGGTTGACCTCCGTGTCGGCGTTCTGCTGCCAGACGCTGATGTTATAAAGCTCCGGCTGTCGGAGCAGGAAGTTGCGAAGGTACTGGAAGTCCCAGCCGGCATCGCCGCTGATAAGCAGCACGTGTATGCGTTTTTCGGAGACGGTAACCGTGGCGTCGGCCTGGTTGTCGTCCGTGTTGCGCTCGGAGGGTCTGGGATCGATTACGGCGCGGTATTCGAACTCGCCAAGCGCGTCGGCCGTAGTCCGGATGGTGACCGTTTGCGTTCCTTGCGATGTTTCAGTTCCTCCGTCCGGTTCGCTGAGCGTGAAGGCAACGGAATCGCCGGTATCGGCGAACTCGTCGTCACCGTCCGCGCGTCGCAGCAGGCGACAGACGGCGGCCTCGCCGGCGAGATTGCGGTGGCTTACGGTGGCCTCCAGCTCGATGGTGGAGCCCTGCCGCACCTCGGTCGGGCCTCGCAGCGCCGTCACCGCTAAGTTCGTCGGCTCCGTCGGGTCGCCCACAGCGACAGAGACCACCTGCATTCCGGCCTGCTCGGCATAGGCCAGTGCGCCGGTGAGCCGGTCGTGACTCGAGTCGGTGGTAATCTGACCGTCGCCGACGTGGATGATCGCCGCCGTCCGACGGCCCCGGACATGCTCGACGGCGTCGCGGATGGCCGTTGCTATATCCGTCTCGAACCCTGAGCCATGCAGCCCAGCGAACAACGCGGCGATTTCCGGGGAGTTTTCGTCGGCGGCCGCATCCACAGGCACCTCCCCCAGCGGGCGCGTGTACGACTCCCGGCCGGGACGGGCCGTCGAGTAGCGCATCAATATCAGCGGGTGATCGTCGGCAAGTCGCTCGAGCGGTCCGCCCGGTCGGGCCAGCACCTGCCGAACAAGCTCGGCGCGGGAGAGGTCCTCCAATTCCTCCGGCCGCACGCCGACTGCCGTGGCGAGCTGCTGCCGTCGGTCGGCGTCGGCGTATGCGTCGGACAGCGACATCGACAGACTGCCGTCCAGCAGAACAACGACCGAGCTGTGCAGTGTGCGGGTGGTCCGCAGCACAAGCGCCGGGCGAAACAGAACGGCCAGCACAAGCAGCACCGTCACGACGCGCAGCACGGCCAGCACCGCCTTGGCGCGCCGGGGCGCGTCCCCTTCCCGCCGGTAGCTGCGGATGGTCAGGTAAACCATCGCCGCAGCCACGCACAGAAGCGCAAGGACTACAGCGCCGTCGTATCCGGCGACGAAGCCGAAACGCCATTCGCCCTGGCCGGTCTCAACGGCCTGCGGACTGCCCAACAGCCATTGCCACAGATTGCTCATAGTCATCCCACGGCCGCCACAAGCGGCCGTTTCTGGTTAACCGGTTAACTGTCTGTATAGTGCCCAAATCTCCGCGCCAGCAGTGTTTCGGTCGTCAGCAGCGCCAGCACCGCAGCGATCGCCCATTTCCAGTAATCGCGCCGGTCGTCCATGCCGGCGGTTTCGGTGCGTTGGGGTTCGGTCCGGTTGACGTACTCGAGATCGTCCTCCCCCGCGGCGGCCGATATGGCCGACTCGCCCGCGGGAGCCAGCTCTCCCTCGGCCGGGTCGATGTTCCGCACGGGCAGGACACGCCGCGGCTCGCCCACCGGAGGAGTCAACTGCAGTGTGTAAACTCCGGCCGCCTCGGCCCGGTCATAGCGGACGTGACGGCGGTTACGCTCGTCGGTCCGCACAGCCAGGGTCACCTTCTCCACCTCCGGGTAGCGCGGAGTAGTCAGTGACACTTTCGCGTCGCGCATCCGTTCGGAGATGTCCATGGCAACCGGCCGGCCCGCCGGACCGTTGATGCCTTCGGGCTGCGGCCGGGCCAGAACGTTCACGGTCTCGGCCATCACCGCGACGTAGCTGCCCAGCGGCTCGACGGGCCAGTCCGTCCATTGCGTGTCGGCCGTAGTCGTAAACAGCATCACCCGCCCGCGGCCGAAAGCCCGCGAGACGACCGCCGGCGAACGCTCGCGGTCGGTGAATCGGGCGAGAACGTCCGCGTCACCGGCGTCGGCGATTCCGTCGCCCTGCGCGGTCCGCGTAAAGCCGAAGAAGCGGAACACTTCCAGGAGCCCGGCGCCTTCGCCGCTGAAGACGCGCAGAGGCCCCTGATCGCGAATGCTCGCGGCGTCCAGCCGCACGAAACCGTTGGTCAGATCGCTTTCGCCAACAGGCGCCGCCAGCGGAACCGGCAGCAGGCCCTGCCCACCGCGGTAGAGCCGACGGTTGTAGAACCGCGTGTTTACACGCGGGCCTGTGAAGATCAGCAGTCCCCCGCCGTCGCGAACGAAGCTTTCCAGGGCCGCTATCTGCGGATAGCGCAAATCGGTGCTCTCGCCGTCGGTTTCCTCGGAAAGCGCCATCTCGGCTGTCGCCGGCGAAAAGCTCGGCACGTTCGCCAGCGCCAGCATGTGGTAGTCGTTGAGGTCGGTCTCGGCAAAACGGCCCGGTGCGATTACATCCACTCGATAGCCGTAGCCGCCGTCGTTATTGGGGTCCAGAGCGCGGGCGATGAAGGTCGCGGCGCCGCCCCGGCCGGAAGTGTCGGCGTCGCCGTCCACCACCAACATGCGGACGGCGTCGCGTACGTCCACGGCCAGGTATGCGGTATTGTCGGCGCCAAGCTCGTCGGCCGGTATCTCGGCGCGAAGGACGGCCGGTCCGGCCTGAGGGAACGTGACCGCAAGCTCGCAGAAGCCCCGGCCATGCGGCTTAATGGAGTCGATCACCGCAACGGGCAGCGACGCCTCGATCAGCTCACCGGCGCCCGAGGGTGTGAGCATATCCACGCCCACCTCCACCGCGGTAGCCGAGGCGGGGGAGTTGTTCTGCACGGTCACGCGCACGCGGGCCGGCGCGTCGGCGATCGCGAAGCTGTCCAGAAGCTCCATGGAGCGGATGGTCAGGTTGTCCCGAGGCGGGCGCGCGTAGTCCATGACCATGGTCTTGGCGCCGGTATCGCGGATGGCCGCGAAGCGCTCCCGCAGCCGCTGGTGCTCCTCGCCGGCCGAGTAGTCGCCCGCGCGGCAGTCGCTCATCAATACCAGCCACTTCGGTCCGTCAACACCGCTGAGCATGTCCCCGGCCGTCTCCAGGGCCGTTGCGGTTCGCGCGGACAGGTCCGACGCGGGCAGCGATTCCAGCCGGGCCGACAGCGACTCGATGTCCAGATCGCCGACGAAACTCAGCGGCAGCACCGGCTCGTCGCCGGCCGCGGCGCTGGTGGTGATAACCGCAACGCGATCCTGCTGGCCCAGTTCCGCGAGGGCGGCCGAGAGGTCCTCCTTGGCGGAGGCGAAGGCGGAGGTATCTCCGGCCCTTTGGGTCATGCTGGGACTGTCGTCGAGGATATAGACGACCGTCTTGGCGGCGTCGTCGCCGAGGATGCCGGAGGCCCCGCAGCCGGTGAACCGCGCCAGACCGGCGGCCAGCACGAGCACTATCAGGCATCGAAGCAGCAGGAGGATAAGCTCCTCGATTCGCAGGCGGCGACGGTTCTCTCGGAGGGACTCCAGCAGGAACCGCATAGCCGCCCAGTAGCGCGTGCGAAACCGCCGCCGGCTGAGCAGGTGTATGACCACCGGCACCGCCACCGCGGCCAAACCGGTCCAGAAAATGCCTGGATGTATAAACGGCATAAGAACTTCCTGGGCCACAGAGACACGGAGGACTCAGAGCCCTTGGTTTCAGAAGACAACCCTGCGAATCCCGTCAGCCAGGCGAACCTCGTCGAAGTTGATCAACAGCCCAACCTTTGCGCCGCACGCCTTGAGCGTGCTGATAACCTGTGCCGTGTGTTTCCTGGTGAGCGTCTCGACGCTCTTAAGCTCCAGTACGACCTTGCCTTCAACAAGAATATCCACCCGATGCCCACCCACCTCCACTCCGTCGTAGTAAACCTTGACCGGCTTCTGGCGCTCCACACCTAATCCGGCCTTACGCAGTTCGTGTGATAGCGCGGTCTCGTATATGGCCTCCAGATAGCCCGGACCAAGCTCCCGGTGCACACGGATGGCGCAACCGATAATCTTCTCGGTCAGCTCCTTCTGCGGGTACTGTGCGGGGGGTCCGGCGGTTCGCGAAAGTCTGTTGGGCTTCGGCTGTTCCTGCTGTTTCGAGTCCATTTATCTCTGTGTTCTCCGTGCCTCTGTGGCCCATTGTCATCTTCTGGACCCGGCTTTGCGGACGGCGGACGCCCGGGCCGAGAGGAACGCCAGAAGCGCCGCGTCGAGATGCTCCTCGGTGCTGATGAGCCGGTAGTCCATCCTCGCCGACACGCAGCGACGCTCCGCCTCGCGGCAGAAGCGTCTTACCGCCCGCAGGTATCCTTCCCGCAGCGCCCTGGGCCGACACGTCAGCCGGCCCGCCTCCTCCAGACCGACGAACTGCGTGTTGCCCTCGAACGGCAGGTTCAGCTCGTCGCCGTGCAGTATGTGCAGCACCACCACCTCGTGGCCGTGATGCCGGAAGTGTTCCAGCCCACGTATCGCACCGGCCAGGTCGTCCACCAGCAAATCGCTTATGAGGCAGACCAGCCCGCGACGGGGGAGCTTCTCGGCCAGCGAGTGACAGATTGGCTCCAGCGAAGTTTTGCGCCGCTGCTCGGCCGTATCGAGCGCATGGACAAAGGCGCTTAACCCGCTTCGGCTGCCGGAGGCGGGCAGGTAGGTCCGCAGCGCGTCGTCGAAGACGGCCAGCGCGGTCGCGTCCTGCTGCCGCTGGAGCAGAAACGCCAGCGATGCCGCCACAGCGCAGCCGTAGCGGTACTTGGTAAGTCCGCCCCGGCCGTCGGTGGGGTAGCGCATCGACTCGCTGGCATCGACCAGGAACGTCGCGCGGAGGTTCGTCTCTTCCTCGTACTGCTTTATGTAGTAGCGGTCGGTACGGCCGTGGACCTTCCAGTCGATGTGCTTGATGTCGTCGCCCGGCACGTACTGACGGTACGAGGCGAACTCCACCGAGAAGCCGTGGAACGGGCTGCGGTGCAGGCCGCTTATGAAACCCTCCACCACCAGCCGCGCAAGCAAATCCAGACGCTTGACGCGGTCAAGCACCTTCGGATCGAGATATTTTGTCATATCTTCGGACATCAGCGATTCCGTCGGGCAAGTACCTGCCGAGCAGGCCGTCAGTCCTACTCCTTGTTCGTCGGCTCGGGCGCGGCCCGCGGCTCGCGCGCCGGCTGCGTTTCCGGCTCCGCCGGGCGGGTGGTCGGCTCCTTAGCCGGGCGCATACCCACGCGCAGCGCCCAGGCAAGCTCGGCGGCCTGCCGCTGCGTGAACTGCCCGGAGATGGACGCTTCCCTGGCAATCGCAGCGCGTATAACCGGCACGGAGTAAACCTTCGCATCGACAATCACAGCCAGGTGCCGGTCCATGTTCGAACGTGTCAGTGACAGGAGCTTGCGCGCTCCGGGTTCGTCGAACCGAACGTGTACGCTCGGCCGGTTCATGTAGTCAGGCCCGACCCAAGCGACTTCGATACCCCAGCCGTCGCCGGCGAGCATCGTTTCGCCCTGGCGGTTGGACAGGAGCACGTACTTCCTGCCCTGATGCTCATGTATTACCAGCGTCTCGGTGTCCTCGGCGATTACCTCGAACCACTGGTAATCCGCCGCCGGCCAGCCGGTCGCGCCGCGCTCGGTCAGGTGTTCGACATAACGGGCGACCTCGGCTTCTGTCAGCGGCGAGTCGCCCATCTCCGGATGTTTCGGCGCAATGCGGAAGCTCAGCGTACTGCCGGCGGGGCGAGTGGTAACCTCGCCAATTTCTTCCTCAATACTCTTTGCGGCGTCGGCCGTGATGCGGGCCGCCAACTCAAGCTGAGCGCCTTTCAACGTGTCACCCTGAAGCTTTTCGGCCATCACCCGAAATTCCAGCGGCAGTTCCACTTCGTACCGCTCGATGACCACTAGATTGTGGCGCAGTTGCTCGGCGTTGGCGTCATCGTCGAACTTGCCCGCCCGGAATCGTTCCTCTGTTTCGGGCGTGACGTAGAGGCCCTCCTGAGCCGCCGCGAATGCGGCGATCTCTTCCTGTGGGGGCAACTCGATATCCTCACCCTCTTCGGTATATTCAACTGCCAACTCGGCTATCAATTGCCCCAAGGCCCTCGTCAGCGTCGGGCTGACAATCTTGCCTTCAACGGCTGGACCTGTCGCCGGGCGGGTGGTCGGCGCCTGCTGTGCGCCCGCCGGTGCCGCTGTCAGAAGCATCGTCACGCACGCGACAAGAACGCACAAACAATGTCGGACAGGTATGCCCGACCTACGGTTGTTTTGTCTTCCGAACATCTCTGCGTCCTCCCACCTTCGCCTCGCGGCTTCGGCGTGGCAAGCTGTGTCTCTGCGGCCGATAAGCTACGCTTGCCCTTCGACAGCCCCGGCGGATCGCGGGTTGGCCTCTATCGGGCTTTCGTGAGCGGGTATCTCGTCAAGCAGCCGGGTGATTATGTCGTCGCTGGTCAGCCCCTCGGCGTCGGCGTTGAAGTTGGTCACCACACGGTGTCGCAGCACCGGACCTGCCAGTGCGCGGATGTCCTCCGTCGCAACATGCACGCGCCCGTGCAGCACGGCGCGTACCTTGCCGCCGAGTATCAGGAACTGGCACGCACGCGGGCCTGCCCCCCAGGAGACATACTCCCGGATGAAGTCCGGGACCTCCCCGGTGTGAACACGCGTCGCCCTGACCAGCCGCATCGCGTATTGCAGCACGTGGTCGGCCACCGGTACGCGGCGGATGGTGTGTTGCAGTTGGAGCACTTCCTCGCCGCCCAGTACCGGCGAGAGTTGTATCTCGTTCTGCGCGGTCGTCAGGCGGATGATGTCCTGCTCCTCCTCCCAGCGCGGATAGTCCACGAACACCTTGAACATGAACCTGTCCTGCTGGGCCTCCGGCAGCGGATAGGTACCCTCCTGCTCGATGGGGTTCTGCGTCGCCAGCACGAAGAACGGGTCCGGCAGCGGCATGCGGTTGCCGCCGACGGAGACCTGCCTCTCCTGCATCGCCTCCAGAAGGGCGGCCTGTGTCTTGGGAGGAGTGCGGTTGATTTCGTCGGCGAGGATGATGTTGCTGAAGATAGGCCCCTGGAGGAACCGCAGCTCACGGCGACCCGTGGAGCGATCCTCCTGTATGACCTCCGTGCCTGTGATGTCCGACGGCATCAGATCCGGAGTGAACTGTATCCGCGCGAAGTCCAGGTCCAGACACTGCGACAGCGAATGGACCATCATGGTCTTGGCCAGTCCGGGCACGCCTTCGAGTATGGCGTGGCCGCGGGCGAAGATGCATATCAGCAGTTCCTCAAGCACGTCGCCCTGACCGACGATGGCCTTGGACATTTCCTCGCGTATCTTGCCGTACGCCTCTGTAAGGCGCTTTGCCGCCTGCACGTCGTCGTGCGATTCGGTCACTTCCAGCTCCTCTCGCTTACGGCCGCATGTGATTGAATGTCTGTTTGGTCCGGTTCCCTCTCGCCGCGCGGGCTCTGCGGGCAGGTCACCTCTGCACCACCGGCAGATATCCGTACGGCAGTTGCAGTATCATGCACGACAAGGCCGTGCCGTATGTCGTGCCGATGCCGTCGCCGTTCCAGCTCCCGTCGGGCGCCTGCCTGTCCAGCAACTCGTTGCGTATCTGCGGGAAATACTCCCGCCAATCCTCCCCGCCGCGCTGGTACATGCCCTGGGCCATGTAAAGATTGCTGTAGAAGAACCAGCCCGAGTCCTGGGAAACCTTGTCTTTTACGTACTCGACAAGCTTTTCGACCATCTCGGCCTCCGAGCCCGCCCCGCCGGTGGCCCGGTCGTACACGCCGGCCGCATAGAAACACGCGATTGCGGCGGCGGATATCGCCGGTCTGCTGTCGGTGCGATGCTGGGCGGAGTACGAGATGCCGCCGTCGGGGTTCTGGCAGTATTTCAGATAGGCAACGGACCGGTCTATGGTGCTGGTGGGCACCTTGATGCCCACGTTGCGACAGGCCCGCAGCGCCTGGAGCTGAGTTACGGTGACCGAACCCTCGTCGAAGCTGCTTTGGGGGTAATACATCCATCCGCCGGCGTGACTGTGAGCCGCCCCGAGGTCAGACTGCGACCGGGCCGTCAGTTCCACCGCCTTTTCCAGGGCCGTGCGGATGCGCTGCTCGTACTCCGGACTGATCTCCATGCCGTAGCACTGCGCCAGAAACAGCATGGAGAAGCCGTGCGAATACATGGGTCGGCCTTCGCGCGGGCCGGTTATCAGCCCGTCGTCGCGGGACTCCGAAAGCCGCAGTGTATAGTTCAGCGCCCGTGTGACGTGCCTGGCGTAAGGCCCGCTCTCGGGGGTGGAACCGCCGGCGAGCATCGCCAACCCGCCCAGCGCCGTCATGGCCCCGGGGTAGCTGCCCCTGCCGCCGCTGGAAAGCCAGCTTCCGTCCGGCCGCTGCGTCCGTGCCAGATAGGCCAGGCCCTTTTCGACGGCTTGGACCGTCTCGTGGTCCATCATCTCCGGCAGTTCGGCGGCGCGGGCCTCCGGGCCGACTACACCGAACACAGCGCATAGCGCCGCCGTGGTCAGCAAGCGCAGCAAACGGTTTTGGTTACCGCCCCGCATACACACGAACTCCCTCGACCGATTCCACAACCAGCCGACCGTTCATCATCACCGCCGGTCCGATGACGCGCCTGCGATACTCCCACAAAGCGGCGTTGGGGTCGCCGCCGGCACCGGGCCGCTCGCCGCCCGGAGGCAGCAGATCAATCCTCTCCAGCACCTCTCCGGTTTCCTTGGACAGCACATATGCCGAAAGGTTCCCGGCGGGAGCATTTTCCTTGGCCGTCACTACCACGTGCTCGCGGCCTGCTTCCACCGGCAGGACCGTGTACTCGCTGCTGCTGTCATCCATGTCTGTCTTCCACACCGGTTCCACCGGTCCGTCCCCGTCGCCGGCCTCCAGCGGATAGCGGCAGACTGTCAATCC
>JBNGDC010000039.1:0-26986 GCA_049975485.1 Phycisphaerae bacterium | reverse complement strand
CGGGCGCCAGCCCGTGGATTTGTGGCGACAACCTCCCCCAGAGCCCCCGACAGGGGGCGATTGAAACTGATATGGCCCGCGGAACTCACGACCAGGTCGCCAAAGTCTATCCGCCACCAATAACCGAGCGCACCTCCCGGTCGCCTGCCGGCAGGGCGATCGTGTGAGCCGAACGGCACGCTAGACCCCCACAAGAACACCAGGGAGTATTTACAGGCCTGTGGGCTTGTAAAGTTAACATAAAGCTTATAAGCTTGTTTAGTCGATAACAAGCCCATAAGCTTGTAGTAGAGTACCGTCTGAACCCAGAGCAGGGGCGGGAGTGGGCAATTGGCGACTGGCAGAGAGCAGATCTATGCCGCGATTACCGGAGACGTTGCCGGCTCGGCCCGCTGCGGCCCGGAACGGTTGCGTGACGTGCTGGCTGGAGTGCTGGCCAGGGCGGAGCGGTTCCTGGCCGGTGCGGAAGCCATGGTCGGGCGTTTCGCGGTGTATCGCGGAGACAGTTTTCAGGGCATAGCGTCCTGGCCGGAGCTGGCGTTGCCTGTCGGGCTGCTTATACGCTGCTCGCTCATATCGCTGGGACCGGTGGGCGATTCGTCCCGGACGCTGGATGCGCGGATAGCCATCGGGTTCGGCGGCATATCGCACCTGCCGGACCCCGTCGAGCCGGGCTTGTCCGCCGGGGAGGCGCTGGAGCTTTCCGGTCCGGCGCTCGATGCCATGAAACGCGGGCGGATGCTCGAAGCGGCCTCGCCGCTGGCCGAGGTGAACAAGGAGCTTGAAGTTCACTGCCGGCTGTTGGATGCTCTCGCCGGTCGATGGTCGCCCGAACAGGCGGAGGTTCTGGCGATGCACATCGAGGGGCTGGACCGCAAGAGCATGGCCGAACGCCTGACGGTCAGCACCCAGGCCGTCGGACAACGCCTCCGCCTTGCCGGGCAGCGCGCCATAGACGCGACCCGGCGACGCTGGGCAGAGCTGTTGGGCATATCACATACGAATGACGGGAAAGGATAATCATGCCGGCGAGGTACATCAGCGACGAGTGGCTCAGGTTTATGCTGCTGGTGGTGATTGCATATGCGTTTGTCATCTGGCCGGCCGGGTATCTGGTGGGGGGCGGTTGCTCCGCAAGTTTACGCGAGACAACGAGGAGCTGACGGCCGGTGGCCTGGAAGAAGGCGGTCTCTGGATTGGTCGGCTGGAGCGGGCGCTTGTGCTGACGTTTGTGCTGATGGGCCAGTATCAGGCGATCGGATTCGTGATCGTGGCCAAGTCGATCCTGCGCTTCGGCGAGGTCAGTCCGTCCCGCCCGGGCGGTCGCAAGATGGCCGAGTACGTGCTCATTGGTACGATGCTGTCGCTGCTGTTGGCTCTGGCGGCGGGACTTGTAGTGGTCATGCTGCGCTTCGGAACGTGGCTGTCCAGGTACTAGCGCCTTCGTGCAAACCGTAGCGTTAGGGGATATGATGCCCTCATGTCGCTTACTTCCCAGACACTGATGGAGATGTACGAGGCGATGCGGTCCCGCTTTGGTCACCAGGGCTGGTGGCCCGGCGACGGGGCGCTGGAGATATGCGTCGGCGCCATTCTTACGCAGAACACCAACTGGCGGAACGTCGAACGGGCGATAGCCAACCTGAAGGACGCCGGGCTGACGAGCGTATCGGCCCTGCATTCGGTTGAGCCGGCGCAATTGGCCGAGCTTATCCGCCCCGCGGGCTACTTCCGCGTAAAGGCCAAGCGGTTGAAGAACTTCATAGCGCACGTCTTCGAGAGCTTCGGCGACGATATCGAAGGTTTCCTCGACCGAAGTGTATCGACGCTACGTGAGGAGCTGCTGTCCATCCGCGGAATAGGCCCGGAGACGGCCGACAGCATCATCCTCTATGCCGCGGGCAAGTGCACCTTCGTGGTCGATACATACACCTGCCGCGTGTTGATGCGCCATAAGCTCATCGCGCCTGAGGACGGCTATGAGCAGGTCAAGGAGCTGCTGGAGTCGTCCCTGCCGGAGGATGTGGAGCTGTGGAACGACTTCCACGCTCAGTTCGTGGCCGTCGGCAAGAATTACTGCAAGCCGCGTCCGAAGTGCCCGGGCTGTCCGCTCGAGCCGTTCGACCACGATGTAAACGCCGGACAGGACGATTGGTAGCGATTCGTCGTGCGATCGATTTCCCAGGGCCGTTTCTTGTCGGGAGGTGCCGAAGGCATCCCGTTGGGGGTATGCCCAACCTGCGGCCTGTAAGTTCATCGCCTCACTGCCGGGTGCTTTTCCAGGCCACGGCTGCCCGCTTTCCCAGGGCACGACTCTCCAGGCCACGGCTTTAGCCGTGGTGTCGGGAGCCGGCATATATCCTTCACTTCAGCCCGTTTTAACGGGCTTATATCGCCCTGGAGGAAGGGCGTAAAAACGCCCTCAAACGCAGTGGGCGGTCGCCGCGTGTTACCACGGCTGAAGCCGAAGCCGTGGCTTATACATTCCCGGCGGAGACAGCTACGAAATCGCGGGCTGCGGAGTACGCAGAGTTGGTGGAATATATGCCCCGTCATTCGCCATTGGCCGCTCGCGACTCGCGATTCGTCGGGGGGTGCCCGGCCTACGGCTGTCAATTCGCGTTTGCCGCTCGCGACTCACGATTCATCTTACGCTCGCATTGCGTCCTGCTCCAATCGGCAGGCGGGGGTTGTCGCCGGCGAGGCCTCGACCGGGTCCTCCGGCGGCTGGGCGGCTATGAACCGCTGCCGTATCCGATATCTCTCGGCGCGGTCAAGCTCGTGGAAGCCCACCACGCGGTCGCGGCCGTGCTCCTTGGCCGTCAGCAGCGACTGGTCCGCACAGAAGCACAGCATACTTTCCTCGGTGATCTCGGCGTCCTGGGGAAAGCTGGCCGAACCGATGGACACCGTCACATGGATGGTCTGCCCGTACACGATGAACTTGCGGCCGCTGACCTTCTTGCGTATGCGCTCGGCGAACTGGCGGGCCTGCCTGCGGTCGGCCTTGGGCAGCAGGACGCTGAACTCCTCGCCCCCGGTGCGGGCGACCACGTCTGAGTCGCGAACCGATGTCTTGAGGATGACGGCCAGCTCTTTGAGCACATAATCCCCGGCCGGGTGCCCGTGACTGTCGTTGACGACCTTGAAGTGGTCCAGGTCCAGCATCAACAGACTCACGGCCTGGTCGTAACGCTTGGCGACGCGGAACTCGTGAGCGACTATCTCGGTAAACGAGCGGACGTTCTGGACGTGCGTCAGCGGGTCGGTCGCACACAGTTCCTTGAGATAAGCGGTCTCCTGTCTGAGGTGGCGGCGGAGAGCTTGCTCCCGGTAGAGCGACTTCTGCAAGGCCGCCCGCGAAGCGATCAGCTCGTCGTGCAGGCGTTTGACGCGCAGCAGCGCCTGGATCCTGGCGGCCAGCTCCGCGGGCGAGATGTCGGAGGCAACCACGTCGTCGGCGCCGGCGTTCAGCAGCTCGCACCGCTGATGCTCGCCCAGCCCGCCGCCGACCACCACCACGGGCACGTAGCGGCTCTGTCCGATGTGACGCACAACGGCCGGCAGGTCCATCTGGGCTATTTCGGTGGCCGCTGTGCCGATGATCATCGCGTCAAGCTCGCGGCTTTGGGCCAGCGAGAGCGTCTCGACGAGGTCCATTGCCCGAAGCAGCTCCCATGAGTTCAGTAAGCCCCGGTTTTTGCCCAGCTTATCCGCCAGCCCGCCGGGCATGGCGAGGATGACCGGTCTGTCTGGGGGCTGGGAGCAGGTCATGGGTGGCCTCTATTCGGCGGCGGCTGCCCGGCGGCATGCGTCGGCTAAACCGCTTTCCAAAGGAAACATAAGATTCGCCGTCGCCATCGGGCCAACTTCGTTTGCCTGCCGGCGGTTCCGTGCGATTGAAGCAGGCGCTTTCATCGGTATAATGCCCCTTTCGCATGTGCCCGTGCCAGCGGTGCCGACAAGACCCGCATAATCGGCACAAACGCCACGCGGGCGTTGGCTTGGGTACCGGATAGCCGACCCGGAGGATCATGCTTAAGTTCGCGGCATATCGAGACGGACAGCCGGTCAACCGGATGGACCTTTCCGGCGCGTACCTGTTCGGTCAGGACAGGGTGCCGGTCCGCGCGGACCTGGCGGCGGAAAAGGGCGAGGTCTGCTGCATCAAGCGGGCGCCCGGCGCTTGCGGGCTGGTGCTGCTATGGGATGCCGGCGAGTCCGGCCGGTTCCTCCTGCCCACGACGCGCCTCCCGGAGCGACAGGGGGCCTACAATCTCAATCTGGAAGTCGCCCGCGCCGTGCTGGGCATGCTGTTCCGCAAGTATGAAGAGTGGGGGTTGTTCGACTACCAGGACGCGGCCGATCTCAATCGCGAGCTTACGGAAGTCCGCAGGATTTACATCGAAGCTCTGGAGGCGTCCGAGGCGGCGGAGATGGCGTCCCGCGCCGACGAGGCCGTCGCCAGAGGTGTGACACTGGGTGAAAGGATGGCGCTGTTCCACGCCGACGTGCTGCTGAAGCGCCGCAAGAATGCCGGTCCGGGGTGGATGCCCGGCTTCGGCTGTCGCGTGGACTTGTTCAGCACCGGTGAGACCTACGCGGCGCGCATGCGGGAGGCGTTCGACTTCATAGCCGTGCCCGTGCCCTGGAAGCACGCCGAGCCGCGGGAGCATCAATTTCAGTATTCGCAGATAGACGCATGGATAAACTGGGCCGCGAAGCTCAAAAAGCCCGTCCACGCCGGACCGCTGATAAGCTTCGAGCCGGCGGAGCTGCCGGAGTGGCTGTATCTCTGGGAGGGCGATTACGACTCCCTCCGAGACGTCATCTACGACCATGTCGAGCGCGTGGTCCAGCGATACCGGGACAACGTCCAGGTCTGGAACGTAGTCAGCGGCATACACGCCCACAACAGCTTCGACCTGAACTTCGAGCAGATAATGGAGCTGACGCGGCTGACTTGCGGGCTGGTCAAGCGGCTGGCGCCGCAGTCGGAGGTGGTGCTGGACCTGGTGATGCCGTGGGGTGAGTACTATGCCCGCAACCAGCGGACCATCCCGCCGTTGCTGTATGCGGACATGGCCGTTCAGAGCGGCGTTAAGTTCGACACCATCGGCCTGCAGATGTACACGGGCGTACCGGTGGACGGCTACTATGTACGCGACCTGATGCAGATAAGCTCGCTGCTCGACGAGTTCGTCAGCTTCGGCAAGCCCGTTCGCATAACCGGCTGTCAGGCACCCTCGGACGTCAAGAGCGACCCGTGGGATGCCTGGGACGGGGAGGTCTCCGTAACCAAGGCCGGCAAGTGGCACGCTCCCTGGTCGCCGCTGCTGCAGGCGGAATGGGTCCAGGCCTTCAGCCGCGTGTGCATCTCAAAGCCGTTCGTTCAGAGCATCTGCTGGCGAGACCTGGCCGATTACGAGGGGCACTTCATTCCCCACGGCGGGCTGTGCCGGAACAACCTCGAGCCGAAACTTGCCTTCCGCGAGCTGCGGAATTTCCGGGCCTGGCTGCATTCCAGCCCGGCGCCTGCCGCAGAGGGCAACCAGCAGACGGCCGCCGAACAGGCCGACGGGCAAGCGGACAGCACGTGAGCAAGTCCAAAATACGACAGTTTGATTTTTCCTGGCGACGCGCGCACCTGCCGGCGATGTTGCTTGTTGTTGTCCTGGCGGGCGCGGCGCTGGCGGCACGGGCGCATTCGCGGACCCTGCTGATGGACCAGGGCGTGCCTGTCATCTCCGCACGTGCGGCCGCCGCCGAGGAGAAGATAGACCCCAACACCGCATCGGTGGCCTCGCTGCGCCGCCTGCCGGGTATCGGTCCCGTCAAAGCCCATGCCATAGTCGAATACCGTGAGAAAGTCGCCGGTGGAAACGCCTTCGGTACACTGGAAGAGCTTACGGCCGTTCGCGGCATCGGTCCGGGCATAGTCAGGAATATCCGTCCCTACGTGCGTCTGGGCGAGTAATGGAGCATTCGGTCCGGGAGTTTCCAACCGCCGGCTACCGACGTACCCATGGGGCAAGTCCTGCTTTTGTGTCATTGCAGTGGCCGTCTTTGCCCGCATAATACCGCCATGTCGTCACAGGCGGGACAAACTCGAGTGGCCGATGAGCGTTACAGCCGACTGACGCTGCGCCCGCTGGAGTCGCTGATATTCATATCTCCGCTGCTGGTTTTCTTCCACCTTGGGTCGCTGACTTACGGAACGGGTCTGCTGGCACTGCGGGACCTGGACCGGCTGCTGGGCTTCTTCGGAGCGACCGCGCCCTACCTGCCGGCGCTTCTGGTGGTGGTAGTTCTGCTGGCCCAGCATCAGGCCCACCGCTACCGGTGGCGCATCCACGGCAAGGTGCTGCTGGGCATGCTTGCCGAGAGCGTCGCCTGGATGGTTCCGCTGGTGGCTATGAGCTGGCTGGTGGGCAGGGGTTCTCTGGCGGCCGGCGGCAACGAAGAGGGCATACTACGCTACCTGCTCATCGCGGTCGGGGCGGGGATCTACGAGGAGTTCCTCTTCCGGCTGATGATGATCTCGCTGGTGATGATGATCTTCGTGGACGTATTCGAACTGCCACGCGACCTGGTGGCGGTGGCGGCGATCATTCTCTCCTCGGTGGTCTTCAGCGCATATCACCTGACCGGGCAAAGCTTCGAGTCGCTGCCCTGGGGCCTGTTCGCGTTCCGCGCGGTGGCGGGGGTTTATCTCAGCGGGCTTTATATCCTGAGGGGGTTCGGCATCGCCGTCGGCGCGCACATCATCTACAACCTTTACGTTTTTCTGTAGTTTCCCCCGGGCGATGAGAACACGAATGGCACGAAATACCACAAATGACACGAATGTTTTCTGAAAGCGATTTGTGACACTCGTGTTTTCTGTGTGACTAGCACGATCGGTGCAGCGGTGGTTACTCCCACTCGAACCGTTTGCCGGTGAGGCGCGTGTAGGCCTCGATGTATTTTTCCCGCGTCTTCTGGACCACGTCCGCGGGCAGAGGCGGGGCCGGTGGGGTGCGGTCGAATTTTATCTTGTCGAGGTAGTCGCGGACGAATTGCTTGTCGAAGCTGGGCTGTCCCCGTCCGGGCTTGTACTCATCCGCCGGCCAGAAACGCGAGGAATCCGGCGTAAGCACCTCGTCGATGAGGATGAGGTTGCCTTCCTCGTCGCGGCCGAACTCGAACTTCGTGTCTGCGACAATAATCCCGCGTTCCGCGGCGTACTGCCTGCCCCGCTCGTAGATCTTCAACGAGCGGTCTCGCAGGTCGGTCATCACGTCCTCGCCGGCGATCTCACAGGCCTTTTCGAAGCTGATGTTCTCGTCGTGTCCGGTCTCGGCCTTGGTGGCGGGGGTGAAGATCGGCTCGGGCAGCTTGTCGGACTCCTTCAGCCCCTTGGGCAGCTCTATGCCGCAGACGGTGCCGTTCTTCTTGTACTCGCGCCAGCCGGAGCCGGACAGATAGCCGCGGACCACGCACTCAATGGGCACCACCTCGGTCTTTTTGCAGAGCATGAACCTTCCCTCAATCTCCTCTCCGCGTGCATCCTCCGGCAGGTCATCAAGGGAAGTGGAAACAAGGTGGTGCGACGTGGTGTCGGCGAGCATCTCGAACCAGAACCCGCTTATCTGGGTCAGGACCCGGCCCTTGTCGGGAACACCATTGGGCATGACCACGTCGTATGCGCTGATCCGGTCGGTCGCGACTATCAGCAGTCCCTGCGGCAGGTCGTAGATATCGCGTACCTTCCCACTGCGTTTGGGATATCCGCCCAGCGAGGTTGTCATCAAGGCCGTGCTTTTCATGGGCATCACACTACCCGCCCGGCGCGCAGGGCGTCAAGACGGTTTGTCGGCTAAATCACCTGTTGGCAAGGTAAGCCAGAAGGAACGCCATCTGTGTCAAAAGATTCGCGGCCAGCAGGTTACGGCGCCTCAGCCCGCCGCCGAGTGCGCAGAGAATCTGCCCTCCCGCCACCGCGGTCAGAACGGCCGTTGCGGATATGCCCAGTTGAGTCCAGGGCATGTGATTGAAATACACGATGGAACCCGTCAGCGGAGCGGCCATGCACACCGCGGCCGCGAAAGGCCCGCACCCTCGTGCGAACTGAGCTACCTGCGGCTCGGTTCCGGCATCCGGGCGGCGGAACTGGGGCGTAATCAGCATCGCCCACGCACCCCACACCGGCGCCAGGACCAGCGGCCGGTACATGGTTCGCGGCCGTAGCCATTGCAGCCAGGGATGCATGTGAACCGGCCAGTCGGGCTGCCAACTGCGAAGCCCCAGGAGGATAAGCGCCATTACCACCACGATGATCGCGGCCGCCGCCGAGGTCCCCGCCTGCTGTTTTCCGCCCAGCAGTTCCGCCGTCGCCGTTATCGCCCGGCGGTAAAGCGACAACACCGTTACCGTGAGCACGGCCGCGGCCGGGATCAACGGGAAATCGGTCGAGTACCACCCGAATGTGTTGGCGCACAGCTCCCACAGCAGCGCCGAGGCCACTCCCCAGGCCGCCGACAGCAGCATCAGCTCCACCCACGCCCAGCGGAAGCGCTGCGCCGGTTCGGCCGACAGGCGATGGTCGTCTGCGGCGAGGAGCATATAGCCCGGCCGACGGGACAGCAGCCCGACCGCTGAGCCGAGGATTCGGCCCCATCTGTGTGACATGTTCAGCCCGGGTCAGCTCCCTCTTTCTTTGCGCGGGCGTCGGCTACGATATCCACGTACTGCCTGGCGAGCCGCTCTATCTCGGCCATGTCGCCGCCGGCGACGGCCTTTTTGGTAACCAGTGCCGAGCCCACGCCCAGCGTGCACGCGCCATTGGCTATCCAGTCGGCGGCCGTGTCCAGATTCACGCCGCCGGTGGGGCTGAGCTTCAGGTGAGGCAGCGGGCCGAGCAGGTCCTTGAGGTACTTCGGCCCCACCGCTCCACCGGGAAAGACCTTCACGATGTCCGCGCCGCTTTCGTAGGCGGTCTGCACCTCCGTGGGGGTAAACGCGCCCGGCACGCAGGGCAGGTCCGCCTCATGAGCGGCTTCGACGATCTCGCGCTTGAATATGGGCGAGACCACGAATTGCGCCCCCGCCTCGATGGCCGAGCGGGCGATGTCGGCCGACAGCGTGCTGCCGACGCCAACCAGTGCCTCGTCGCCCAGTTCCTTGCGGCAGTTGGAAATCACCTCCAGGGCGTTGGGGGTGGTCATGGTTATCTCGATGCAGTCCACGCCGCCGGCAAGCAACGCCCGGCCGACCTCCAGGAGCTGCTCACTGCTGGAGGCCCGCACCACAGCCACCACGCCCTTGTCACAAAGCCGCCGGCAAAAACTCTCACGGTTCGACATTGGTCTTCTACTCCCGGTCTTTCTGAATACAGCGATTGTTCCACAAAGCCGAAGGCGATCCATCGACCGCTTGCCTTCGGTGCGATGAGGGTTCGCGAGTATGCCCTAGCGGCCGCCGGTGGGCAATGGCGAAGTCAGTTCTGTTCCGTCGTGAACAGCTCGGCCATTCCGCGGACAAGCTCGTTTTCGTCGCGCGCCATGAACCGCAGGACCGGCTGGTGTTGCCGGGGGTCGTCGGTTCCCAGCAGCTCGGCCGCACGCATGCGCACAAGCGGGCTGGGGTCGTTTATGACGGGTGCGACGGCTCGAAGGATCGACTCGTTCAGCGGGAGAAGCTGAAGGGTTTTCAGCATCTCGGACCGGACCGCGGGTGATTCATCCGCCAGCGCCTGCTCCAGAAGAGCCAGCAGGCGGTCGCCGGCCGGTTGAGCTTCAGCCCCGGCCGCCAGCAACGTCCCGACGCGCCGGGCGGCGAGCATTCTCTGCTCGATGCTTCCCTGGGCGAATTGCGCCGCCAACTCATCGGCCGGGTCGGTCCGGGCGTCTGCGGCAAGCGGGCTTCTCACGACCGTCACGGGTTCCACCTTCACCTGCGGCAGGGCGCTTTGGATGGTCCCGTCGGCGGTTTCGATGGGGTCCAGTGTCGGCCGAACCGTCAGTGTAAGCTCCTCCATGTGCCGGCGTGCAAGGCGTTCCCACAGCTCACCGACGTCCAGCCGGACAGTTGTGGTGATGCTCTCGCCGCTCTTGAGATGGCGCGGCGCCGGCCAGCTCAGGACAGGCAGGTTGGTAAACTGCTGGGAATCCGTTTCCACCTCAAAGCTCATCGTCGGCGTCAGCAGCCCCCAGTCGCCGATGGTTACATCCCTCCGGCCGATATTGGACAGCTTTGCCTCCAGGACGATCGGCTCGCCGACGTGGACCTCGCCGGCCTGCGGGGTAAGCTCGACGGATACGAACTGCTGCGGCGAGTGCCCCATTTCCAGAACACCCGTATCAAAGCCGTCGATTGCCTCCGCCACGGCGTCGGCGTCCTCGGCGGCGGGCAGTGCGATGTCGTGCCTCTCGGCCAGCTCGCGGGCCTGTCGGTAAGCCGGCCCGCTGCGGCTTCGGCCAACGACCGACCGCAGCGCATCGGCGGCGGCGTCCGGCTCACCCAAAGCGAACAGGGCCTCGGCGAGAAAGACGGTTGCATAGACGTCCCGGTCCTGGAGTTCCTCCAGCGTCTGCCGGGCCTGCTCCGGTTGGCCTGTTCGTACGAGACACGCGGCGTGCACCCGGCGGACGAAGTTGTCGTCACCGGCCTGCTGAAGTGCTTCCGCCGCACGGTTGAGGGCCTCCTGTGGCTGGTCGGCGGTTATAAGAAGGAACCATGCGAGCTGGGCCGTTAGCATCGCAGACAGCTCTTCCTGGTCGCTCTGGTCCGCGTAAAGCTGCCTCAGGGAGGCAACCATCTCATCGGCCCGGTCGGTCTGTCCGACGGCCCGGTGTGCCTCCACCAGCAGGGCCAGCAGGTCTGCATTGTCATCGAAGCGATCCAGCATCGGATCGAACAGCTCCACCGCCCGGCCATGGTCTTCGGCATTGAGCATGGCGTTGCAGTATTCGGTAACGAACTCCGCCGACAAGGCATCCTCGCCGCCGGCGGCGACGGCCGTGCGCATGGCATGATCAAAGAATGTCAGCGACCTCTCGTGCAAACCGAGCGAATCAACCAGCGAGGCAACATCCCATGCGACGGCGACGGCCTTGGGGTTGCCGGCCAGCAGCCGAAGCAGGGCGGCCGCCTCGTCGGCAGCGGTGGGATCCTCGGTTACGCGCAGCAGCCCCTCGGCCGCGTCGGGATCGGTGGGGTCCAGCTCCAGCGCCCTGCTGTAGGTGTCACGGGCTTCGGCCAGGTCGCCACGCCCCCGGTGCAGACGGGCCATGTGGACCGCCGCCACTGCACGGATACTGGGTGGCAGTTCGTCGTCTCTGAGCACCTCCTCCAGCAAAGTGATCCTGTCCTCTGTGCGTTCACGCTGGTCCAGCAGCAGCGCCAGCAGGCGGCAGTTGGCGTCGTAGCAGGGACGCTCGAGCACACCGCGACAGTTCTCCAGTGTCTGGGCCGCCAGGGCGGGCTGATTGCGGCTTTCATATACACCCGCCAGCAGACGGCAGGTTTCGCCGTCGCGGGGGTCCAGCCGGGCCGCATAGCGAAGCAGCACCACCAGTCTGCCGGCCCGGGCGGGTGTGTCGGGCGGGGAGTGGATCAGGCAAACGGCCGAATGTCGTAAGCTCCCGGCCGCGGGTAACTCGTTCTCCGACGCATGCGGCGCTTGGGCAACCGGCGGACGCGCCTCCGAAAGAGTGTCGGCCGGCGCTGTGGTTCCGCCGGGGGCTTCCCGCGAGTCGGCGGTCTGTCCCATCGCGACGGCTGTCGCCACCAGCACGCAAAACCACAGGGCACGGGTTTTCATAGGCCTTCCTCTCGCTGTAATGAGCTTACTGTCTTGGCAGGTATATGGTTACGTCCACGGAGCCCTGCCCTTGGCGCTTGGAGACGGTAAGGGAGCCCCCCGCGCCTCCGGCCATCGCCTGCTCAACTATCTGCTGAAAATCCCAGACACTGCGCAGGTTGATGCCGTCGATTTCGGTAAGCAGATCGCCGACCTCCAGCCCGGCCCTGGCGGCGGGGGAGTCCTCGGCCACCACTTCCACTATCAAACCCGACACGCCGCTGAGGGCTGGGTTGCGGTACTCGTCGAACTCGACCTTCTCGCGGACTATCAGGCCGACCTCCCGATTGGCGTAGCGAGCGGCGTCCTGCGGACGCGACGGCATCGGCTCTACTTCGACGCTGACGTCACGACGTCCTTGCGGGGTATGCACGGTAAGCGTCACGGAATCCCCCACGCGCAGCCGCATGGTGCGGCGGAAGAACTGCTGGGCGGTCAGCTCCGGCGTGGGAAGCTCCTCCACCGGCTCGCCGTTCATGGCCACGATTATATCGCCTTCATGCAGTCCCGCGGCGTCGGCGGGCTTGTCCTGGACTACCCGCTCTATGCGCACGGCCGGGGCGTCCAGCCGGTTGATCCTCGCGACGTGCTCGGGAACAGGGGCAAACTCCAGAATCCCGATCCACGGCATTCGCCGACCGCGCCCGCGTTGTGGCGGGTCGGCGATGATGTGGGCAAATTCATCGATGGCCGTGAAGAACTGCGTCTGCTCGCGCCCGCTAAGAGCAACCACCGTGCTGGACTGACCGGTGCTGATTTCGTACCGCATTGGCACCTGGGCACTGACGATACCTACGGCCCGTCCATCGGCGGTGAAAACCGGCGAACCGGGCAGTGTCAGCGACCCGCCGGTAACGTAAACCATCTTTTCCGGCACACGCATCACGCTGGAGACGTGTGCGACGCCAAAGCACCTCGGGCTTCCCGGGGCGTTGAACAGGCCTGCCGATATTACCTGGTCGCCGGGACTCAACTCCGCCTTCTCCACGAAGTCTATCGCTTCCCAACCCCGGTCCTCCAGCGCGCGGACGAACCCCAAACCGGTCTCAGGGTCTATTCCCATAAGCTCGGCCGGTACCCACTGCCCCTGGCTGTCGGGCAGGAGCAGCCGGAACTCCTTCAGCGTGCCGGGGTCCATTCGTGCGTCGAACGCCGTGGATACGAACACGCCCGAGTCGTCCACGCATATGCCTATGCCGCTGAAGGACGTGTCGCCATCGGCGGTTTCGGCCCGGCCGGAAACAACAACCAGCGCGTTTTCGGTGAGTTCGGCGATTCTCGCGATGCTCTCGCCGGCGTGGCTTTGAGCCGACGCGCCCGACGCGGCCGCCATGACACAAAACGCCACAATGGTTAATGTAGGACGCCTCATGATTGCCCTTCCGATGATTTGTTCAGCGTTTTCCTGTTTTGGCCCGGTAGTTCTTGCCGCCGGTAGTTGCCTTGACGCGCTCGGCCAGAACAGGCCCGGCCGACGCCGGCAGACGCCGCCACAGCAGATACAGCAGCACGCCGCCGCCCAGCATTGCCAGTGAAGTATATTGGTTGTGAGTCAGCACACCCCGCAGCAGGTTGTGTGGGTTGTCCGCCCGGACAGACTCCAGCACGAAGCGTGTGATTGGATACGCGATTACCAGCAGTGCGAAGACCTGACCTTCCCATCGACGCAGGCGGAAGAACACCGTCAGCAGAACGGCGATAAGCAGGGCGTTGACAAGCGCCAGCGGCTGGGCGGGCTTGACCGGTGCGGATCGCTCGGCCATCGCCAGGGCATACAAGTCCTGCTGAAGCCATCGGTTGGCCTCGGAACGCTCGGCGCCGCCGAGCCGGCTATCGTCATCGGAGTCGAACCGTTCGGCAAGCTCCGCACGGCGGGCCTGGAGATAACGCCACGCCTCGGCGAAGGTCAGCCGTCCGTCGCCGCTGGTATCGAACAGTACGGCCTCGCTCCAGGGCTCGCTTCCGCGCAACAGTCCGTCGCCTTCGCGCCTGCCTGCGTACCAGTCTGCCCGACCGAGCAGAAGGTCCTCGCCGGCCGTGCGGATGAACAGCTCGCGGACTTCGTCAATGTCGGCCTGCATCACTTCGAGCTGGTCTCGCTGCAGCTTTCCGTGCAGGTCCACCGGCGGCAGCAGAGAGGAGCTGAAGCTGTTCAGCAGTCTCGGGTCCGGACGCACCTGGCCCTTCTTGAACTGGTCGGAATAGATGGGCGTGGCGCCGCCGCCTTCCCAGAACGGGTTGTCGTCCCCGCCGAGCTTGACCAGCGGCGGCGTGTACATGGGGAACCGCACCGCCAGCGCCCAGTCCTGCCGTGCCACCCCGCCGTAGCAGCAGCCGTTGAGTGTGCAGCCCGCCCGGCCGAACGCAAGACCCACCATCAAGCTGACGGCCAGTATGTCCAGGTAGCGCCGCAGGGGCAGCTTCCTGGCGCGAAGGTAGATCAGGACCATCAACGTCGCGAGGATGACGCCGCCGTAGTAGATAAGTCCTCCGGCGGTGAAGTCGAATATGCCGAAGGCGCCGTTGCCGGAGAAAGCATTCCAGTTCTCGATGACGTATGCGATTCGCGCGCCGGCGATGCCGCCTATCAGCGCCAGTATTCCGCAGTTTGTCAGCACGTCGGGGTTCTCGCCGCACCGCCTGGCACGCCGGCGGGCCAGAAGTATCGCCAGCAGAAACCCTACCGCGACCATCAGCCCGTAACCCGGCACGCGGAGATGGATGGTCCTGCCGAACAGCTCCAGCGCGCCGAAATCGAGGATTATCTGCCGCATGTGCCTTGTCTCCTTCCTCGGGTCAGAGCTTCTTTGTGGGCTTGTTGTTCTCGTCCACCAGCACGACGGTGGGTTTCAGTTCACGGGCCTGGTCGGGCGATACATAGACAAAACCCATCACTATTACTAGGTCGCCGACGTTGACCTTATGGGCGGCCGCTCCGTTGACGCAGATCGTCCCGCTGCCCCGCTCGCCCTCCATGACGTAGGTCTCGAACCGCTCGCCGTTCTGGAGGTCCGCCACCAGCACGCATTGGCCGACGAAGAGCTCGGACGCTTCTATAAGGTCGGGGTCGATAGTGATCGACCCGACGTAATCGACATCGGCGTCGGTTACTTTCGCTCGGTGAATCTTGGATTTCAGAACCTTCACAAACATGCAAACAAACCCTCCCGGGGCAGGTATTTCGCGGCGGTCCAACCCACATTATTCACGAAAGCGCTGCTTTCGCTCATAGTGTGCCGTCAGGAAAGCGTCTGCTTTCCTGACGGCTTCGACTCGGCGCTTCGCGCCTCGCTCAGGACCAGCCCTATGCGTTGGCCCGAAGGCCGAAGTCAAAGCCCAATCGGCAGCTTGTTCACGAATGTACCGCTTCTTCGTGAATAAGCCGGGCTAAGCGTTACCCATTGTAGTATCTTACCCCCGGGGCGTCCACGCCGGCGATGGTTAAGCCCTCGAGCAGGTTAACGGCTCAGCCGACCCGCACGTTGTCTATAAGACGCGCCTTGCCAAGCTTCAGGGCGGCCGCGATTACGACAGGGCGGTCGGTCTGCTCCAGATCCTCCAGCGTATGCGGGTCAACCACCTGTACGTAATCCAGCTTACCTTCAGGAGCGTCCGTGACGATGCGTTGGCGCACAGCCGCGATGACATCCTCGGCCGGGGGATGTTTCTCGTTGATAAGCTGCGCAGCGTCCTTCAAGGCGGCATAGAGCGCCGGCGCCTGGTGCCGTTCGTCGGGCGTGAGGTAGGCGTTGCGACTGGAAACGGCCAATCCGTCCGGCTCGCGGACGGTGGGGCAGACCACGACCTCCACAGGGAAGTTCAGGTCCTTCACCATGCGTCGAATCACCACCGACTGCTGATAGTCCTTGGCCCCGAACCACACCCTTGCCGGCTCGACGATATTGAGCAGCTTCGCCACCACGGTGCAAACACCGTCGAAATGCCCCGGCCGGCGGCTGCCGCAGAGAGTTTCGCTCAGGCGCGAAACGCTAACCGTGGTCAGCGGCTTGTCCGGGTACATGTCCTCCACACCGGGAGCGAAGACCACATCGACGCCGCAGGCCTCGCAGCCGGCGAGGTCCTGTTCCATCGTGCGGGGATAGTTGGCGTAGTCCTCGTCCGGGCCGAACTGGGTAGGATTCACGAAGATGCTCACCACCAGGAGGTCGCAGCCCTCGCGGCCGGCCTGTATGAGCGAATAATGCCCCTCGTGCAGGGCGCCCATGGTAGGCACCAGCCCTACGGTCTTGCCCGCCCGCCGCGCGTCGCGCAGGCGGTTTCGCATGGCCTCTATGGTCTTTTCGACTTCCATCAGCAGCTCCGGTAAGTGCTTGTCAGTGTTTCGACAGCTTGCCGACGCGTTCGGCGAGTTCCCGGACGGTCTCGGGCCTGCGGGGGTCGCTGCTTTCGGTGTCGATGCGGACCACCTCGCAGTCTATCTTGCCGGTAAGCTCATTGTAGTCCGCCCGCATGCGCGCCAGGAAGTCCCGCGTCATGGTACGCTCGAAAGGCCGACCTCGCCGCTGGATGCGTCGGAGCAGCTCGTCTTCCGAGGCGTCCAGGTGCACCAGCACGTTCGGCGGACGGACGAGCTTCTCCACGCGGGCGGCCAGCTTCTCATACAGCCGGTAGTCCCGCTCGCAAAGAAGCTCGCGCGCGTAGATGCGGTCCTGGCAGAACCCGTAGTCGCTGACTTCCGCCTGCTCGTGCAGCAGCATTATCGAAAGCTGCGACGCCCGCGATATCAGGAAGTAAAGCTGGGCGGGCAGTTGGGCTTCAGGTTTGCCGGCCGATGCGTCTGCCAGAAATGGGTTGCCGCGGTAATCCTCCCTGATCAGCCGTGCGGAAACCGCATCGGCCAGCCGCTCGGCGAGCGTGGTCTTTCCGACGGCCGGCGGACCTATGATGCTTACCAGCGGTGCGGTCACCGGCTCACCTCCGCGTCGGCCAGCAGTTCCGCCACCGTGCGGCGCAGCTTGGGGTGGACCGCCTGCGGCGCGATGCTCGCCAGTGGCCGCAGCACGAACAGCCGCTCGTGCATTCGCGGGTGGGGTATGGTCAGGTCGTCGGCGTCTATTATCTCGTCGTCGAACAGGAGGATATCCAGGTCGCAGGTCCGCGGGCCCCAGCGCTGCTCGGTGTGGCGGTTGCGCCCCAACTGCTTCTCTATCCGCTGCAGCTCTGCCAGCAGCTCATGTGGCGTCAGCGTGGTCTCCAGGATGGCCGCGGCGTTGAAGTACTTCTCCTGATTCTCCGGGCCTCCGACCGGCTCTGTCCGGAAGAACTGCGATATTTTGGCGATTTCCACCCCCGGGGTATCGTTGAGGTGCTTCAGCGCCGACAGCAGGTTGTCCGCCCGGTCGCCCAGGTTGCTGCCCAGGGAGATATAAACCGTGTGCTTGCCCATGCCGGCGAACTTACAGCCGCCCGCCGCCGACCGCAAGCGTGGCCGCGGGGGCGATAGCTAAAGGCCCAGGTTGACTATCCTGTCCATCGCCTCTGCGAGCACGTCGTCGCCGTAGGTCAGCGAGATTCGGAAGTAGCCCTCGCCCCACTGGCCGTAGCCCCGGCCGGGGGTTACGACGACGCCTGCCTTTTCCAGCAGCTCCTCGGCGAACCTGCCGCTGTCGCCGTGGAAGTGCTCCGGCACGGGCGCCCAGACGTAGATGGTCGCCTTGGGGGGTTGGACGTCCCAGCCGGCCTTTCGCAGCCGCTCCACAACGAGGTCGCGCCGGCGGGCGTAAACCGCGTTGATGCCTTCGCGAAGCTCCTCGGCGCGGTTCAGGGCCTCGGCGGCCGCGAACTGCACCGCCCGCAGCGTGCCGTTGTCTATGTTGTCCTTGACGGCGTCGAGAATATCGACGGCCTCGGCGTTGCCGACCATCGCGCCCACCCGCCAGCCGGTCATGTTGAACGCCTTGCTCATCGAGAACATCTCGACGGCCACCTCGTCGGCGCCGTCTACCTGAAGGATGCTCGGTGCCTCGTAGCCGTCGTAGGTGTTCTCGGTGTAGGCGGCGTCGTGTACCAGCAGGATGCCGTTCTCGCGCGCGAATTCGACGGCGCGCTCGAAGAACTCCATCGGCGCGACGGCCGTCGTGGGGTTGTTCGGGTAATTCAGCCACATGACCTTCGCCTGGCGGCGGACCTCCTGGGGTATCTCCTGGAAGTCCGGCAGCCAGTTGTTGTCCGCCCGCAGCGGAAGCTGGTGCGTCACCGCCCCGGCGAAAACGTGGCTGATGTTGTAGGTCGGGTACCCCGGAACCGGGGCGATGCCCACGTCGCCGCAGTTCAGCAGGCCCAGCCCCAGCTTGGCGATGGCGTCCTTGCTGCCCATGGTGGTTACGATCTGATTATCGCTGAGCTTCACCGACCACCTGCGGCGATAGAAGTCCGCCACCGCGGAGCTTAGCTCGGCGACGGGGTTGTCGCTGCCGTAGCGGTGCCGGTTGGCGTCGGATTCATCGCCCACGGCCGAGCAGAGGCGCTCCACCACGGCCTCGGGCGTGGGGTGGTCCGGGTCGCCGATACCCAGCGAAATGATGCGCTCTCCGCGCTGCTTTCTGGCGGCTATCTTCCGACGCAGGTCCGCGAACAGATACGGTGGAAGCTTGCTCAGTCTGTGCGAGCGTTGAAGGTCCATGGCGCGTCCTTGTCTCTGCGGTCCGATGATTCCGGTTTCTTGTATGTGTGCGTGTCTTCGGGGCGGGCATTGTAACAGTTCGCTGCGTCCTGGCAACATGCCCCTGCGGGTTCGCCGCGGCAGCAAAGGGCCGACGACGGGTCTCCCCGCCGCCGGCCCGTGTCGCGTCAGCCGATGTCCCGTCGCACCTCGCGCAGGTGATGCAGGATAGCCAGCAGGTGACGCAGTCCCGTCTCCGGGCGCGACGCGCTCAGCAGCAATTCCGTTTGCTTCACCGCCGCCCACAGATGACTGGCCGCGGCCGCGGGCAGGTATAGCCCTGCCTGTCCGACCTTTCTCGACGGTTGCCTTTGGTTGCTGGGTTTCACGACACTGCTCCTTTCGGCTGGACACGACCCCCGAAGGAAGCTCGCCTCGGACAGTAGTTGCCGATTCGCCTTTGCAGTCGCAGCCCGGACGTCGGGCGATTGCATCGGCGAAGAGTTGGCGGTATGTTTCGGCGGCGGAGGCGACAAATGCCGCTGAGACCGACTCGACGCGAGCGTGAGAACCTGTGGAAGCTGCTGGAGATGGCGCGCAGTGAGGACTTGGGTTCAGGCGATGTCACCAGCGCAATTCTGCCGCCGGATGTCTCGGCGCGCGGACATTTTCGCGCTCGCCAGCCGATGGTCTTCTGTGGCGGTGCACTGCTGGAGGCCATTGCGGTTTGCTACGACGGTTCGTTGCGGACCGAGACGCTGCTCGATGAAGGCGCGCATGCCGGTCCCGGCGACACCCTGGCTCAGTGGCACGGGCCGGCGCGGGCGATGATGGCGGCCGAGCGGGTGGCGCTGAACTTTCTGCAGCGGCTCAGCGGAGTCGCCACCACCACGGCCGAATACGTCGATGCCGTAAAAGGCACCGATGCGGAAATATACGATACGCGCAAGACCACTCCGGGCTGGCGCGACCTGGAAAAGTACGCCGTCCGCGCCGGCGGCGGGCGGAACCATCGCAAGGGACTGTGGGATGCCGTGCTGGTGAAGGACAATCACCTGGCCGTGCTGGCCCGCGCCGAAGGTCGCGACCCCATAGAAGCGGCCGCCAGGGAGTTGGAAAGAGTCCGCCCGTTTCTCGGTGAGAGGTCGTTCATCGAGCTGGAGGTCGAGTCCATGGAGCAGTTCGAGGTCGCGCTGACACTGCCGGTGGACATAATCCTTCTGGACAACATGTCCGTTGAACAGCTCGCCGAGGCGGTCTATCACCGCCGCCGGGCCGGTCTGGCCGGACGCATCGAACTGGAGGCGTCCGGCGGAATCACGCTGGGCAACGTCCGCGAGGTGGCCCGGACCGGGGTCGAGCGTATCGCCATCGGCGCTTTGACACACTCGGCCGCGGCGGTGGACATCGGACTGGACATCGAGATCGAGTGACCCCCCGGACAGCGACAAGCCGACAGCAGGGGGCGTTCGACCCGGCCGCCGGCGTCCTGGCCATACTCTACGACCGACAGGAAGCGTACGTTTCTGCCGATGAGCTGGAAACCGCGAGCGGTCTGTCCGGCCGTCGGCTCTCGGACGCTCTGAAAAAGCTGGAAGAGCGGGGCTGCCGCATCGAGCAAAGCCCGGGCAGGGGCGTGCGGCTGCTCCGGCCCACGGTGCTCCACCCGCTGTTGATAGAACGCGACCTGTCCACCCGGCGGATCGGGCGAAGCGTTATATGCTTCGACGAGGTGGATTCCACAAACGACGTCGCCTTCGACAGCGCCCGCCACCAGGGCTGCGACGGTCTGGTCGTGCTGGCCGACTCGCAGCGACGCGGGCGCGGTCGTCTGGGACGCAACTGGATAAGCCCGCCCGGTCAGAACCTGCTGATGAGCGTCCTGCTCTGTGCCGGCTCGGCGCCGGAGTCACACGAGGCGCTGACCGTGGCGGCGGGAGTGGCCGTCGCAGAGGCGCTGGACGCACTCGGGTTCTCGTGCATGCTCAAATGGCCCAACGACGTGCTGCTGGACGCGGCCAAGGTCGCCGGCGTGATGGTGGAGCTTCGCGACCGTTGCGCGGTCGTCGGCTGCGGCGTTAACGTCAATGCCGCGCCGCCCGCCGGTGAAGTGGACTTTCCCGCGACATGCCTGGCCGATGCGGTCGGGCACGAACTGGAGCGGGTGGAGGTCGCACGCGAAATATTGCGACGACTGGATGAGTGGGTCGAGCACGTCGAGACCGGCCGAATGCGCCCACTGCACGACGCCTTCACGTCCCGCTGCGCGACCATCAACCGGCGGGTCGAGGTGCTCTGCAGCGGGCGGAAATACGCCGGAAGGGCGCTGGACGTAAGCCCGCTGGAGGGACTGGTGCTGCTCAGCGACGAAGGGCGGCGGTTGCATGTACCGGCCGCGGGTTCAACAATCCTCTCCTGGAAGTGACGCCCGCACGCCGGGTGTCGCCTTTTGCTGTGCGGTCTTATGAGCCCGGCACGGATTGACAGGGCCTTTGTGTTCTGGGTTGCGGCGACGCTTACAGTCCAGGTGGCGTCGGCGGTGTTGCTGTGCAGCCACGTCTTCGATCCCTCCCCCGCCACCACGCTGACAGCGGTCGCGTGCTTCCTGCTGGCCGTGGCGCTGACGGTGGGGCTGCCAGGCCGGCTCGTCCAACTGGCCCAATGGCTGGCTCCGCGGATGGGGTTTGCCCGCCCGGCGGTGCCCGGACTGGCCGATGCCACCAGCACCCGCGTTCGGAGCACCGAGGCGCGGGCCATGACCCATCTGGCGGCGGTGCTGGCGTTCGTGGCCGCGGGTTGCGGCCTGCTGAGCATACTGGCGATGCGGCAGGCCTCGGGGGCTCTTCGGCTCGTTGAGAGCGGCTTTCTGTTCCCCACGGCCGTCTGGCGGCTGCTGACGTTTGTGCTGATGTTCCTCGCGATGCTTCCGCTGGGTTTGGGCGTCAGTGTGGCGCTGCTGAGCCACACCGTGCTGCGGCGCGGTTCGGGGCGCGACGTTTACGCGGGCGTGTTCCGTGAGTGGTTGTGGGCGGCCGGTGCGGGGACGGGCATGACGGCCGTGTTGTGGTGGGCAGGCGCCAACCTCCTGCACGTGCAACTGGCGGCGGTGATTTCTCTGGCGTTGGCTGCGATTGCGATTACCCAGCGCCGCAAGACGGCCGTCCGCTTGCGTCGCCCCATGCAGCCGGTGGCGGCCCCTTCGCGGCGACGGCGGCTGGCGCTGGCGGGCTGCTGGGCGGCGCTGACGGTGGCGCTTCTGGTGCAATTGCGACTGATGGGTGCGGTCGCCGGTGCATGCGCGGGCGGGAAGTCCGTGCTTCTGGCGTTTTCCTTCTGCCTGCTTGCTTTTGCCGTCGGAAGGACCGACGCCCGCTCCAATACCCCCTCCATGCGGCAGTTGCTGGCGGTATGCGTCGTGCTGCCGGCAGGCCTGCTCATTCAGGCGTCGCTGGCGCTGACCGCCATCGCCGCGCGCGGCGACGGAACGTCTGCCCAGGCCGCCTCGGCCGGTGTGCTGGCCTTGGCGTGTCAGCTACCGCTGGCCGCCGCCGCCGGAATGCTTGTCTCCGCACAGAGGAGGCGGTTCGCATCGGCCGGGCGACGCGGGAGACAGTACATTGCCACGGTGACGGGTGGCGCTTCCGCCGGCGTGCTGGTTTACATGCTGCTCGCGCCGCCGGCGCCCGGGGGTGTGCTGGCGGCGACAGGGGCGCTGGTGCTCTGCACCGCGGCGATTGTCGCGTTCATCGGCCTGGCGTCGCGCGGCGGCGAGCAGTTCCGCTGGGCGTGCTGGGGCGCCGTGCTTTTGCTGGCGCTTACCACGATGGCCACCGTCTCGGCGAAGCGAGTCCGCTCGGTACTGGGTCACGATGCGATCGGGCTGTGGCTGACAAGGATGCCCGGCGGTACCCGGGGCGTCGTGTACGTGGAGCGCAGCGAGCTGATCGACGGCGAACTCGCCCGGCTGCTCTCGCAGGGGGGCGGGCGCTGGTGGGTGGTCGCTTCCGCCGCCGCCGACGTACCCGACGAACCCGAAGACGTGAGCATGGCCGTCTCGTCGCCGGACGTTTCGTCGGCATGCGCAAAGCTGCGGGAGCTGCTGCTGCCGGGCGCCGAGGCCGACTTCTTTGAGGCCTTGCGCAAAAGGGGCTACCGCTACGACGGTCTGCTGCTATCGCCGATGCCGGCCGACCACGGCGGCGCCTGGCGGTGCTACAACGTGGAATCGCTCGCCCGTGCGGCGTCGATGGTGCACCCCGGCGGCGTGGTGGCGATCCGCCTGCGGTCGTCCGACGCTCAACGACTACTGGAGGTCGTGAAAAGCTTTGCCGAAGTTGTCGGCGACGGATGGGTGGCGGTGTCGGCCGGCGACGATGGGTTCGATGTTCTCATGGCCGGTCCTGCGGGCGCAGCGGATGCCCCGACAGCCGAGGGGTTGATGGTGGTTTCGGTCAAAGAGCTTCTTGCCGCCCGACCGGACATTGAGCCGGTTCGACTGATAGCGCCGGGGGGCGTTCGCATACCGGGGCGTGGACGCGGCGAGTTGCTGGAGTTTCCGGGCGCAGCGAGCGGCTCTCAGCCCTGAGCGGCGATGCTGCGGAACAGCTCGGCCAGCTTGTCGGCGAGCGGTTCGCGGGCGTGGTTGTGCTCCACATAGCTCCTTCCAAGCTTGCCCATGCGGCTGCGAAGGGCGCCATCGTCCAGGAGCTTCGACAGGCCCGAAACCCACTGTTCGTCATCCGCCGCCACCAGCCCGCGGGCCTCGTCGCCTTTGCCGGCGTAGGTGACCAGCTCTCCCACAGCCGATCCGACCCACGGCAGGCCGGCGGCCATGTACTCCAGCACCTTGAACGGACACTTCCCGCGCGTCCAGGGATTGTCGGGCATGGGGCACAGACCGATGTCACACTCCCTCAGCGCCGCCTGCTGCTGTTGTGGCGACCATTGGCGGAAGTCAACATCGACGGCCGTGCTGTTCAGTCGCTCATGCCCTACCAGTCGCAGGCGCCAGTCGCCGCGGGCCTCCGCGAGCTTCTCCAGCGACGGCAGCACGCCCTTGAGGAACTTGGTGGTGGACCGCGAGCCCATCCACAACAGCTCGGCCGGGCCATCGGCCCTGTTCTGCCTGGACGGCGGCGGGCCGATGTCGATTGCCATCGGCACCACGTGGACCTGCCGGCAATATCGGCGTGCCCATTGGGCGAGGTACTCGTTTGCCGGCAGTGCCGCGTCGCAGCGCCGCAGCCACAGGGCGAACTTCAGTCGCCGGCTGATCCGCCCGCGGATGCGGCCCGGGTGCGTGGAGAAGAACACCGGGTCGTCGAAGTCATAGACCAGCCGACGGGCGGCGCGGCGCCATCGGCCGGTGCGCGTGGGCGGGTTGAGATGCCGATGCCACCAGATGAGGTCAAACTCGCGGGCCTGCCGCTGCAGCTGCCGTTGCTCGCGCCCGCCGCCGGGCAGCTCGCGCCACTGGACCTCGACGCCGCGTTTACCCAGCGGCTCGATGAACCGCAGCACGCGCTGCTCGAAGCTGGGAGAGTCCGGCTTGCGCGTAATCGCCAGCACGCGAAGCTCTTCAGGTTTTTGTGTGTCTTGCCTGCTCATGGATTACCCGGCTGTGGTGCGACTGCGGTGCGGCGGCGGGCGTTTGACCGTGTCGCGGACAGCCCCGCGGACAGTCTCAAAAACGTCACCAACCATTCGCCGCACACCCGCGGGTATATCGTCAAGCTCGCGGATAAGCTCGGACGAGTCGTAACCCATCTGCTCGAGGGTCTCGGGGCCTATGCGTGCCAGATACTTCCGCGCCCATCGCTTCCGCAGCGGATTGCAGAAGGTCCGTTTCCACTTCGTCAGCGGCTCGGTGCTGAGCTGTCTGTAGCGAACGGTTCCGGTGGGGTCGCCCAGGCGCCCGCTGAAACCGACGTCGGCGAAGCGATCGATCATCGCCGGCTGGAAGTCCAGCTCCAGGTAGCCGCAGATGCGCTTCAACTGCGATTCCGGATCGGTAAGAAGGTCCTCGAAGCGCACGTCGATGGCCCGTTCGTCCGCCAAGCGACGCGCCCGCACAAGGTTCACCAGCGAGTCCTCCAGGTCCAGCCGTCGCGACCTGAGCCGCCACTTGCCGTCGTACCAGGTTTCCACCATGGAAGCGGCGGCCGCCAGGGGGTTCCGCCACAGAAACACGAACTTGCCCTCCGGAAAAACGCTCAGCACGTCCTCGGCTATCAATGCGTAGCGGGGGGTTTTGTCGAGGAAGTACGTCGCTTCGGGACCGGCGGCCTGGGAATAGAGCGACAGCACGAAGCGGCGAAGCTCGCGGAGGTAGGTTTGCTTGCCTTCGGGCAGCTCGTTGCAGAAGTCCTCAAGAGCGCGGACCAGGGAACGGTGGCGGTACTGAGCCGCAACACCCGACTCGCGGAACGCGTAGAGCTGGGGTATCAGCAGCCACGGCTCGGCTGTGCTGGCTATACCGGGATGCCCCGAGAGAATGCGCTGAAGCAGCGTCGAGCCGCTCCGCGGCAGCGAGAACAATATCAAAGGGCGCACGGTTTCGGTCATCTGTCCGTTGGTCTATGACGGCGAGTGGGAAATCGAGCGGACATGATACAGGCCGGGAGGCGCCGGATACAATTGCCGTGCCCGGCGAATACTACTCGCCGCGAAGCAGGTTGATGGTCTTGTCCAGTCCGGCGGCCGCCCGACGATAGAGTTCGGCGTGTTTGTCTTCGACTGCTCCGCTGTCGGCGAGGTTTCGCATCCTTGCCTGGAGTCGCAGGAGCCGCCGGGCCAGGTTGGATTTCTCCTTGTGCCCCAGGGAACGGATCTGCTCTTCGGTGACGTTGGGCAGAATCTTCTTAAGGCGGTCCAGTTCCTTCCTGACCGACGCTACCTGATGCTTGAGGACGGCGTGTTTCAGTTCCTCCGGTATCAGATCGCGATCCACCCAGCCGGTCCCATTGCAGAACTCACACGGCGAGAAACCCAGTCCGCCGCAGGCGGTGCAGACTTCGCCATCCTCGTCCTTGCCGGTTCCTTCGCATAGCTCGCACTCGACGGCTCCGTCGTCACACATGAAGCAGTGCCAGTGCGCAAATGCGGATACCACAAGCGGCCTGGCCGGTTCGCCGACGGCCTCGTCGGCCTTGGCGAACAACTGCTCGAGCTTCATGCCCTTTCCGGCCTGGCGGAGTTTCTTAAATGCGGGGCAGATGGATTCGGGCCGGCGGCTTGCGGCCGCCTTGCGAAGGTTCCTCAGGGCGTCGGACAGGCCGTTGGCGCCGCTTATGTGATCGGAGCCGTCGTGCGCATCCTGCGGCCTGGTGTTGTCGGCCTTGGTGTTTTGGGGTTCGCCGACCATCGGATCTCTCATAGTCGCTTTGGCTTACACCCGGTCGTTTTCGCGTCCATGAGGATGAGGTATGTATGACTGTCAGCCACAAAAAGGCGACCGGACTGAATCTCTGACAATCAAGCTTACCATGCAACGGCCGAAACCGACAAGGGCGATTCGCCGGCCTCTGAGTTCCCCCCGACCGCTCAACATTGATTGTACGAGTCCTCCGAAACGTTGGTTCGAGGACTTACCCGTGTGCCTTAAGGGCAAACCAGAGGTTGCTCAAAGGGGGCTTTTGGTGTACATAATATGGGTTGCGGGCAGTGGGATGCCTGCCCTGAAGCGATCCGTTCCGGGAGGTGCCGCTCTTGCCGGTTTCGGGGGCGGAAATCAACCAAAGGGAAAAGGGCGCCGACGTGGAGAATTCACGCCGCTTGCTGAGAGGGCAGCTTTGCCGGTCGCCTCGAAATGAGGGTCCCGCACCCGGGCTGCCTGTTCTATCGCGTTTGGCGCTGGCTGTGGTTCTGTTGGCATCGGTGGGTGGGGGTCAGGTGGCGCGTGTGATCAGGAGCAACGGCGCGTCATCGTCGGAGGAAGAAATCGAGCTGCCGCGTCTGGTGAACGTGGACGACGAGCTGGTTTCCTACCTGGACCGGGCCGAGAGCTTCATCAAGGAACAGCGCTACAGCGAGGCCGCCCGGGCACTCCAGGCCCTGGCCGACCGTGACGACGCCGGTTTCGCACCCGCCGACGAACCAGGCAGTTACGTTTCACTGCAGAGAAAGGCCCAGGACATCATCGGTGCAATGCCGCCGGAGGCGCTCGAGGTCTATCGGCGGCTTTACGACCCGCAGGCGCGCAGACTCCTGGAACAGGCGACCGCCGAGGGCGACGAACGCGCCTTGCTTCGCGTGGTCCAGCAATACACGCACACCTCCAGCGGGCCTGCCGCGATGGACCGGCTGGCGCGAATACGCTTCGACCTCGGCGAGTTCGGCGCCTCGGCCGCCCTGTGGCAGCGCGCTTTGGCGCTGGATGTGCCGGAAACCGACGTGCCCATGCTGCTGGCGAAGCTGGCGGTAGCCCACCACCTGGCCGGTCAGGCCGATGCATCCGAGCAATTCGCCGTGCGGTTGCGATTGGAGTATCCCGATGCCACCGGCAAACTCGCCGGCCGGCGGCA
>JBNGDC010000038.1:0-28474 GCA_049975485.1 Phycisphaerae bacterium | reverse complement strand
CTAGGGCGAATTGCTTATTAGCCTGCGAAAGACATTGTTCAATTAAATCTCCATCGTCCCCACACCATACGTATACTCCAGAAGGTAGGTCCCTTCGCGGCGCTTTTACCTCAACGGAGATACTGTCGTGATTGGGCGGTATGACTGTCATATCGGTACTACTGAGTCCCCTGCCTTTACCGGCCCTTAAGACCTTCCAACGCCGATTTGCTGCAAAGTACCAGCATGTCATGCATTCTGCAATGGCTGATCGGAAGTTGGCATCATCTGGAGCCGTTAGGCGGTTTCGGAGATCTGTCCCGTCCGCATGTTCGAAGAAACCACAGATGAAGGCGGCTTGCATGTAAGCTTCCCAAGCGGCACGCTGAGCTCGCAGCGCGGATACGATCTTCGCTTTGCGTCTGTCGCTTGGCGCCGGGCCGGATGCTCGCAGCACTTCCAGGCGATTCAGCACTTCCGGATACCGAGCTGCTTGCTCCTCAAGCTTCTTTAGCACCGCCGGTGTAAAGATCTTGTCCTGAAACAGGTGATTCATCTTGTAGGTCCTTGGATCCGAAAGCCTAACCAGTGATTATAAACCTACGGTGGAAGACAATCTGCGCTTTCTTCGCGTTGCGAGTGGAGAACACTCTCGGTAGCATGGTTGGGGCTACGCAAAACGTGCGTGGGTGTAGAATCGGAGCGACCGATGGCGAACGAACGGCCGAATTTCATATTCATACTGCTGGACGACCTGGGCTGGGCGGACCTGGGCTGCTACGGCTCGACGTTCCACGAGACGCCGCGGCTGGACGCATTGGCGCAGGAGTCCATGCGTTTCACGGACGCCTACGCGGCGTGTCCGGTCTGTTCGCCGACGCGGGCGAGCATACTCAGCGGCCAATACCCGGCGCGGATACCGCTGACGAACTTCATCGCCGGCCAGGCCCGCGGCCGGCTGCTGTCCGCCCCGTATCTGCACTACCTGCCGCTGGAGCACACCTCGCTGGCCAAGGCACTCGGCGAGGAGGACTACGCCACCTGGCACATCGGCAAGTGGCATCTGGGCGACGAGCCGTACACGCCCGAGGCCCACGGCTTCGACGTCAACATCGGCGGCTGGCGAGCCGGCCGGCCCGAAACGTACTTCAGCCCATACAAAAACCCCAAGCTGCCGGACGGGCCTGAAGGGGAGTACCTGACGGACCGTCTGACGGATGAGGCGATCCGGCTGATAGAGAACCGCGATTCGCGGCCGTTCTTCATGCACCTGTCCTACTACGCCGTGCACACGCCGATAGAGGGCAAGCCAGAGCTTGTCGAGAAGTATCGCGAGAAGGCCGCCGGCATGGGGCTGGACAAGCGCGACCCGTTCGAGGTCGGCGAGTACTTCCCCTGCGAGCACAAGATGCACAAGCGCGTCGTGAGGCGGCGATTCCAGTCCGACCCGGGCTACGCGGCCATGGTGCAGACCGTGGACACCAACATCGGACGACTGCTCGACGCGCTGTCTGCGGAGGGTTTAGCCGACAACACCGTGGTGATGTTCTTCTCGGACAACGGCGGTCTCTCGACGGCCGAGGGAAGCCCCACCTGCAACGCTCCGCTTTCCGAGGGCAAGGGCTGGATGTACGAAGGCGCGGTCCGCGAGCCGCTGATCGTCCGGGCGCCGGGACTGACGCGGCCGGACAGCATCTGCCGTCACCCGATAACCAGCACGGACTTTTACCCGACCATCCTGGAGTTGGCGGGTCTGGACCCCCGGCCGAGGCAGCACTGCGACGGCGTGAGCTTCGTACCACTTCTGCGTGGCGACGAGGGCTTCGACCGCGGGCCGATATTCTGGCACTATCCGCACTACTCCAACCAGGGCGGACGACCGGGCTGCTCCGTGCGCGAGGGCGACTGGAAGCTTATCGAGTTCTTCGAGGAAGGCCGACGCGAGTTGTACAACCTCCGCGAGGACATCTCCGAGGACCGCAACCTGGTCGCCTACGACGAGGCCCGCGTCCAGCGGATGGGTGGAATGCTGCACGACTGGCTCAAACGCGTGGATGCAAACATCCCCGAGCCGAACCCCGACTGGCCCGGGCCTGAGGACGGATAGTGCCACACAGAGGCACAGAGGAACAGAGGGCTATAGAAGCAGTGTTTCACTCCGTGCCTCAGCGTCTCAGTGTCGCACTACCAGACTGCGGCTTGGCTCACGATTCTGTGTAACCGGCCCAGAAGACCTCGCCGAGGTGCTCGTGCGTGTCGTTCAGTTCCGTCCGCCAGCGGCGCAGCTCCGCCCGCAGGCGTTCCAGTGTCTCCGCGTGTGTGGGGTCGTCGGCGAGGTTGTTGGTCTCGGCCGGGTCTTCCGCCAGGTCGAACAATTGCGTATGGCGATCGCCGGCGACGACGTATTCGATGAGCTTGTAGCGGCTGTCGCGGACGGCCCGCTGGCAGTCGCGGTAGGCGTAGTGCAGCACCTTCCGTAACTCGGCAGAGCCGTCGGCCAGGCAGGGAGCCAAGCTCACCCCCTCGACCGTTTCCGGCGTGGACAGCTCCGTAAGTCCGCAGAGTGTGGGGAAGATATCCGTCAGGTAGCAGAATGCGTCGCGCTGCTCGCCGGCGGGTATGCCGGGACCGGCGAAGACCAGCGGCACGCGTACGCTGTGGTCGTACACGTTCTGCTTGCCCATCAGTCCGTGCTGTCCAAGGGCCAGTCCGTTGTCGCCCGCGAACACGATGATGGTGTTCTCGTACTCGCCGCTTTGCTTCAACGCCTCGATGATGCGTCCGATAGCGGCGTCGAGGTGCGAGATCATCGCGTAGTACTCGGCTATGTGCCGGCGGACTTCTTCGCCGTCGCGCGGGAAGGCGGCCAGCTCCTCGTCGCGCCCGGTGAGATTGCCGTTGTCGAACGGGTGTTGCGGCGTGAAGTTGGCGGGCAGCTCGATGTCCTCCGGGCGGTAGAGGTTCAGGAACTCCGCAGGCATCTCGCGCGGGTCGTGCGGGGCCATGAAGGCGACGTACGCGAAGAACGGCTTTTCCGCCGGGCGCCGGGCGAGAAAGTCGATGGTCGCGTCGGCGAACAGGTCTGTGGAGTGCCTGCCTGCGGGGATGTGGTCGTAGCTCTGTCGGCCCCGTACGCGGCGGGCGCCCCAGCGGGCGTCGTACTCGACGGGTTCGGGGTAGTCGCCGTCGGGCCGGAAGCGGCAGGCGGGCACGTTCCAGTGGTCGTTCATGCCGCCGAAGAATATCTCCGCCCCGTCGCAGAAGCTGCGGGCATAGCTTTCCGGGGAGTTGTGCCACTTGCCCGTGCCGAACGTCTCGTAGCCGTTGCGGCGGAGGTGCTCGCCGAGCAGGACGTGCTCGTCGGGGATGGTCTGGCCTTCACGATGTATGCTGAAAAGCCCTCTGCCGGTGTGCAGCATGGCCCGGCTGGGCATGCAGACGGCGCCGCAGCTTCCGCCCATGATTGAGGCGGTGGTGAAGGCGGTGCCGCGGTCGATGAGTTTGTCCAGATTGGGTGTTTTGACGGCCGGGTTGCCCAGAGCGCCTATGGTGTCGAAACGCTGGTCGTCGGTAAGCAGCAGCAGTATGTTCGGCTTCATGTGCGGTTTCCTTTCCGCCGGCGACGATAGCCCGCCGGTGCCCGGGCCGCAAGACGGCGGCGTTGATTGTGTTTGTCACCGGCGGTAGGGTTGCGACGGTCGGGGGCAACTTCCGGCGCAGGAGCAATGCAATGGGCCTGGTGGAAGATACGGCAAAGGCGATGCGATTTCAGCGGCCGGAGCGGATACCGGTCCACTTCGGCTTCAACGCGTCGTGTTGGTCTCATTACGACCAGCGGGCGCTGCAGGACCTGATGGAAGCGCACCCGTACCTGTTCCCGAACTTCCGGCGCAGGGAGCGCATCGAGCCGCGGCTATCGCCCGAGCAGCGGGCCGACAGACCCGCGCGCGACTGCTGGGGATGCGTCTGGAGGACCACCGAGGACGGAATAACCGGTCAGGTGGTGGAACACCCGCTGAAAGACTGGGCCGCTTTCGACAGCTACGAACCGCCCGACCCCGACACCTGCGACGGCCGCTGGAACTGCGACTGGGACGAGAAGCGACGGCAGTTCGCCGCCGCCAGGCAGCGCGACGGCTACGCCAGCGCATCGCTGTGGCACGGGCACACGTTTCTGCAACTATGCGACCTGCGCGGGTACGAGAACCTGATGCTGGACATGGCCGACGGCGAGCCGCGGCTGGATGCGCTTGTCAAGATGGTCGAACGGTTCAACACGGTCTTGGTGGAGCGGATGCTGTCGTGGGGTCCGGACCACTTCGGCTTCCCCGAGGACCTGGGCATGCAATGCGGGCCGATGCTGATGCCCGAGCACTTCCGCCGTTACATAAAGCCGGTGTACCGGCGGATGATGTCGCGGGTCCGCGACGCCGGCGTCATGGCAAGCATGCACTGCGACGGCGACATTCGCACGCTCGCCGAAGACCTGCTGGAAGTGGGCGTGGGCTGCCTGAACATACAGGACCTGGTCAACGGCATCGACTGGATACGCGACAACCTCAAGGGTCGGGTATGCGTGGACCTGGACGTTGACCGCCAGAACACCGTGCGGTTCGGCACGCCGCCTGATATCGACGCGCTTATCCGTTACGAGACCGAGCAGCTTGGAAGCCCCGACGGCGGGCTTATGTTCCGTGTGGACATGTACCCCGGCATCCCGCTGGAAAATGTCGCCGCGCTGATGGACGCTCTGGAGAAGTACTCGACGATGTGGTCGTAGCCGCCGCTATCCGACGGCCGCGCGAGGTCCGGCTACATTCACGCGGTTCCTGCCGGCGTCTTTGGCCGCGTAGAGGGCCTCGTCGGCGCGCTTGATAAGCGAGTGTAGCGTGTCATGCTCTCTCAGGGATGCGACACCGAAGCTCGCCGTTATGCGGGCCTCTATGCGAGGGATATGACTGTCGGCAAGCGCCCGACGGACGCGCTCGGCAAAGGCGGCCGCCGATTCGCGGTCGGTATCGGGCGTTGCGCAGATGAACTCCTCTCCGCCGTAGCGGCAGAGTGTATCTTCCTTCCGCGAGTTTTCCGCCAGCAGACGGGCAAAGCGCCTCAGCACGGCGTCGCCGGCCTGATGCCCGAACGTGTCGTTGATGTTCTTGAAATGGTCGAGGTCGGCCATCACAACGCTCAGCTCCCGCCCGTGCCGCCGGGCCGCGGAGACGGCACGGTCAAGCTCGGCCATGAAGTACTGCCGGTTCAGCAGCCCGGTCAGTCCGTCGGTGCGTGCGAGGGTCTCTATTTCCTCCTTGGCGTGCTGAAGCTCGCGGTTCTTTCTGTGCAGCTCGCGGGTGATGTTGGACAGGTCGTTGTTGACCGAGGACATCTCGGCGATGGCGTTGTGGTCGGTGAGGTGCGGAGTCTGCCCGATGGCGGCACAGCCGTGAGGTGTGCAGACAATAATGGCCTTGAAGAGGTGTGCCATGCCGCCGCCGGTTACGCTCAGTCGGACTTGACGGCAGCTTTCGTCGCGGCCTGGCAGCAGATCGGCAAGGTCTTCGTACTCCACGAAATCCGCAAGCGGTTGCCCATACGGGCAATCCCGGGTTTCGAGGAGATCGCGAAACCTGTCGTTGCAGCCGATTATGCGTCCATCGGTTTCGAACAACACCACCAGAAGTGAGCTGAATCGGTCAATGTAATCACCCAGCGACTGCGGCGCATATTCTACGAGCCAGGTTCCCGCAGATTTCTGTTCTGGTTCCACCATTGCCTCGCGAGCGTTACAGCGGCCTGGGCGTCCGGTGCGTATCCATCTGCACCGATTACCCCGGCCAACTCCGGCAGGGGGTCAAACGCCAGCCCCCCGACCATTATCTTCGGCTGCTCGGAGGCCATGCTTTCCCGAATAACAGAGATAGTGTCCCTCATCTGGTCCAGGCGGAAAGAGATCGCGCCCGAGAGGCCTATCAGGTCGCACGGTCTGTCCCGGATCTCCTTCGCGAGGTCCTCGGAGGGTGTGTCGGAGCCGAGGAAGCGGACCATCCAACCGTCCAGGTCCAGCAGGTCCGCAAACATCCGTGCCCCGAGCTGGTGCAGCTCGCCGGGCGGGGTGGATACGATTGCCAGGCCCTTGTCTTTTCGGGGGTCGAAATGGCGGGTGTAAAGCTCGGCTATCACCAGGGCCACCAGCGAGGTTGCCAGGTGCTCCTGGGCGACGGATATTTCGCCGGTTTCCCACAGCAGACCGACACGGTACATCGCCGGCTGGACGACGGCCGTGTAGAAGTGCGTAAGGTCACGCGGTGATTCCACAAACTCCCGGGCGACGGCTATGCACTGCTCGCGGCGACCTTCCAGCAGGGCGGCCAGCAGCGGTTCGGCCTCTTCAGACCATCTGGCGTTGGCAGGCAACGACGTCAGCGAGACGTCTCCGGCCAGTCTGATGATGTCGTCGTGGTGAGAGAGTATCCAGTCGTACGGCGCCAGCAGCGGCTCCGGCGATGTGATGCCCGCCTCATCAGTCAATGCCTGCTTCCATGCCTCCAGTACCATAGGGAAGTAATCGTAGCTGAAGCCACGGGCGTGATAGGAGCGGTACACCCACGGCAGCAGCCGGGCCAGAAGTCGGAAGTCGTTCAGCCGATACAGGCACGTCATCAGGGTGGCGTGATTGGCGTGATTATCCTCGACGACGTAGGGCGGGTTGGAGCCGGTAAGCTCGCCCGACGATGGATGCTCAAGGATGGCCGCGTTCACTCTCCTTATCAGCTCATCCCGGCAGGAGCGGTAACTCTCGGCCGCCTGGGCGGGCACGTCGGGCAGGGAGGTGACGTCGGCAATCAGTTCATGCCATAGCGGCGAACTTTTATAGGGCATCAGGCACCCGGATCAGGACCTCTCGGGACTCCGGCGCTGAACTGCATCGGCCACGCCCGGCCGCGGGTGTAACAGAAAACACGTGCATGACAATTAGGGCCCATGCCCGCAGTGCTGCCATACGCCTGCACCGGCAGGAGTATGCGAAAAGCTTGCGTCCATTGGCATGCCGCTGGAAAAACACCAGCGGCATGGCACCGCTCAATCGCCAATCATTCGCCTTGCCACTGCTGAGCTTCTTCCTGCGTTTCGAAGACCATGAAGCCGGTGTTGTCTTCAAGGGCTGCGTCGGCTGCGTTTACCAGCCGCGCCGGCGGCGGTCCAGTGTAGCGGTTGCCCTCGACTACGTTGCCGGAGGGGTTGTCGCCCATTATCAGCAGTTCCTCCCGGCCGGTGCCGGGGGCGCGGGTTTCGTCGGCGGTAATGGTGTTATCGATTATGCGGCAGTCGGTAACCGGGCACGGAGCGTCGATGTGTCGCTTCGTGCCGAACACCCAGATGCCTCGCCGCCGGTCGCCGGTGTGGATGGTATTGCCGGCTATGAGCAGTCCGTTGACCGGCACGCGCCACAGGCAGATGTAGGCGTTGCCGGTATTGTTGACGAGTCGGCTGTCGAGCACGATGGAGTTGGTGTGGTTCTCGTGCATGATGCCCTCACCGTCGCCGATTTCGTGCTGCCGGTCGTAGGTGAGATTGGCATACACCTCGTAGTCGTTGCCGGTGATCGTCCAGCGATACCCGCGTGCCCGGACGGCGCGGTTGTCGTTGGTGCTGGAGGCATTGGAGGTCTCATAGCCCTTGCAGGTCGGCCGCCAGAGTCCCTCCGGCATGCGGATGACGTTGTCGGCGCAAACGGTCCCGTCACCGGTGAAGCTTATGCAGGTCCGGCCGGTGGCGTAGATGTAGTTGTCGCGCACGACTATGCCCTCGCGAAACGCCCAGGGGCTCTCCAGCGGCGTGGCGTTGGGTATGCCGTCGCCCTGCGGGCCGATGTCGCCGTATTCATTGACGTAAATGCCCGGGCGGTTGTCGAAGTCGAACTCCACGCCTTCCTCGATCAGCACCTTCTCCGCCTCGCGGTTGCCGGGCGTAAACGGCTTGGTGTCGCCGTCCAGGGGGCGCAGGGCCACGAAGGGCTTCATCAGGAAGTTGTCATCTCCGCTTTTGGGGATGCGGTTGTTGGCGACGAAGATGTTCTTCTCGGCCTCTATGTGGATGGCCGCCCTGTGCCGGGCCGTCCACCTCTGCCAGGGATGCTGGCCGAAGTCGGTATAGGGGATGCGGGGATCGATGTAGGCGGAGTTCGTCAGCCGGCAGCCGAACACCAGACGGTTTGGACCCGCGGCGTGGATCTTGCCGGCGTCGGGATCGTGAACCTCGCCGAAGTAAATATGACCGCGGTTGACGGAGATGTTCACCACGCCCACGTTGCTTGCGTTCTCCGGGTCGGCCAGACGAATGCACTTGAACGCGGTGTCTATCGGCGTACCGTCGCCCTCGAAAGTGGGCTTGTACTTCGGAAACTCAAACTGCGTCTGCGGCTGGTAGCCCTCTTCGGTGGCCTGCGTGATGGCCTTGGGCGTGGCGCCGCGGAGGATTACGCCGTCGGCCACGACCAGGTCCTCTTCAAAACGGTACAGACCCGCGGGGAAGTACACCACCCCGCCGCCGGCGGCGACGACATCGGCCTGGGCTTTGGCGAACTGCTCGGTGTCCGAGCCGCTGTAGTCGGCCACCGAAACCACGTTGTCCCAGTCAAGCTCATCGGTCCATTCGGGACATTTGTCCGTCCCCTCGTAGAAGGTGCGGACGGGATTGTCGGTCGGCGGCTGGATGTTCTGCGTTGCGCATCCGGTCGCGGCGACAGCGGATATTGCCAACAGCAGGGCGAGCTTTCCGAAGCCAGTGGAACTGCCGGACATGGTTGATTCTCCTCTAAGGTCGTTTACACGTTCTGTTTGTGCCCCCCGAGCGATGCCGAATGCTATGACGGACAATCGGCCTCGGTCAAGCGGCGATGCAATTTTGAACCCCTGCGCCGGCGGAAAGTGCGCCTCTTTGTTGGTTTCGCCGTGCCGCGCGCTTGCAATTACTCGTGACCGGGTGTATCACGCCACGCGCAGTCGAGTTCCCGCCAACAAGAAAGGACAGTTCGATGGCTCAGAAGCGTTCGGGCAAGGCGATGTCGCAGCAGCAGCGTCTGGCGTGGTTCCACAAGGCGCGTTTCGGGATGTTTGTTCACTTCGGCCTCTACGCAATTCCCGGCCGGGGCGAGTGGGTAATGTACCGCGAGCGCATACCGGCGGACGAGTACGCCAAGCTTGCCGACAGATTCAATCCGAAGAAGTTCGACGCCGACGAGTGGGTGGCACTCGCCAAGCAGGCGGGGATGAAGTACATGGTTGTCACCACCCGCCACCACGACGGCTTCTGCCTGTACGATTCGCAGGTCAGCGACTACAAGGCCACCAACAGTCCCTTCGGACGCGACCTGATAGCCGAATACGTAACCGCCGCCCGCAAGGCCGGCATGAAGGTGGGCTTCTACTACTCGCTGCTGGATTGGCGTTTCCCGGGCTACTTCGAGCGGGAAAAGTATCCCGACTCCGCAAAGGCCATGGTCCGCCAGGTGCACCAGCAGGTCGAGGAGCTTATGACCCGCTACGGGCGCATCGATGTGCTGTGGTACGACGGCGGCTGGGTGCCCAACCTGCCACAGGAGAAACAGGCGGCGTTCTGGCAGGCGAAAAAGCTCAACAACATGGTCCGCAAGCACCAGCCGCACATACTCATCAACAACCGCTCCGGCACGCAGGAGGACCTGGACACTCCCGAGCAGCATGTTACCGCCTCCGAGCCGGGCCGGGGCTGGGAAAGCTGCATGACTATCGGCGATTCCGGCGGTTGGGGATATACGCGGCACAATCCGAACATGAAGACCGTCCCGCAGCTCATACAGAACCTCTGCAAGGCCGCCGCCGGCGAGGGCAACTACCTGCTGAACGTCGGCCCGAAGCCCGACGGCAGCATCCGCAACGAGGAAGTCACCCGCCTGAAATCGATGGGCGAATGGCTGGACGCGTACGGCGAGGCAATCTACGGCTCGCAGCGTTGCGAACTGCCGGCCGGCCAGATTGGCCTGTGGACCCGCAAAGGCAACGACGGCTATCTGTGCATCTTCCGCTGGCCGGGCAAGGAAGCTGTGGTCCCGCTTATCGGCACGAAGGTCAAGTCCGCGACGCTGCTGGGTGAGGGCAAACGGCTGAAGGTCCACCAGGAGCACAACGGCCGACTCGTGCTCTCGGGTCTGCCGAGCCGTCCGCCTCTGAAGGCCGGGAACGTCATAAAGGTCCGCTTCACCTCCAGGCCCAAGGCGATGCAGGAGCGCGATCTGTCGGCCTGGCTGGAAGGCAAGGCCTGATTGTCGGCGGTAACCAGGAACCTGTAACCCCGGCGCGCCGGGTCTACGCAGGACGAAGCAGAATGTCCGCTGCGGAGGAAAACAGAAGCTGTAACACGAATGGCACGAATGGTTGATTGGTTGAGCAGCTGGTAGGCCACGGCTTCAGCCGTGGTGTCGAGCCGGTATATTTGTTGATGCAGCCCGTTTTAACGGGCTTCCCGTGGGCATGGGAAGGGCGTTGAGACGCCCTGAAAACCATACCCGCAACCGCGCGGCACCATGGCTGAAGCCATGGCCTGATTGCTGCCCGCCGGCATTTCATCTTCCGTGTTCCGCGGCCGGTAGTGCGGGCTACGTCAATCGTAAACCGTCAATCGCCAATCGGCGATCCGCCCGGCTTCGCCGTGACAGGCAATTACGGTATCTGCGGTTCTTCGGCGTTTTCGAGCCGCTCTATGCGGTACTGCCAGCCCAACGGGCGGGGCAGGCGGAAGATGTCGTCGCCCAATTCGGCGTCCGTGCGGGTGTTTTCGAACGTAACGGTCGTCATCCGTTCGCTCTTGTCCCGGCTGACGAGCTTGACCGGCAGGTGGTTCTCATGGCTGACCCACATCCGCAGCCATTCGAAGGCGATCTGTTCGGCGTACTTTTCCCGCGTGACCAGCTCGATATAGTCGGTGTCTTCCGGCTCGTCCTCGCGCAGCTCGCGCGTGGATACGTGGAAGTGCTCGACCACGTCGTCGGCCTGCTGCCCGAAAGGCACAGGGAAGGGGCCTTTGCCGAGCTTCAGCGGCTGGGCTGTTTCGCCCTCGGGAACGACCTGGTAGCGGGTCATCTGCTTGGTGCGGTGCCTGGCGACGGTCAGCCAATGCCCGTCAAAGGCGTAGTCCACGCGCTCGAGGATTCTGGGTCCGCCGGCCTGTTGCAGCGTACGGAAGCTGATGCGGAACTTTTCAGGCGATTCCTCGGTGCGGGCACGGAAGAACACCTCGCCCTCACGGACTTCACTGTCGCCGGTAAGGCGGTCCACCACTTCGTAGGTAAGCTCGGCCCGTATCGCCTCGTGCTCCTTGCCGGCGGCCTCGAGTTTACGAAGTATCTCCATGGCCTCCGGATCGACATCTCCCGCGGGTGACGTGGTCGGCCGCGTTGCGGGTTGCGTCGTCGGCCGGCTTGCGGGTTGCGTGGATGCTTCGGCCGGCGGTACGGCTTCGTCGGCCGGCGCGGTGGCGGTTTCCTGTGCCGCCAGTACGCACCCAAGCGAAAGCGTCAATAATGTGACCGTCAGTCTCAGTCGTGTCATGGCTGCAACTCCCGTTAAGCCGTCTTGCCGTGCGAATCGGCGCTGCGTTTTCCGCGGGCGGACCGGCGCCTCAGATGGCGGACAAGCGCCAATATGCCGCGCCCAAGCCCCAGCGCCAAAGCAAACGCCAGCAGCGACACCGTCGCCACCCAACCATAGTCGGCCAGTTCGTACGTTACAAACGCAACTATTCCGTAGCGGATGAACCTGCCGGCGAAGTTGGCGGCCGCGAAAGGCACACGCGGGTAACGGTACGTCGTCGCCAGCATCCGCACCACGTCCACCGGTATCGGTATAAGGTTGAAGACAACCAGAATCGTGAAAGGCGAGCGGGAAAACCATTTGGCCGCACGGCGATAGGTTCGTGTGTTGCGGACGGCCGCTATGCGATGGTGCCGCAGCATCCAGGTGAAGATGTGATAGTCGTTGAGGTTGGCCATCATGCTTGCGAACGACGCAACACTTGCGACTATGAGCGTGGTTGTCCAAACATCGCCGGTGACGGCGAACTTCTGCGTCGCGACCGCCGAGACTATCCACATCGCCGGCAACGGCAGAAACGTGCAGCACAGCGAGAGGTACAAGGCCAGCCCCAGCAGTTTGGCGGCGTTGGTGGACGTGCGGAACGTCTCGGCCGTGTTGCTTCGCCAGTCCTCCCAGGTCCCGTCGCCCAGGACAAGCAGCACCGCCAGGGGAATCGCCAGCAGCAGGAAATACGCGGCATAGACCGCCACCCAGCGGCGTATGGAAACGTCGTCGGGCAGGTGTGGCTCCAGCACGTGTGGGCGGGGTCTATTGGTCAACTATGCGCCCGTCTTTCATATACACTGTGCGATCGGCGGCGGATGCCGCATCGGCCGAGTGCGTTATCATCACCAGCGTCTGTCCCCTTTCACGGTTTATGGTTCGGAAAAGCTCCAGCAGTGAGCGGCTGTTTTCGGAGTCGAGGTTGCCTGTGGGTTCGTCGGCCAGCAGCAACGCCGGCTCGTGCGCCAGCGCCCGAACGACGGCGACCCGCTGCTGCTCGCCGATGGACATCTCACCGGGCTTCCTGTCGGCGACGTGCGAAACGCCCATCGCCGCAAGCAGCTCGTCGATGCAGCCGTTGGCGTGCAGTCCGCGGACGTGCAGCGAGATGGCCGCGTTGTCCCGCGCGCTGAGGACCGGAATGAGGTTGAACCGCTGGAATACGAAGCCGATGTGCGTCCGCCGCAGACGCGTCCGTTCGGACTCGCCCTTTCCTACCGGCCGGCCGTCGAGGACCAGCTCGCCGTCGTCCGCGGATGTCATCAACCCGATGACGTGCAGCAGCGTGCTCTTTCCGCAGCCGCTCGGTCCCATTACCGCCAGAAACTCGCCGCGGCGGACCGTCAAGTTCAGCCCGCGCAGGACGTGCACGCGCGATCGGCCTTTGCCGAAGGACTTGTGCAGCCCGGAGGCGACCAGCATGTCCTGCGAATTTTCCATATCTTCCAACGGTTCCGCGGCGTCGTGTTGAAGAGATCCACGGACCCCGTGCTTGCGCACGGGGCTTACTGAAGCCCCCGCCGTCAGGCGGGGGACGGCAAGACTGTTTAACTGTTTTCCTATTCCAGCGTCAGCGCCTTTACCACGTCCACACGTGTCGCCCGCCAGGCGGGGTACAGGCCCGCGACTATCGCCCCGACGGCGGCCGCACCGGCGGCCATCGCTATCCATCGCCAGGTTATCTGAACCGTCAGAAGCGGGTCGATGGTCTCTATCGCCCAGCCGGCGAGGAAGCTCAGAGCGATGCCGGCGGCCGTTCCCGCGCCGGTGAGTATGAGCGACTCGGCCAGCACCTGGCGGACGATAAACGCCGACGACGCGCCGGAGGCCTTGAGTATCGCTATTTCGCGGGTCCGCTGAAGGATCATGGTGTAGAGCGTGACCATGATGAACAGGAAAGCTATCACCAGCGCGATCGCGTTCACCGCGTCCACGTAACGGAACATGATTCCGAATTTCTCCAGCAGCATCGCCCGGTACCGGCTCAGCGGAACGACGTCCTGGTGTATGGTTTCGGCAATGGTGCGTGCGGCCGGTCCTTTGTCCACGCCCTCGCGCAACTGCACGAACATGAGCGTGCTTTGGGTAATCTGCCCGCTGCCGAAGAGGAACTGCGCCGTTCGCCGCGGCATCATCACCCTGGTCATGGCGCCCGCCGGGACGATGCCCACAATCTCCCAATCGTGCCCGGCGGTGGTTACCGTCTGGCCGACGCGGTAGTCGCCGGCGGCCGCCAGGCGGGAGTCGATTACTATCTCGAAGGCGTTTCTGTCCGCCTTGGCGAGCTGCCCGGTGGTTATCTCCAGCGGCTCGTCACCGTCGTCGCCGCCGCCGGTAAGCAGCTTCCGCTCTATCCACTCGCTGAATCGACCGCCCGGGTCGAACAGCCGCCCGGCCGACAGCTCCCTGCCGCCCGATACGACCGGAAAATCTTCCCGGTCCACGCCGGCGACCATCTGGTCCTGCCCGGCCAGTTCCATCGGCCAGGTGAACACCGGCACCACGCGTTGGACGAGGTCTCCGTGCTCGCGGAGGATAACGTCGGCGTAGCGGTCGGAAAGGCCGCTGCCGGATTTGTCCGTCGCGTTGTCACCCCAGCCGCGGGGGAAGACGATCAGGTCGGCATCGACGGATTCCCACCGCTCGGCTATCTCGAACAAGCTGCCGCGGGCAAGCCCACTCAGCGCGATGAGCATGCAGATACCGATACCTATGCCCAGAGCGCTCAAAGCACTGCGGAGCTTGTGGTGCGTCAGGTTGGCAAGGGGCAGATAGGCCATGCTCAAATAGCTTCCTCTGTCGTTTCGGCACAGGAACACGAATGGCACCAATAACCACGAATGTGACGAATCAACGACAGGATCAGAAACCAGGACCGGTCGCTCAGACAGCTTTTCGGGTTGTCTGTGAAATATGTGCCCATTCGTGCCATTCGTGTTCTCCCCGATACCTGCTTATTGGCCCGCCTGAAGGCCCAGCACGCTCGGCAGCTTGTCCAGACCGTCTATCACCACGTCGGCCAGGTCTGCGAAGTCGGGCCTCTCGCCGGTAACCAGCAGCACGCCCGTGGCGCCGGCGGCCCGGGCCGCTACCATATCATAACGAAAGTCGCCCACGCACGCCGTGCGTTGTACCTGTACGCCCATCTGCCCGCAGGCGCGAGCTATGCCGTCCGGCTCGGGCTTTATCGGCCCGCACTCTCGGGACAAAGTCACGTCGAAGACCAGCCGGGGAAATCGCTGCAGCACTGTTTCCATCGCCTCTTTGCAGTTGCGTGTCAGAAGCGCCGTCTTCAGCCCCGCAGACCGTATGCGCTCCAGAACCTCCGGTGCCGACGGCATCAGCCGGGATTGACGGGCGGCCGACATCTCCTTTTCCAGCAGCGAGCTCTCGGCCGCCTGCCGCTGCGCGGGGGGCATCTGCTCGATGGCTTGGAGGATATCCTCACCAAGGGGAATCCCCAGCTCGCGGCGGATGGCCGCAAAGTCCAGCAGCGGCTCGATGACCGTCCCGTCCATGTCGAAAATGACGCCGTCGAATCGTCGCTGCATGTGGTGGTCTCCGGATTGCGGCGGTGATTTAAACCTGACACGCCCCTCGTCGCCACGCTAAACTTACGCGCGGCCGAACCGGCCCGTTGCCTGCCCGGCGCCCGGCGGGCTTTGCCCGGCGGACGTGTGCATGTAGCTCGATATAGGACAATAACTTGCATTTTTATGGCGAGGCACGGACAATCGCCTTGTCGCCTCGAGCCCGCAGACCATGCAAACACGCGTCATCAAGGTTCAGACGGAAGCCGACATACCAGCGGCCGCTGGGGAGGGGGCAAAGGTCCTCGCCGCCGGCGGGCTGGTGGGCTTTCCCACCGAGACGGTGTACGGCATAGCCGCCGTGGCCTCGGACGACACGGCCATGGAACGACTGCGTGAGCTCAAAAGCCGTCGCGACCGCCCGTTCAGCGTTCACATCGGCCGACCCGAGGATGCCTTACGATATGTTGCAGCCCCGCCCTTGCGTGCCCGCCGGCTGATGGAGAAGGCCTGGCCCGGTCCGTTGACCATTCTGCTGCCGACCGGTGGCGAACTGGCGGATCCGAAGCTTCAGGATGAAACGCTTTATGCGAGGGTATGTTACAACGACACAATCGGCTTGCGATGCCCGTCGGACACTGTGGCTGCACGGCTGCTGTCGGCGGTGGATGAACCCGTTGTCGCACCCAGCGCCAACAGGGCGGGTTCACCGTCGCCCCGGACGGGCGATGAGGTTCTCAGTGAGCTGGACGGCGAGATAGACCTCCTGATAGATGCCGGTGCAACCCGTTACGGCCGGGATAGCACGATCGTTCTGTTCAACGCGGATGGCTGGCGGGTGGTCCGCCGAGGCGTGTACGACGAACGTGCGGTGCGTAAAATGATGCGGCGAAGGATATTGTTCGTATGCAGCGGAAATACCTGTCGCAGCCCGCTGGCCGCGGGCATCGCCAGAAAGCTCTACGCAGAGCGGTTGGGCTGCCGCGTTGGAGAGTTGAGCGAACACGGGCTGGAGATATCCTCGGCCGGCTTGAGTGCTTCAGAGGGCTCTCGTCCCAGCGAGGGAGCCGTCGCCGCTGCTCGTGAGTATGGGGCGGATATTTCGCGACATCGCACCCGCCGGGCGACAGTCGAGTTGATAACCGGCGCCGATGTGGTATTGTGCATGACCGAAGCCCAGGTCGCCGCCGTCGGCCGTCTCGCCCGGGATGTGGGCAAGGTCCGGCGGCTGGACCCCCGGTCCGACGTTGCGGACCCCATTGGCGGCGATATGGACGCCTACCGCGGGACGGCCCGGCAGATTGCCCGCGCCGTTGGAAACCTGCTGTCGGAAGGAACGCTATGAGAATTGCACTGGCTGCCGACCATCGCGGGCACACCGTGAAGGAAAGAATCGCCATCCTTCTCGGGGAGCTGGGACATGAAGTTTTGGACATGGGCACCAACAGCTCCCGCAGCTGCGACTATCCCGACCTCGCCTGGCCGGCCGCTAAAGCCGTCTCCGAAGGTCGGGCCGACCGCGCCGTGCTTGCCTGCGGAAGCGGCATAGGTATGGATATCTGCGCCAATAAGGTCCGCGGGGTCCGCGCCGCCCTGTGCCACGACGAGTTGACCGCCCAGCTCTCCCGACGCCACAACAACGCCAACGCCCTGTGTCTTGCCGCTGACGTTCTCGGCGAGGAGCTTATCCGGCGTATCGTCATAAGCTGGCTGGAGACGGAGTTCGAGGGCGGTGGTCGGCACGAGCGACGCGTGGAAAAGATGGCCTGGATAGAGCAGGGCAAGGACCCCCGCAACTACGAAGGTCCGGGCGAGTCGGCCGAAAGCTGACACCCCCTCGATGGCAATTAACGGGTCGGGAACTTCTGCATGGCCTCGTCGCTTCCGACGAGAATCAGCACATCGCCGGGCTCGATAACGGTATCGGCCATCGGTACGCTGATAACCACCTGGCGCGTCTTCTTGATGCCTTCTTCGGATTCCTCTCTGGTGCGGCGAATGGCGACGATGTTCACTTGGTAGTTCCTGCGCACGTCGAGCTGTCCGAGCGTCTTGTGGTGGAAGCTCTCAGGAGCCGCTATCTGGACGATGCTGAAGCCCTCGGCCACTTCGATACGTTCGATGACCGCCGGCGCCAGCAGGCGGTTTCGCCACCGTTCGGCGGATTCCTCCTCGGGTTTCACCACGTCATCGGCGCCGATTCGGCTGAGTATCCGCCCGCGGATGTCGGTAGCGGCCCGGCTGATGACGCGCGGCACGTCCATCTGCTTCAGAAGGGCCGTCACCAGGGCGCTGTCCTCGAAGTTTGTGCCGATGCCGACGACGGCTACGTCCACTTTGTCGATGCCCTGACTGCGCAGGGCTTCCTCGTCGGTGCAGTCCAGGGACACCGCCAGCGCCACACTGTCACGGACCTCGTCCACCAACTCGCGGTCGCGGTCCACGGCAATGACCTCCGCGCCGGCTTCGCCAAGAAGCTTTGCCAACTGCATGCCGAACCGCCCCAGCCCGATAATCGCGAAACGTTCCATGACCATTACCCGATAACGACGTTTTCCGAGGGATATTCGTACTGCGGTGGCCGCAGCCGGCTCGTCAGCGCCAGCAGCAGCGTCAGCGGGCCCAATCGACCTATGAACATCGCGGCTATGATGACCAGTTTGGAGAACATATTCAAACTTCGCGTTACCCCCGTGGATAGTCCCACTGTTCCGCATGCGCTGCACGCCTCGAACAGAAGGTCTATGAAAGGCGTCCCGGTTCGCAGCGCTACGCTCAGCAGAAGCGTCACCGTCACCACCAGCGCGATATACAGCACGGCCAGCGTGACGGTCTTGCGGAGCAGCTCGTAAGCTATGGCCCTGCGATAGACCTGCACCTGCTGTTTTCGCGTCAGGACGCACCACGCCGTTACCAGCAGAAGCATGAATGTGACGGTTTTCATGCCGCCGGCGGTGCTGGCGGGGCTGCCTCCGATTACCATCAGCCCGCACATCCACAGCTTCCCGGCGTCGGAAAGCTCGTTCATGTCGATTGTGTTGAACCCGGCCGTTCTCGCCGAGACGGAGTGAAACACCGCCGCCTCAATCCTTTTCCCGTCATCCAGAGTGCGCCAGTCGGACTGCCTCCGGGCCTGCTCTATCCAGATGGGATTGCGGCCTATGGCGCGGGTGTCGGCGTCCGCGGAGCGTGGGGGCGGTTCGACCAGCAGCAGACCTGCCGCTCCCAGGCCTATCAGTACGACCGTAGCCGACAGCACCACCTTCGAGTGCAGCGACAACTGCGGACGAGGCAGCCGGGACAGTCGCTCCAGTGTCGGCGTGCGCAGCCCCATTATCAACCGCTTCAGCAGGCACCGACAGTAGCGGGCCATGTCCTGCAGCACGGGGAACCCCAGACCGCCCAGCACAATCAGCGGGGCCATCACGCCCAGCACCTGCCAGTGGTCGCGAAGCGGCTTGGACCACGGCGTTGCTCCCCGGACGCCCTCCATCATATTGGCGTCATAGAGCGAAAAGCCCGCGTTGCAGAAGCTTGAGATGCTGTGGAATACACTCAGCCACACCGCCTCGCCAAGGGCGGGTTCACCCGCCGGTCCCTGGGGGGCGCTGGTCATGGGGTACAGCAGCGCGGCGCCGGCGGTCTCCAGCAACAGTGTGACGATGACAACGAACGTAACGGTACGGCCGATACGCCCGACGGCTTCGGCGGACATTATCTCGCCGACCGCCTGCGTGCTGCGGACGCTCAACCCCCGCCCCACCAGCAGCGCCAGAACCGTGCCGAAGATCATTATCCCCAGCCCGCCGAGCTGGATGAGCAGGAGGATGACGGCCTGTCCGAAGTAGGTGAAATCCGAACCGGTGTCGCGGACGATGAGTCCGGTTACGCAGGTCGCGCTGGTGGCGGTGAAGAGTGCATCGACGTACTCGATGGGGCTGTCGTCCGGTGTGGCCGCGGGGAGCATCAGAAGCCCGGAGCCGATGAGGCACAGCGCCGCGAAGCTGCCCACCAGCAGCCATAGCGGATGCACTCCGCTGCCGGCGAAGCGCAGGTGCAGTGAGACGCTCCGCAGAAGCAGCGACACCAGCAGATACGCCTGGGTGACTATGACGTACAGCGCACCGGCCGAGACCACCGACGGCATCAGCCGGGCGCTGACGACCAGCAGCACCGCGAAGATGCCGATGATTACGTAGTCGATCCAGTTTTCCGCGAGATATCGTCGCTTGCTGGCAGAAAGCGCCAGCCGCAGCAGGCGGTCGAGTATGAACACCCCCACGATGATGATCTGCACGGTCCGCAGCGTGGTCAGAGTAGCCCACGCCGGTCGGCTCTCGTCGAAGCCATGCTCCAACGCCAGGGTGGCTATGGCGGCGACGCCGGCCAGCGCCAGCAGCACATCCAGCGCGCGTGCGGTGGAACGCGGCGGGCCGACCGTCTCCCGCGGCGTGATGTGCCTTTTGCTCTTGCGGTTCGTCTCCGCCATAGCGCCGCCTTATTGGTCGTCAGGTCCGGGCCTGCACTGCTTCCCGGGAGACTGACGCGCCCCGACTTTTACTTGTCCGGTTTGTACACCTTGTCGGGGTCGAACAGCTTCTCGGCGATGATGTCCCACTCGCCGTTGTCGTTGAGACGTCGGAAGAAGCACGAGAAATATCCCATATGGCAGGCCGCCCCATGCTGGGTGACCTCCAGCAGGATCGTATCCTTGTCGCAGTCGGTGTATACCGCTCGCACATCCTGGGTGTGGCCGGAGGATTCGCCCTTCATCCAGTATTCCTGCCGGCTGCGCGACCAGAAGTGCGTCTTGCCGGTGCGTACGGTCTCCAGCAGGGAGGTCTGGTTCATGTAGGCGACCATCAGAACCTGCCGGCTGTCGGCATCGACAACCACGGCCGGTATGAGTCCATCCGCGTTGTACTTAAGGTCATTCAGCGTTTCCTGCAGCTTATCCAAGGCGCATCTCCTTACATCGGTCATCTCGGGGCGGCGGCAACGGTGAAGCAATGCTACCTTCGCGGCCCGCGCCGGTCAAAGCCCCTTGTCGGGTTCCCGGCGGATTACAGAACAGGCCGGACGGCAGGTTGTGCCACCGCCCCGCCGCATGTAAGCTGTGTGTCGCCCCAGGGGGGGGACGTGGTATCGATGTGGAGAAGCAACATGCCGGAGAAACCGAACGTCCTGATAATAATGGCCGACCAACTGCGCGCCGACGCACTGGGCTGCTACGGCAACGAGGTGTGCCGCACCCCGAACCTGGACGCATTCGCCGCCGGCGGCGTGGTCATGGAGAACTGCTACACGCCGAACCCCATCTGCGTACCGGCCCGCGCCAGCATCACTACGGGTAACTACTCCCATCGCGCCACCGGGACCAAGCAGAATTCGGGGCTTATCCGTGACGGACAGCCGAAGCTGGCCGAGCACTTCGCCGCCAACGGCTACCGGACGTATGCCTGCGGCAAGCTGCACTACGTGCCGTACTCGCCGCCCGAGCAGCCGCGGCTGACGCATGGCTTCGAGGTCTGGGACAGTTGCGAGTCCGGGCGGATCATCCGTCAGTACGACCCATCCGGCAGACGCCGGGGCATAGAGGACTACCAAGATTACCTTGCCGACGTTGGCTGGGGCGGCTACAGCCGGGCCCACGGCATCGGCAACAACGACGTCCGCCCGTGCCCTTCACCGCTGCCCGCGGAGCACCACGTGGACCGCTGGGTGGCCGACAGGACCATACAGCGGCTGGACGAGCACATGAAAAGCAACGCGGACCAGCCGTTTCTGATGTTCTGCAGTTTTCCAAAGCCCCATTCGCCGTACGACCCGCCGATGGGCTACGCCGACATGTACGACCCCCGTGAGGTTCCCCCGCCGGCGGGCGACGAATCGCTCCTTGACCAGAAAAACCCCTTACTGCAGGCGACCCGGGTAACGCATGCACAGGACACGTTAAGCCCGGCCGCCAGGCAGGTAATCAAGGCGTACTACTACGCCACCATCAGTCACCAGGACGAGCAGGTCGGGCGTGTGCTCAAGGCGCTGGAGGATTCCGGACAGGCCGAGAATACCATCGTAATGTACATCGCCGACCACGGCGACCTGATGGGCGACTTCGGGTCGTACTTCAAATGCAACTTCCTGGACGGTTCGGCCCGCGTGCCGCTGATTGTCCGGGCGCCGGGTCTGCCGGGCGGGCAGCGCAGAAGCCAGCTCGTCGGCCTGCACGATATCCTGCCGACGCTGGCGTCACTGACCGGCTGCGGACTGCAGGCCGAGGTGGACGGGTTGGATGTCTCGGCGGCCCTGCGTGACGAAACCGCCGCCACCCGCGAGTTGTTCTACAGCCAGTGCCATGACGACCCCCATCAGGCCGCCATGATCACAGATGGGCAGTGGAAGTACTGCTACGCCCAGTGGGGCGGCGTGGAGGAGCTTTACGACCTCGCCGACGACCCGCAGGAGCTGAGGAACCTCGCGATGAACCATCACTCTGCCGGCAGAAGCCGTCTGGCCGACTGGCGCGACCGCCTTATAGCCGAAGCACAGCGGTGGGGCGATACGGGTCTGCTGGACGACGTTGGAGAGCTTGTCCGCTCGTCACTGGATCGCGACGCCATCAACGCCAAGCCGGTGGGCGGTATGGGCTGGCGATGGTTCTGAGCTGCCGCGAGCGGCTGGCCGCGATTCACAAGACAAGCAGGGATGAACGCGGATGCGGTGATTTTTCGCCCTGCGATAAACCCGGAACTGGTGTTACAGCCGATAGACACGGCAAGTTGCCATCTGTGTTCAGCTGTGTTAATCCCCGCCAATATCAGGTCCGCTACGTCTGATGTGGCGCCATCGTAATGGGCGAGGCCGAATGACCGACGAGCATCGTGAGATTGCGGGTTTTCTCTGCCGGTGGCTGCTGCTTGCTCTGGTGGTGGCGATGCTGCTCGGGACCGTCTGGGCGGCGGCTCTGGCGACGGAGGCAATCGCCGTGGAGACCGCGGCCGACGTCTTTCTGCCGGATGGTATCGCCCGCGAGCGACAACACGTATGGCTGGTCGGCTACGTGCACCCGCCGCTGCCTTACTCGGGCTCCACGGTGATGCTGTACCGCCGCCCCGGAGCCGCACGTCCGCAGTCAGCTTCAGTCAGGGGCGGGCAGGTCAATTGGTACCCGACGGCGGGCGACGCGGGATTGCAGCGCATCGAATTCCGGGGGCAGCCCTACGGGCCTTTGGCAGCCGAGCAACGCAGTGTTCGTCTGCTGACGGTCTCGGCCCATGAGCCGGTCTGGCTGATCGACGCCGAATGGGCCGGGCGCATCTCGCGGGCACGTCGCGACGATCTGGCGGAGCTTCTGGCCCGGCTGGACTCGCGCGGGGCGGTGGCACTGTTCCACAACGGGCCTCCGCACGCCTTTGAATCCTGTCGGGACGAGCTGCGTGCCAATGGTTTCCAGTACGCCGTGCTGCTGGACCTGGGCGAGGACCCCGCACATGTCCTGCGTCGAACATCACGGCGGATAAGACGTTGGGATCATAACCGCAATATTTACGTGGTCAGCGACGACGTTGAGCTGGCGCGGGCGGCTGTTGAGGACGGCTTCCATTTCCATCTGCTCGACGGCGGTTACCAGGGCGCGGAGCAGTCACGGCTGCTGACGGTGCATGAGTCCTGGGATGAGCTGAAAGAGAACCTGACCGCCTTGCCGATACCTTGAATTGGACGGCTTCCTTCGGTCCAATTTTCTGCGACCGACGGCAGCCGGAGTGACACGGAGGACCGCGAATGTATTCGCGAGCGACATGGATGTTGACGGCTTTGTTGGCGGCAATGACGGCCGCCGGCTGCGCACCTCAGAACAACGAGCCGATTTCACGTTTGCCCATGCCCCAGCCGGATGTCTCTCCGCCGGCCTATACCCGCCCTGAACCAGTGCGGACGATGGCTTCCAGGCCGGAGACGACACAGAGACAGCGGACGGCTGAAGCCTCTGCGAGTGACCGGTCGCGGCGCTGGCGGTACATCGTCATCCACCACAGCGCGACCGACGGCGGCAACGCGGCCGTGTTCGACGCCGCCCACAGGAGAAGGGGTTGGGACGAGCTGGGATACCATTTTGTCATCGACAACGGTGCGGGCGGACCGGACGGGCGCGTGGAGGTCGGCAGCCGATGGCACAGTCAGAAGCACGGCGCACACTGCAGGACTGCCGGCAACGAGCATAACGAACACGGTATCGGCATCTGCCTGGTGGGGGATTTCTCCAACCGCAGGCCGTCGCGGGCGCAGTTACAGGCGCTGAGGTCGCTGGTGGGACGACTGACGGCGGAGTATGACATACCGTCCGGGAATGTCATGGGGCACTGCGAGGCACCCGACCAATCCACCGCATGCCCGGGACGCTATCTTCAGAGCTATATAGACAACGAGCTTCGCCCCTGGCTGCGCTCACGCGGAGCAATGGCCGAACGCTAACCCACATTATTCACGAAAGCTTTGCTTTCGCTCATAATGTGCCGTCAGGAAAGCGTCTGCGTTCCTGACGGCTTCGACTCGGCGCTTCGCGCCTCGCTCAGGACCAGCCCTCAGCGTTGGGCCAAAGGCCCATAGTCGAAGCCCGAAGGGCGGCTTGTTCACGAAGGTGCCGTTTCTTCGTGAATAAGCCGGGCTAAGTAGCCGCTGACTCAGCAGGGATGCATGGGATGCATGGGATAGATTCAATTTCTTCCGTGGCCTTCCGCCGGCAGGACGGAAATACGACGCTGAACGGCAGGTCGGGCAGTATCAAGGGCATTCCGTTGGGAGCATGCACGACCTACGAGCCGTTTGCGTCCATTTCCAGGGCGTAGCAGCCGCATCGCCCGTCGGCCTGGGCGTTGAAGTAGATACGGCGGCCATCGGGAGAAGGCACCGGGTGGGGGTGGTTTCCCTCGCGGTGCTCCCATCTTGTATGCGAGAATCGCACCAAATCCTCGCGGCGACCGTCGGCAAGGTCGATGCCGGCGATGGCGCAGGCGGTGCGGTTCCGCTCTGGTACGTCGATAATCAGCCGCCGGCCCCCGGGCGTGACCGTGCCGTGGATTCCGGGCACTGATTTCAACACGACGCTCGCCTCTCCGCCGCCGTCCGCGGGCAGGGAAATCAGGTCCTGCTGGTCGCCACGGGCCTGCATTGCGAAGACACGTGAGCCGTCGGGCGACCATATCGGATGGTGCGTGAACGAACCCAGAAACCGTGCGTCGCACGCGTCGGAATCGAAGCTGACGATGGTCTTGAACAGTGGCGCATCCGACCGAGCGAGCCGCCGGTGCAGTTCGTTGGTGAATACCGCGAAGAATCGCGAGCCGTCAGGCGACCACTTGAGGTTCATCAGGTTCAGCTCGTCCGGCGGTGGCTTCGGCATGCCTTCCGGAACAATTTCCAGGCAGTCGCGCACGTCGACTTCGGCGACTTTATCGCCGCTGTCGTCAACAACACGAATTCCCTGCCGCAGCCGGTGCGGATTTGGCGTCGCGCCGAGCCATTGGACCAGTCCCCGACCTGTGCCGGCGTGCCATTGGCGCAACGAACCGGGCCGGCGGACCTCCTCGCCAGTGGAAAGGCGGACGATGCTCCAGTCACTGTCGGCCTCGTCGGCTCCGTGACGGATGGCGACGCGGTCGTCGTCCAGCCACAGCGCGAAGCGGCCGACATGGCCGATGGCCTCGGCGCTGTCGCCAACGGTACCGAGCACCTCGCCGTCGCGCGCGACGATCGCTACTGTTGCGGGGCCGGGTATCGCGTCGCTTTCGAAGACGCTAACGATCGCACGCCGCCCATCGGGACTTTCGGGGCAGATATCGTAATAGGAATGCAGGACAGGACTGTCGGTGGGACCAAGTCGCACCAGCGGCAAAGCAGTCTCGATCATCTGCGGGCCTCCTTGGACACCATGCCGTAGCTATCCGAAGAACGCAAGGCGCGGTTGCGGGTAGCCCGACTGGTACCGCCGCACTTACCCGCGGGGCAGTGCGGCTACGTGGGCGGCGGTGGCGGAGGCGAGGTGTTCCAGGGCGTAGCCGCCTTCGAGTACGGATACGACCCTCCCGTCGGCATATTTCCGCGCGATATCGGTGACGATGGTCGTCAACTCGGCGAAGTCGTCGTCGGTGAGGTTCAACGCCCCCAGCGGGTCGCCCACGTGGGAGTCGAAACCCGCCGAGATAAGCACCAGCTCCGGTTGGAAGCTGTCGGCCGCCAGCGTGAGTTGCCCCAAAAACGCCTCGACGACCTCATCCCGCCCCGCACCGGCGGAAACGGGGCAGTTGATCGTTGTTCCCAGCCCGTCGCCTTCGCCTCTCTCCATCGGCGAGCCGGTTCCCGGATACCACGGAAACTGGTGCGTACTGAAGAACAGCACCGACCCGTCGCGGTAGAAAATGTCCTGCGTTCCGTTTCCGTGATGGACGTCCCAGTCGGCGATGAGCACCCGCTTGACGCCGTGCGTCCGCTGTGCATGGCGGGCCGCTATGGCGATGTTGTTGAACACGCAGAAACCCATGCCGCGGTCATGGGTGGCGTGGTGCCCGGGCGGACGGACGGCGCAGAACGCCCCCGCCAGCCCGTCGGTCATGACGGCATCGATGGCCGCCATCACGCCGCCGGCGGCCAGCAGTGTCGGCTCCCAGGAGTCCGGCCCCACGTTGGTATCGCCGGTGGAAAGCACGGCCTTGCCGGAGGTAATCTCGTTGCGGGCGGTTTCGTAATACTGCTCGCTGTGGGCCAGCAGTATGTCCTCCCGCGTGGCGGGGTGGGGCTTTATCTCGCTGACGCCGGGCAGCTTGGCAATCGCGTTCATTACGGCGTCGCAGCGGGCGGGCCTTTCCGGGTGGCCGCCGCCGGGCTTATGGAGCTTGTAGACATCGTCGTACACCACGCCGATGCCCCGTCGTCCGGCGCCGGCGGACCCTCTTTCGGTGTCCGGCTGTTGTACCATGGTCCCGCCATTATAGCCGCCGACCGCCCTTCGGAGGAAGGCGACAGGTGCAACGTTGCCTCCGCCACGGTAGAATACATCTGAGCCGCAGTCTGGAATACGTGCTTATTCGGGCAGGCAAAAGGACATGGACAGCGAACTGGACAGATTGACGCAGCAGATACTGGACAGCTACGCCGCCGATGAAAGGACGCAGCGGATAGGGCAGCGCGCCCTGCCATCAAGGGGCCGCATAGTCGAAATCGTCTCGGAGATGCGGGAGGTCCTGTTTCCGGGCTATTCGGGCGTCCGTGAGCTGACGGCCGAGAACGTACGCTATCATCTCGGCGACCTTCTGATGCGCGTCAAGGGCGAGCTGACAGACCAGATAAACCACTGCCTCTGCACCGAGAGGCGCTGCGACGGTTGCACCGATCCCCAGCAGTGCCGCCAGGAGGCGGCGGAACTGGCCGTGCGGTTCCTCTCGCGCGTTGCGAAGGTGCGGCGCATGCTCGCCGGCGACGCCCAGGCGGCCTACGACGGAGACCCGGCGGCCAAGAGCATCGATGAGGTAATCTACTGCTATCCCGGGTTCTATGCCGTCACGGTCTATCGCATGGCCCATGAGTTGACGGAACTGGGCGTTCCGCTTATGCCCAGGATAATGACCGAGCATGCCCACAGCGTAACCGGGGCGGATATCCATCCCGGCGCGAATATCGGTGAGAATTTCTTCATCGACCACTCCACCGGCGTGGTCATCGGAGAGACTACGCGCATAGGAGACAACGTCAAGCTCTACCAGGGCGTTACACTCGGTGCGCTGAGCTTCCCCAAGGATGAGCGTGGTCGGCTGATAAAGGGACTGCAGCGGCATCCGACCATAGAGGAAAACGTGACCATATACGCCAACGCGACCATCCTCGGAGGCAATACGACCATCGGCGCCGGCGCGGTGGTGGGCGGCAATACGTTCATTACCGAATCGGTGGCCGCCGGCAGCACCGTCGCCAGCGAGACTCCCAAGCTGCGCGTGAAAAACCGGAAGGAATGAGAAACTATCTCAAAACTGATCCCTCGCTTCGAGCCGACGGGCCGGTTCTGAGACAGTTTCCATCGCCGCGCCGATGTCGCACCGGCGGTTCGCGTTGCCGAACGGCTCGCGGCGGGGTATATTCCGCACAGGCGGTCGCACAAGAAACGCCGCCGGAGGACAAACGGGCCGATGACCCCTGATTTCGCACACGTTGCGGACGATTTCTTCGTGAACATGGAGCTTTCCACCGCCCTGGAGCTTAGCGGCGAGCGGGAGACCATTCTGCAGTTCTTCGAGGCCGTCCAGAAGCAGTTTCCAGAGATGACCAGCTTTTTCCAGCGAGAAAGCGGCGAATACGTGCTGGAGGGCGACCGCGAGAACGGCAGCTACCGCTGGCTGGAGCTTCAGCCGAGGCGACTGACGGCGGGGTATTTCAACCCGCCTAAGCTTGAGGACGGCTACAAGCTGCACGACTGGCTGCTGCACAGGAGCGTGTTCTTCCTGGGCGTAAGCGCACTGGACGTCGAGGCGCTGGACGTCATCTACGGGTTCAATCTCGACTGCAAGGGCAATCGCGACGCCGTCACCACCTCGGCGCTGCTGCCGGGGTCGTCTCTGGGAGCGATGGTGCTGGATGAGGGGCTTACCCCGGTTCAGTTCGAGCCGAGCGTCATCGTCGCCGTTGATCCGGAGTGCTCCATCCAGGCGCGTCTGTTGCTCGAGACCCGCAACAGCAGCTATCAGGTCCGTACCGGGCGCTACGAGATGGAGCCCATCAGCGTTTACCTGACTGTAAGGGCATACCCACGGCCTGAAGAGGTCTTCAACACTCGCGAGTCGCTGAGCCGATTGTCCAAAGTCGCGGAAGACCTGACATCCCGGCTGCTGATACCGCATATCATCCAGCCCATTGCCTCCGCAATCGCGTCGCAGTGAAGCGGCCTGTTGGCCTGATTGCAGGCGATAGAGGCCCATTTCGACTCACTGACCTGTCGGTGGCTGCTTTCAATCGGCCGAAGAAGCGCAAAAAAGTGGCGGGCCTACCGCGGGGGGGGACGGCAGGCACCGCCTGGTACTCGAACCGGCCGGGGGAGAACCGGTTCGATTGGGGTCTTTCTAAAGGGCTGACAGGGTTACCATCGATCCTTTCCCACGTCTCCCACGTCAACCCTCTACTGCTAATCTAGATTATAGGTCCTGTGGAAGCCAACGCAAGGGGGTATCGGGGAAATACCTTATTTTTTTGCCGTTCCAACCCTCTATCGGCCACCCCAAGGAACACAGCATACTACAGGTAAACGTCTTATCCAGCAAGAGAAAATTCAGGGGATAAGGAAAGAATCCTCAACGCCGGCTCGTTGCCCGGAGC
>JBNGDC010000037.1:0-28643 GCA_049975485.1 Phycisphaerae bacterium | reverse complement strand
GAGATGCTGACGGACCCATCATTCCAGCGAAGCATGGGTGTTACGCTGCTGTACGGCGGGATCGCAGTCCCACTGGGGGTAATACTGGCCCTTTCACTGGCGTTGCTGCTCAACAGCCGCATCCGTGGACAGGCGATATACCGAACCATCTTCTATCTGCCGCACCTGGTTCCCACTGTGGTGGTGGCGATCCTTTGGCTGTGGATATTCAATCCGGAGGTGGGGCTGCTGCGCATGGTCTCGCAGGGCGCTATGGGGGCCTTGGACAGTTGCGCCGGCGTCTTTTTCCACCTGTCCGCCCTTAAAAGTCAGATGCTCAGCCCCCGACCGGCTGTATGGGTTCTGGCGGCCGTCCCGGTGCTGATTGTCCTGGCCTGGGGTCCGGTCGGGAGGCGGCTCTGGGGTTCCCGGCCGGGGTTTCGAACAGCCGTCCGCACGACGGCCGCGCTGGCCGCACTCGCGGCGGGCGTGGCCCTGCTGACGGCGGCCGGCTACCGCTGGGCGCCCGAAGACATGCGGAAGCTTGCGGCTCCGGGATGGTTGGGCGACGGCAGCCCGTTTCCCTCCGGCCTCCCGTGGGCGCCCTCGTGGGCGCTCTGGGGGCTGATACTCATGAGTCTCTGGGGTGTGGGGCAGATGGCCGTCATTTACCTCGCCAAGCTTCAGGACGTGCCCACCGAGCTCTATGAAGCGGCCGAAATAGACGGCGCCGGCTGGTGGCAGAAGACAAGGAACGTCACCGTCCCGATGGTCTCGCCGGTGATCCTGTTCAATGTTGTCATGGCCATCATCGGCACCTTCCAGATATTCGCCCAGCCGTACATCATGACCCAGGGCGGACCCGAGGGTAAGACGCGCCTGGCGGCCATGTTTATCTACGAGCAGGCCTTTACCTATCACCGTCTGGGATACGCCTCCGCGGTGGCCGCCGTGCTGTTTCTGGTTATCGTCGTCCTGACACTGCTGGCCTTCCGCTTCGGCGGGCGCCATGTGCATTACGAGGGCAGGTGAGAGATGCCAAGTGTCACAGAACGCCGCGGCTCCCGCCTGCATCGAATGATTATCCATGCCGTGCTTATCGCCGGCGGGGTATTCCTCCTTCTGCCTCTGATATGGATGATCGCCACCAGTCTCAAACCCCTCGACCAGACCCTCGAGACCCCCACCGACCTGAAAACGGCTTTCCTCGCCACAGGCCACCGAGCCACCATTGACGGGGTTGAGTACGAGGTCTCGCTACACCGTCGCATAGACACCTCCGGGACGGCGCAGGTTGCCGTAGTGCGGTCTCTGGAGCCGTTCCCCGCCGGCGAGTTGAGTCTGACCTTCCGTCAGGAGGACTGGCGGGACAACCCCGCCTTCAGCACAGCCGAGCGGGCCGAGATGAACCGTGTCGTACCCGCCGGCACAAAACTCCTCGCCGACGACCGGAATCGCTACGACCGCGAAGCGGGCCTGCTGCACCTTCGCAGCGGCCGGACCGTTCGGGCCGAGCTGGTCCGCGACATCACCGCGGACGACGGCGAGCAGCTTTACGTCGTACGTGAGTGGCGACCTTCGGACACGGACACACGCGCCGTCGGCATACACTGGGATCCCTCACGCGCCTGGGATGTGATGTCCGCTTCGGCCGTCAGCGAGGTCATCCGCCCGATACCCGAGAACTACCCTACAGCCCTGCGGCAGGTGGGTTTCGCCAGGAGTCTGTTGAACACAGTCTTCCTGTGCGTGATGAGCGTCGGCGGAGCGGTGGTATCCAGTGTCCTGGTGGCGTACGGGTTCGCGTTCATCCCGTTTCGCGGGCGCAGCGTCCTGTTCGCTTTGACTCTGGCGACGATCATGATCCCCTTTGTGGTCGTGATGGTGCCCGTCTATCTGCTGTACCGCGAACTGGGGTGGGTCGGTACGTTCAAGCCACTGTGGGTGCACTGGTGGTTCGGCAATGCGTTCTTCATTTTCCTGCTGAGGCAGTTCTTCCTGGGCCTGCCGCGAGACCTGCTGGCGGCCGCTCGCATAGACGGCTGCGGCGAACTGGAGATCCTTTGGCATATTGTCGTTCCCCTGAGCCGACCGGCAATCGCGATAGTCGCTTTGTTCACCTTTCTGACCGTCTGGAAAGACTTCCTCGGACCGCTCATCTACCTCAGCGACGAATCCCAGTTCACACTGTCACTGGCGCTTCAGAGCTTCCAGAGTCAGCACGCCGGCACCCCCTGGCATGTGCTGATGGCCGCCAGCACGGTCTTCAGCTTGCCTCTTATCATCGTCTTCTTTATGGCGATGAAAACCTTCATTCGGGGCGTCGCCATGACGGGAATGAAAGGATGATGGGGGAGGCGGCAGTCTTTCCGAGCGTAAGAGCTTACGGCAGGTGTAAGACCGCCTCCTGCGATACCCAACCGGGGGACCGAGCCGAGCGTCGAGTTGATACTTCCGGGCGGTTGTGGCGGGCTATGGAGGCGCGCCTTGCAGCAACTGCTCGCGCTCTGCCAGCAACCGTTCCTGTTCTTCCTTCATCTCCGCTATCGTGCCCTGGACCTCCGCAACCAGCGGCTGATAGCGGCTGTTAATCGCCTGGAGTCGCGCGTCCCGCCGCCGACGGGCGTTCTGCCTCATGAACCGGGCGGATGTTCCGTATTGCCTCTCCCAGTCGTCCGCGTCTTCCAGGTCACGTTCGTACGACTCATGGACATCGCTGACCTCCGAGTCATATTGCTTCTGAAGTTGCTGCCGCCGAAGTACGGCGGCACGACCCTTCGCACGCGCTCTGTCCAGCGCCTCATCTATGCGCTCCAGGTCGGGGGCAATCTTCTCCATGTAAGATTGCCTTTCATGTGCCAGCCGGGCCTGCTTGCCGCGGGACAACACCAGTCGCGCCGCCTGTGCCCGCATTTTGTAGTACTCGTCAATGCCAAGCACCTCAGCGGCTGCCTCCGGCTCATCCGCGGTTCCCAGCGCCAGCCCGTACTCCACCGCCTCACTGGCGGTGAGTGTCAGTACGCCGCCTTTCTCCGAGACGACCTGACCTTCGTCGCCACGTACCAGCTCGATTGTGCCGTTCTCCGCCTCGCGCGAGCTGATGACGACGTCGGGGTCCATCATCGCCTCGGCCAGAAGCATCGAACGTCCCGTCGCCTCCACAACAGATTGAAATTCGGCCCGAAGGGTCAGGAAGCTTCTCTCTTCCATACCCTCCGGCGTCTCTTCGGGAGCGGGCTGGTACGGCCGGACCGCTCCGATGGTGCCGTCGGGCGCCATCACGATGCTCCGGCACGACATAGCTATCACTGCCCCGGCCGACAGTCCCCGCCTTACGTACGCTACGGTACGCATGTCCGCATGGGACCGCAGCAGGTCAATGATTTTGCGCATCTCATCGATCGAGCCGCCGGGGGTGTCGATGTCCAGGACCAGCAACTCCGGTTCCTGCAGAACGGCCTGATTCACCGCCGGTTTCAGGATGTCCGCCGTCACCTCCACGCCTATCTCGCCGTGCAGCGGCACGACATACACTCCGGCTCCCTTGCGATGTTCCGGTGCATCGCCGTCCACCGGCCGGGAGGTCGTGTCGGAACCGGCGGGTTGGGTCTCCGGCTCGTCGATCTCGATAGAAGCGACCTCGTCGGCGGGGATCGTCACCGTCAGAGTCGCCCCGCCCCGGACGATCTCGAAGACGATTTCCTCGCCGGAGCTTATGAGCCGGCCTTCGTGCACTCGGCCATCGGTTCGCACCAGTTTATCGCCGGAGGCGGTCCGGCAGGGCAATGCCGCTACTGACGCCAGCAGAAGTCCGAAAAGCGCGAATCTCACGCCCAACGGCCTTGGCCGGGAAAAGACGCCGCCCTTGAGTGAACCGGCAACGCCGTGATGCTCATTGTCGATAGACATGATCTTGCCCGGTCTCCACGGAACAGACGGGCCAAACGCCGAGGCGGCCCGAAGCAGCCCAGACATGCGGCCGCACTACACCTCACAAAGCGGACTGCGAAGCATCCCGGCCTGGTCGCCAAAGGCGTCTCGAAGCCCGGAAAGGTCGATTACGTTGGACCGTTAACACTGATTCTAGTAGCTCAGCGGCCATGCGACAACCTGCTAACTGAAACACAAGGAAGAGCAAACAGTTTCTTGATGCGGCGGAAGAACCCGATTGCCGCACGGCGGGCGGCTGTTGCGTCTTGACCAGGCGAAGGGCGGTTCGTAATCTCAAAGGCCGGCGGACCCGGTGTCCGCCCCTTGCGCCCGTAGCTCAATTGGATAGAGCATCGGTCTTCGGAACCGAGGGTTGCTGGTTCGAGTCCAGCCGGGCGTGGTGCCGCTTTGCGGCACTGGAGCGGAGAGCAGTAGAAAATAGAAAGTAGAAACAGCGGCAAAGCCACAACCATCGCTCATGCACCAACTTGCGATAGGACGCTCTCCGCGGTCTCCTCTCTACTTTCCGCTCTTTGCCGTTAGAGCACGACAGGAATTCAGGAATTCCGGAATCATGTCGTCTTCCCGTTCGGATTTGCGCCAGTAAGGCGTGGTCCGCCTTGGGGGCAACACCATCAAGGCAGGACAACAGCAAAGCCGCGGCCGCCGGTATGGTTCGTGCGCGACGGGCGCGGCTCTGCGTTGGTTGGCTTACGTTGTCTGTCTTGCCGGCGCTCAGCCCTGGGGCTGGTCCTTGGAGGCCTCGGACTGTGCCTCTTCGCCGACGGCGCGGACCGCCCAGCGTGCGAAGCGCATGCGGATGTTGTTGGCCTCGTCCACCTTCACGATGAGTTCGTCGGGCCGGGCCTCGATGACCGTTCCGAGTATCCCGCCGATGCTCATGATCTTGTCGCCCTTCTTCAGGGTCGAGAGCATCTCCTTGCGCTTCTGCTCCTGCTTCTTGCGGCTGCGGCCCATCCAGACGTACATCAGTACCAGCACGCCTATCAGGATCAGCGGCAGCATCATGTTGTCCAGTACGCTCCTGCCCTGGCCCTTCGGCGGGGCAGTTGTGCCATTGCCGCCGTCCTCAGTTTGCTCGCCGTTACCGGCGGCTTGCTCGCCCGCGGGCTGCTGACCATCCGACTCCACCGGCTGGGCCGGCGTGAAATCTCCCTCGCCGTCCTGCTGAGCGGCCGCCGGGGCCACCGAAAACGCCAAGACCAGAAGAACGCCAAGACTTACGGCTATGCGCTTACTCATCGAGATATTTCCTTTCATCGGGTTCCTTGTCCACAAACCGGCATTGTGCGCCATCGCCGCCGCGGCGTCAACGATTACGCGCCACCCGTCGCGTCGTCGGTGGCGTACATCGCTGCGAGCCAGTCGGCCGCCTTCTGCTGGAAGTCGCCGCATGCGACGGCCTCGCGAATGCGCTCCATCAAACGCGCAAAGAACCGAAGATTGTGAATGCTTACCAGCGTCGGGCCGAGCATTTCCTCTGCCATGAACAGGTGCCGCAGCACCCCCCGGCTGAAGTTCCGGCAGGTGTAGCAGTCGCAGTCGTGCTCCAGCGGGGCGGTGTCTTCGGCGAAGCGGGCGTTCCGCAGACGCAGCCGTCCGGTAAACGTGAACGCCTGGGCGTTGCGCCCGTTCCGCGTCGGCAGGACGCAATCGAACAGGTCCACGCCGCGCGCCACGGCCGCCAGTATGTCTCGCGGCTCGCCGACGCCCATCAGATACCTCGGGCGGTCGGAGGGCAGTTGGTGGTCCACGTCGTCCAGCACGCCGCACATGACTTCGTGCCCCTCGCCGACGCTCAGCCCGCCGATGGCGTAGCCGGGCAGGTCAAGCTTGACGATCTGCTCGGCGCTGGCAGCTCGCAGGTCGCGGTGTCTGCCTCCCTGCTGGATGGCGAACAGCGCCTGGGAGTCGGTGTCGCCTTCCTGCCACGCCTGTTTGCACCTGCGGGCCCAGTCGGCGCTGCGGGCGACGGCTGTGGCGACCTCATCCTTTGAGGCGTCGGCGGGTGGGCACTCGTCGAGCTGCATAATCACGTCGGCCCCGAGCTTTTGCTGGATCTCGACGGCGCGGGCCGGCGTCAGCTCCACCAGCGCGCCGTCGATATGCGAGCGGAATACCACGCCGTCGTCGGTCAGTGTCCTGCGGTGCGCCAGCGAAAACACCTGGTAGCCGCCGCTGTCGGTGAGGACAGGCCCGTCCCAGCCCATCATCCGGTGCAGACCGCCGAGCCGGGCGACGGTATCTGCGCCGGGTCGGAGCATCAGGTGGTATGTGTTGCCGAGGACCATCTGCACGCCGACGGCGCGGAGTTGATCCGGAGTGACGCCCTTGACGCTGCCGGCCGTCCCGACCGGCATGAACGCCGGTGTTGCGACCGGTCCGTGGGGCGTGTTCATCAGGCCGGTGCGGGCCTTACCGCAGGTTTGCTCGACGCTGAAGCTCAACATCGCCGCAAGCTTACGCGCCCGAGCTTCGTCGGCCAAGCGGAAAGCCGGGTGCAGGACGTTCGGCGGTTCCGTCTCGCGGGGGCCTGAATACTCGGCAAACGCTTGGCAGGGATGAACACAGATAAACGCAGATTCTCTCCTGTTAATCTTCTTAGTTGAGGAACATGCTCCTGCTGCGCAGGAACATGGCACCGGGCGGTTCCGTCTCGGCGGAGTTTAGAAACGGCAGGGATGCAGGGGATACAGGGGATGTTTGATGTATTGCCGGCTTACGGGACGCAGTTGTTTCGGATTTCGGATTTCGTGCTTGGGATTTGCTTAGGGTTTCGGATTTCGTGCTTGGGATTTGCTTCGAATTTCAGCTTTTGCTTGCTTCCGCTATGGCCAGGCATCGCTTCAGCAGGGCGCGCATTTCGCTCAGTGGCAGTTGGCTGGCGGCGTCGGACTTGGCTTTCGCCGGCTCGGGATGGGTTTCCACGAACAGGGCGTCGGCGCCGACGGCGACGGCCGCCGCGGCCAGCACGGGCGCAAACTCCCGCTTTCCGCCGGAAGCCGACCCCAGCGCGCCCGGCTCCTGCACGGAGTGGGTCGCGTCGAAGACAACAGGCGCGAACTGCCGCATCTGCGGGATGCCCCGGAAGTCCGTCACCAGGCGGTTGTAGCCGAAACACGTGCCGCGCTCGGTGACCGCAACGTTCTGCCCGCCGGCGCTGCGGACCTTCTCCACGGCGCCGGCCATGTCCCAAGGGGCCATGAACTGCCCCTTCTTTATGTTCACCGCACGGGCGAGCTTGCCCGCCTCGGTCAGCAGGTCGGTCTGGCGGCAGAGGAACGCGGGAATCTGCACGCAGTCGGCCACCTCCGCCACCGCGGCGACCTGGGAGGTCTCGTGGACGTCGGTAAGCACCGGAGAGCCCACTTCGTCGCGCACTTCCGCGAGCCATTTGAGGCCCGTTTCCAGCCCCGGACCGCGAAAGCCCTCGTAGCTGGAGCGGTTGGCCTTGTCGTAGCTGGCCTTGAAGACGTAGCCGATACCCAGCTCGCCGCAGAGCTTGCTCATTTCCGTCGCGACCCGGAGGCACAGATCGCGGCTTTCCGCTACGCAGGGACCGGCGATAAGGGCAAGCCGACCCTCGCCTATGCGGACGTTTCCGATGGTGCATATCTGTGACGTCATATGGGTAGCTCTCCAAGGACCGGCCAGTTCCGCCACCAGCCGGCGCGGGCGGGCATGAACAGCTTCAGCCGCCGCCGGGCGACCGATATGTCCAGCGGCGTGTCCGGGCCGATGTCGCCGTCCACCTGGCTGGGTTCCGGCCTGTCGCTTTCTATGCTCACCTTTCGGACGCGGCGGTACATGACGTTGCCCTTCAGCGGGTGCCGCCGCAGCAGCGTCCAGGCGGCGTGCAGAACCAGCGCGGTCTGTTCGCGGCAACTGAACACTACCAGGTCCAGCAGTCCGTCGTCGAATACCGCATCGCGGCAGATACGCAGACCCACGGCGTAGCGGGATATGTTACCTACGAAGACCAGACCGTGGTCGTCAAAGATTTCCTCTTCGTCGGCGACGACCCGCAGGCGCGGAAAACGGTGCTCCCAGAACGTTCGCCAGATAGGCCAGAAGTAGCTCAGGTGCGAGATGTGCCCGGTTCGCCCCGCCGAGAGCCGGCGAACCACCTCCCCGTCGAAGCCCACGCCGATAATCATCAGAAAGCTTCGGCCGTTGACGGTTCCCATGTCGAACTGGCCTATCCGTTCGGCGCGCAGGACCTCCACCAGGTGCCGCGGGTCCGACGGCATCCGCAGCTCCTTGCTCAGGAGGTTCTCGGTCCCCGCCGGGCAGACCAGCATGGGTACGGAGCTGCCGGAAAGTCCCGCGGCGACCTCGTGGGCGGTTCCGTCGCCGCCCCAGACCAGCACGGCCGCTGCTTCGTCCCGGATACTGCGGGCATAGTCGGTGGCGTCCAGCGGGGCGCGTGTAACGTGCTCGCGGATTGTATACCCCGCCCGGCGAAGCTCCGTCCTGAAGGCCGAGAGCATGTACTTCCTGCCCCCGTACCCGCTGCGGGGGTTGATGATAAGGTGGACGGGTTGGCTCTTGTCGATGGGCGCCATTGCTGGTATCGTGCGATCGCATGTTTGGGGCGAATTGCGGCCGCCGGGCTTTTCGCTATAATACCGCCTTTCGAGCGCCCGGTGAACCGGTCGTGTCGGTAGAGATAGTATCGGCAGTAGGAGCGTGAAGATGGAATCAGCTTCGGTCGAGGCAATAGAAGAGATAGCGTCCCGCGACACCTGGTCGGCGGAGGACCATAACGAACTGCTCGAGCAGTTGTTCGCCACCTCAGGCGGAGTGGATAAGTTTCGCACCGTTCTGAGGCGGATGGAGCAGGAGCAGCCCGAGCCAAGCGGGGCGGAGGCCCTGAAGATCGGCATTGCCAGGTACATGCTCGGTCGGGTTCCCTCGGCCCTGGAGGCGCTCACCAACGCCACCGATAACAAGGACCGGCGCTATTTTCAGGCGCAATGCCACAAGCTCCTGGGACAGTATGGGAAGGCGGCCGAGCAGTTCCAGCTCGCCGCCGACCGCGGATGGGACGCCGAGGAAGTCAAGCTGCGGCTTTGTGAGCTTGACGCACTCGCCGGCAACCTGGACGACGCGAGGAAGCAACTGGACAAGCTTTCCTCACAGGCCGGGCAGACGGCGGGCTACCACTATGTTCGGGGTCTCATCGAGGAGCTTTCCGGTGACGGGGCTTCGGCTACGGAGGCGTATCAGAAGGCCCGGGAAATCGATCCCGACCACCCCGAGGCGACGTTCCGCCTGGCGTACTACTACGATCTGCACGGCGAGGACGAACCGGCGCGCGAGCTTTATGAGGCGTGTGTGTCCTCCCCGCCGGTTCATGCAAACGCCTTGCTGAACCTCTCGGTCATCTACGAGGACGCCGGCCGATACGACGACGCGGTCCGGTGCCTGCGGAGGATACTGTCGGTCAATCCGCAACACGCTCGTGCCCGGCTGTTCCTGCGCGACGCCGAGGCGTCCAAGACGATGTATTACGACGAGGACCACGCCAAGCGCATCGCCAAGCGCAACGCCGTGCTGGATATCCCGGTAACCGACTTTGAACTGTCCGTACGCGCGAGGAACTGCCTCAAGAAGATGAACATCCGCACGCTGGGCGACCTGGTGCGGACGACCGAGTCGGAGTTGCTGGCGTACAAGAACTTCGGCGAGACCTCTCTGAAAGAGATAAAGGACATGCTCTCGGCGAAGGGTCTTCGGCTGGGCATGGAGCTTGACGACGAGCAGGCGTTTGCCCAGCCGCAGGAATCGCAGCAGCCGGAACCCGATGAGCAGGAGCAGGGCGTTCTGGCGACGCCGATCGAGAGTGTGGAGTTTTCGGTCCGCGCCCGGCGCGCCCTGGAGACGCTCGGGGCGCGAACGCTGGGCGACCTGGTGAGCAAGACCGAGTCCGAACTGCTGGCGTGCAAGAATTTCGGTCAGACCAGTCTGAACGAGGTCAAGCAGCGACTGGCGGAGTACGGCCTGGACCTTAAGCAGGTGGGCTGAGCAACCGCCCTGCGCGAACCGGCCGACGGAACCTGCCACGTGATGGAACCGACACCAAAAAGCCCAGGGAGGCGGCTGACGGCGGGCTGGCCGGCGGCGATACTCGCGGTGACTACCGCCTGCATCGCGGCGGGACTGCTGAGCTGTGGGCGCGAACCGCGAGTCGAGACCGAGCAACCGCTCACCGTCAGCGGCGTGCCCACCATCCGTGTGCTCCTGCCGGTGGATGCCCCCGTCGAACTGTCCACCACCCGCGGCTACCGCATGGAGGCCGACGGACGGCTCGTCAGCAGGTCAAACGCCCGACTGGGCGAAACCACAGTCCGACGCCGCGAGGGGAAGTGGTTCTTCAACTCCTTCGATGTTCCCGGCGACCGGGTCGTGCTCCAAAGCGATCTGGGCGGGTTCATACGAGTCAACGGTGTGCTGTATCGCGGCTCCCTGCACCTGCTGGCACGTGAAGACGACGGCATCCGCGTGGTCAACCACGTGGATCTGGAAAGTTACCTCGCCGGGGTGCTGCCGCGGGAGCTTTACCCGCACTGGCATCTCGAGACGTATCGTGCACAGGCCGTCGCCGCCCGGACCTATGCACTCTACCACATGTCCACGCGCGGCAAAGGTCGGGACTACGACATCGGCTCCACGCAGGGCTGGCAGGTCTATGGCGGTTTCTCCGCCGAGAACGAACGGGCCTGGGAGGCCGTCCGCTCCACCCACGGCACCGTGCTTGCCCACGGGCCTGAAGGCGAGGAACGCATATTCCAGGCACACTACTCGGCCGCTTGCGGCGGACGGGTGAACCCTGTGGAGGTGCTCTACGACCCACCCGGCGAGACACCCATGGTCGGCGGACAGGAATGCACCGACTGCAGCGACTGCCCGCGGTATCGCTGGGACCCGGTGCGTATAAGCAAGAAGGAGATGCACGCCGCGCTGGTGGGAACCTACAGCAGCGCCGCGCAGCTCAGGGGCATCGAGAAGGTGCGCGTGCTTTCGAGCACCGAGTGGGGGCGTCCGCTTTACCTGGAGCTTGCGGACAGCGAAGGTGCGAGCATACGCCTGCGGGCCGAGGACCTTCGCGTGGCTCTGCTGCGCAGCGGCAGCCCCGCGGCACGGGGGCTGTATTCGATGAATTGCCGCATTCGTGACCTCGGGGAGAAAATCGAGTTTTTCGACGGTCGCGGCTTCGGCCACGGTGTGGGGCTGTGTCAATGGGGCTCCGAGGGCAAGGCCGCCGACGGATGGTCGGCCGAGGAAATACTCAAGTTCTACTACCGCGGCGCGAAGCTCTTCAGGGCGTATTAGAAGCGGTTTCAGAACGGAGGTGCCTGGCTTCGAGCGGGTCCCTCGCCGTCCGGCCGCACCTACGGATACCGGCGCGCCGGGATTCGCCTGCTTTGCCGTCGGTGCCGGTCGCCGAGGCACCTCGCTCTCAGGCCAACGCCTGAAGCTATGAAACCACTTCCAACCCACCGAACGGTGCTTTTCTGCTTCTGTCCGCGTGATCTTCCGTTGATGCGGTCTGGGGGGCTTGGGCAACGCATTTCGATACCCTTCCGGGCGGCGTTTGCCGACGCTCACCAGCGAATCGTATGTTCGGAACTGGGCGTTGGTCTTCCCCGTTTGCCGGGGGCGGCGCCCGCGGCACCCGGTTGTGACCTTTTGAGAAGGTTTTCGGTCGCGGTGCGGCCGGTTTGCTCGTCGGTGCAGGGCGGAAGCGGCCCGGAACGAGCGGCAAAAGGCCGGTGCGACCTGGATAAGCGTTTGGTCCCGAAGGGGCATGTGCGGATTTCGGGGGCCTGCCCGACCTCGCCTTCGCGCTTCGACAGAGGCCTGTCAAAGGACTGTCGAGACGCCGGGCGGGGCGTCCGCAGCGCGAAACACCGCCGACCCCAGTGTCTCAGGTTCAGTGTTTGCTCAACCACGGGTTCGGAGCGGAAAAATGCAGACCATAGCGATCATCAACGAGAAGGGCGGAACCGCCAAGACCACCAGCGCGGTGAACCTGGCGGCCGCTCTTGGGGAAATGGGCAAGAAGGTCCTGCTGGTGGACCTCGACGGACAGGCCGCTTCGTCGCGCTGGCTGGGCGTGGAGGACGACCCGCGCCTGGCCGACGCATTGCTGCGCGGCGGCGGGCTGGAGCCGATCGCCGACGTGGCGAAGGGCGTGGACCTGGCGCCGGGGTGCGGAAAGCTGGACTCCGTCGCCCACGAGCTGCGTCCCACCCAGGGCGGACAGCTTCGCCGAGTGCTCGCCGAAGTGCAGGACGGGTACGATTATGCTCTCATCGACAGCCCGCCGAGTCTGGCCAACCGACTCATCGGCAACGCCATGCTGGCGGCCGACGAGGCGCTCGTCCCCGTGGAGACATCCATCCTGGCGCTGGACGGATTGCGGATATTGCTGACCATGCTGGAGGACGTCCGCGCCGGCTTCGGCCACGAAATTCGCCTCCGCGGCGTGCTGGCCTGCCGCTACGACGCCCGCACGCGACTGAGCCGACTGGTGCTGGGTGAGCTTCGCCGCTCCCTTCCCGGCAAGGTCTTTGCGACGGTCATACGCGAGAGCGTCAAGCTCCGCGAATGTCCGGCCGCCGGCGAGAGCATCCTCAGCTATGCGCCGCGAAGCAAGGGCAGTCGCGACTATCGCGCGCTGGCCAGAGAGCTTGTCGAAGGAACCGGCGCCGTCGAGCCGAACGCACCGGCCGAGCAGGCCGATTTGACGGAGGAGATGGACCTGGACTCCGAAGAGGAGGCGGCCGTGGTGGACTTCCGCAGGCGTGCGTCCGAGGCGCTGATGGAGTCGCGAGGCCGTTCAACGCCGCGCAAAAAGGCGTCGCAAACGCAGCCGGTCGAGATGCCGGAGGCCCAGCAGGAAGAATCCGCCGTCGAGCAGTCCGACCAGCAGCCCCAGCCGCTGGAACAACAGCCCGTGCAGGAGCAGCCCTGCGAGGACGACTGGGAGCCGCCCATCCCCGCTGCCGACGTGACGGTCAGTGAACCCCCGGTACAGGCGGACATGTCGGAACCGGCCGACGCCGAGGATGCGGAGATGGAGCCGTTCAGCGGCTTCGAGGAGTCGCCTGCCGGTTCAGACGAAGCCCGTGAAGATGAAGAGGCATCTGAAGAATCAACCTTCGAGACCGAAAGCTTCGAAGGCGAGTCTGAAGAATCGACCGCGCGACAGAGCGAAGAAACCTTTGGCTTCCCGCTGCCCACGCAGGAGGACGTTGAGCTGGAGGAGATGGATCGCTCCTCCCGCCGCTGGCGGCGGAAGAAGCACCTGCTCCAGGTCGGCGGGGCTGCCGCCGGCGTGGCCATGCTGGTGGGCGTGTTCCTGATGGCTCGCGGAATCGTCGGCGAGGAAGCCGCCAGGCATGCGGCCGCCGATGAGGGACGCGCAATCGCCATCGTTCCGGAAAACGTGAACGTGGTGGACCAGGCGCCCGTCGAAGAGGAAGCCGTCGTCGAGCCGGAAGCGACGGTTCAGGAGACGGTGGACGAGGAATCCGGCGAGCTGGTGGACGATGCAACGGCCGTCGTCGATCCCCAGGAGCAGCCCGTCGAGGTGACGGATGATGTGGCAGCGGAGCAGACCGACGAGTCGGTGGATGAATCCTTTGCCGATGTCGATACCGCCGTCGATGAGCCGGTTAACGCCGTTGACAGCGAACCCGCCGAACCTGAGATCAGGTATCGCAAGCCGCCGGCCGGCATGGAACTGACATGTGTGTTGCAGGGGCCGACGGGCTACCAGGCACTGGTCAACGACGAGATGCTCCGCGAGGGCGACGTTCTCGACGGGGCGGAGGTGCTGCGGATTACCGAGCGCACGGTTGAGATGGAACTGGACGGCGAACGCTTCACGCTCGGGTTCGACGAACAGGCCTCCTCATCCGGAAACGGCACGGTGGCCGAGCTGGTCGGCCCGGGAAACGAGGACGACGAGTGAGCCGCCTTTCGGCGCTGCGATTGCCCGACAGGTTCAAGAATTTCCACGAGACGGACCCCAGCGGGGAGACACGCAATGATTGGTTTGGCAAAACTGGTGACCGGTCGGCTCGGGGCGGAAGACGAAGTCTATGACGAACAGCGGCACAGCGCCGAAACCGAACCGTCGAACTATGGAATCTCGCGGTTGGGTCTGACACCGGACCACGACAGCAGGTCTGAGGCCTTAAGGCCGAGCTTCGGCGAAGATGTGGAACGTGGGGTGCAAACGCCGATGCTTCCGAAGGAAGTGGATCCGGCACCAGGTCCGGAGCCGCAGTCGCCTCAGGAGCAAGAACCCCAGCCGGCGCCGCCGGTAGTCGAGGACCCCGTCAAGCTGCCCGACAACCGACCGAAGGGATACAAGAAGACCTCCGTCAAGATGCCCCGGCAAATGGCCATCCGGCTCAAAGCTTTCTCCCGCGCCACCGGCAACTATCAGTACGCCGTCATAGCCGAGGCGGTGGGGCGGTTCCTCGACGACGCGGTCGCCGAACTGTCGGACGACACGCGTCGGCGGATGCGCGAAATGGCCGAGCAGTTCGCCCAGGCGGAGAACCGTTCGCGCTGGCGGGAGATATTCAGCTTCCGTTGGAAGTAGGTACTCTCCGGCATCGGCCGGACAGTCTGCGGCAGAAGTATTCGGCGGGCCTGCGGAGTTTCGCAGGCCCGTCGTTTCGTGGGGCTTCCGGTGCCCTGCGAAAAACCTTTCGGACTGCTGCGAAAAGGGGCTGCAAACCGGGCGGGGTTTCCTTAGAATGGTTTGTTGTGGCGTGCGGCTGAGGTTGTGGCTGCATGCAATCTTCGGCGTGTCGGCCGGAGAATCCGTTGATGACACCCCATAGCTGCCGAGGTCCCTGGATGGACAAGTTCGTTGCCCGGTATTGTGAAAAAATTCACAATCTCGTCGCCCGCCGCGGCGATACGGGCGGGGTGCAGCTTATGGAGGTCTGCGGTACTCACACCATGTCCGTGGCGCGTAACGGTTTGCGCTCCCTGCTGCCGGAGGGGCTACGCCTTGTAAGCGGCCCGGGGTGCCCGGTCTGCGTGACGGACCAGTCTTACATGGACTGGGCCGTGGCGCTGGCAAAGCGGCCCGGCGTGGTGATTGCCACCTATGGGGACATGGTCCGCGTGCCCGGACGCAACGGTTCGCTCGCGGACGCCCGAGCCGCCGGCGGTGCGGTGGAGGTTGTTTACTCGGCCGAGAAAGCCGTCGAGTACGCCGCCGCTCATCCCGACAAGCAGGTGGTTTTCCTGGCGGTGGGCTTCGAGACCACCGCCCCCGGCACGGCCTTGGCGCTGCGGCGAGCCGGAAAAGAGGGCGTGGAAAATTTCTCCGTCCTTACCGCACACAAGCTGATAGTTCCGGCGATGAAGGCGCTGCTGGCCCAGCCGGACGTGAGGATAGACGGGTTTCTCTGCCCCGGGCACGTAAGTGTGATACTGGGCTGGGGTGCTTTTGAACCGGTGGTCCGGGAGTATTCCGTCCCGTGTGTGGTGGCGGGCTTTGACCCGGCGCAGATACTTTCGGGCATTGCCGAGATACTCCGCCAGCTCGACGCCGACGCACCGGCCGCCGGGTCGGTGTACCCGGCTGTTACGCAAGAGGGCAACCCCCAGGCGCTGGAGCTGCTGGATGAGGTCTTCACGCCGGCCGACGCGAAATGGCGCGCACTGGGCGTGATTCCCGACAGTGGGCTGGAACTCAGCGAGGCCTACGCCCACTTCGACGCCGCCGAGAGGTTCGATCTGCCGCCCGCGGAGAGCTATGAACTGCCCGGGTGCCGCTGCGGCGATGTTATCTGTGGCAGGTGCCGGCCACAGGATTGTGGACTCTTCGGTACGCACTGCACGCCGCGGAACCCGGTCGGTCCGTGCATGGTTTCCTCCGAGGGTGCGTGTGCGGCCGCCTTCAAGTACGAAGCGCCACTGGCGATAACCTGACGATGACGGATACCGGTCGCATAGAGCTTGCCCACGGTGGTGGCGGGCAGTTGACCTGCGAGCTTATCGAGCAGGTAATCCTGCCGGCCATCGGAGGGCAGCAGCCGGACAATCTGCTGGACGCGGCCGTATTTGAGACGGCCGGGAAAGTTGCTTTTACAACCGATACGTTCGTTGTTCGCCCGCTGGAGTTTCCCGGCGGCGACATCGGCAAGCTGGCGGTCTGCGGCACGGTGAACGACCTTGCCGTCGCCGGGGCAAAGCCGCGGGCACTGAGCTTGGCGCTGGTGCTGCGTGAGGGTCTGGAGATAGACCTGCTGCGGCGCATCCTGGCGTCGGCGGCGGCCGAGGCGCGGAACGCCGGCGTGACGATCGTTACCGGCGACACGAAGGTAGTGGAGCGCGACGCCTGCGACGGGATGATTATCAACACCGCGGGCGTCGGGGAGCCGCTGCCGGGTGCGTCACTGGGCTTCGATCGCATACGCCCCGGCGACCGGGTGCTTCTCTCCGGCCCGTTGGGCGAGCACGCCATAGCCGTGATGAGCCGTCGCGAAGGCCTGAGCTTTTCTGCGGACCTGGTGAGCGACTGCGGCTCGATACATCGCCCGGCGATGGCGCTGGTCGAGCGTCTGGGCGAGGGCGTGCGGTTCATGCGCGACCCGACCCGCGGCGGGCTGGCGGCTACGCTTACGGAGATTGCCTCCTCCGCCGGATATGACGTGGAAATCGAGGAGTCGGCGATCCCGGCGAATCCCTCGGCCGTCTCCGCCGCCGAAATGCTGGGTCTGGACCTGCTGTCGGCCGCCAACGAAGGCAAGCTGGTGGCGGTGGTGGACGGCGAGGCGGCCGACGAAGCGCGGGAGGTGCTCGCCGCCTGCGAGATATCCGCCGGCGCCGCGGTCATAGGGACCGTGGGCGGGCCCGGCTCCATGGTGGAGATGGTCACCCGCGTCGGCGGCAGGCGGGTGATCCAGAAGCCGTACGGCGAGGAATTGCCGAGGATCTGCTGAACCGACGACGCGCCACAGGACATCGAACGATTATGAGCGGATGGATGTTTCCCACTGCAGGAAAGTCTCATCCGGAATACGTACCGCTGCGAAAGGACAAACAGGTAGGAGCCACAGATGGCGAAGCGAATTCTGATCGTTGACGACGATCCGGACATTCAGGACGCAACGCAGATCATCCTCCGCGGCGCCGGCTACGAGGTTGACACCGCCGGCAGCGCCGCCGAGGGGATGAAGAAGCTGCGGGAGAAAGGTGCGGACCTGATCCTGCTGGACGTGATGATGGAGACCGAGACGGAGGGCTTCCACATGGCCTACAACGTGCGGGAGGACCCGAAGCTCAAGGACATCCCCATCATCATACTGACATGCATCGAGGAAAAGACCGGAGAGGTGCTGGAGCCGGACAAGGCCGGCGACTACCTGCCGGTGCAGGCGTTCCTGCGCAAGCCGCTGGACGCCGAGACTCTAAAGGCCAAGGTCGCCGAGGTGCTCGGTTGAGCGGCAGCGAACCATCCTGCGATAGAAAGGACGTATAGATGCTTCCACAGATCCTGCCCAAGGACAAGCTGGTCGATTTCGCCCGGTTTCTGATGGGTGAGTATCGACTGGCCGCCCCGGTGGCGAAAGGCCACCAGTTCGCCTTCGATTTCATCGAGACGCCGGAGGAGGCGGGTCGGATTCGGATGGACTACGACATAACCATCCTTCCGCCCAAGAAGTTCCTGCATCCGATGTACGAGGACCTGCTGCGTTTCGGCGGGCGCGACCCGTCCAGCGCCGAGCAGGTAATAAAGGCCGAGCCGACCGTAATCTTAGGTGTGCATCCCTACGACCTGCACGGCATAGCCACGACCGACGCGGCCATGCTCGCCGAGCCGGCCGATACCTACTACGCCGCCCGGCGGAAGGCGACGCTGCTTGTCGGCATGAACATCCGCAACTATGTCAACGAGCAGCAGTTCATGGCCGACATGCGGACCACCGAGCCGCCCGAGGGCGGCTACGACCTGTTCCTCACCGACCTGGGCGACAGGTACTACGTGGAGGTCGGCAGCGAGGCCGGCTCGAAGCTCTACCGTGCCGCGGGCGTTTTCACCCAGGCGACGTCCGACGACCACAAAGCCAAGCAGGCCTTCGACAACGACAAGGCCACGAACCTCGTCAAGCGCATCCCTTACGACACCAAATACCTGCCCGAGCTGCTGGCCGAGAGCTACGACTCGCTGCTCTGGGACGCGGTCGCGCGGCGGTGCTTCAGTTGCGGAACCTGCACCAACGTCTGCCCGACGTGCTACTGCTTCGACGTGCAGGACAAGCTGAACCTGGACGCCACCAGCGGCTCGCGCATGCGGCAGTGGGATTCCTGCCAGTTGCGGACCTTCGCGGAGGTCGCCGGCGGCGAGAACTTCCGCGAGCACCGCGCCAGCCGGCTGCGGCACAGGATGTTCCGCAAGGGCAAGTTCATTTACGAACAGACGGGCAAGAGCGGCTGTGTCGGCTGCGGACGGTGCAGCGTGCACTGCGTGGCGGATATCTCGATTCTCGAGACGTACCAGCAGATAGCGGACGAGTCGGCCATTGCGGCGGCAGAGGCGTCGGCCGGCCGGGAGGAGGCATAAATGAGTCAGGCAGCGCAACAATTTGAGGCGGTCTCGCCGTACCTTCCCCGCGTGGGACGCATCGTCGAGGCGAAGGACTTCACCGAAAAGGAAAAGTACTTCCGCTTCGAGTTTGAGGACGGCAAGGGCATCGAGTACATGCCCGGGCAGTTCATGGAGGTAAGCGTCTTCGGAGTGGGCGAGGCGCCGATTTCCATCTGCTCCGGGGCCGGGCGCCGCGACGACCTGGAGATGTGCATCCGCAACGTCGGCGACGTGACCAACGCCATCCACGACCTCGGCGAGGGCGACACTGTCGGGTTGCGGGGCCCGCTGGGCAACGGCCTGGACTTGAGCGCGATGGAAGGCATGGACCTGCTGTTCGTCGCCGGCGGCCTCGGGCTTGCCCCGTGCCGCGGCTTCATCCTCTCGGCGCTGGAGAACCGCGAGAAGTTCGGCCGGGTGACGATCCTCTACGGCGCCAGAACGCCGCAGGACCTGCTTTTCGCCGACGACCTGGAGGCCTGGCGGGATCGCGACGACTGCGAGTTTCTGCTGACCGTTGACCGCGGCGACGAGAACTGGACCGGCAACACCGGCGTTATCACCACGCTGTTCCGCAAGATCAGCCGCCCGGATGCGGCCAACACGGCGGCGTTCATCATCGGACCGCCGGTGATGTTTAAGTTCACCGTGCTGGAGGCCCTGGCGATGGGTCTGCGGAAGAACAACATCTACTGCTCGCTGGAGCGGCGGATGAAGTGCGGGCTGGGCAAGTGCGGCCACTGTCAGATTCGCAACGTCTATGTCTGCCAGGACGGTCCCATTTTCAGCTACGCCGAGGTGATGCGCCTGCGAGAGGGCATCTGAGGCCCCGCGATTCGGGGTCCAAGAGACAGACGCGGCCGGGCCGGCCGCGAGGAGTAAAAGCCGATGGCAGAGAAGAAACCGACCATATCGTTCCACGATTTCACGAGCTGCGAGGGTTGCCAGCTCCAGGTGCTCAACTGCGAGGACGAGCTACTGGACATCCTCGACGCGGTGGACATCGTACAGTTCCGCGAGGCGATCGACGACAAGGCCGAGAAGTACGACATCGCGTTCGTGGAAGGTGCGTTCACCCGCGAGTCGGACCGCGAGCGTCTGGAGACCATACGCTCCAGGGCCGACATCGTGGTCGCGCTCGGCGCGTGCGCCTGCACGGGTGGTTTGAACGTGCTGAAGAACTTCCGCGGCGTCGAGGAGTCCATGAAGACGGTCTATGGCGACAAGGCCGACTGGTACGAGACCTCCCCCGCGCTTCCCATCGACGCGGCGATCAAGGTGGATTACAAGATCCACGGCTGCCCGATTCCGAAGCAGGAGTTCCTGGAGGTGGTCAAGAGCTTGCTTGCCGGCCGGACGCCCCGGATACCGGACTACCCGGTCTGCGTGGAGTGCAAGCTCCGCGAGAACGAGTGCCTGTTCCACAAGGGTCAGTTCTGCATGGGTCCGCTGGCGAGGGCGGGCTGCAACGCCTGGTGCCCCAGCTACGGCGGGCGATGCTACGCCTGCCGCGGGCTTATCAGCGACCCGAACAACCAGGCCGCCTTCGACGTGCTGGAGGAGTTCGGTCTTACCGTTGAGGACGTGCTTGCGGAGTTCCGACTGTTCAACGGCGTGTACGACGTTTCGCAGCCGCCGGCCGACGCCCGCGTGGAGAAGAAGTAGCGCGACAGCCCGCGGCGAGGCGGTGTTAATAGAGGAAGCTTAGTTTCGGGAGAACCGAAGATGGCGAAGTCACTGGACATCAACGTCCACCACCTGACCAGAGTGGAGGGGCACGGGAACATAGTCGTGCGGGCCTCCGACGGGAAGGTCGAAAAGTGCGTGTTGGAGATCGTCGAGACGCCACGCGTCTTCGAGAGCATGATCGAGGGCCTGAGGTGGCAGGATACCTCGCTGCTGACCTGCCGCATCTGCGGCATCTGCTCGGTCTCGCACACGCTGGCGAGCATTCAGGCGACCGATGAGGCCTTCGGCGTGGAGCTTACGCCCGAAGCGCTGACCATGCGGAAGCTGCTTACCGCCGCGGAGGTCATGCAGAGCCACATTCTGCACGTTTACTTCCTGGCCGCTCCGGATGCCTTCGACGCACCGAGCGTTATCCCGCTGGCGTCGTCGCATCCCGACGTGGTCAAGCGGGCGCTGAAGCTCAAGAAACTCGCGAACTACATCTGCGAGGTTCTCTGTGGCCGTCACGTGCACCCCATCTCCCTTGTGCCCGGCGGGTTCACCTACGTCCCGCCGAAGAAGAACCTGGTGCATCTCAAGGAGGTCCTCGCCGACGCCCGCGCCGACATAGAGGCCACCGTCGATACCATCGCGAGTGTGCTGGACAAGTTCCCCGCGTTCGAGCGGGAGCGGGAGGACGTCTCTCTGGTCCGCGACGACGAGTACGCCATCTACAACGGCGAGCTGAAAAGCTCCAAGGCCGGTCAGATAGACCACCGCGACTATCCGGAGTTCATCAAGGAAAAGTGCGTCCAGCACTCCACCAGCAAGCACGCCTACAACGTGGACGACTCGTTCGCGGTGGGCGCTTTGGCGCGGTTCAACAACAACAGCGCGCAGCTCAACGAGCTGGGCGCTTCCGCGGCCAAGGCGATGAACCTCGAGGCGCCGTGCTACAACCCGTACCTGAACAACGCCGCACAGGTGGTCGAGAGCGCACACTGCTACCAGGAGGCGGTCAACTGCCTCGACGAGCTTATCTCCGCGGACCTGTCCGAGAAGACGCTGGCGCCGAACGTGGTCGCCAAGGCCGGCCGAGGCGTCGGCGTCACCGAGGCGCCGCGCGGGCTGCTCATCCACGACTACACCTACGACGACAACGGCGTGTGCACCAAGGCCAACTGCATCATCCCCACGGGCATGAACCTGGGCAACATCGACCGGGACATGCAGAAGTACGTGCCGGAGGTCATCGAGCAGCGGTCACAGGACCAGATCGAACACGACCTGGAGATGCTCGTGCGGGCCTACGACCCGTGCATCTCCTGCTCGGTGCACCTGCTGAAGGTGGACTGGAAGTAAATCGCGAGTCGCGAATCGCGGATTTAGAATTGGCGCGGCGGTCGATATCGGCCGCCGCGTTCTTTCATGTATGCTACTGCTCGTCTTTGGTGGGCTTCTTCGCAGACTTTTTCGAAGACTTCCTGGACGACTTCTTCCCGGACGATTTCTTCTTCGATGACTTCTTCGAGGTGGATTTCTTGGGCTTTTCGTCCTCTGTCTTACCGGCCGTGCCGCCGCCGGCGCCCTGCTGACGCTTGAGTTCATCGAGCTTGTCGAGGTCCATGGCGTTGCGGCACTTGGGGAAGCCCGAGCACGCCAGGAACTCGCCGCGCTTGCCGGTGCGGATGACCATCGGCTTGCCGCACTTGGGGCAGTTGACGCCGGCTTCTCTGGGCTTGGCTTTCGGCGGTGGCTCGACGCGAACGCCCTCCGGCAGCTTCTTTGTGTTCTTGCAGTCCGGATACCGCGAGCAGCCCAGAAACGCCCGCCGACCCTTGAACTTCACCTCCATAGGCGCGCCGCAGACGTCGCAGGTCTCCTTGATCTCCTCCGGCTTGACCGTCTTTACGGGCTTGCCGTCCTTGGTCGCCGGCATGGTGCCCTTGCAGTCGGGGTAGTCACTGCAACCCAGGAACGGACCGTACCGGCTCCGCCGGAGGATCATCGGACTTTTGCCGCAGACAGGACACGGTACGTCCACTTCCTTGCGTTCGATCTTCCGGCCTTTCTCATCCACCGGGTGGGTGGTCTTGCATTCCGGGTAGCCCGTGCACGCGAGATAGCGGCCGTTCTTGCTGAAGCGGTACACCATCGGCTTGCCGCAGTTCTCGCAGACGTAGTCGCTGGGTTCCTGCTCGGCCTTGGCGTGAACCATGTTCTCGCCGGCGGCCTCCAGGTTGGCCTTGAACGGCTCGTAGAACTCCCGCAGCACCGAGACCCAGTCGATCTCGGCCTCTTCGACCCGGTCCAGCTCATCCTCCAGATGGGCGGTAAATCGCACGTCAAATACGCGCGGGAAGTGTTTGACCAGCTTGTCGGTCACCAGCGTGCCCAGGTCGGTCGGATGGAAGCTGCGGTCCTCGCGGCGGACGTAGTCGCGGTCTTCGATGGTCTGGATAATCTGCGCGTATGTGCTGGGTCGGCCTATGCCCTCGGCCTCCAGCGCCTTTACCAGCGACGCCTCGGTGTACCTCGGCGGCGGCTGGGTGAAGTGCTGCGTCGGTTCGATGGCGGCCGGCGCGACCGGCTGACCGTCCGATAGCTCCGGCAGTATCTGCTCACCGCTCTTGGGCATTCCGGCGACCTTCATGTATCCGTCGAACGCCAGCCGTCGCCCCATCGCCTTAAAGACCGCCTCGTGCTGTCCGTCGGTGGTGGTGGCGACGATCTCGGCCTCGGTGACTTTCCAGACGGCCGGCGACATCTGGCAGGCGACGAAGCGCTTCCAGATAAGCTCGTACAGCCGGTATTGGTCGCGGTCCAGCACGTCGCGCAGTTTCTGCGGCGTGCGGGTAACGTCGGTCGGTCGGATCGCCTCGTGCGCCTGCTGTGCCCTGGCGGCCGAGGTGAACCGGTTCGGCTTCTCCGGCGCGTATGCATCGCCGAACTGCTCCGTGATGTACGACCGCACAGCGGATACCGCCTCGTTGGCGAGATTGGTACTGTCGGTACGCATGTACGTAATCAGACCGACGCTTCCCTCGCCCGGCACCTCGACGCCCTCGTATAACTGCTGGGCGATCCGCATGGTCCGCGACGCCGCGAACCGCAGCCGCACCGACGCCGTCTGCTGCATCGATGCCGTGGTGAACGGTGCCGGCGGACGCGAGCGGCTTTCCCGCTGTTTGACGTTGCGGACGGTGTATTCCGGCGCTTCCTCGCCCACGTGGCCGTGAACGGTGACCAGCTTGTTGGCCGGGGGCTTGGCTTCCTCGTCTTCGCTCTGTTCGAGCTTTTCGACGGTCAACCCCAGCGACTTCGCCACCTCTACGGCTTCGTCGGACTTCTCCACCTTGAACCGTTCGCCGTCGATGCCGACAAGCTCCGCCTCAAACGCGCCGCGGTCGGCGAGGAACTCCTGCTTCTGCGCCTGGGTCGGGCCTTTGCCGTCCTCGTCGCGCTGTGCCAGCAGTTCGCGCCAAGCGCGTCCCAGCTCGCCGGCGGCGTCCGTATCGGATGTGAAGATGGACGATATCCGCCAGTATTCCTCGGGCTGGAAGGCCTCTATCTCGCGCTCGCGCTGGACTATCAGACGCACGGCCACCGTCTGGACCCGCCCGGCCGATAGCCCCGGGGCGACTTTCCGCCACAGCAGCGGCGAGATCATGTAGCCGACGATGCGGTCCAGTATGCGACGCGCCTGCTGGGCGTTGACCTTGTTCATGTCAACGTCGTGCGGGTCGGCGAACGCCTGGCGGATGGCGTCGGCGGTAATCTGATTGAAAACGACCCGCTTGGCGCGCTGCTCGTCCAGACCAAGGGCCTCCTTCAGATGCCAGGCGATGGCCTCGCCCTCGCGGTCGAGGTCCGTCGCCAGATACACGCTGGGCGCGTTGCGGGCGGTCTTGCGGAGGTCGTCGAGTACTTTCTTTCGGCCGGGCAGCGGCTGGTAGGTGGGCGTGAAGTCTTTATCCACGGCTACGCCGATTTCTTTCTTCGGCAGGTCGCGGACGTGCCCCATTGATGCCTTTACTACGTAATCGTCGCCCAGATAGCGGTTTATGGTCCGTGCCTTGGCGGGCGATTCCACCACCACCAGCGCGCGGCCGTTGCTCCGGGCGGATGAGCTGCGGGCGCGGTTCGACCGCTTGGACGAGGTCTTGCCTCGCCCGCCGGTTTTGGACTTCCGCTTTCCGGGGGCGCCTTGCGACTCAGCCATAAAGCATCTCCGCTTATTCCGGCCACGAGCAAAAGGCGGCTCATCATTCGGGCCGGTATGGGGTTTGTCAAGCCCCGACGTACTCTTCGACGACCCCGGAAGTCAAGTTTAGAGCCGCTCGCCCGTTCGGAAGGGCGGGGCAGGTTGGACTGTTTGTAATCGCGTGTCGGTGCGGTTAGGGTTACATTATCAATGCCATGACCGAGCGTAACGCCAAGTCGGGGTCTGCTGCGATGAGAAAAGTCTGCGTGATAGAGGCGGCGGGCGTCAGCCCACGGTTGCTGGCGAGCGCCTCGGCGGGGTGGATAGGCTCGCCGGCCTCGCCGCCGCAGTCTCTGAAAACCGTCTTCCCCTCGGTCCCGCCCGTGGTCCAGGCGTCGATGACAACGGGCGTCGGTCCGGGTGTGCACGGGATTGTCGGCGGCGGTGTGTTCCGGCGGCAGAGCAGGCACCTGGGGCTGGATGAACGCTCCAACACGCTGCTGAACAAGAAACGCTTCTGGCAGAGCCGCCACCTCCCGGCCCGTCCGACGGTGGCGATGCTGTTCTGCTATCATCCGCTGGCCGGCGCGGCCGACATGGTGGTGGGGGTCAGCAGCTACGGCTCGTCGTGCGGCAGGGCGATATCCCAGCCGGTTGACCTCGGAAGGCGTCTCGTTGCCGAGCTGGGAAAGGCCGATCCGTGTGGCTTCGCCGGTCCGGACGCTTCCTGGCGGGCCGGGCAGTGGATAGTTTCCGCCGCAGGCAAGCTGATGCGGGAGCGCCCGATCGACCTGATGTGGGTGCATCTGCCGGGGGTGAACTTCGAGCTAATACGCCACGGACCGGAATCACCCCAGGCGGCGGAGGCGCTGGAAGGCGTGTGCGGGTTCGCAGCCCGGCTGGCCGAGGACGTATCGGCGGCCGGCGGCGAGACGGTGTTTGTCGGCAACGGCGGCTATACCGGGGTCTCGCGCGTGGGACTGCCCAACGAACGGCTGCATCGCGCCGGTTTGCTGAAGCTTGTCCGGACGCCCGAGGGGCCGGTGGTGGACCTGGACCGCTCGCGGGCGGTTGCGGTGGTGGACCATCAGGTGGCGCATCTGTATTGCGACGATGAGACAGTTGCCGACGACGCCCAGAGTGTTGTGGCCGAGGACCCCGCCATCGAAAGGGTGTGCTCGCGGAGCGAACTTTTCGAGCCGGGGCTGGGTCATGACCGCGCCGGCGAGCGCGTGGCGATAGCGGCCGCCGATGCCTGGCTGGCGTACCAATGGTGGCGACTGGACGATACGCCTCCGCTGGAGGCACGCCGCCCCGGCTTCGCGGGGAAGGTCGGTTACGACCCATGCGAGCTTTTCGCCGGCGAAGACCCGGGCGATATCGACCCCGACCCCTCGCGCGTTCGCGCCGGTCGCGGCCGCGCGGATATCGCGCCCGAGGATGCCTGCGCTGTAGCGGGTACGTGTGAGTTGCCTGTCGAGACCGAAGATCCCGCCGTCACGGATATACCCGCGATGCTGAGGCGATTGATGTTCGAGTAGGTCGGCGGGCAGCGCGGGCGATTAGGCGTTGACCGCGCGCCGCGGCGTTGCTAGGTTTACCTCACGTTCGCCGCCTCGGCGGCAAAGGGAATGGTCAATTAAGCGTGTTTACCCGGTGAATCGGCCGGGCCGGAAGGCACGAACATGCCGCCCCAACCACTGTTTGACTTTTCGCACATCGACACCGACAACGTGCTGATATCGCGGGACGAAATCTACCAGGTCAACCCGCACCGCTACGAGTTCCAGCAGCTTGACGGCATCTGCTACATCGACCGCGAGCAGGGACGTATGGTCGGCTTCCGCGAGGTCCGCGACGATGAGTTCTGGGTTCGCGGGCACATACCGGGCCGGCCGTTGTTCCCCGGTGTGCTGATGATCGAATCGGCCGCCCAACTCGTCAGTTACTATGCGATGAGCGATGAGCCGGAAGGGGAGTTTCTGGGCTTCGGCGCCGTTGACGGTGTGAAGTTCCGCGGCTCGGTGGTTCCGGGACAGAGGATTGTCCTGCTGGGCCGCATGGTGGAAATGCGCCGGCGCCGCTGTATCGGAGATACGCAGGCGTTCGTCGATGGGGCGATGGTGTACGAGGGGCGAATCACCGGCATGTGGCTGTGAGCGGCTAAGCCCGCACGCGCGGGCGCGACCATGTCCGAGATTACCGAAGAATTCGACGGCGAGGTCAAAGGCGTTCCGCCGCTGTCGGATGAGCTTCTCTCACGAATTCCGCCGCGTCGCGGAGTAGCACTGCTCAGCGGCCACGACGAACACCCCATACAACTGCTGCCCGCCGCCGACATGCGTTCCCGCGTGCGAGGCCGTATTCTCACACCCGACGAAGAAACCCGGCGCAACATGCCCGACCTCGGCAAGGTCACGTCTCGCGTAGCGTGGAAGCTCGCCGCCGGCCATTTCGAGACCGACCTGTATTTCTTCGAGCTGGCGCGGCGCTACTGGCCCGATGAGTACACCGACATGCTCGCCTTCAAGCCGGCGTGGTTCGTACACGTGGACCCGCAGGCGGAATTTCCCAGGTTCGAGCGGACGCGTCGGCCCGGCGAGGCCCGCGGCCGGTACCTGGGACCCTTCCCAGGCGGAAAGAGCGCCCAGCGGTTCTGCGATGTCATCCGCGACGGTTTCTATCTCTGCCGTGACATGCGGACTCTGCGGAAGGCGCCGCACGGTCGGCCTTGCGCGTACGGTCAGATGGACCGCTGCCTGGGCGCCTGTTACGGGCGGATTACGATGGAAGAGTATCGCCGCGTGGTCGCGGAGGCGGCCGACTTCGCCGTGGGAAGGCGCCGCGGGCATATCGAAGAACTGCGACGGCGCATGAGGGAAGCTTCCGAGGCGCTGCGGTTCGAGCAGGCGGCCGCCTGCAAGGCCCGACTGGACCGACTGGCCGAGCTGGACGAGTCGGACTTTGAGCACGTCGCGCCGCTGGAGGAATTCCGCTTCGTACTCGTCCAGCCATATACGGCTCGGAAGGCGAAAGTCTTTTTCGCCGACTGCCGGCGAGTTACGCCCGCGGAGGTGCTGGCGTATCCGCCGGAGGAGGCGAAACTGGACTCGCTGCTGGTAAGTGCCCGGCGGCGGCTCAGTGGCGATGGTCCGGAGGATGAGGCGGCGCGTTGGCGGATGGGACTGGTATGTCGCTACCTTTTCATCTCGCCGCAACGCAGGGGACTGATACTGCGTCTGCGGGACGGTCTCGACGCACCGCAACTGGCCTGTGCGATAGGCGACTCGGCCGACGTGCTGGGGCTGAAGCCCCCACCGTCGAAAGAGCCGAAAGGGAACACGTCGCATCGGTAGGGGGTGGATTCTTATAATGGCGTTCGTGGCGCCCGGGCCGCGGACGGTCCGTGTGTTGCAAGCCGGCATGGGTAAATTGACGAAAATCCTCTCCGCCACTCGCCGCTGGCTGCCGCGCCGGCGGCGACGGTTCTGGCGGTATGTCTCTCCGCATAGACGGGGCGTGGGGCTGCTGGTCCTGGCGCTGTTGCTGGCGGTGGTGTACGCCTACTGGTACGCCACCAACGACCGGCGCGTCCGCAAGCTTGCCGGGGATTACCTCAGCGAAGTCACGGGAGGGGTCGTGCGGATCGAGCACGCGAGTTTCAGTCTCTTCGGGCCTGTGGAGCTGAAGGGCGTAAGCGTGCAGGTGCCCGGAGAGGCCGCGCCTGAACCGTTCTTCCGCGCTTCGACGGTTCTGCTGCGGCATCGTCCCTGGGGGCTGTTCGTAAACGGGCATCTTGAACCGACCGAGATAGTGTGCATGTCGCCTGTGGTGACTCTGGAGCACGACGTTCGGACGGATTCCTACAATGCGTCACGACTGTTTGCGGCCGCCCGCAGGCCGACTACGCCTGAGGGCGGTGCCCAGGCCAGCGTACGCGTGCGCGACGGTCGCCTGCGGGTCGTCGAGAAGGACGGTCGGCTTCGTCAGACGGTAAGCGAAACGGCCGTTGAAATGTCCATGGTCCCGCTGGGCGAGGATGCCTACGAGATACGCTTTGAGCAGAGCGGCGCCGTCGGCACGGACGCGACCCGGGGTACGATCGAGCTGGATGCGCGCACCGGCGAGGTCCGCTCCATCAGCGGCGTGGTGCCGATACCCACGCTGGAGAAGGCCCTGCCGAGAAAATACGCCCAGCTCCGCGCCAGGTACGAT
>JBNGDC010000036.1:0-30011 GCA_049975485.1 Phycisphaerae bacterium | reverse complement strand
CTCTGCGCGGGGTTGAATTGTCAATCCATATCAGGCCACGGCTTCAGCCGTGGTATAGAGGGCGGGAGAATATTCATGTATCCAGCCCGTTTCAACGGGCTTTCGACGACCGGCAGGAGTTTTGGGAAGGGCGTTGAAACGCCCTCCAGTATACAAACCATACTCCGCGTGATACCACGGCTGAAGCCGTGGCCTAGCTTTCTTCCGACCCGTCAATACAACGGCCGAAGCTGCGGCGGAAGTTGCAAAACATACGCCTCGCGGCTACGCTCTTTTCCCGGCAAAGCGTTTCGGCGAAGGAGTCCGCGTTGGCTGAGAGTTCCGAAGGCAAAATCAAGACGCGTTTCGCGCCGTCCCCGACGGGTCATCTGCACGTCGGCGGGGCACGGACCGCGCTGTTCAGCTTCCTGGTCGCCCGTCAAAGCGGCGGGACCTTCCTGCTGCGCATCGAGGACACCGACCGCGCCCGGCACGTCGAGGATGCCGTCGCGAAAATCGTAGAGGACCTGCGCTGGCTGGGTCTGGACTGGGACGAGGGTGTGGAGTTCGGCGGACCGAACGGCCCATACCGCCAGAGCGAACGGCTGGAAATATACCGGCCTTACGTGGAGCGGCTGCTGGCTGAGCGGAAGGCGTACTATGCCTTCGACACGGCCGAGGAACTGGACGCGATGCGCGAGCAGGCCCGGGCCGGGAAACGTACTTTCCACTACCCGCGGCCGGAGCAATTTCCGACAGACGAAGACGCCGAGAAAGCCCGGGCCGAGGGTCGGCCGGTGGTGGTGCGGTTTGTCTGTCCGCGCGAGGCGGTAACCATCCACGACGACGCCTTCGGGCCTGTCACCATACCCCCGGAGGAGATGGACGACTTCATAATCCGCAAGGGCGACGGCTGGCCGACATACCACCTCGCCAACGTCATCGACGACGCATTGATGGGCGTGACACACGTGATGCGAGGGCAGGAGTTTCTCGGTCAGACCTGGCGGCAGGCCGCGCTGCGCGCGGCGCTGGGTCTGGCGGAGCCGCGCTACTGCCACCTGCCGCTGATTACCGACATGGAGGGTCGGAAACTCTCCAAGCGCGACGGGGCGGTGGAGGTGTTCGAGTTCCGCCGCAACGGCTACCTGCCGGAGGCGCTGCTGAATTTCCTGGTCCTGCTGGGCTGGCGGCCCGGCGGAAACCGCGAAAAACTCACGCTCGACGACATGATCGAGCTGTTCAGCGTCGAGCGGATAGGCAAATCCGACGCCCGCTTCGACCGGGAAAAGCTGCTGGCGTTCAACACGGACGCTGTAGCCGAGGCCGACGAGGACCGGCTGGTCGCGGGGCTGAAGGATTACCTGTCCCTGAACGAAACGTCGATACCCTCCGACGATGAGGAGCTGCTGCGGCTGCTGGTTCGTGCGAACAAGGGCTTTCGGACGTTCGCGGACATCGAGGCGAAGTGCCGCGCTCTGTTCGTGGCCGACGACGCCTACGAGTTCGACGAAAAGGCCGTCAAAAAGGTGCTCCAGAAGGGCGACGGCGCCGGCTTTGCCGTACTGGAGGAGCTGCGGGAGCAATTCGCCGACTGCGAATGGACGGGCGAGGCGCTGGAGGCGGTGATCCGCGGCTATTGCGATCGCAACGAACTGGGCATGGGCAAGGTCGCCCAGCCGGTGCGTGTGGCGGTTACCGGCAGCACCGTCAGTCCTTCGATATTCGAAACGCTGGTTATACTCGGCCGCCAGCGGACGCTGGCGCGTATCGACCGTTGCCTGCGCGAGACACGCAGCCCGTAGCATCGGCGGGGCCGGTTCGGACGCAACGGGTGTTGTCTGGTGTCGTAGCGGCCGGTATCATCATCATGTCTTTACGGACGGAGCCGACGAGTCGTCATGAGGTTTTCAGGGAACGTCACGAAGCCGCGTGTGCTTATCGCTCTGATGGTGGCGGCGATGGCGTGCTCTCTACTGGGCGGGCATGTCGCCGGGCCGTTGCGGCGTGCGGTGGGATACGCCCTGGCGCCGGTGGGCGACGCGGGAATGTACCTTTCAACAGCCCTTAAGTCGGAGCTTAAGACCATAGGTTCCGGAGGGCTTACGGCGGAGGAAGCCCGACAGCTTGCCGAGCGTTGTGAAGCGCTTGAGCGGCAACTGGTGTCGGTGGCGAGTGAGAACGCCCGTCTGCGGCAGTTCCTGCGGACCAGCGACCACATCAGCAAGATGTACGCACCCACGTCGGATGTGCTGTCCGACCGGCTGATACCGGCACGTGTGGTGCTTAGCGAATCGCTGCCCTACGGCAGAACGCGTCTGGTTAACGCCGGCACATCGGCCGGGGCGTCGGCCGACGCCTGGGTCACCACGCGCCTGGTGCATACCAACCGCGCCAAGGCGCTTCAGAAGGGGCTGGCGGCCATTACGCTCCAGGCAATGGTCGGCAGAACCACCGACGAGACCGGTGCATTCACCGCCCGCGTTCAGTTGGTTACGGATCCCGCATTCGCCATGGCCTCGCACATAAGGCGCATCCCGGACGGAAGAACCGTAATTGTGGACCGGGAAGGATCGGCTGTGGAAGACCAGCTCAACGAGAGCAACAACGAGCCGATCCCCGTCTGGGTCGAAGGCGACGGGACCGAACTGATGGCCGCTCGTAACGTCACGGCCTACCACAATGTCAAGCCCGGCGACTGGGTAATGACGACGGGCGATGATCACATGCTGCCCATCAGTATCCCCGTCGGGCGTGTCGAGTCGGTAGAGCCGGACCCGGAAGACCCGCAGGTGGTCACGGTGCGCATCAGACCTTTTGAGGACCTCAGCTCTTTACGCGACGTTTACATAATCGCCCCGCCGCCGGGCATGAGGGGGGCACGCTGATGCGGTGGGTGGTGCTGATTATCCTGGCGTACATGCTGGTGCTTCTGCAGGCGACACTCGGCGACGTGCTGACTGTGAGCGACACACCCATCGGCGCCGTCGGCCCCGACCTGGTCGCGATTGCGGCGGTGTTCCTGGCGCTGCACGCGCCGACCTTCGCCGACGCCATGCTCTGCGGCTGGATGCTGGGCTTCGCGGTGGATTTGTCCGCGGCCGGCGGCCCGGGCGGCGCAACCGCCGTGGGACCGATGGCCCTGGGCTACGCCTTCGCCGCGGCGGTGCTCTTTCAGATGCGGGAGGCGGTCTTCCAGGAGCGCAAAGCAACACAGATGCTTCTGGCTTTGCTCTTCTGCGCCATAGCCCATGGATTGTGGATTACCCTTCAGTCCCTGCTGAGCTTCGGCGAGGTGAGCTGGCAAAGGTACGGGCGCTTATGGATGCAGGCGGGCGCGCTGGCCGTGTACACGGCTCTGCTGTCGCCCCTGGGCTACGCAGCCATGAAGCGTTTAAGGCGATGGTTCGTCACGACATCACCGGCGAGACGGTCCCGTATTGGCCGGTAGAAGCGTAAACCCCCGCCCGATGACAACCGATGCACATTGCGGGGCGGATTTCGACCTGTGTATAAGCGCCGACTGAAAATCTTCCTTGCCCTGGTGGCCGTGGCGCTGCTGGGCCTGACCGCCCGACTGGCGCAGCTTCAGCTCGTCCAGGGGGAGATGTACCGACGGGAGGCCGAGGAATCGCTGCGCAGCATCCGCCTGCTGCCGGCGGCCAGGGGAACCATATTCGACCGCAGGGGACGCGTGCTGGCCATGGACAGGCGGGCCGACAACTTCTGCCTGGACTACCGCTTCCTGACGGACCAGAGGCGGTGGCGGATGAATCAGCAGAGGCAGATTGCCCGCGAGCAGCAGGTGGACATGGACACGGCGGCCGGAATTTACGACCGCCGCGCCCAGCGGACGTGGCGCATGGCCCGCGAGCTTGCAGCCGCCAACGGTGATGATCTCGACGAGACAATTGACCGCATCGTAAGTCGTGTAAACCGGATAAGGGAGATTGTCGGGCAACCCATCGAGGAAGAGCAGCAGGCACACCCGGTGGTGACGGGGCTTGACGAAGGCACGGCGGTTGAGCTTAAGGCCCGACTGGACGAGATGGTGGGGGCGTCGGTGCTGCCGGGACACGTCCGGTACTATCCCTACGGGGCGACGGCCTGCCACATCATCGGGCTTACCGGGCCGGTAACGGCCGAAACGCAGGAACGACTCAACAGCCGTTTCGGGCGATCGGATCGCGAAACCCGTCTGCGGGAGTACTACCACGACGACGACAGGTACGGCATCGCCGGCGTAGAGAAGATGTGCGAGGACATACTCCGCGGCCGTCGGGGCTACCAGCAGATAAAGCGCGTCAACCGCAGCGAGCATCTGCTGGAGGAGGTTTCTCCCGAGCCGGGCAGGCCGGTGCACCTGACCATAGACATAGAGCTTCAGCGCGAGCTGGCTGCTCTGCTGACCGACCGCGGGCATACCGGCAGCATAGTGGTGCTTTCGGTGCCTACCGGAGAGGTCCTCGCGATGGTCTCGGTCCCGACGTACGACCTGAACCGCTACCAGCGGGATTACGAGGAACTGATAGAAGACGACGTATTCCTGCCCCTTCTGCACCGTGCCGTCGGAGGCATGTACCCGCCCGGTTCCACGGTCAAGCCCGTCTCGGCGCTGGCGGGCCTGCACAACGGCGTGATTTCGCTGCGGGAGACCATCACCTGTCACGGCAGGTACGGCTCGGACGGCCCGGCATGCTGGTACAGGCAGGGGCACGGACCGCTGGCGGTGGTCGAGGCCATCAAGCATAGCTGCAACGTGTTCTTCTACGAGGTGGGCGATCGCCTCGGTCTGGGACCACTGGCGTATACGTTCAGTCAGATGGGCTACGGGCGCAAGCCGGGCACGGGTCTGCCCGAGGAAAGAGCCGGACTGGTCGCCACGCCGCAATGGATAGCGGAGAACCGCAGCCGCCGCGCCAGACGTAGCGATGCGTGGTTTGTGGCCATCGGCCAGGGGCTGATATCGACGACGCCGCTGCACGTGGCCAACGCCATGGCTACCATAGCGCGTAACGGGCGGTTCATGTCGCCGGTGCTCTCACTGGAGGGAGGTCCGCAACGTGTGCGTCGTCAGGTGGAGATCGACGAAACCTGCTTTCGGGCGGTGCGGGAGGGCATGAGGAAGGTGGTGGGCGACCCGAACGGCACGGCCTACAGGGTATTCCGCGACGCTCCCCAGTTCCGCAACTCCTGCGGCAAGACGGGCACGGCCCAGGCGTCGCCGCTGGTTGTTGACGGGCAGGTGGTCCGCAGCGGGGACATGGCATGGTTCGCCGGCTTTGCGCCTGCGGATGAGCCGCAGTTCGCCTACGCCATAGTCGTGGAATACTCCGAGGAAGGCGGGTCGGCAACCGCCGGACCTGTGGCGGTCGACCTGCTGCGTATTCTCAACAGCGGCCGCTATGACCATCTGAAATAGACGAACCGTGAACGAAGGACTGAGACGATATTTCCGCTACACGAGCTGGCCCATACTGCTGGCGACGGTTGCGCTGATAGGTATCGGCCTGGCCGCGCTGCATGCGGCGGAGCGTGCGGACCCGGAACTGTCCGGCATAGCGGCACGACAAGCGATCTATGCGACCGCCGGCATAATCGTCATGATCGCCGCAACCATCGTGCCTTATCGCCGACTTGGCGGTGTAGCATACCTCTTTTTTGCAGTTACTCTGGTGTTGCTGGTAGTGGTGCTGCTGCTGCCGCCGGTAAGCGGGGCCAGACGGTGGATCGACCTGAAGGTCTTCCGCGTTCAGCCCTCGGAGCTGGCAAAACTGGCGCTCATCGTGATGCTGGCGTGGTATCTCCGCCAGGGAGATCACTATCGGCGTTTGCGCGGACTCATAGTTCCGTTCGTGCTGACGTTCATACCCATGGGGCTGATACTCGTCGAGCCGGACCTCGGCACTACGCTGCTGTTGCTGCCGACACTCTATTTCATGCTTTTCATGGCCGGCGCCAAACTCCGCCATCTGCTGGGGATCATAGCTGTGGCCACCGTGCTGGTTGCGCTGCCTCTGCCACAGAAACTCACCAGTGATATGGGCGAGCGACACAAGGACGCACGCCGACTCATCGCGTACACCAGCTTCGGCCGGCCGGGGGCGGAGTACGTGGTGGTGCCGGCTATCGTTCGCGGCATGCGCGACCACCAGGTACGCCGGATTGCCGGCTGGCTGAGACAGGGCGACCCCGCCGTCGCGCAGGACGCCGGTTTCCAGCTACGGCTGAGCAAGCTCGTCATGGGCTCCGGCGGGCTTACCGGGCAGAAGCTCGACAACGAGACCGCCAGGCACTTCGTCCGCATACTCCCCGAACACCACACGGATTTCATATTCTCCGTCATCGCAGGACAATGGGGTTTCCTGGGGTGCGTGCTGGTGCTGGGGGGTTACGCGGTGATTCTGGTATTTGGAGCCGAGATAGCGGCCGTCACCCACGATGCGTTCGGACGGCTCTTGGCGGTGGGGGTGATAGGCCTTCTGCTGTCGCAGTTGTTCGTTAACCTCGCCGTGACAATGGGACTACTTCCGGTAACGGGTATGACGCTGCCGTTTTTGAGCTACGGCGGCTCATCGCTGGTAGTCAGTTGTGCGGCCATTGGTCTGCTGGTGAATGTCGGACAGCGGCGGCCGATATTGCTGTCCCGCAGGCCCTTTGAGCATGGTGAAAAGCGGGAAAGGGTCCCCCAGCCGTTCGGCCCGCTGGCCGAGGGGCGCAAGCCCCGCCCGCGGCCGGAAGCTACAGTAACGCAAAGTAAACGACCCACAGAAGCGAAAGAAGAAGATAGCAGCCGCACCCGATCCAGCAGGCAATCTCGGTGAGTTTGCGGTTCCACAGCAGAAGGAGCAGCAGCGAAGCCGGGCCGACGGTCGCTATCTTGTAAACGACCAGGGATTCCAGGGCGTGGATGAACTCCCGCGCCATGGGGTTGGCTTCCTGGAAACCGCCAATCTGGTGTGCCAGAAACGTGAACAGGACATCGAAGACGCTGACCACCCAGACCACGATAAGCGCCAGGACCACGCGGCGCGGGCGCGTTGCGAACAGACGCCGCCGCAGCGCGTTGCGGGGTTCTCCCTGCCCAAGGGGCCGGGCATGATTATCGATGGTGGCCATGGTCGCTACCTGCCTCCAGACTTCTCATCGGTCCCGGCCGAGACCGTCTTAACGAGATTATGAGTCCCAGCGACTCCGACATAATGCCTCTTCCAAAGGCCCGTCAGCCCGACGATGGCACCACCATCCGGCGCCAGGTCCTGGAGCTTGCCGACGGGCACCGCAGCGATACGTACCACTATATTCCCTCCGGACGCCGCTCGGGGCCGCCCGTGGTATATCTGCACGGCATCCAGTCGCATCCGGGCTGGTTCACGGGGTCGTGCGAACATCTCGCCAGGCAGGGCAGGGAGGTCTTCGCCGTGACCCGTCGCGGCAGCGGCGCCGACAGCGAACACCGCGGCGACGCGCCTTCGGTGGACCTGCTCCTGGACGATGTGGACCGGGCCGTCGGCTTTGCCGCCGACTCGACCGGCTGCGAGCGGGTACACCTGCTGGGCGTAAGCTGGGGAGGAAAGCTGGCGGCCGCCTATGCCTGCGAAAAGGACCGCTCCAGCCGCCTGGCCTCGCTGGTGCTGGTCGCGCCCGGCATAGTGCCGCAGGTGGATGTCTCCGTGGGGGTGAAGCTGCGGGTGGCTTTGTCGCTTCTGCTGTCACCCGAGCGGCTCTTTGAGATACCTCTGAGCGACGTGGAACTGTTCACGGACAACGAACCCATGAAGCAGTTCATCCGCAACGACCACCTCTCGTTGCGCCGGGCGACGGCCAGGTTCCTATATGTCAGCCGCAAGCTGGACCGTTACCTTCGGACACGCCCGCGTGGAGCAATATGTTGTGAAACCACGCTCATACTCGCCGACCGCGACCGCATAGTGGACAACCACCGCACCCGGGAAGTGGTCGGGCGCCTCACGGCCGGCCGGGACGTGGTGGTGGAGCTTGGCGGGGCACATACGCTGGAATTCGAGCCGGACCCGACTCCTTTCTACGAAGCCCTCGAATCAGCCCTGGCCCACGCGTAGGTCGGCTCTAACAGATAGCCCCTTACGACGAATAGCTCGTGCCGCGCCAGGTAACCTTTGCGCCAGGTCGCAGTTTGCTGAGCGACCGTAGCAATATCCCGCTGACAATGCCGCAGGCGATAGGATATGTCCATGCCAGGATTGGCGAACCTTCCAGCAGGCGGTAATAGCGGAAGATAACGCTTATCTGCATGACGACCGCCGCCGCTCCCGCCACGCCACAGAACCACCACAGCCCCGTCGGCTGCCAGCCGGCGCCTACCGCCGCGAAACCCAGCACAGCCGCCGCGTAAGGCAGCAAGCCCATAACCAGCATCACGGTCAGCGACAGCGTCAACCGCTTGAGCGTGCCGAACGTGCCGAAGAATATCCTGCTCCAGCCGCGAAGAATCGCCCCCAGCGACTCGTACATTCGCACGGAGTAAAGGTCCTTACTGGTTACCACGCGCAGGCGCAATCCCTGCCGCTTGACATGGTCGGCCATGTGCATGTCCTCGTTCACGCGGTCGCGGACGGCGGCGTGTCCTCCCACGGCCTCGTAGGCCTCCCGTCGCATCAACATGAACGCGCCGTTGGCATAGGCGTTGGGCTTGTCCGGGTTGTTGACCTTGTCCGGATGGAACCAGATCATCATCACGCCGCTGCATACCGGCTGGATTACCCGCTCCCAGAACCCGTGCATCTCGAGCTTCGGCAGGATACTCAACAGATCCGCCTGCTTGTCGTGGGCGTATCGAACGGCGGCCGAGAGTGTGTGACCGGACGCATAGCTGCAATCGGCGTCGGTCATGCAGAGCCAGTCGCCCCGGGCCTCCGCCACCGCGTGGGCCATGGCGTTGTTCTTGCCGCACCATCCCTCGGGCAGTTCCTCAATGTGTATCGCGCGAAGACGCTCGTCCTCGGCGGCAAGACGGTCGATCATCGCGCCGGTATCGTCGTCGCTGCGGTCGTTGACGGCTATGACCTCGAAATTCGGGTAGTCCTGCGCCAGCAGCGTGCGAAGGCAGGTCTCGATGTTCTCGGCCTCGTCCTTGGCCGCGACCATGACGCTTACAAACGGCGCGTCCCCGTCGAGGCCGGGGGACGCCGGCGAAAGGACCTCGGCGTTTTTCTGGCGCTGGATCATAAGGTGGCGCGACACCCACACCAGTGTTACCAAGGTCGAAAGCACACCAAGCACAGCCGCCAATACCGTCATCGCCGCTCCTTGAGTTGCCCCCCGCGTTACCTCTGCTCAACCGATTGCCGGAGGCGCAGGACCAGGTCCACCTCGCCCACCGGCATCTTCATCCGCCGGGCTATCTCGACCGGCTCCAGCCCCTGACGACTCAGCCGCATGATCTCCTGTCCCTCCCGTCCACCACAGTCCGGCGACTGCGGTGCGTCGGCCTGCCGCCCGCTTCCGGTCAGCCGCCGAAGCTCCGCGATACGTCGGTCGGCCTCGCGGCAGGCGTCTTTGAGGGCGTCGCTGCGGGCGTCCAGGTCGTCGCTCAACACGGCGCGTATCTCATCGAGCCGGTTGCGAAGCTCGGCGACCTCGGCGTGCAGGCGACGCATTCCCAGCGACGTCTGAGCGGCCGGCGGACGACGCCTCAGGCGACGAACGAGCAGGAATGCAAGAATCACAAGACTTGCCGCGACGCAAACCAACGCGGCGACGAGGCGAAACATTTCCCAACTCATCGACCCCTCCCTGAACGGTAAGCTTCAATTGCGGCCGCCATGACTTCCTTTACCGATACGCCGTGCGCCTCGGCCGCCCTGGAGCAGTCGGCAAACTCACCCGAGGCGGTCAGCACTTGCCCATCCAGCACCGCCAGTTTGACGCGTACGGGCCCGTAGGGCGTCTCGACCGTCTCGTGTCGCCTCTGGAGCTTGGACCGCGACAGCGTCCTTTTCCGTACGCCGAATGTGGTGGTCTCGCGGAAGATTATCCGCTCGGCCTCCGTTACGTCGGCAGGCTCGGCCAGCGCCGAAAGCGTCCAGGCCGGACGGGACTTTTTCATGATGATGGGCGTGGCCCAGGCATCCAGGCAGCCCGACGCCAGCAGTTTCTCTATCGTCGCGGCGATTATCTCGCCGGTGCAGTCGTCCACGTTACAGCTCAGCTCGACGGCGGAATCCACCGAACCGGGGGATGCCTCCTCGCCCACAAACACGCGCAGAAGGTTGGGCGGGTTCTCACGTTCGCGGGTACCGGCCCCGAGACCTACCGCCCCAACCTGCATTTCGGGTACCGGTCCGTACTGCGCGGCCAGGGTAGTGAGTATGGCGGCCGCCGTGGGTGTGGTGGCTTCGCCCTCGATACCCGAACCGGTCACCACCGCATCGCGGACAAGCTCCGCGGTCGCCGGAGCGGGCACCGGCAGCGTGCCGTGCGCACATTCGACGGTTCCTGTGCCTAGCGTCAGTGGCGAGGATATGACCCGCTCCACGCCCAGCAGCTCCATGGCTACGCAAGCGCCCACTACGTCAACGATGCTGTCCACCGCGCCGACTTCGTGGAAGTGGACCTCGGAGATATCTATCCCATGGACGCGGGCCTCCGCTTCGCCCAGGCGGGTGAAGATGCGGCGCGAACGGTCTTTCACGCGGTCGGGCAGGGTGGCCGAGTCAATGATCTCCAGAATGTCCGACAGGTGCCGCTCGTGGTGGTGGTGTTCGGCTACCTCGACGAAGAACTGCTTTGCCGCAAAGCCGCCTCGGCAAACCGGCTCGACGCGCAGGTCATAGCCGCCCAGGTCGAGCTTGCCCAGCTCGCTGCGGAGTTGCTCAAAGTCGGCCCCGGCGTCCAGCAAAGATGCGACTATCATGTCGCCGGCGGCACCGGCGAAGCAATCGAAGTAAGCGAGCGTCATCTCAAAGCCCTTCAAGGCAGTTTCGAAGGTACGGAGTCTAGAGCGACAGCCGCGCAATTGCAACAGATCCAGGCAGTACCGGCGGTCACCTTCCTCGTTTGCTGCCCCGGGATCGCGGCCGCAGAGGGACCGCCAAGGCGGGTGCCCGGATCGGCTTCCGTAACGGATTTGCCTAATCCCCAGCTAAGGTGTTGGCCGTATAATGGAGCATCCGCATGGAGGCAACCGACATGCCCGACCCTGAGAATATGACCGGCGCCGATGGCGAGCAATACCGGCGGCATCCGACACCACGGTCCCAGGCCGTATCGCTGCTGTCCGTGGTGGTCCTGCTATGCGCGTCGGCCGGTGCGACGCCTCCTGCGGACACGCGTCTTGAGGCCCGGACGCTGCTTACGACCTACGGCGACCCGAGCGGCTACGTCACCAGCCCCGGCGGAGCATATGACGGCGTGGTCAAGCTCACCGTTACCGGGGAAGAGGGATCCTTCCTGGGTTCCGGCTCGCTTATCAGCGACCGGTACGTCCTGACGGCAGCACACCTGCTTGACCTCAACGACGACGGCATGGCCGACGTTACACCAGAAAACACACAGGTGCTCTTTAATCTGTCCACCGGCACGCAGACGCTGACGGCCGTGTCGCGGGACATCCACTCCCAGTACGACCCCGGCTCATGGTGGAGTAACGACATCGGGATTATCGAGCTGGAAAGGGCCGCTCCCGCTGCGGCCACGCGATACGAAATCTACCGCGGCTCCGGCGAGTCCGGCGCGACCGTTGAGCTGGCCGGTTACGGCCGCAGCGGCACAGGAGATGAAGGCGACGTCCTCTCGTCCGGGACCAAACGCGCCGGGCTCAACCAGATAGACGACATCAACACCTTCGACGGCAACGGAGGCGACGACATCCCCGACGGCACGCAACTTAATATGGACTTCGACAACGGGCTTGCCGCCAACGACGCGTTCGATTTCTTCTACGACATGCCGGGGCTGGGGCTGGGCGAGGATGAGGTGTTCATAGCACCGGGCGACTCCGGCGGACCGAGTTTCATAGGCGGGCAGGTTGCGGGCGTCCATTCCTACGGGGTCCGGATGAGCAACCGTCTTGGCAAGCCGCCGAGGAACTCCGACATCAACGGTTCTCTGGACGCCAGCTTCGGCGAGTTCGCCTCGGACACGCGCGTCTCGGCATATCAGGCCTGGATAGACTACTATATCGCCGCACTGCCCGGCGATGCCGACCGCAATGGCTTGGTGGACCTGGCGGACTTCGCAACCCTTGAGGGTAATTGGGACCCGCAGGGCTACGGGTACGGGTGGGCGGACGGCGATTTCGACGCGGACTCGGCTGTGGGGAACGCTGACCTGGCCGCTGTTCTATCCAATTGGACGGCCGCTCCGTTAGCCGCTTCGGTGCCCGAGCCGGCCACGCTTGTGACGCTGACGGGCGGGGCATTGGTCCTGCTTCGCAGCCGCCGCCGGCATTTATCGCGTTGACATCCTGCCGGGGAGCGTATATCGTTATGCATCCTTCGTCGCAGCGGCCAAAGGGGATAATGGGCCGCAACGGCGAGAATTAAGGAGATTCGCGCGGCAGGTGGCAACTGTAGCAAGGGGCTGCAGCTCTGCCGGCTTGGACCTGTCGCTTACTCTATCGTTGGGAGGTATATCCCATGATCAAGCAGCGCTTATTCACCCCCGGTCCCACTGACGTTCCGCCCGAGGTGCTGGCGGAGATGGCCCGTCCGATGATCCATCACCGGACCGCGCAGTTCCGCGAGATCTTTGCCGGAGCCACCGAGGGGCTCAAAAAGATCCTCCAGACCAAGAACGACGTGCTCACCATTGCCGGTTCGGGCACGGCGGGTATGGAGGCGGCCATCGCCTGCGCCGCTCCCAGAGGCAAGAAGGTTCTCGTCTCCAACGGCGGCAAGTTCGGTGAGCGATGGGTCAAGGTCGCCAAGGTGTATGGGCTGGACGTTGACGAGGTCGAGCTGGAGTGGGGCACGGCCCTGGACGCCGAGACCGTCAAGGAAAAGCTCTCCACGGGCGATTACGGCGCGGTCGTGACGGTTCATAGCGAGACGTCCACCGCCACCGCCTGCGACCTGGAGGCCATCGGTAAGGTCGTCAAGGACACCGACGCCATCCTGATAGCCGACTGCATCACCTCAGCCGGCTGCCTGCCGCTGAAGCCGGACGAGTGGGGCGTGGACATCGTCGGCGCCGGCAGCCAGAAGGCCCTGATGCTGCCGCCGGGCTTGGCGTTCCTGTCGGTCAGCGAGAAGGCGTGGAAGTTCATAGAGGCCAACGCTGACGCGCCGGTCTTCTATCTGGACCTCAAGGCGTATCGCAAATCGATAGCCAAGAGCGACACGCCGTACACCGGTCCGGTCAGTCTGGTCAGGGCGATGTCCAAGGCCGTCGAGATGATCAATCTGGTCGGTATAGAGACCATTTGGGACCGTGTCGCCAAGCTCGCCAAGGCCACCCGCGCCGCCGCCAAGGCCATCGGTGTGGAGGTCTTCAGCAAGCAGCCGAGCGATTCGGTCACCGGCTTGCTTTACCCCGACGGCATCAACGACGACTTCCGCAAGGAGTTGGAGAAGAAGTATGGCGCTTCGGTCGCCGGTGGACAGGAGCATCTCAAAGGCAAGCTTTTCCGCATCTCGCACATGGGCTACGTTGACCCGCTCGATGCGATCGGCCTGATAGCGGCCATCGAGTACACGCTCGCGGATATGGGCGTGGACGTGCCCGTCGGCGACGGCGTGGCGGCGGCCGTGAGAACCCTCCAGGACTGGCAATAGGAGACCGCGACCATGAAAGTACTTATAGCGGACAAACTCAGCGACGTCGGCATCGATTGGCTCCAAAAACAGGACGACGTGACCGTCGAGGTCAAACCAGGACTTCCTCCGGAAGAGCTGGCCGAAATAGTGGGGGACTACGACGGCATGATCATCCGCTCCGGAGTGAAGGTAAACGAGACCGTTCTGGAGAAATCCGGCAAGCTCAAGTGCGTCGCCCGCGCCGGCGTCGGCGTGGACAATGTGGACGTCCCGCTGGCGACCAGCAAGGGCATAATCGTCATGAACACGCCCGGCGGAAACACACTCGCCACGGCGGAGCTTACCATGGCGCTTATGCTGGGGCTTTCCCGCAAGATAGCCCCGGCCAACCAGTCGCTGAAAAGCGGCGAGTGGAACCGCAAGGCCTACAAGGGCGTGCAGCTTTCCGGCAAGACTCTCGGCGTGGTTGGTCTGGGGCGCATCGGACGTGCGGTCGCCCAGCGGGCGGCGGCGTTCGAGATGCGGATCCTGGGCTATGATCCGTTCTTTGCCGGCGAGCCGGAAGGACAGATCGAGCTGGTCAAGGACCTTCAGGACCTCTGCAAGCGGTGCGATTACCTCACCGTCCACGTGCCCAAGAGCGACGACACGCTTGGGATGATCGGCGCCGAACAGTTCAAGGTGATGAAGCCCACGGCGATGGTTATCAACGCCGCCCGCGGCGGCATAATCGACCCCGACGCGCTGCTGGCGGTGCTGAAGGAAGGAAAAATCGCCGGGGCGGCTCTGGACGTTTACACCTCCGAACCGCCCGAGACGGAGGCGGAAAAGGAGCTGATTCAGCATCCGAACGTACTGGCCGTGCCGCACCTGGGCGCCTCCACGGAGGAGGCCCAGGAGCAGGTCGCCCTGGAGGCGGCCGAGCAGCTCGTAGAGGCGCTGCGGGGCGGGTCGGTCCGGAACGCACTGAACGCGCCGGGATTTGGTCAGGCACTGCCCGAATGGCTGATGCCTTACACCGAGCTATGTCAGCGCATGGGCACGATTCTCACCCACACCACCCCGGGCGCGCTGCAGAAGGTGGAAGTGGTCTATCGCGGCCGGGTCGCCGACGAGAACGTCGCTCCCCTGACCACGTATCTGCTGGTAGGCCTGCTCAGCCCGCATATGGAAGAGCCGGTCAACGTCATCAACGCCCCGGTGGTGGCGCAGCAGCGCGGCGCCGAGGTCGAAACGGTCACCAGCGCCAAGGTCAAGGAATTCGCCAACATGGTCGAGGTGACCGTCCACACCGACAAGATGAAGCGCTCGGCCAAGGGTAGCATATTCGGCAACCGCTTCCCGCGGGTTATCGCCATCGACGGCTACCGCATGGAGATGAAACCCGAAGGGCATGTGCTCATCGTCTTCTGTGACGACAAGCCGGGCGTAGTCGGCAAGTTCGGCTCATTGCTGGGTGGCGCGGGAATCAACATCGCGGACATGACGTTCTCGCGCAAGCTGGAGCCGCAGAAGGCCCTGGTCGGGTTCAACCTGGACAGCCCGCCGACCGACGAAGTCCTGAACCAGATAAAGGAGATGGACTTCGTGGACCAGGTGTATGCACTGCACCTGCCGATCCTGTACGTCCCCGAAAAGGCGGCCGCCCAGTAGGGACAGTGATTTGACCTGTCGCATGGCAAGCGGGGCCGGTATAACTGCCGGCCTCGCGTCTTGCGCGCCATGGGAGCCGGCGGAATGAAACATCTGGAATACGTCCCGTTCGACCACCCGGCCATGTGCACGCCGTGCGTCTGGCACAGCTCGGCGCCTCGCATCGGCGACTACGTGGTGCTGCTCCTGAGGCGGAGGTTTCGCGCGGATGCCGATATGCCGCCGATTCGTCTGTGGGCTTCCGCCTCCCAGAGGTACATCCTGTATCTCGACGGACGCGAGGTCTCCCGCGGACCGTCCCGCGGCAGCGAGCAGTGCTGGTCCGTAGCGCCGGTGGACCTGCCGGCATTGCCGGCCGGCGGGCATGTCATATCGGCAGTTGTCTGGCACATAGGCGCCCACGCCGGCGAGGGACAGCTCGGCCGCGACGGATTCTTCCTGCTGGCCGCGGACGACCCGAACCACCCACTTGCTAAGCACGTTCGGACGTCCGACGCCTGGCGCTGCGTCCGCGACGAGTCCCGCTCGCCGGTAACCGAGCACCCCTGGCAGGGCGGCCGGCGCTACTGCGTGGTTGGCTCGGGCGAGCAGATAAAGGCCGAGTCGCATCCGTGGGGCTGGCGGGAGGTGGAGTTCGACGATTCCGACTGGCCGGCGGCACGCGTGGTAGTTTCCCAGGCCAGAGACCCGTGGGGCAACATCCCGCTCGCCCACCGGCTGGTGTTCGACCCCCTTCCGCAGATGCAACAACGGCCGGACCGCTTCACACGCGTCGCCCTCTGCGAAGGCGTGGAAACACCGGCTGTGGAGAATCTCATTGAGCGCGACGAGCCGCTGCTCATCCCGCCGGAATCGAGCGTCCGATTGCTGCTCGACCGCGGCGAACTGACCAACGCCTTCCTGAATATCTCTACGAGCGGCGGGAGCGGAGCGAGCATAGAGACCGTCTCCTGCGAGGCGTTGCGACTACCAGGTTCACAGAGCAAGGGAAACCGCGACGAGGTGGAAGGCAAAGTGGTCGTCGGCCATCGCGACGTATTCATCCCCGACGGCGGGCCGGAGAGACGGTTTGAACCGCTCTGGTTCCGCCCGTTCCGCTATCTGGAAGTCTCCGTACACACGGCCGATGAGCCGCTGGAGCTGACCGCGCTTACCTGCCGCTTCACCGGCTTTCCCCTGAGCCGTGAGGCGAAGATATCCGTTCCCGGCCGGGACGATATCGCCGCCATCGGAGACATCGACTGGCGGACCATCCGCCTCTGCGCGCACGAGACCTTTTTCGACTGTCCGCACTACGAGCAGTGCCAGTTCGTCGGCGATTCGCGGATACAGGCCATCTACCACTATCTGGTCGCCGACGAGGACCGGCTGGCCCGCAAGTGCCTGCGGGACTTTCACGTCGCCCGCACGGCCGACGGCCTTGTCCCCAGCCGCACGCCCTCGCGGCGGTGTCAACTTATCCCGACTTTCTCACTGCTGTGGATATGCATGCTGGGCGACTTCCTGCGATACCGGGGCGACAGGGAGTTCGTCGGCTCGCTGCTGCCGCTGGGGCGGGAGATTCTCCAGTGGTTCCTGTCGCGCAGGCGGAGCGACGGTCTGCTTGGGCTAGTACCTTACGCACCGTTCATAGACTGGACGAAACCCTTCGACTGCGGAAATGCCCCGCAGGACGCCGACGGCGGTTCGGCCATCCTGTCGCTGCTGACGGCCGGCGCGTGTAAGGCCCAGGCGGACCTGGAGAACCAGTGCGGTCTTGCCGACGCTGCCGGGCTTTACCGCGACAACGCCGAAGAGATGATCTCGGCCGTCGGACAGAAGTGCCTGGACGCCGACACCGGCATGGTGGCCGACACCGCCGGCGGCGGAAGCTACAGCGTGCACGCGCAGGTGTTCGCCGTGCTGTTCGGGCTACTGGATGCCGACGCGGGTCGGCGGGCCCTGGAAGCGGCGCTGGGCGACGAGCAAGTCACACAGATCGGCACGCTTTACTTCCAGTACTACCTTGCCCAGGCGCTGCGGCGGGTCGGAGCGGGCGAGCGGTTCCACCGCATGCTGGACGCCTGGCGGGGGATGCTTACTCAGGGGCTGACCACCTGGCCGGAGTCGCTCCACGAGCCGCGTAGCGACTGCCACGCGTGGTCCGTTACGGCGTCGATAGAGCTGATTCAGACGGTCGCGGGCTTCAGACCCGCCGACGACGCCGTCGGCTTCGACGCGGCCGATTGGGATCCCGCTCTCGGCGAGCTGCCGGAAATCCACGTGGAAGTCCCCACACCCCGGGGCAGGGCGCTAATACACCTGGAGCGACAAGAAAACGGCTCCGTCCTCGGGCAAATCCATACGCCCGTTCCGACTTCCATACCCCACATCCCCAGGCCGCTGCCACCCGGTGACCACAAAGTGCGATTCGAACCCGGCGGCGAAACGTAGATCGGGCATACCTGGGCGACAAATGAGCTGCAGGCGACATCGAACGCGCGATACAAAGGTCTGTACGTTTTCCGTTGCTCTTCGTGCTCTTTGTGGGCTTGGTGCCCTTGGTGATTCCCAACTACCGAAGTTTGCGCAGGATGTCCCAGTACGCCCCGCGTGCGCCGTCGGCGATGGCGCGGACGAGCGGTTCGTTGTCGTTATAATTGTAGCCCCTGTCGTCGCCGGCTGCGTCGGGCGCCGGCTCGAAGAAGCGCTTGTCGCCGGCGATAAGCTCGCGGACCAGCTCGGCCGGCCTTTCGCCAAGCTCCGGCGAGATGTAGAAGGTCGGGCGAGCCAGGTCCAACGGCCCATCGTAGCGGCGGCGGATACCTGGATTGCTCTCGGGCTGCGGCTCGGCCGTCAGCCGGGCCGCGATGGCCGTGCCCTCGTACACACGCACCCCCAGCGCCGCCCCCACGCAATCCGGGTCTATGCTCTTGAAGAACGCTATCGTCTCGGCGATGGTCTCGGGTGTCTCGCCGGGACCGCCCAGGAGCAGGTCGAACATGGCCGTGATGCCGTGTTCCCGGCAGAGCCGGCGAGCAGTGGCTATGTCCTCGCGGCGGTGCGGATGCCCGTAACTTCGGAGCATCCGTTCGCTGGCGGAGTCGGCCGTGAAGTCGATACCCACGCAGCCGGCCCGGCGCATGGCGGCTGCCAGTTCCGCGTCGAACGGCGTTACGGCCATGTAGGTGTACCACAGCACGCGGCTGCCGAGGTCGCGGCGGTCCAGCTCGCGACAGACCGCCAGGGCATGCTCGCGAGGAATGTTGAACTCGCCGTCGCACAAGTGCAGCACATCCACGCCGGCGGCCAGCAGGTTCTCCACTTCCTCGGCCACCTCTCCCGGCTCGCGACAGCGGGCGGTCGGCCCTTTCGCCAGCGGGTCGGCGCAGTACGCGCAGCGGCGGTCGCAGCCGCGCTTGGTCTCCAGACCTATCTGCCCGCCCAGTCGCAGGTAGGCAGCATTGTCAACGGCGTCGCGCGACGTGGGCAGCCGCAGAGGTGCGGGCCAGGCCGGTGGGTTGGCGCGTATCTCACTGCCATCGCGCCAAAGCAGGCCGGGCACGTTCGAGCAATCGCGGCCCTTGCGCAGGCGGCGGTACAGCTCCGCCAGGGCCCATTCGCCGTCACCGTGGACGCCGAAATCCGCGCCCGTCTCGGCGAGTATTCGGGCGGCAAAGATGGAATACCCCACGCCGCCGAGAACTATCGGAGCATCGGTGAGCTTCCGGATTCGCTCGACCGTGCGGACCAGTTCCGGCACGAACCAGGTGGCGCTGGGCCAGAAGCAGTCGTCGGCGTTGCGGAAGCTCAAGCCCACCAGCATGGGGCTGTTCTCCGCGAAGTACCGCTCCAACGCGTCCGGGCCGTCGCCGGCGGAGGAAAGGTCCAGCAGGTGCGTCTCGATGTCGGCGGGGCGAGTCGCGGCGGCGATGTAGTCCAACCCCACCGGTGCGATGGGCGGGACCATCGTGTTGGTATTGATAAGCGTCAGCACGGCGTAAGCATATCAGCCGGACGTCGCCCCGGCCAGAGCAGCGGTGTCAGCCCTTGCACTCCCCCGTCCAGCAGTAGGTGCAGAGCTTGTCGGCGTCCATACCTATCGCCTCTATGAGGTCGTCCAGCCGCTGGTATTGCAGCGAGGTCAGACCCAGCCGGCGACGGATACGCTCGACCATCTCGGCATGTTTGTCGCCGTTGGGGTCTGCATAGGGTGTTGGGTCGGGGTGGTCCTCACCTTCCATCTCGGCGATGGCCCGGCGGGCCGCCAGGTCCAGCTCCGAGCGGGAGCGGGAGAAGTTGAGGAACGGGCAGTTGAACAGCAGCGGTGGACATGCGGGCCGCATGTGGACCTCTTCGGCGCCGTAGTCGAAAATACGCTGGATGGTGTCCCTGAGTTGCGTTCCACGGACTATGGAATCCTCACAGAACAGCAGTCGCCTGCCTTCGATCATCTCGCGGATTGGTATGAGCTTCATCCTGGCGACCAGGTCGCGGACGCGCTGGTTCGGTGGCATGAAGCTCCTGGGCCAGGTGGGCGTGTATTTCACGAAGGGTCGCTGGTAGGGCAGGTCCGACTCGTTGGCATAGCCGACGGCGTGTGCGGTTCCGGAGTCGGGCACGCCCGCGACGAGGTCGATTTCCCGTTCTTCGCGGCGTGCCAGGGCCGCTCCGCAGCGGTACCGCGCCGCCTCCACGTTCAGTCCCTCGTAGCTGCTGGCGGGATAGCCGAAGTACACCCACAGAAAAGTGCAGATCTGCATTTCGTCGCCGGGGGGGACCTTCTGCTCGAAGCCGTCGGGAGTAATCAGAACCACTTCCCCGGGGCCGAGATAACGCTCAATCTCATAGCCGAGGTTGGGAAACGCGCAGGTCTCCAGCGTCGCGGCGTAGCCGGTGTCATTTCGGCCGACGACCACGGGCGTCCGCCCCAGCCGGTCGCGCGCCGCATAGACGCCCTCGCTGGTCAGCAGCAGAAGCGAGCAGGACCCTTCTATGCGCTCCTGGGCGATACGAATGCCCTCCGTGAAGCTGTCACCCTGATTGATGAGCGTGGCCACCAGCTCGGTGGGGTTCACCTCGCCCCCGCTCATCTCCGAGAAGTGTGTGACCCTGTTGTCGAATGCCTGCCGGGCGAGTGTATCGGCGTTTCGGATCGCCCCGACGGTGACTATCGCGTATGTGCCCAGGTGTGAGCCGATAATCAGCGGCTGGTCCTCGTTGTCGCTGATGACGCCGATGCCGGACGAGCCGTGCAGACGGAAGATGTCGTCCTCGAACTTCGAGCGGAACTGCGAATTGGTGATGTCGTGAATAAAGCGTATGAAGCCCCCGTCGTTGAGCGTCGCCAGCCCGCCGCGCCGCGTCCCGAGGTGCGAATGATAGTCGGTGCCGTAGAACAGGTCCGTAACGCAATCCGTGCCGGCCGCGACGCCGAAAAAGCCTCCCATGGGCGATCGTCTCCTTTTTGAACTGTCCCTCCGACACCCGCTCCGTGGCGTCGGAGGGTATAGTCTAACGCGGCCGATTGGTTGTGCAAGCCCGCGTGGTCTATCGCAGCCAGGGCGGCACACCGTCGGCGGGCAGCGCCTCGTAACCGGCGATGAGGTCGCGATAGAAGAAGAAACTGTCCTTGGGCACGCGGCGCAGGTCGGTGTAGTCGCAGTAAACCAGCCCGAACCGCTTGGTGTAGCCGTAGGCCCACTCGAAGTTGTCGATGAAGGACCATGCGAAGTATCCGCGGACGTCCACGCCGTCGCGTATGGCGCGGGCCACGGCGCCGATGTAGGTGCGGAGGAACTCCACCCGGCCGCGGTCGTGGCAGCGGGTTCCGTCCGGGGTCAGCCGGTCGGGCATGGCGGCGCCGTTCTCGGTGACGTAGATGGGCGTCTCGTCGCACTCGGCGTAGGTCCACTTCAGCAGTCGATACAGCCCGTCGGGGATTATGTCCCAACCCATCTCCGTCTTGTCCTGGTAGCTCGGTACGATGGAGAAGTTGTCCCAGCCGGATTCATCGTGACGGACCGGGTTTTCCCAGTACGCGTTCAGGCCGATGAAGTCGGGCCGTTGGGCGATCTGCTCCATGTCGCCGTCCTCGACGGGCATGGGCCAGTCGGGGAAGTCGGTCGCGAACCTTTCCGGGTAGCCCCGGCCGTAGATGGGACCCAGGAAAATGCGCGATTCCGTGTCGCGTGCGCGGTCGGCGGCGGCGACGTCCTCAGGCCGCCGGGTAGCAGGCCGGACCGACGCCAGGTTCAGCGTGATGCCGATCTGCCCCTCGTAGCCGCCTTCACGGAAGGCCTGCGTCGCCAGCCCGTGCCCCAGGTTCAGGTGATGAGCCGCCCGGAAGAAGGCGGCGCCGTCCTTGCGGCCGGGCGCGTGACAGCCGACGAAGTAGCCCAGCTTTGAGGTGCATATCGGCTCGTTGAAGGTGATCCACATCTTCACCTTGTCGCCCAGCTCCTCGAAGCACGTCTTTGCATATTCCGCGTAGTGCAGGGCGGTCTGCCGCTCGGGCCAGCCGCCGGCGTCCTCCAGCGCCTGGGGCAGGTCCCAGTGGTACAGTGTCACGCACGGCTCTATGCCGGCTTCCAGCAGCGCGTCGATGAGCCGGTGATAGTAATCGAACCCCTTGGGATTCCGCTTGCCGGCGCCTTCGGGGAAAATTCGCGGCCAGGCCAGGGAAAACCGGTAGGAGTCCACACCAAGCTCCCGCATGAGCGCGACGTCCTCGGCGTAGCGGTGGTACTGGTCGCAGGCCACGTCTCCGGTGTGCCCGTGTGCGGTCTTGCCGGGAGTGTGGCTGAAGGTGTCCCAGATGCTCTTGCCGCGGCCGTCGGCATAGACGGCGCCTTCGACCTGGTAGCTGGCGGTGGCGGTGCCCCAGAGGAATCCTTCGGGCAAACTCAACTGCGTCATGTCTTTCTCCTTGGTCATTGCCGAAGCGGCCAACATGCTGCGCAGCGCGGCGATTGTCAACCTTTCCGAGAGTCGATTGCCATCGAAGCGTTGTCGCGTTAGCTTCTGTGCGGTTTCACAGTCGGACCTACAGCAAGGAAGGACCCATGGCCCAAAGCAAGAGCAGCCCGGATACACACGGTTTCACCGACGACGGCCGCAGGTACATCCTGCGCGACCCGCACCTCATCGCCCGCGCCGACGGCGACCTGTGGAACGACACCATGCACGTGCAGATGGACCACAGCGGCCGTTGCGACGCATGGTTCCTGCAGCCCAACCAGACCGGCTACAGCGAACCGCTCCGGTGCTTCTATGTCCGCGACGACGAGACGGGCGAGTTCTTCTCCGCGCCGCTGAGGCCGGTCTGCGCCGAGCCGGACGAGTTCGAGTTCTCCGTGGGACTCGGCGACCTTGCCTGGCGGGTTGTCCGCGACGGGCTGGAGATTCGCCTTCGGCTGGTCGTGCCGCGGGACGACAACGTGGAGCTGTGGACTGTGGAGTTGCGCAACACCGGCCGGCGGAAACGAAAGGTCTCGCTGGTGTCGCTTTTCCCGGTCGGCTCGCTGGGCAAGCTGACCCATCGGGCTTGCTTCGACGAGCGACTGGGTGCGTTCGTCCACAAGTACTTCCCGTACTACGTCCACTGGGAGGACTACTACAAGCTGCGGAAGCTGGCGAACAACGTTTTCTGCGCCTCGGACGTCAAGCCCAGCTCGTGGGAAACGGACCTGGAGCGGTTCACCGGCGAGAAGGGTCTGCACGCCCCGGCCGGCCTGGCGCAAAAGCGCCTGTCCCGCGGCGAGGCGCCGCAGAAGCCCAGCGGGGCGATTTTCCAATACACCCGCACGCTGGCGGCAGGGAAGTCGCTGAAGGTGAACTTCGCCTTCGGGCCGGCGCAGGACCGGAAGGAAATATCGCGACTGAAGCGCAAGTATCTCCGCAGCGGCGGCGTGGAGCGGGCGTGCGAGAAGGTCTATCGATTCCTGGAAGCCCACAGGCCGACCGTCGAGATCGAGACCCCCGACGAGGAGTTCAACCACTTCATTAATCACTGGCAGGCAAGGCGGGCGCTGATGATCGGGCGGACCATGCGGCTGACCTTCGCGCCGCAGGGTCGCAACGCCATCCAGGACGCCATGGGTGCGGTGTACACCAACCCCGACGACGCCAGGCGCTGGCTCCTGCGAATATACGCCCACCAGCAATCCGACGGATGGGTGCCGCACGGCATGCCGATGGCCGACGGTGCGCAGGTGATGGCGATATCAGAGATACCCCACCGCGACACGTGCGTGTGGGGCGCCATCGCGGTGCACTTCTACCTCGCCGAGACCGGCGACTTCGACATCCTCCGGGAGCGTGTGCCCTTCGCCGACGACGCGCGCGGGGCGACGCTGTACGAGCACATCTGCCGGGCGCTGGAATGGCTCCTGAGCGACCGCACGAAGCGGAAGCTGTCGCGGCTGGGGCAGGGCGACTGGAACGACCCGCTGAATATGGCCGGCAGGGAAGGTCGCGGTGAGAGCATCTGGCTCTCCGAGGCGCTCAGCCGGGCGCTGGACGACTGGGCTATGGTTGCGGAGCACATCGGCGACAAGCGGCGCGCCACCCGCTACCGCCGCGAAGCCGACGCCGGCAGAAAGGCCGTCAGCAAGTACGCCTGGGACGGCCGCTGGTACGCACGCGGAACAACCGACGCCGGAAGGTGGTTCGGAACGAGCAAACGCAAGGAAGGCAAAATCTTCCTGAACGCCCAGAGCTGGGCGATCATTGCAGGCATTGCCGACGGCCAACGCCTGGAGAAGGCCGTCGCCTCCGTGGAGCGGCTGCTCGCAACGCCGCCGGGACCGATGACGCTGCACCCGCCGTTCCAGGATATGCGCGAGGAAATCGGCAAACTCACGCAGAAGCAGCCCGGAACCGGCGAGAACGGCAGCGTGTATTCCCACGCGGCCACCTTCTGTGCGTACTCGCTGCTGATGGCCCGACGCGCCGACCACGGTTGGCGTGTGTTGCGGAACCTGCTGCCGGGCACGCGCGACAACCCGGTCGGCCGCTGCGGTCAACTGCCTCTGTACGTGCCGAACTTCTACCGTGGCACCGGCTGCGGCGAATCGGCCGGGCAGAGCAGCCACCGTCCCAATACCGGCACCAGCGCTTGGTACTACCGGACGGCGGTGGCCATGGTCATGGGCGTAAGAGCCGAGATGAACGGCCTTAGGATCGACCCGCAACTGCCCGGCGGCTGGAAACAGGCCCGCGTCCGGCGGAGGTGGCGCGGCGCCGATTTCGACATCCGCATACGTCGCGGACGCACCGGCGACGTACGCGTCGTGCTGGACGGCGAGGAGATCGAGGAAAACCTGATACCGCCGCAGTCGGCGGGGTCTCGACATGAAGTGCTTGTTACGATACCACGATAACGAGACCGGCGGCGAACGGCGGCAGTCGTCCGAAAGGGGCGTAGGATGGATTTACTGCGAGACATAACGACGCTGGCTGTTCGGCAGCAGACCGAGTGGGTGGAGGTCCTTGCGAATTTCGAGACGCAGAACCGTTACGTCGTCTGCGACGCCCAAGGGCAGGAACTGCTCTATGCCGCCGAGCACAGCGGCGTGGCGGGTCGGATGTTCCTGCAGACTTCGCGGCCGTTCACGATCGATGTTCTCGACGCACAGGGCACGCGCCTGCTGCGGCTGAAGCGCCCATGGCGGCTGTACTTCCACCAGGTGACGGTCCTGGACGGTAACGACCGGCCGCTGGGATCTGTCGTGCGGCGTTTCTCTCTGGCGAGGCGGATATACTCGGTGCTGGACGCCGACGGCACGGAGCTGGTCCGGCTGTTCGGCCCGGTACTGCATCCGTGGACTTTCCGCATTCTCGAAGACGGCCGGGAGGTCGGCAGCATACGCAAGCGATGGAGCGGACTGGGCAAGGAGGCGTTCACCGACGCCGACAATTTCGGCGTGGAGATGCCGGCGGAGATGGCCCCGACCACCAAGGCGCTGCTGCTGGGGGCGGTGTTTCTGATCGACTACGTGCACTTCGAGAAACCCACCCGGAACTGACACGGCGGCGCCTTGAGCGACGGCAAAGCTCAAGAATTCGCCGATGGTTGTCGAGAAGATATTGACTGGGCGGACCGATCGGTTACGATAATGGGTCCGCAGCATACTGACTGATTCTTCCGTGCCGCTCGGGCGCGGCAAGCTATCATAAAACCATAAAGAGTCTTGGGAAGTGCCCCGGTCGCCGGTCAACCGGTCCGGCACGGGCCGATGCGTCAGCAGCGCCATGCGGGCTCGTAGCTCAGTTGGTTAGAGCGCACCCCTGATAAGGGTGAGGTCGTTGGTTCGAATCCAACCGGGCCCATTTGAAGCGGTCGGACGTACCGGCTGCCGGTGGTGGCCGACGTCACGAGCGGTTCGCTGCCGGGGACGTAGCTCAGTTGGGAGAGCGTCTGGTTTGCAACCAGAAGGTCGGCGGTTCGAATCCGCTCGTCTCCAGTGCGGTCTGGCGGCCTGGCCGGCCCGCGGCGAAGCGGGGGCTTGACTGCTGCCGTTTGTGCTGTTTGCGGCGGGGCGTTAAACCGCGTTTTTTCGCGGTTGTTCCGAGTATCGGGCGGCAGGCGAAAAAATCTTGCCTGGCGGCGGAATTTTTCCGTATAATACCTTGCCACGCGGATGGCGACGCGGTACAAGTACCAATTCCCCCTCATCGCAGATGGATGAGGAGTACCAAGACCAAACGGTGAAGTACCCGTCTCGGCTGATAGGGCCGGGTCGGCTTTTTGGAAGACTCTTTGACAATCGCATAGGGCAGTGGATGCAGCACAAGGTTCACCGAGAACAGAGCGCCAAGGCGGCTTGCAGCGTTCGTTGCCGGACCTGTGGGGTCTGAGACGAATGTGACCAAGCTACTAAGGGTGCACGGTGGATGTCTAGGCGTAACGAGGCGACGAAGGACGTGGTAGGCTGCGATATGCCCAGGGGAGCCGTCAAACGGGCTTTGATCCTGGGATCTCCGAATAGGGAAACCCGGCGTCACTGTGCAAGCAGATGGCGTCATCGGCGGGCGAATGCATAGTCCGTCGAAGCCAACGCAGGGAACCGAAACATCCAAGTACCTGCAGGAAAGGAAATCAACCGAGACTCCGTTAGTAGCGGCGAGCGAAAGCGGACGAGCCCAAACCGGTCTTCGGACCGGGGTTGTGGACACCGATCCCGGAGTTACAAAGGCAGCGGTAGCCGAAGAGTCTGGAAAGACTCACGATACAGGGTGAAAGTCCCGTAGGCGAAGCCGTAAGCCCTCCATTGTGGTCGGTGCTCCGGAGTAGCACGGAGCTCGTGGAACTCCGTGTGAAGCCGGGGGGCCCACCCTCCAAGGCTAAGTACTACGTTACGACCGATAGTGGACAAGTAGGGCGACTGAATGATGAAAAGAACCCCTATTAGGGGAGTGAAAAGTACCTGAAACCGTGTACCTACAAGTGGTCGAAGCCCTATGGCCCGACTCGTTCGGGCAATGGGTGACGGCGTGCCTTTCGCATAATGAGCCGGCGAGTTGTCGTTTGCGGCCAGGCTAAGTCCCTCCGGGACGGAGTCGTAGCGAAAGCGAGTCTGAATAGGGCGACGCAGTCGTAAGCGGCAGACGCGAAAGCGGGTGATCTACCCATGGCCAGGTTGAAGCGTCCGTAACAGGACGCGGAGGACCGAACACGTTGACGTTGAAAAGTCATGTGATGAGCTGTGGGGAGGAGTAAAAGTCTAATCAAACCCGCAGATATCTCGTTCTCTCCGAAATAGTTTTTGGGCTAGCCTCGGAGCATCCGCGGCGGGGGTAGAGCACTGGATGAAACGAGGGCCCCACCAGGGCGCCTCCTTCAACCAAACTCCGAATACCGTCGCGTTGCACTCCGGGAGTCAGACTACGGGGGATAACCTCCGTGGTCGAAAGGGAAACAACCCTGACCGCCGGCTAAGGTCCCAAAGCCATGCTAAGTGACTAAGGAAGTCGGACTGCTGTGACAGCCAGGATGTTGGCTTAGAAGCAGCCACCATTTAAAAAGTGCGTAACAGCTTACTGGTCGAGGCAATCCGGCGCCGAAAATGATCGGGACTAAGCATGGCACCGAAGCCGCGGATCGCGTCGTCCTGCGGGACGGCGCGGTGGTAGGAGAGCGTTGCTGTCAGCGCTGAAGGCGTACCGTAAGGAGCGTTGGAGCGGCAGCAAGTGAGAATGCCGGCATGAGTAACGATAAAGCAGGTGAAAATCCTGCTCGCCGAAAACCTAAGGTTTCCTGGGGAAGGTAAATCCGCCCAGGGTTAGTCGGACCCTAAGCCGAGGCCGAAAGGCGTAGGCGATGGACAGCAGGTTAATATTCCTGCACTGCGCGGAGAGGTTGAACTGCGGAGGACGCATCGACAAAACGGATCCCACCGCTAGTTGTGTGGGTTGGGGCCCCCGTAAGGGGGTAGCTCGAGGCCAATTGGTTGCCGAAGTCCGTAGCGCCGGTGCCTAGAAAAGCCCCGCAGGGACAAACCGCGTATCCGTACTAAAACTGACACAGGTAGGTGAGGAGAGTATCCTCAGGCGCTCGAGAGAACCGTCCTTAAGGAACTCGGCAAATTGACCCCGTAACTTCGGGATAAGGGGTCCCTCCCGGAAAGACCTGCAATCCTGTAGGTCCGACCGGAGGGCGCAGAGAATCGGCTCTGGGAACTGTTTATCAAAAACACAGGTCTCTGCTAACTCGCAAGAGGATGTATAGAGACTGACGCCTGCCCGGTGCCGGAAGGTCAAGCAAGCAGGTCATCCCTTCGGGGAGAAGCTTGCGAGCAAAGCCCCGGTAAACGGCGGCTCTAACTATGAGAGTCCTATGGTAGCGAAGTTCCTTGTCGGGTAAGTTCCGACGCGCATGAATGGCGTAATTACTGGAGCACTGTCTCAAGGACGGACTCGGTGAAATTACAGACGCGGTGAAGATGCCGCGTTCCCGCGGCAAGACGGAAAGACCCCGTGGACCTTTACTGTAGCCTGGTATTGGCGTTTTATACCGCATGCGTAGGATAGGTGGGAGGCGTTGAAACCCCGGTTCCGGCCGGGGTGGAGCCATCCTTGAAATACCACCCTTGCGTTATGAGGCGCCTAACCTTGTCCCGTGAATCCGGGTGAGGGACAGTGCTTGGTGGGCAGTTTAACTGGGGCGGTTTCCTCCTAAAGAGTAACGGAGGAGTCCAAAGGTGCCCTCAGCACGGTTGGCAATCGTGCGACGAGTGCAAAGGCACAAGGGCGCTTGACTGTGAGACACATAAGTCGAGCAGATGCGAAAGCAGGGCTTAGTGACCCGATGGTTCCGTGTGGAAGGGCCATCGCTTAACAGATAAAAGGTACCCCGGGGATAACAGGCTGGTCTCCCCCGAGCGCCCACAGCGGCGGGGAGGCTCGGCACCTCGATGTCGGCTCATCGCATCCTGGGGCTGAAGGCGGTCCCAAGGGTTCGGCTGTTCGCCGATTAAAGCGGTACGCGAGCTGGGTTCAGACCGGCGTGAGCCAGGTCGGTCCCTATCTGCCGTGGGCGTTGGAACCTTGAGAGGATTCTTCCTCAGTACGAGAGGACCTGGAAGGACCAACCTCTGGTGCACCAGTTGTCCCGCTAGGGGCAGCGCTGGGTAGCTAAGTTGGGAAAGGATAACCGCTGAAGGCATCTAAGCGGGAAGCCCTCCTCAAGATAAGGGTTCCATGTCCCTTCGGGGACGAGAGCCCCCTCCTAGACCAGGAGGTTGATAGGCCGGGTGTGTAAGGGCAGAAATGTCTTTAGCTGACCGGTACTAACGGGCAATGGCTTGGTCACATTCGTCACCGGCCCCATGCCGGCGACGAGAATAAGTTGCCTTGGCAGTTCAAGGTGAACCTTGGAAGTGGTTTCAAAACTGGGCCGTTGGCACGAGAGCGAGGGATCTTCTCGGCCGGCAAGGACGGCGAAGCAGGCGAATCAACGGATTCGTCGATGCAGCCGGACGCAGCCGGGCGAGATGAGACCCGCTCGAAGCCAGGCACTTCAGTTCTGAAACCGCTTCCACAATCCCTGCCCTGTGCTTTTGATATCCCGCGGCCGCGGGCTGAAATGCCCGTCGCCGCTGTGGCGGTGTGCATACGCCAGGGGCCACACCCGTTCCCATTTCGAACACGGTCGTTAAGCCCTGGCGGCCGATGGTACTGCACATGCGGGAGAGTAGGTGAACGCCGCCTTATACGGAAAGCCCCGACTAATAACCGGGGCTTTTCTTATGCGCCTGTCCTCCCTGCCGGCCAGACTTACGGGCCGCAGAGGCCTTGCCTGCTGTCAGCAAAGTCGAACTGAAAAGCGCAGAGAAAAGGATAACTCGTAGGGCAAGCCCGTCAGGGCGTCTGACAGTAGCCAAGGGTGTTTAGTCCATGGAAATCTGACGTTGACGGCGTGGAGCCCCCGCGGCCGGGGTGGAGCCGAAGTCGGCAGGGGGCGGTTGAACGGGTCAGTCGTCCCGATGTTCATCGGTGCTATGTCGGACTTGCGCCCGGGGCTGCCATCATAGGCCCGAAGGGCCGACAGGAAATAGCCGGGGGCGTCAGCCCCCGGAAACCGGCCGCGAAAACATCCCCAGCCCCGGATCTATGACAGGGCTGTCCGGTCAAGTATTCATTATTCATTTTCTCCGGTGTCAA
>JBNGDC010000035.1:0-32804 GCA_049975485.1 Phycisphaerae bacterium | reverse complement strand
CGTTGGGAGGGCCTTGCCATGATTGCACTTACCGAAAAACCCCTCAGTTTGAGCATAGCCGCATTGCTCAGACGCAGGGGGCACCGGTTGTCTGGGCTTTCCGTGCGAAGATAGACTGTCTTTCCGGGCCTGGACAAAAAACGCAAATATGGTCTGTCGCCTTGCTTTTCCGCCGGCTTCCGGTAGTCTGCCCAGCTTTGGCCGGCAGTGGTTGCCGACCTTTCGTTTGAGTGACCAGGACCCCCGAGAGCTATGTCCCAGAACACCCCTAAGCCCCACGGCCAGACCGACAAGCCGTTTCGCTATCCGCCCGTTTCCGAGAAATGCCCGCACATGCTCCATGGTGCGGACTACAACCCCGACCAGTGGCCGAAGGAGGTCTGGGACGAAGACATGCGGCTCATGCGCCTCGCCGGCTGCAACGTGATGTCGGTGGGGATATTCTCGTGGGTGCACCTCGAGCCGGCCGAGGGAGAGTTCCGCTTCGACTGGCTGGACGATCTCATGGACAAGCTCGCCGACAACGGCGCCTTCGCCGCCCTGGCCACTCCCAGCGCCGCGGCGCCGGCATGGCTGAGCGCGAAATATCCCGAGACACTGCGAGTCAACGCCGACCGCCGCCGGTCAGAGCACGGCAGAAGGGTGAACTACTGCCTGGCCTCGCCTCTCTATCGCGAAAAGGTCGCACAGATAAACCGCAAGCTGGCCGAGCGGTACGCCGACCACCCCGCCCTGCTGCTGTGGCACGTGTCCAACGAATACAGCAATGAGTGCCACTGCGAGCTGTGCCAACAGGCCTTCCGCGACTGGCTGAAGCGTCGCTACGGCTCGTTGGATGCGCTTAACCACGCCTGGTGGACCGCCTTCTGGGGACACACCTACACCGACTGGAGCCAGATAAACTCCCCCGCTCCACGCGGGCTTGGCGAGAACAGCATCAACGGCCTGTCGCTGGACTGGAAGCGGTTCACCACCGACCAGACCATCGATTTTTTCCGTAACGAGATAGGCCCGCTCAGGGAAATCACGCCGGACGTGCCCGTTACCACCAACTGCATGGGCACACACACCACGCTGAACTACTGGCGGTTCGCGCCGGAAGTGGACGTGATGTGCTGGGACGCCTACCCCATGTACCACGACCGCGAAAACGACGCCGGAACGGCTGTGGGCGTATCCTTCGTTCACGACATCTATCGCACGATGAAGGGCGGTCAGCCCTGGCTGCTGATGGAAACCACACCCAGCAGCACCAACTGGATGCCGGTAATGAAGCTCAAGCGGCCCGGCGTGCATCGGCTGACGGCCGTCCAGGCAATTGCCCACGGCGCCGACGGAGTGCAGTACTTCCAGTGGCGCAAGAGCCGCGGCGGCACCGAGAAACTCCACGGCGCGGTCGTGGACCACGGCGCCGACGAGAACCATCGCGTCTTCAAGGACGTCGCCGACGTCGGTGAGCTTCTGGCGCGATTGGACCAGGTCGTGGGCACAACCACGCGGCCGGAGGTGGCGGTGCTCTACGACTGGGAGAACCGCTGGGCCATCGACGGCTGCGCAGGGCCGCGAAGGGAAGGCAAGGACTACCAGGGCACATGCGAGCGGCATTACCGCGCGTATTGGAGCCGCGGCATACCCGTGGACGTGGTCAACGCCGAATGCGACCTCAGCGACTATAAGCTGCTGATAGCGCCGATGCTGTACATGGTACGCGACGGTCTCGCCGAGCGGCTTGAGCAATTCGTGGCCGACGGGGGCACGCTGGTCACCACCTATATCAGCGGCTGGGTCAACGACAGCGACCTGTGCTTCCGGGAGGGCTTCCCCGGACCGCTGCGGAAGCTGCTGGGTCTGAAGTGCGAAGAGCTGGACGTACTCTACGACGACGAGCACAACCGCATCGTACCCGCGGAGGGCAACTCGCTGGGACTGGACCGCGAATACCAGTGCGGAACGTTCTGTGACCTTATCAACGTGGAGTCGGCCGAGGTGCAGGCCGTCTATGGCGACGATTTCTACGCCGGGCGTCCAGCTGTAACCGCCAACTCCTTCGGCAAGGGCACGGCCTGGTACCTGGCCTCACGCAACGAGCAGGCATTTGTGGACGACTTCCACGCCCGGCTGATTGAGCGGTTGTCTCTGCGCTCGCTGGTTGACGCCCCATTGCCCGAAGGAGTAACCGTACAGGCACGTACGGACGGGCAGCGGGAGTTTCTGTTCCTGATGAACTTCTCCGGCCAGGCCCGGAACGTCCGAGGCCTGGGCGAACAGACAACCGACCTGGTCACTGGTAAAGCGACATGCAACAGCATCACGCTGGAGCCCTATGGTGTCGGTATTGTCGAGACAGCCAGGGAGTAGGCCCGGTTCCCGAAGCCGACAAGACTGAAGCGGTGGAAAAACCCTTACTCCTCGTCGCGGGGGCCGGCGCGGCTTGCGTCGATTGGCTCGAAGCCAAGCAGCTTGACCGCCGGCGAGTCTGAAGACAAGCGGAAGTCGCCTTCCGCCGGGTCCGCGAAGCCCGGGTCGGCGATGATGGAATTCCTGTCGTTGCCGCGCCGTCGCCACTGTTCGAGCGTCTGGCCGGCAAAGCGGAAGGTCTCTCCGCCGAGCTTCCAGTAGCAGTTGAAATCGCAGCGGAACTTGTCGTCCGACCAGTTTTTGCCCAGCAGCTTGCCGCTTCGCCACAGCACGATATTGCGGGCAAACGTAAAACTGAGATGGTCTTCCATCCTGCTACGCTGGATCTGGTCGCCAGCCGAGAAGGCGAAAACGTTATTCACCACGACATTCTCTCGCCCGTAGTGCTGGTGAAAACCCCCCGTCGTCGTGCGATAGACAAGATTGCCCTCGATGAGGATATCGCTGCTGCCCTCGTCGGTGTAGATACCCCATCCCCCATAGCCGTGTGATACCACGTCGTGGATTACGTTGCCCCGCAGCACCGACCCCGGCTGAGGCCCGAGTGTGTAAATGCCGCCCATGTCGCTGAGCAGTCCCTGCCCGATGTGGTGTATGTGGTTGTACTCCACCCGGTTGTTGCTCGCGACGCTTTCGGAGTAGCCCCACACCCACCCCACCGAAATACCCGTGTAATAGGTGTGATGGATCTCGTTGTAAGCGACAACGTTGTCACCGCTGTGCCGACATAGCACGCCCACCGCGCTGTGAAAGACTTCGCCGGTGTGATGGATCCTGTTGTCGGTGATGATGTTGCCGGCGGTCCGACTCCGGGCGGGGCTGCCGGCGCCTCCGCCGGACATCGTGACACCGCCGGCTCCGAGGTCGCGCATTTCGTTGCCCTGGATGCGAACGGCCTGGCATCCGTCGGACAGTTCCACGGCGTAAGTTCCGAGCTGCTCCAGCGTGCAGTCCCGAATGCCGCAGAACCTCGCCCCGCGCATTCGCACCGCCCCGGGCACATTGGAGGCCGCCTGCAGGTCACCCGCGTCATCCGGGGGAAGCTTCCACTCGTTGTGTCGCAGCGTCAGTCCCCGCAGATGCACGTGCTCGACGTACCGCTGCTCCTGCGGCTCGCCCTCGAACCGTATCAGGTGCGTCAGGCGCGGAGCCACGACCGACGTCTCTTCCGGCCGCTCGCCGTCCACGGGCAGGTAGTACAGCCGGCCTACCTGCCGGTCCAGGTACCATTGCCCCGGCGTATCCATCGCCTCGAAGACGTTCTCGACGTAATAACGCGCGCCGCGGTCAGTGAAATTGTCCGTCACCCGCCGTCGCGTGGAGCGTGTGAAATGAACGATGTTCCGGTCGCTATCGACCCGCTCGATCGGCAGATGCGAGTCCACCCAGAAGTGCAGAACCACCACCTCGACGTCCTGGAGGTTCCTCCAGTCGCCGTCCACATCGCCGGGAGCAAACTCGAAGCGGTCGCACGGCGTCCAGGCACTCTCGGCGTCGATCCCGCCCAACCCCGCCACCCGGAAGGTGCTCTGAGGGGCGCCCGAGGGTAGCCGCGGACGCTGCCGCCGCCGACCGTCCACGAAGAGCTGGCGGAACCACCATTGCCCCTCCCTGACGGAGGCCAGGTCCACAACCCACCGCCCGGATTCATCCGTCCGCCAATCTGAGATGGCCACGCCGCCGCTGAGTACCGGTTCCTCGCCGGGGTAAGCGGCGTAGGTTACCGGGCACTCGCGGGTGCCGGAATCGGCGGGTGTAAGGGTCAGCGGCTGGTCGAGGAAGTATGTCCCTCCGCGCACATAGACGACGACGGGTTTTTCGAGCGGGCCTTCCCGCCGGAGGCGGCGAATGACATCGCGGGCGGCCGAGATTGTTGCCAGCGGACCATCGTCGCCCGCCGCGTTGCGCTTGGGGAGGCGGCCGGACCAGGCGTTGTCGCCCTCGGGGGACACATAGAGAACCATCATATTGTCAACCATGATATGCTCGGCTCCTGAAGCACAGACGGCCGTCATAAGGGCGACGCTCACTGCAAGTATGGCAATCTTTTCCATGCTCTCCACCTTCGGCATGAATGTTCTGAAGGAACGTCGAACGTTGCCGCTCCGACTCTATCAAAACACGGTTTCCTGCGCCGCGAACGACGCAGGCATTTCGGCGCCGGGTACACCTGTCGGGAAAACCCCTTCTGGCTCCGGGGGCGCGCAAAGTCAATTTTGCATTGATGTCCACCATACCGAACCACTAGGGTATATTGAAGCCCGCGACGGCCGCGGGCAGGTTGTAGCTCGCCGATAGACCCCAACCAGACAGGAGCACTCCATGAGATTCATTCGACGGAAGCCGAAGCTCAGCATTGCGCTGTTGGTAGTGATGGCCGGTTGCGGACTGATTGTCTCTTCCCAGCTCGCCGCACAGACCGACGAGTCCAATAACGACGCCGACAAGCTTGTCGTAGGCACTTATGACCCTGCCCAGGCCTTTCAGGCCTCGCCGGGTCAGAAGGAGCTGGAGGAAAAGGCCCGCGATGCACAGGCCGAAGCGAATCAGGCCCAGCAGGAAGGTGACCAGCAGAAGCTGACGCAGATTTCCCAGCAGTTCCGGATGGACCAGCAGCGCATCATCCAGCAGTTCCAGAGTGACGTCGAGGAGGTCATGCCCGACGTCGCCGAGAGCGAGGGCGTCAAGGTTGTGGCCGTCGAGGTCACCTACACCGCCGAAGACGTCGAAACCAGGGACGTGACGGAAGCGCTCGTCGAAGCGCTTGGTGAGAAGGCCGAGGAATCCGGCAACGAGGACGCAGCCGAGGAAACCACCCAGCCGGAAGAGATGCCCTGGTTCGAGTAATACAAAGCCCTCGCCTCGGGCGAGAAGCTTGCCTCAGCGATCAATCCGGCCTTTGATATCCGCCGTCAAACGCCAGGCGGCGCCGTAGGTGCCGGTGTAAGAACCTACCACACCTTCGGCGCCGTCCTCGGCGATGTCGATCTCGTACACGCCTCCCGCCGTAGAACCGTTTTCGGTAAGAGGCGTGGTCCATTCATCGGGGCGGTGCCGCACAACCACCTCCCCTGTGATGCGTCCATTTGCGACCTCAAGATCACTGGCGTCCACCAGCAGCCAGGCCTTTGTGGTTCGTGTGGCCATGCCCGAGGCACCCGTAACCTCACCGTCCTGAATCGTCAGGAATATGAACATCGGTCGCGGCTCCCCGTCAAGCCCGACGGAAGCCCCCTCGAGCCAGAGTACGTGCGTGCACGGCGGCATCCACGCGGGTTGGCGCTCGCCGAGGTGGATCTCGCCGGATACCTCAATCGGCTCTTTGAACGCCTCTTCGGACGTCGATATCGTGCCGCTGACGGTGCCGTCGGACGAGAGCCGTGCGTCCATATCGAACCGCTCCCGGTGTCCCGTATGCTGCAAATCCACCAGCACGTGCCCTTTGAGGTGATCCTGCCGCAGATGCAACCCGGAGGCATCAATGGCCTGGTAAACCGGCGCCCCTTCAAAGCCACCGTGTGAGCACTCCCCATCCAGGACATAGATACTTGCGTTCAGGTCCTCGCGTTTGCCGGTGACCTCTTGCGGTATATTCAGCTTCAGTGTCTGCATGCGCGACTCATCGGGCTTGCGAAGGTCGTAGCACACCAGCCCGTCCAGCGCACGCATGTATATCCTGCCGTTGACGTATGGCGTCTCGATCTGCGTGCAATAGGCGGTAATCGAATCGTGGGGCCAGCTTGTCGTACCGTTAAGCTCCCTGGGTTCTTCACCGGCCGTCCACCACGCTGAAGTAACCGGATTGCTGTGTGCGTGGTCCTTGTGGAGCATGATGCGGTCCTCGATGAGCATGGGGAAGCCGCCGGCGTCCCGGCCCTCGATGCGGGACTTGATCTCGCCCGTTTCGGCATCGACCACCAGCATCAGGTCGCGGGCCTGGCCTTCGCGGGGTGCGGCCCGGGGCACATAGACATACGCCAGCCCGTCGCGTATGGGCACGCGGAGACGCGGGCCCCGGTCCTTCGTCCAACTGTGGTAATACGACTGTTCGTCCGGAAGCGTCCACAGCCGCTCCAGGCCGTCCAGCGATATACGGAAGCCGCCGTAAAGGCCGTAATCATCATCGACCTGCTCATCGGCCGGCGAAGCGTTAAGCACAACCAGGTCGCCGTGAGGCGTAAGCGTGCCCATGAACGGTCCCAGCCCTTCGTGTGTCCAGAGAATACTCCCGTCGGCGGGGTCTATCAGCCGCACGGTCCCGTCGCCGCTGTTGGCGAGAATGTACTCGCGGCCGTCATGTCGCCATACCGTCGGCGTAGCGTATTCGCCCTGCACATGGGCGTCGATCTTCCATCGCAGCTCGCCGGTTTCGGTATCGAATGCCCGCAAGCGGCCCCGCGAAGCAACCACCACATCTTCTGCCACGATCAGTGAAGACCTGTCGTCCGCCTGCCAGCAGAGCTTGCCGCTTTCGATATGCTCCTGCCGAAGCCGGGCCAAACCTTCCCATGCCAGCGTCTCCCAGAGCCGGTCTCCGTCGGAAGCGTCGTAGGCACGCAGCAGGCCCGCGGAGCCCATGGAGAAGACCTTGCCATCCGAGTAGGCCGGGCTTGTGCTCCAGTGGTCGCGCTTGTGGGAGAGGCGGTTAAGCCCCTCGTGTGGCTCAACGGCCTCCCATGCCAGCTCGCCGGTCTCGGCATCCACCGCGACCAGAATGTCGTCGGCCGTCACGCTCCAGAACCATTCCGGCAGCATCCGTAGGTTTTCCTCGCTGTCCATGGTCCGCCAGCCCTCCACATCGGCCGGCACCTCCCCGTCGGGCTTGTAGTAGTTCACGAAGACCTTGCCTTCCGCGACGATCGGCGTGCTCGCACCGCCCTCAAACGGTTCGTAACCAAGCTCGATAGTACGGCGGATGTTACCCGGGTAGAGACCCTTCGCGACGCTCATGTGTCGCCTGAAGTGCCACACCTTGCGCATGGCGTTCAGATCGTCCACCAGCTCTATCCCCTGGACCTCCGGCGTGCGGTCGCCGTCTTCGATCATCATGGGCCAATCCGCCCTTGTCGCTGGCGAAGCCGACAACAGCGCCGCGCAAGCAACACCGATTAATACCACCCACGCTGTTCTCTGATCTGTCATTCTAAAGCGCTCCTTTTCTCCGACCGGTTTACCCCTAACTGCAACACGCTCCAACGCCGACGGTCTCGCATGCCCGCTTGAACTGCAGGTCGCGATTCTGCTAGTCTTGGGTGCTCAAACGCATGCACCGAAGCGGAGGAAAACCGTGTATCGATTGTGGAACAACTTCAAGACGACGCTGCTGATGGGCGGATTGATGGGTCTGTGCCTGGGCATCGGCTACCTCGTGGGAGGACGCTCGGCCCTGGTGCCCGCGCTGGTCATCGGCGGCGCGATGAACTTCGTGGCGTTCTTCTATTCCGACAGGATCGCCCTGGCGACCATGCGGGCCAAAGAGATATCGCGAGAGGACGACCCGGTCCTGTGGGACACCGTCGCGTCCCTGTCCGAGCGGGCGGACCTACCCATGCCCCGCGTATGCGTTTCGCCGGCGGCCGCTCCCAACGCCTTCGCCACCGGCCGCGGACCGAAGCACAGCGCCGTATGCGTAACGGCCGGGCTGCGCCGAATGCTCACCGAGAGCGAACTGGCGGGCGTCGTGGCCCACGAGCTGAGCCACGTGAAGCACCGCGACGTGCTGATTTCCACCGTAGCGGCGGCCATCGGAGGCGCCATCACCGTACTCGGGTACCTGGCGCTGTTCTTCGGCGGCGGCGACCGCAAAAGCCCCCTGGTGGGACTGCTGATCATCATCACAGCCCCCATAGCGGCGGGACTCATACGCATGGCCATCAGCCGGTCGCGTGAATACGAAGCGGACCGCCGCGGCGCCGAGCTGGCCGGCTCGCCCCACGGGCTTGCCAACGCCCTGCGTAAGCTGGAGTCCGCCGGCAGACAGGTTCCCCTTCCCGTGCCTGAAAGCCAGAGCAACATGTTCATCGTCGAGCCGCTGACGGGCAAAGAGACCCAGAAGCTTTTCATGTCCCACCCGCCGGTCGAGGACCGCGTTCGTCGCCTGCTGGCGATGGATAAATAGGCCCGCGAATCGGCTCTCAGCACGCCTTTCGGCAGTTTTCCGCTTGCATCCCGTCCGGGATAAGCGCAGGGTGAAGCCGGTCGCGACTTCGACGCATGGCCTGCCGGCGGCGCCGGTACACCGAGGGGGACTCGGCCTCGTCGCAACCTCCTGACATCCGAAATCATGAGTACTGAAAGAAGACAAAACTGGCGGAATCTGTGCCGCTTCGCGCGGACCTATATCGCTCCGCGCAAGGGCGAGTTTGCGGTTGTTCAACTGCTGCACATCGTCGCGGTCGGGCTGCTGCTTGTCCCACCGCTGCTGGTGCGCATGTTCATCGACGAGCTGCCCAACGCGGCGGATATGTCGTTCGTGCTGATCCCTGCCGGCGGCATAGTAGCCGTTTGCGTGCTGTTCTTCCTGGCCGCATGGCAGAAGGAATATCGCGGGCACGAAATCGCACAGGACATCACTGTCCGCCTGCGAAACGACCTGTACGGGCACTTCCAGAAGCTCTCGATGTCGTTCCATGACCGCAAAAGGACCGGCGGTCTGTTGGCGCGTATCGTGGACGACATGAACATCATCCAGGAGGTCGTGCATCACGGACCCGAGGCGATCCTGGTCTCGGCCGTGACGCTCGTGGGAACGGCCGCTCTGCTGTTCTATCTCAACTGGGCGCTGGCGCTGGTGGTCATTGCGTTCCTGCCGCTGATGGCGATCCACGTCGCCCTGACCGCGGGAAAGATGTGGCGACAGTTCCGCGTGGTCCGCCGGCGGAAGGAATCGCTATCGGATGAGCTGGAGGAGAATCTCAGCGGTATCGCGGTCATCAAGGGCTTCGGCGCCGAGGACCGCGAGTCCGCCGCCGTCCACAACGAGAACATGGGCCACTACCACAGCCGGATGAGCGTCATCCGGTACATGTCGCTGCTGTTCCCCGGTGCGATAGCGATCAACCAGCTTGCGGCGGCCGCCGTCATAGTGCTCGGTGGGTGGCTCGCAATTGGACGGCCGGACCTTCTGACGGCGGGCACGCTTACGGCGTTCGTGCTGTACCTGGGACGATTCCTCCACCCCATCATCCGCATGGTGATGATGCTCGAGCATGCGGGGCGATTCTTCGCCAGTATCGAGCGATTCTTTGACTATGTGGACATTGAGCCGGACATCCGCGACAAGCCCGACGCCGTCGAACTGGACGAAGTCTCCGGTGAGGTCGCCTTCGAGAACGTCAACTTCAGCTACGACGAGCAGCCCGTGCTCCAGGACATCTCCTTCATCGCAGGCGCCGGGCAGATGGTGGCGCTGGTCGGTCCCAGCGGCGCCGGCAAGACCACCGTCGTGCGGCTGATACCGCGATTCTACGATCCCCAGTCCGGGCGCATCACACTGGACGGTCGCGACATACGCGATATCAAGCTTCGCTCCCTGCGATCGCACATCGCGACCGTCATGCAGGACGACTTCCTGTTCAGCGGCACGGTGCTGGAGAACATCGCCTATGGCCGTCCGGACGCGACCCGAGAAGAGGTCATAGAGGCGGCCGAAATGGCCAACGCCTCACCGTTCATCGAGGAAATGCCGGAGGGCTACGATACCGAAATCGGCAAGCGCGGAATTACGCTCTCGGAAGGACAGCGGCAGCGGCTGTCCATCGCGCGAGCGCTGCTGAAGAACCCGCAAATCCTGCTTCTCGATGAGGCCACCAGCTCCGTTGACCCCGAGACAGAGCTGCTGATTCAGAAGGCGATGGACCGCCTGCGGTCAGGCCGGACTACCTTTGCCATAGCACACCGGCTCAGCACAATCTTCCAGGCGGACCAGATCCTCTTCGTACAGGACGGGCGCATAATCGAGCGAGGAACCCACAAGGAGCTCATCGCCGCCGAGGGCGAATACGCCCGGTTCTTCGACATACAATATCGCAAGGTATATCACGATCTGGACCACGTCTGAGAACCTTTGCCGAAACGGCCGCCGATGACCGGAAATACGCCGGACACGCCTGAGCTGATGCAACTCGCCGACGGCGTATATGTCCGCCAGGCGGTGGACAACATCAGTTGGTTTGACCTGGGCGGCAACGCGGTCATCGTCGATGCACTGGAAGATCGCAACGAAGCCGACGCGGTGCTGTCAGCACTGGCCGACACGCTGGGCGAAACGCCTGTCCGCTACGTCATCAACACCCACACGCACGGTGACCACGTCGCGCTGAACAAGACCTTCCGCAGGCACTTCGGGGCTGAGATCATCAACGCCCGTACGGCCGATATTCCGCCCGACGGAAGACTATTCGAAGGCCCGCGCCGCTCGGCTCTGATGCTGCCTTTGGGCGGACTCCATACCGACGAAGACTGCGTCGTACACCTGCCGGCCGACGGCGTGCTGTTTACCGGCGACCTCTTCGGCTGGGGGATGATCCCGCTCATCCGCGGGCTGAACGACGAGACGATGCAGCTACTTGAGCAGGTGTACGAACGGCTGATCGCCTTCGACGCGGAGAAAATCGTACCGGGCCACGGGCCGCCGGCGACTACCGCACACCTGCGACGTTTTGTAAAGTATCTCCATGAGCTGCGCGACCGCGCGCGGCGGGCTGTGGACGCCGGTCGCAGAGACGATGAGATACTCGCAGAGCTGACGCCGCCCGAAGACATGGCCGACTGGTGGCGATTCGCTGAATGGAAGCACGACGACAGCGCACGCAAAGTCGTCCGGGCCGTAAGACGGGGAAAACTCTGACCCAAGCGGCGGCGGCTACGACACCACGTTGACTCCGGCCGCCAATGACTTGCGGCCGACGGCTGCTTGTGGAGTATATTGTGGACACAGGCCGGTGCGGAAGCCGGACCTTTCGGAACAACACCGGGCGGCGGACCGTCCGTCAACAGGGAGCAAGACCATGGGCGAAGACAACTCATCCCGGAACGAGCATTACGATTCCTCGGAAGCCGGTGGACAGCCGCAGTCGCCCCCGCCCGCCAGGCCGCCGCAACCGCCCCACCCGGCACCGCCGGCCGCTCCGGTCCCGGGAGCCGCGCAGCCCCAGCCGCGGCGGAAAGGCAGCAGATTCGTCCGTACTGTGGTCGGCAGCGTGCTGCTCCTGTCGATACTGCTGAACGTCTATCTGCTGATCATGATCGCCTCGCAACTGGCCGGGCCTTTCCAGGAGACAGTCATACGCGAAGGGCAGAAGGACCAGACCATCGCGGTCTATGAGCTGTCCGGCATCATCGACGGCGAGGCGGCAAGTCGTTTCCTGACGTTCTACCACGAAATTGCCAGCGGATCCGATGTCCGTGCGGTGGTGCTGCGCGTCGAAAGCCCCGGGGGCGGGCTGACGGCGTCGGACCAGATATACCAGGTGGTCCGCCGCATCCGTGATGACGGCAAAACCGTGGTGGTTTCCATGGGGGCGGTGGCGGCCAGCGGCGGATACTACGTCTCGGCGCCGGCCGATGAGATTATCGCCGAACCGACCTCCATTACCGGCAGCATCGGCGTGCTGATGCAGTGGTTCGTTCTCAAGGGCACACTGGAGAAGCTCGGAGTCGAGCCGGTAGTGATGAAGTCCGACGACGCCCAGGCGTGGAAGGACGAGATAAGCATATACGACGAGCCCGCGGAGCACCACCGCGAGCACCTTCAGAAGATACTCAACAGCATGCAGGACCGGTTCGAGCAGGTCGTGCGTCAAGGCCGCGCAGGCCGCCTTCAAACCACCACTACCCGCCGCACCATCACCGCCGGCAGCGGCGACGAGGCCGAGGAGGTCACCTTCACCGAAACCGAGCCGCTGAACGGCAAGATCTACCTCGCCGACGAGGCGCTGGAGTTCGGTCTGGTGGACCGGATCGGCTATATGGAGCAGGCCCTCGACCGGGCCGAGGAGCTGGCAGGGCTTCCCGACGCGCACGTGGTTCAATACCGCGCCCGTCCGCCTCTGCTGGCGCAGTTGATGGGTCGCTCCAGCGAGCCGAACACACTCATCAGCCCGGACACGATAGAAAAGCTCCGCTCGCCCCGCCTGATGCTGCTGTGGAAGGTCGAATAGCCCCGTGAAGCCGCAGGTGCCCTTACTGCTTGCGTTGCTGCTCTGTGCGGCCTCTTCAGGGCAGGATCTGCACAGCCGGACCGCCGATGCCGCCAGTGAGGCGCGGCAGTGGCTGCTTGGCCGCCTGGACCAATACGGCAAGTGCATTGATGAGTATCCCCGCGACCATCCACGGCGTCTCCATGGCGGCCGGACCGCACTGGTCGCCTACGCCCTGCTGACCAGCGGCCTGGACAGGAACGACCAAAACATCAGCGCTTCGCTGGATTGGCTGGCAAACGCCGAGCTTGACGGTGTGTACCCCATAGCTATGCGTGCGATGGCGCTGGCGTCGGTCGGCGGGGACGAATACCACGACCAACTCGCCCGAGACGTCAACTGGCTGATAGACGCCGCGGCCGAGGACGGCACATATACCTATACCCCCTCCGACGGCGAAACATGCCAGAACTACGACAACGCATCCGCCCATATGGCGATGATGGCCGTCGCCGCCGGCGCCGACCGGGGTGTTCCCGTATCTGACCGCTACTGGCGAACCATGCAACTCCACTGGGAGTCGCAGCAACAGGGCGACGGCGGCTTCGGCTACCGCATTCCCCGCGGTCGTCTCCGCACGCAGTCATATGGATCGATGACGGCCGCGGGACTCGCCGCCGCAAGCATCTGCTTTGACAAACTCCAGCGGGAGCGTTTTGTCCGCTGCCAGGAGGTCAGCCGCCCCCGACTGATGACGGATTCCTACGACTGGCTCACCCGCCGCTTCGACGCCGAGGTCAACCCCGGCAAGGGGGTGGAGTGGTACTACTATTGGCTTTACACCGTAGCACAGTCCGCGCGCCGCACCGGGCGGAAGCGCTTCGGCGAGCACGACTGGTACGCCGAAGGCGCCGCCGCCCTGCTGGACCGCCAGCGCAGCGACGGCAGTTTCGGAATCGGCGATCGGGTTGAGGAAACAGCACTGGCGCTGGTCTTTCTATCGGCCGGACGGGCGCCCGTAGTGGTCAACAAGCTCCAATACACCGGCCGGTGGAGCCCTCGCCCGCATGACGCCGCAAACCTGGCTCGCTGGCTGTCGTGGACGTTTGAGCGGCCTGTGAACTGGCAGATAGTATCCGCGGACGCACCATTTGACGACCTGACCGAAGCCCCGATCCTGTACATCTCCGGGGCAGGCCCTGCGCAGTTCAGTCCCGAGCAATGCCGCAAGCTTCGCCGCTACGTGCAGGCCGGCGGACTGATTGTCTCGGAAGCCGCATGCAACAACGGCGATTTCACACTCGATATGAGACGGCTCTTCGACCGCCTGTTCCCGGAGTACCCGCCGCAGCGGCTCGACAACGACCACCCGCTGTACGACTTTCAGTATCGCTTCGAGGAACCCCGCCCCATCGAGGCCGTCTCCAACGGCGTTCGTCTGCTGGCCGTGCACGCACCGACCGAGCTTTCACTGGGTCTGCAACTCGGTGAAAGCGACGAGACCCGCGGCGACTTCGAGCAGTTCGCGAACATCTTCCTGCTGACCACAGGCGGCGGACAGCTCCGGCCGGCCCTGCCGGAGCAATTTGATCCGGTCGAGCTTGAAGACCCTGTCGCGACGATCCGCGTCGCCCGCATCCGGCACAGTGCGAATCATGACCCCGAGCCGGCCGCCTGGCCCCGACTGACACGCATCATGGCTCATAGACACCACATCCGGCTGGTCGTTTCCGAACCCCTGGACCCCACGGAACTGAGCGCCGACAACTGGCCCATAGCCGCGATGACCGGAACAGAGGAGCTTATACTCTCCGATGTCCAACGTGCGGCGTTGCACGACTACATCGCCGACGGCGGAACACTGGTCATAGATGCGGCCGGCGGATCACGGGCCTTCGCCCGGTCTGTTCGCGAGCACTTGCTCCCGGCCCTGGGCGGCTCCAGACCCGGGAGGTGGGTGCCGATGTCCGGGCCTGAGGACCTCTCGGAAATCCGCTATCGGCCGGACTATGCCGCTACACTTGGCGAGGACCGCGACCAGCCACGACTGCTGGCCGTTACCAGCGGACAACGGCTGACCGTAATTTTCAGCCCCGAGGACATCACCGCCGGGCTGGTCGGATACAGCTACTCCGGCATTCGCGGGTACGCCCCGGCCACGGCCGCGGCGCTGATGACCAACATTCTTTGCCATGTTGCGGGAGTCCAACCTTAGCCGCCGTTGCATCCCACCACCGGCGCAGGGATACTCCCGGGCTGTGAATGACTTTCCGGACAGATCCGACCCCGCCGCTTTCGTGCGACGACTTCTAGTCAACCACCCCGTTGCGCTTCTGGCGGTAATCGTGGCCGCCCAGACCGTCTTCACCCTCGACAGCCGTCCGCTTTTTTACAGCGACGAGGTCCGTCACGCCGACGTCCTGGAAAGCATGGTCCGCGACGGGCACTGGCTGCGACTGACGCTCAACGGCGAGCCATACCCGGACAAGCCGCCGCTGTATTTCTGGTTTCTGGCGGCTCTAACCGCCACCACGGGCATGGACGTCGAGATGGCCATGTTCGTGGGCGTGGCGATTTCCATCTCCGCGATGGCTGTCGCAACCTGGGCGCTGGGTCGGGCGGCGCTGCCTCAGCGTGAGGGTGCTCTGACCGCGGCGCTGTTGCTGCTGGGCTGCGGAACAATTGTGGCGGCCGCCCACTACGCCCGGATGGACCAGATGTTTGCCGCCCTCATAGCCGAGGCCCACGCCTGCATGCTCATGGGTCTGCGCCGGAAAAGCTACAGCGGATGGGTCGTGGCGGCCTTTGCGGCGACAGCTCTGGCGGCACTGGTCAAGGGGCCGTTCGCCGTGGGGTTTGTGCTCTTCGCTGCCGTGGGATACCTCCTCTGGAGCGGGCGGGCGCGACGCCTGTTACGGGCCGACTTCATGGTCGGGTTTGCCGTCCTCTGCGTCGTCATCGGCGGCTGGCTGACGGCCTTGTGGTGCCACGCCGGACGGGGTTACCTCGAGAACATCATCTTCCGTCAGACCTTCGAGCGGGTGGCGGACAGTTTCCGACACGCCGAGCCGTGGTGGTTCTATCTTCCGGTGATGCCGCTGTTGCTGTTGCCGTGGACGTCGGTGCTGGCCGTGCTGCCCTGGTCGCGTCTGGGCGACGCCGGTCTGCTCCGGCGGTTGGCGCCGGGATCAAGGTCCGCCAAAGACCCACGTGCGTACCTCTGCTGGGCGCTGGGGCTGGGGTTTGTGATGCTCTCGGCCGTCAGCATCAAGACACCCGCCTATCCCCTTCCGCTGCTGCCGCCGGCCATGGTGCTGATAGCGGCATTTCTTGGCGTCACAAGCCCCGGCCGCAGCGCGACATTCTTTATGATTGCGGCCGTGGTTATCGTGGCGCAGGCAATCGCCGCGGGTTTTGCCGACCGGCTTATACCCCTGCCGGTGGAGGTGCGCGGCGGCACCTTGCTGGCGAGCATGCTTGCCACGGGCGCGTTTGTGCTGCTGATTCTCGCATGGCAGAGGCCAATCGTTCCGGCTCTGTTTTCGGGGCTTCTGGGGATAGTTGCGGGAAACATCATCGCCGGCGAGGTCGCTCCGTCGCTGGCGCCGGCGCTCAGCCCCCGCCAGCAGGCCCGGCACATCGCCCGCTACGTGGACGCGGGCTTCGCCCCGCTGACCTACGAGACCTATCCGGGCATATACAGCTTCTACGCGCGTCGGCAGATGCCCGAAACGTTCCACATGTTCCGGGATAAGCCCAACCGCAAGCAGCACCTGCGGGAATACGTCATGCGATTCCTCTCGGAGCACAACCGGGCCGTGGTGGCGATGTCCGAACACAGATGGCGTGAGCACTGGCGCCCCATGCGCCGGCAGATCCGGCCCAATGAAGGCGACCTGCGGGGCTACCTGGAAGTCGTGCACACACAGTGGATCGAGGACCAGCCGTACGTTTTGGTCTTGTGGCACCGACATAGTCCCGGCGGACCGGAGTACCCGCAAACCGTGCCTTGGGACGGGATTGTCCGGTTCGGCTCAGGCAGGCAGGTACGGTCGGTTATTGGTGGTGGATAGACTTTGGCGACATGGTCCTGAGTTTCGCGGGCCATATGAGTTTCAATCGCCCCCTGTCGGGGGCTCTGGGCGGGGATGTCGCCACAAATCCACGGGCTGGCGCCCGTGGCTATTTTCAATCGTCCCGGCTGCGCCGGGACTCTTCGCCCGGCGGCCAGCTCGCGCAGGCAATTACCAATCATCCCGCCTTCCGGCTTCGCCGGGACTCTTCGCGCAACCGTTGTTTGAGCGCCAATCGCTGCGGACGTCGTAGCCCCCGTCAGGGGGCGTCTGAAAGAAAGCGAATGGTCCATTCGTAACAAGCCCCCGTCAGGGGGCGTGTGATAGTAGCCCCGGGCGAAGCAAAGCTGAGCCCGTGGAAATGGGGTGCCGCGGAAGTTGGAGCCCCCGCAGGGGGCGTCTGAAACTAGCCACGGGCGAAGCAAAGCTGAGCCCGTGGAAACGGGCGGGCGCGGAAGTTGGAGCCCCCGCCAGGGGCATCTGAAAGTAGCCACGGGCGAAGCGAAGCTGAGCCCGTGGAAACGGGCGGCCGGGGAAGTTGGAGCCCCCGCAGGGGGCGATTGACATAATCCTGAACCGGCGTCGGCTCCGATTCGCGATTAGACGCACCATATTCCCACCGCACCCCGGCAGGCGCGGTGCGACATTGGCGCTTGAAGGCCCTGGGAATCGAGAATAATATTGCTGTTTTCCACCGATGTCGGATTGGCCGGTGGAACCAGGTGCAACGATACGACAACAGCCCGCCGGCGGCGGGTGAGGAAGGAGAGCAAAAAGTGGCAAAGATCGACTTCGGCGGAGTCACAGAAGACGTTGTCACGCGGGAGGAGTTCCCGCTGGATAAGGCCCGTGAGGTCCTGGCGAATGAGACGGTGGCCGTCATCGGCTACGGCGTGCAGGGACCGGCCCAGGCGCTGAACATGAAGGACAACGGCATCAACGTCATCATCGGCCAGGCCAAGCGGTTCGAGAAGGACTGGAACCGCGCCGTCAACGACGGCTGGGTCGAGGGAGAGACGCTTTTCGAGATAGACGAAGCCGCCCGTCGCGGGACCATCGTTCAGATGCTGGTCTCCGACGCCGCCCAGAAGGCCATCTGGCCGACCATCAAGGAATGTCTGAATCCCGGCGACGCTTTGTACTTTTCGCACGGTTTCAGCATCGTCTATCGCGACCAGACGGGCGTCGTGCCACCGGATAACGTGGATGTGATTCTCGTCGCACCGAAGGGCTCGGGCACCAGCGTCCGGCGAAACTTCCTCTCCGGAGCGGGCATCAACTCCAGCTACGCCGTTCACCAGGACGCCACCGGCCGGGCCGACGAGCGCACCAAGGCCGTCGGCATCGCCATCGGCTCGGGGTACCTGTTCCCCACCACTTTCGAGCACGAGGTATTCAGCGACCTCACCGGCGAACGCGGCGTGCTTATGGGCGCCCTCGCCGGCATCATGGACGCCCAGTACCAGGTGCTCCGCGAGCATGGACACAGCCCGTCGGAGGCCTTCAACGAAACCGTCGAGGAGCTGACCGAGAGCTTGATCCGGCTCGTCGGCGAAAAGGGCATGGACTGGATGTATTCGAACTGCTCGGCGACCGCCCAGCGAGGCGCCCTGGACTGGAAGCCGAAGTTCCGCGACGCAGTGCTGCCGCTGTTCGAGGAGCTGTACAAGTCGGTGGCCTCGGGCAAGGAGACAGCGCGGGTGCTGGAAGCGTGCAGCCGTCCCGACTACCAGGACCAGCTCGCCGAAGAGCTTCGTCAGATACGCGAGTCGGAAATGTGGCAGGCCGGCAGGGCCACACGTGAGCTTCGCCCGACCGGAGAGGTCCGCGAGATATCCGCGGACACCAAGGGCGTCGCCGGCCGCGGTTCGGACTGACCCAAGGGCAACAGAAACACCGAAAATCCGGATACAATCAAAGCCCGTGTGAGTTCCGCGCGGGCTTTGTTATGCGCTTCTACAGGCGCTGTTTGGCGGCCTCGACGCGCTGCTCAAAGGTCTCGGTCTGCTCACGGACCGTCCGGACGAAGCTGTTGTCCTCGATGGTCCCCACTACCGCCTCCATCTCCTCCGGCGACTCGTACACCATCGTACGGAAGGGATCGTCATAGTCCTTCTTGCGGGACTCGTAGGTGGCGTCGCGAATGTACCGCTGGATGACGACGGCCTCATCAAGGGCGGCCGCAAACTGCTCCCTGCCCGGTTGTTCCACGCCCAGAAGCTCCAGCAGCGTCGCATATGCGTGGGCCTGCTTGTCGCGCGGGTAGCGCTGCCACAGCTCGTCGTAGGCGCGATGGATATCGTCCCACGTTTGCAGCTCTCCGTCGCCTATCCGCCTGCGCAGCTCGTCCACGTCGTCACGGGCGACAATCTGACCACCCAGGTTTTCCCACTGCCGTCGGCGCGGGCCGGCGAGGTCCGTATGCATCGACTCCAGAGTCGTCCCGTCATTGGCCTCCAGGTATTCCAGCAGGTTCTTCACCGCGTAGTAGTGCAGCATCTGCCCATATGCCAGATACCCCTGCCGCGGCTTGAGTATCCGCACCTCACGGTCGGATTTCTCCACGTTCTCGGCCGTGACCACCAGACCGTCGGTCCTGTCCGCATCGCCTGTCAGCAGTTCCCGGCCTAGTTTGGCCAGATCCGCGTCGTCCTTCCCGGACGGGTCCTGCCCCTCGTTCCGCAGGTACGCCTGAGCCGTCCAGCGCTCGAGCAGCTTCATGCCTGCAAACAGCTCCTCGGCCGTGTCCGGCGCGAATGAATCAAACTCCAGATGCTGGAGCTTGCGCTTACGCTTGTCACGGGTGCCTATTTTCCACGTGTTCCTCGCCAGGGCGTACATGTTGTGCAGCCACCAGTAGCCCGGCATCAGGTGCAGCCGCTCGCCTGTTTCGCTCTGGCCTATGAGGCAGAACGGCAGAGGGACATTGAGTTCGCAGTGGTAGTCGCCCTTGGTGATAAGCGCGAAGGAGGCGAAACGGCAATTGTGCTTCAAGCTGACGCACAAACCCGGCCAAAAGCCCCTGCCGGCGTGAATCTCCCCGTCGGGGGCCCGGCTGTTGTGGTTCGAGCCGATGGTCGCGCAGGCCGCGATATTGCTTTGCCCCTGCACCAGGGAGGCGATGAGGAACGAGTTGTTGTGGTGCTGCTCGTGCGACGGGAAGATAAGGTCGTTGAGCACCTCGCAGCAGGAGATGGTGGAGTTGTCGCCCAGCAGTGAGTGTATGAGCCGCGCGCCGTACTTGAGGTTGCTGTTGTCGCCCATTACGAAGCGCACGCCCTTGCAGCCGTAGAAAATCCGGCAGCCGTAACCGATGATGCCGTTGACCAGCTCCACGCCCTCGCCTATCTGCGAATGTTCGTCGGCCGAGCTGTTGACGGTGAGGTTCTTAAGCTTGTTGGCGCCCTTGATGTAGGCGTTCGGACCGACCTTGACGTCCTTTATGATTCGGCTGTTCTTGATGACACACTCGTCGCCGACCATGCCGTAGTAGCCGCGACGCGAGTCGAAGGTCCGCTGCGTTATCTCGCCCAGCCGCGTCACGAGCTTGCGGTCGTGGGGAAATCGCGACCACAGGTACGCGTCGGCCGGCAACATGCCGTCGAAAGGCATTACGCTACGTCCGCCGGCTTCGTTTATCAGGTCCAGCCAGACGCGGACCTCCTCGTCCTCACCGTCCTTTACGATTCCATTGCCGAACTTGGCATGGTTGGTGGTGTGCATCTCGTCGATGTTCAGCAGCACCACGTGGTCGCCCACGATGTAGCGGGAGAGGTAGCGCACATTGTGGACCGCGCAGTCGTCCCCGATATCGCAGGAGATAATCAGACTGTTAGTCAGCCCGGACGGCACCGTAAGATCGTGGTGCTCCAGGAAGACCTCCTGAAGCCGCCCGAGTCGGACCAGTCCGTAGAAATCGCAGTTTTTTATCAAGTGCGGTGTGAAGGGGTCGGTTACGAGTATGGACTCCCAGTTGTCGGCGGTGTTGCCGTTCTTCACCAGCGTCTCGATTTCATCCGCACGCAGCGTCCGCCAACTGTCCGGCTCGCGGTGGGACTGCTCGTTGCGGAGATAGAACTCATCCTTGCCCTCCGGCAGGTACTCCGGCGGGACAAATCCCCGCCCCATCGAACCGATCGGCCTGACTTGAAGCTCGCTCATGGCTGTGTCCCTTATCCGCGTAACGCAGGTCTCTATGCAACCGCGCGTCGATAACGTTCTTACGTATCCCGCCTGCGGCGGGTTTGGCTCAACCGCCGCGGATCAGGATGCGGGCGCGTTGGGTTTGTTCTTCTGCACCCACTGGTAGTAATCGGCCATCTTGAGCTTACCGGCCGCCTCCGTATCCGCGAAGACCGCCGCGTGCGGGTGCATCTGCAGGGCACTGGCAGTGCAGAAACTGCTGACCGGGCCTTCAACTGCCGCAGCCAGCGCATCGGCTTTTTTCGGACCGTTTGCCAGCAGAATCGCCTTCCGCGACTCCAGTATCGTGCCCACCCCCATGGTCACGGCGTAGATGGGCACTTCCTCACTGCCGGCGAAAAAGCGGGCGTTGTCGTTGATGGTCGGCTCGGCCAGCGTCTTTATCCGCGTCCGCGAGGCCAGCGAGCTGCCCGGCTCGTTGAAGGCAATGTGCCCGTCCGAACCGATGCCCAGCACCTGGATGTCGATTCCACCGCAGTCGCGAATCTGCTGCTCGTACCACCGGCAGTACTCACGATAGTTCCCGGCCGTTCCGGAAGGCACATGCGTGTTCTCCGGGCGGACGTTTATGTGCTCAAAGAGGTTCTCCCTCATGAAATAGCTGTAGCTCTGCTCGTGGTCCGGCTCCAGGCCCACGTATTCATCGAGGTTGAACGTGGTGACGGCCGAGAAGTCCAGCCCCTCCTCGCGGTGTAGGCGGATAAGCTCTTTGTATAGCCCCAATGGTGTCGAGCCGGTGGCCAGGCCAAGCACGGCGTCGGGCTTTTCACGGACGACATCGGCAACGACAGCCGCCGCCTGGGTACTCATCGTGTCGTAGTCAGGGCAGATAATGACTTCCATCGTGTTCTCCTGATTCTGAGCCGGCGCCGCTGCGATGCCCCGGCGGGACCTGTAGCAAAGGGCGTCAGTTTAGAGTCCATACCCATTTGCGCCAAGCAATCCATCGGGGGACGAATTGACTTCCACTACTCGGCTTCCTAGCATTGGCTCCGCGGCAGTGCACGGGTACGTCGCGAGGGAGCCGGCGACATGGCATTTCGTCGAAGATACGTTTTCAGGCGGCACGGCAAGAGCGTCCACCTTCGCATCAGATCCGCGGAGGATCTGCAGTTGGCGGCCGACCTTGACGAGGCCCTCTGGGTCGCAACGAACGCGCCCACAGCGACTCTCTCAGCGGACCCGGTGCTGCTGGCCGGACTGGACCTGGACGGCAACGGCCGCATCACTTGCGCCGAACTGAAAATCGCCATCCGCCGCCTGCTGGAGACGCTAACAGACCACAGCGGGATAGACGCCGCCGGCGAGTCACTGAAACTCGATGCCCTGAATACCGAGACCGCTGACGGCCGCCGAGCCGGGCAATCCGCACGCAAGGTGCTCCGCGCCGAAGGCAACCCTGACGGCGATACGGTCGCGCTGGAGCAGGTCCGCCGCGTGATGGCCGAGGTCGAACGCAGCCCCGTCAGCGAAGCCGGCGTGGTCCTGCCGACGGCGGCCGATGACCACGAGGTCCGGGAGTTTCTGACCGATATCATCTCGACGGTGGGAGGCGCGCCCCACCCCCGAGGCGTCGGAGTAAGCGCGGATAAACTCGACGAGTTCCTATCGGCCGCCGACGGCTATCTCAGGTGGCGGCAGGAAGGCGAACTGACCGGGGGCGCCACCAGCGACGTAATGCCACTGGGTAAAGACACACCGGCGGCATTCGAGCTTTTCCAAGAGCTGCGCGACAAGCTGGACCAGTACTTCGCCCAGTGCCGCGCCGTGGCTCTCGACGCACGGTTGGCCGAGCGCATCGGACGCCCCGACGCCATACCGACAGACGAAACGTTCGAAGACCCCGCGGCCATCGAAGAGCTGCTGCGGAAAGCCCCTCTGGCTCGTCCCCGCGCCGACGGCGTCCTGCCGCTGGGTGACGAGCTGAACCCCTACTACGCCGAATCCGTGAGGCGTTTCGCACGGGACGTCGCTTCGCGCGTTCTTCAGGTAGAGACCAATCGGCTCAGGGAACCCGACTGGCGACGCCTCAGGCAGTTCTTCGCGGACTATGAGAACTGGCTCTCGCGCAAGGCCGGTGCCGCCGTCGAGCCGCTGGGCCCCGGGAAGCTGCAGAAGTACCTGGACGAGCAATACGCCTCGGCCGCCCGTGAGCTTATCGCCGAGAGCCGCCTGACGGCCTTCGACCTCGACGGGTTGCGCACGCTGGAGCGGATCATTCTGCATCAGGCGAATCTGCTTACGCTCGCCAACAACATGGTCTCCTTTCCGCATCTGTACGACCCCAACTCCCACGCCCTGTTCGAGCTTGGCTCGCTCGTGATGGACTCCAGGCGCTTCACGCTCGCTGTCCGGGCCGACGACCGCAATGCTCACGCGGCCGTCGCGCAGACTTCCAACATGTACGTGATGTACGTGGAGGTCTCCCCGGCCGGCGAAACGCCCTACACGGTGGCCCTTCCCGTAACATCGGGCGGACGTGGGAACCTGTGTGTCGGCAAGAGGGGCATCTTCATCGACAGCCGCGGGCGCGAGTGCGACGCACGCGTGGTGCACATAATCGAGAACCCGGTAAGCATCGCCGAGGCGCTGTGGGCGCCTTTCCGGCGTCTGGGGCGGCTGCTGACCGGCAAGATAGAGTCGCTCACCACGCAGGCCGAGCAGAAGCTCGACGCCAGCGCGACGGCCGCCATGAGCCAGGTAACGCCCGGCGGGCAGCAACCCGCACAGACGCGTCCGCCGACGTCCACGGGTGGACTGCTGTTGGGCGGAGGCGTGGCCGTCGCGGCGCTCGGTTCGGCAGTGGCGTACATAACCAAGACGCTTGCGGGGCTGACCTGGCTGAAGGTGTTGATGGGCGTGCTGGTGGCCGTCGGCTTGGTGCTCGTACCCACATCAATAGTGGCGATTCTGAAACTGCGCCGCCGCGACCTGTCGGCAATACTCGAAGGTTCCGGCTGGGGTGTCAACGCACGCATGCGGCTGACGCGCCGCCAGAGCCGCACCTTCACACGCCGGCCGCCCTACCCCGCCGGCTCACGCGGGACCCGCCGCTGGCTGCGGGCGGTTGCCTGGATCGCCGTGCTTGTCGCCGTCCTCTCGCTCGCCGGCTGGCTGCTGCGCTACGCCTTCTAGCCGGTGGTCGGGCACCTGCCCGCCCATACCACACCAGAGACACTGGACAAAAGGGCAATTCCTTCGGTAATATTCTTGCTGGCCGCCGGCCGACACGGTGGTACAAAACTGGTACAAGGCCCCCGGACGGCGTGGCTAAATCGTTGCGATTGCGGGCGTAATTCAGTGGTAGAATGCCAGCTTCCCAAGCTGGACGTCGGCGGTTCGAATCCGCTCGCCCGCTGTGACGCCGGGAGATGACAGCCGTTGTCTCCCGGCGTTTTTCTTTGCCAAGCCCGCCACGTGCAAAGCGTTACGCGACCGCCTCGTTTTCCCAGCCATTTTGCCAATAGCCGACACCAGCGGCATGAGTTGCCACCAACGGACTGCCATCTGGCACCAAGACCGACACCCGGCTCCGTCAGGGCTACGCCGCGGCAGGCCCCGCGCGCCCCGAGAGCACCGAGACGGTCACCGGTAAACGGCCGAATAATGCGGCGACCGCCTCGTGAGGATCGCGTTGGAAACAGCCGGCCATATCTCCTCGACGACGCCAGATATCTATATGCTCGACGAAGTCAGCGAGGCGATGAAGGTCGCGAAGAAGCTGTCGGGCTGAGAGATCTATCGACGCAGCCGATCCGCTCGCACACCGTCCGACCGACACCTTTTGGATCACTTCCGGCCGCTGATAGCTAAAGGAAGACACCGGGCCGCATTCAGGCAGGACGCATGAACGCGGGCCTCCTACGGCCGAAACGACACCAACACTGCCTACGGCGGCAAATCTAACGCTTCTGTCCCGGCTAAGCTGTGCGACGACGGCGGAGCAATATACCCAAGCCGCCCAAAGCCAGTACGCCGAGTGTCGCGGGTTCGGGAACGGCGTAGACGGACGCTGTCAGGTCGATTCTGTTTATGTCGATAGACCAGTTGGTACCGTCGAACCACTTCCCGGTGAGGGTGCCCATCCCATAGACTCTATAGAGCGGAGTATCAGCCATTGTGTCCAGCTCCACGAGAAATAGATCACCCAGGACCTCGAAATCGTACCCATATAGAGAGACTGTAGCACCGTCATATGCATATAGATTCCCCAACTCTCCACCGCTGATAGCGACAGTGCCGCTGTCCCTGGCATATATACTATTCATCTCTCCACCGCTAACGGCCACTCGGCTGCTATCATGCGCTACTATGCCACCAAGCACACCATCGGTCATTTCAACACAGCTGTTTTCATACGTATACAGGTTGCCGACAGCTACGCTATCTACCGTCCCATCTGCAAATGTCACTCCGAACGGCGCAAGCATATCGCTGTCAACTGCCCTTGTGATCTCGAGATATGTCTCATCCCAGATCGACACAGATTCAATTTCCAAACGCTCAATACGCCCGCCCGTTACCTCTATTCGCGGCTCACTGCCATAGCGAAGTGACTGTGCCTTCATTTCACAGATATTCCCATCACTTACACTGACGCTGCCGTTGTGGAGAACGCCCACGTAATCTATCCCACCACCGGCGACATTTACTCTCCCATCGTTAATGGCCCATATTCGTGACAACTCACCTCCGCTTACAGCCACATAGCTGTTACCGCCCGCATTGACACTTCCCGTAATAGTACCACCACTTATGTCCACGCTGCTGCTGTCATGTGCACTAACGGCATAGTTACCTGTGATGGTTCCGCCACTAACAGCTACACTGCTGTTATCGTAAGCATATATGCTGCTGACCTCACTACCGTGAACGGCGAACGTGCTGTCGTCGTACAGGTTGGCGCCGCCACAGCTGAACTCACCAACGGTTCCCTCGGCAAATACCAGACCGTACTCAGCCAAGAAATCGCCTGCCGGGCTCTCGGAGATTTCCAGCTGCTCGCTGCCCGAGAGACGGAAGCCCGACACATAGACACTGTCCACAGTTCCACCTGCTACGTCGATCCTTGGCCCGTTATCGGTGCTCACATCGTACACCTGCAGTTCGGCGATATCGCCTCCGATGACTGTCACGCTGCTTGCATGGTAAGAAGCCAGCCGCGACAACTCACCTCCACTGATGCTAACATCGCTGGAGTCGTAAGCCGTAAGACCGTATTGCCCTACAATACTTCCCGCGCTGATATCCACGTTGCTGCTGTCCCTGGCGACGATCCACATGGTTTCACCTCCACTGACAGATACGCTGCCGGTACCGTAGAGGTTAATCTGATCGTACGTGATACTTGAGACGATCCCGTCGCCGCATATTACGCCAAACTGCGCGAGCGAGCCCACAGCGGGTGGATCAGCCACATCCACATGTTCACCGTCGCCAAGGTCGACACGTGATACGCTGATATTGTCGACCGCACCCCCAGAGATGGCTATTTGGCGTATATCTGTGGAACTTAGTTTTCCGATTTGCAGGTCGGCAATGCTGCCGCCGGTTATATTTATGCTGCTTTGGCCCACACCGTGCAGCTCAGCGATCTCGCCACCAGCGACATCCACGATGCTTTCGTCTAAGGCATGCAGACTATTGACCGTACCTGACAAGACATCCACGCGGCTATTGCCCTCAGCGCGGATGGTGTCCCAGATTATCTTCGAGATAACCCCGCCGGAGAATTTAACGCCGTACTCTTCCATGTATTCGCTGGATGGCCCGTCTGTTACTGTGAGGTGCTCACGCTCAGTTACGTCCACCCCCGCATACAACGCGTTAACCATACCTCCTGCAACCTGTACGCGGACATCGCTGTCAGCACGCATATCATACACGTACAAATGGTCAATGGCGCCGCCTACTATATCAGCAACACTGACGTCTCGCACATTTATGCGTGATATGTTTCCGCCGATAACCGTCAGACTGCTGTCCTCATTGCCAGCCAATGTAGATATGATCCCACCGCCGACCACAATGCTGCTGCTACCGTAGGCTCTCACCAGGTTTACCTCTCCACCTGTAATATCCACATTGCTATTATCATAGGTTCGTAGGCCTGTGGTTCCAGTGATGCTGCCACCGCTTATAACAGCACTGCTATCGTTATACGCATCAAGTCCACGATTCATACCTGTGATGCTTCCGCCGGTCATATCGAGGGTGCTGCTGTCATTGAGACCCAGCCATATAAGCTCACCGCCGCCAAGTGCTAGGCTACTGTTGTCGGATAATGTCAGATAGTTGAGCCTGACTTCGCCAACCGTTCCCTCGGAATAGGTCAGCCCCACTGGCGCCAGACAGTCGCCGGCCAAGCTGCCGCTTATCTCCAGATGGCCGCTGCCTTCCAGGTAAATGCTTGGTATCGAGATAATGTCCACGAAACCTCCGGTGATTTCAACGCTGGAGCCGCTGTCGGAACCAAGCCGCCCTACATATAGCGTGTTTAAGCTCCCACCGTTAATTAGAATGCTGCTGCTGTGGTAGGCAGATAAATGGTTAACCGAACCGCCATCGCTAATGACTACGCTGCTTCTGTGGTTGGTGCGCACATTGTTAACGGCACCGCCTACGACATGGGCACTGCTGTCGTCATGCATGTACAGGCCATTTAGCCCCGTGATGCTTCCACCAGAGACAACGATACTGCTGTTATGGCGGGCCTCAATGCCGGAGACCCAGCCGCTGACGCTCCCATCGCTTAGCTCTACGCTGCTATCGTTATAGGCGTACACAGTGGAAATGTCGCCGCCGCTGATATCTAAGCTGCTGTCGCCGTAGGTGTAGAGCTTATTAACCCTGCCGCCGCTTACGGCTATGCTGCTTGTTTCGTAAGCGTATATATCGCCGTACCTCAGCTCCTTGACGGTCCCCTCGGTAAAAGTCAGCCCGAAAGGCGAGAGAATATCGCCGGCCGGATCTTCTGTGATTTCCAGATGCTCGCTGCCTGTCAGTTCGGCATGAGGTACACTTAACATACCGACTTTACCGCCGGTAATATCGATGCTGGCTTCGCCATCTCTAAAAAGTTCGTTCATACGTAGGTAGCCGATACTTCCACCGCTTACGGCTACGTTGTTTCGAGCATCCAGAACAGCAATCTCTCCACCGCTGACCGATACCCCGCCACTAGAACGAACATCCAAACGGCTGAGTTTTCCGCCGCTGACAAACACGTTGCTGCTTTCGTAGGCCTGCAGCCCATCAGCACCGCTAATAGTCCCACCGGTCATATCAACCGTGCTATTTCCGCGGGCAATAACACCATCTGGCTTCCAGCCGCTTCCGCCGATAATATCCACTGTTCCGCTGATCTCGACATGACTGTCGCCATAGGTGTAAATGCGTCCAGCCACTCCATCACTGATGGATAAGCTGCTGGTCTCATACGTGTATAAATCGTCGAACACGAACTCACCCACACTACCCTCGGAGAAGCTCAGTCCGTAGGGCGAGAGGAAATCGCCGGCCGAGTTCTTGGAAATCGTTAGACTATCACTGCCCTCAAGCTCCAGCAGTGATACGTACACGGTATCGACGGTCCCGCCTGTAATGTCGACATTTCCACCGGTAACGGAGCCAAGCTTGTTCGCATACAGGTAGCCGATGTATCCACCGCCGACGGAAACGCTGGTGTTATCGTATACGGCCACCCGAGACAGCTCGCCGGCGGAAATAGTGACGCTGCTGTTGTCCCACGCATGAAGGCCGGAGTCGCCCGTGATGCGACCGCCCGTCATTGTCACTATGCTCTCGTCACTCGCACGCAAGGAATTCAGCTCCCCCTCGCCTATGTAAACGCTGCTGTTGTTGCGGGCAGACACATAGGACATACTGCCCCCGCTGAGGAACAAGCTGCTGGTGTCAAAGGTGGTGACATCTCTGAACGTCAACTGCCCGACAGTTCCCTCAGCAAATGTCAACCCAAACGGTGAAAGCAAATCGCCGGCCGGGTCGGAAGGAATGGTCAGGTTTTCATCCCCTGCTAGCATAACCATATCAATGTACAGGTTATCTACCATACCGCCATCAATATCAACAGTGATACCGCCGTCTGATCTGAGCAAGGACGCATACAGCTCTCCGATGTTTCCGCCGACGACAGAGACGCTGCTGTTGTCGTAGGCGTGCAACCCTGACATATCACCACCGCCCACATGCACCTCGCTGCTATCGTAGGCCCGAAGACCATCTCTGCCGGTTATGCTTCCGCCGGTTACGTTGACGGTGCTATTTGCGTTGGCAGAAAGGCCGTAGCGGTCCGTGATGCTTCCGCCCGACATATTTACCGTGCTACTGTCAAAGGCCCGCAGACCGTAACGTCCGCTTATGCTTCCGTCGGTCATATTGACTATGCTGCTGTCGTGGGCACCCACACCCCAGTCGCCTGTTATGCTCCCGCCGCCAATGTTGACATTGCTGTTGTCGTAGGCCCGTAAACCGTGATCCGCAGTAACTGATCCGTCGGATAGGACAAACGTACTGTCGTTGTAAGCGTACACATACTTAACGGATCCGCCGGTGATCTCCGAAGTGCTGCTGTCGTAGGTGCGCACAGTTGACACATCGCCGCCGCTGACAAGCAGGTCGCTGCTTTCATAGGCGTACACACTGTTAAACGACAAGCTATTGACGGCTCCCTCAGCAAAGTTAAGTCCGAACGGCGAGAGCAAATCGCCAGCAGGGTTGTCGGAAATAGCCAAGGACTCACTGCCCACAAGGTCAACACGGCCGACTCGCATACTATCAACGGTTCCGCCGGTGATATCGACAGTTACACCGGCGTCTGAACTGAGCAAGGACGCATACAGCTCTTCGACGTTTCCACCGTCGACAGACACGCTGCTGCTGTGGTAGGCGCCAAGGTACGATAGCTCACCGTCGCCTACATGCACCTCGCTGTTATCGAATGCACGCAGGCCATCGGTGCCCGTCATGCTCCCGCCGGTCATGACCACAGTGCTGTTGTCGTAGGCACGCAGGCCTGAGGATCCGGCTATGCTTCCGCCGCTGATATCAACGCTGCTGTCGTTGAATACATGTACCGTTGAAATGCTTCCGCCGCTGATATCAATGCTGCTGTTGTCGTAGGCGTAACTTTGCTCAATTTCCCCGCCGGTGATCGACAAGCTGCTGGTCTCGTAGGTGTGCAAATCACCGTGTGTCAACTCTCCGATGGTTCCATCGACGAAGGTTAGCCCGAATGGCGAGAGGAAATCCCCCGGCGGGTTGTCGGAAATCACCAGGGACTCAGTGCCCACAATGTCAACACGGCCGACGCTCACACTTTCGACGGTTCCGCCGGTGATATCGACAGTTACACCGGCGCCTGATCTGAGCAAGGACGCATACAGATCTTCGACGTTTCCACCTTCGACAGAAACGCTGCTGCTGTCGAAGGCGCCCAGATACGACACTTCACCGTCGACTACATGCAACTCGCTGCTATCGTAGGCCCGCAGGCCTGAGTAGCCGGTTATGCTTCCGCCGGCCATGACCACAGTGCTGCTGCCGTAGGCACGCAGGCCATTGTATCCGGTTATGCTTCCGCCGCTGATATCAATGTGGCTGTCGTTGTAGGCATACGCCCTTTCAATGCTTCCGCCGCTGATATCAATGTGGCTGTTGTCGTAGGCAAGTACTGTGGAAATGCTTCCACCGCTGACACCAAAGCTGCTATCGTTGTATGCATACATCTGTGAAATGCTTCCGCCGCTGATGGAAGCCATGCTGTTGTCGTAGGCGTAGATACGATTAACCACGCCGCCGGCAAGGACCATGCTGCTTGTGTCGTAGGAGTACAGGTCGCCGAATGCGAACTCACCGACAGTGCCGTCGGCAAAGGTAAGACCAAACGGCGAGAGGAAATCGCCGGACGGGTTCTCAGAGATGGTTACAGACTCGCTGCCTGTAAGGTCAATACTCCCAACGCTCAAACTATCGACGGTGCCCCCGGTGATATCGACGGTTACACCGCCAGAGGAGCTGAGCTTGTCCGCATACAGCTCTTCGACGTTTCCACCGTCGACAGACACGCTACTGCTGTGGTAGGCGCCAAGGTACGATAGCTCACCGTCGCCTAGATTCACACCGCTGTTATCGTAGGCACGCAAGCCGTAGGTGCCGGTTATGCTTCCGCCGGTCATATTGACAGTGCTGCTGTCGTAGGCACGAAGGCCGTAGTTTCCTGTCATGTTTCCGCCGGCAATACTGACGGTGGTATTGTCATAGGCACGAATACCCTCATTACCGGTCAGTTCGCCGTCTGTTATATTGGCGATGCTGCTATCGTAGGTAGTGATTCCATACCTGCCTGTGATACTGCCACCGCTGATTTCCACCTCGCTGTTACCGTGAGCGGTGACACCAGACCAGCCATGAATGATCCCTCCGCTGATCTCTGCCACACTATCGTCATAGGCGTAAACACTTTTGACTTCACCACCGCTGACCAACAAGCCACTATCGTCATACGCGTACACATCGCCGAAAGTGAACTTTTCTACGGTCCCCTCCGCAAAGGTCAGTCCGACCGGCGAGAGGAAATCTCCGGCAGGGCTCTCAGAGATGGTTACAGACTCGCTGCCTGTAAGGTCAATACTCCCGACGCTCAAACTATCGACAGTGCCCCCGGTGATATCCACGGTTACACCGCTGGAGGAGCTGAGCTTGTCCGCATACAGCTCTCCGATGTTTCCACCACCGACAGAGATGCTGCTGTTGTCGTAGGCGCCAAGGTACGATAGCTCACCGTCGCCTACATTCACACCGCTGTTATCGTAGGCGCGAAGGCCATAGCTGCCGGTTATGCTTCCGCCGGTTATGTTGACGGTGCTATTGCCGTAGGCAGTGAGGCCGTAGGTGCCCGTGATGCTTCCGCCGGTCATATTGACTATGCTGCTGTCGTAGGCATGCAGGCCTTGGTATGCGCTTATGCTTCCGCCGCTGATATCAACGCTGCTGTCGTTGTAGGCATACATCGTTGAAATGCTTCCGCCGCTGACGGAAGCTATACTGTTGTCGTAGGCGTAGATACGATTAACCACGCCGCCGGAAAGGACCATGCTGCTTGTGTCATAGGCATACACGTTACCGAAGGAGAATTCACCGACAGTGTCCTCAGCGAAGGTCAGCCCGAACGGCGAGAGGAAATCACCGGCCGGGTTGTCGGAAATTGCCAGGGACTCACTGCCCACAAGGTCAACGCGGCCGACGCTTACACTCTCGACGGTGCCGCCGGTCATATCGACGGTCACACCGCCGTCGGAGCTGAGCAAGGACGCATACAGCTCTTCGATGTTTCCACCGTCGACAGACACGCTGCTGCTGTGGTAGGCGCCAAGGTACGATAGCTCACCGTCGCCTACATGCACCTCGCTGTTATCGAATGCTCGCAGGCCATCGGTGCCGGTTACGCTTCCGCCGGTGATGACCACGCTGCTATTTTCGTAGGCAGTGAGGGCGTACTGGCCCGTAATGCTTCCGCCGGTCAAATCAATGCTGCTGTTGTCGTAGGCAGACATCTTTGAAATACTTCCGCTGCTGATATCGACGCTGCTGTTGTCGTAGGTGCGCACATTTGAAACACTTCCGCTTGTAATGAGAAGGTTGCTGTCTTCATAGGCATACACATTGTTAAACGAAAAGTTATCGACAGTTCCCTCAGCAAAGGTCAGTCCGACCGGCGACAGGAAACCCACGGCCGGGTTCTCAGAGATGGTTACAGACTCGCTGCCTGTAAGGTCCATACGTCCGACGGACACGCTACCGACGCCGCCGCCGGTGATATCGACGCTCACACCGGCGTCTGAACTGAGCAAGGACGCATACAGCTCTTCGACGTTTCCACCGTCGACAGACACGCTGCTGCTGTGGTAGGCGCCAAGGTACGATAGCTCACCGTCGCCTAGATTCACACCGC
>JBNGDC010000034.1:0-33570 GCA_049975485.1 Phycisphaerae bacterium | reverse complement strand
CTGAGGGACACCGCGAGATGACGCGCCAACCGAATATAGTCCAACGTGCCCGCGAATCGGCCGAGAAGGTCCTGCTGCACAACGCTCACGGACCCTATCGCGGTTTGCCGCGCACGGCCGGCTGGGGCTATCCCGAGCCGTACACGCGGGACCTCATGATTGCCGGTCTGGGAGAGCTGGTCTGCGGCAACAGGCGCCTGGTGGCATCGTTGCGAAGGGTGCTGGAGACGCTGGCAGCCAATCAGAGCCGGCACGGGCACATACCGTCGCTGGTGCACGACGGCGACGACCGCGGCGCCAGCGACACCACGCCGCTTTTCCTGATGACACTGGCCATCTTCCGCCGGGCGTGCGGAGAGCCGGACTTCCTGGAATCGGCCGCCGTGAAGGCGATGCAGTGGATGGAGCACCAAAGCCCCAGCGACCGCGTGATGGTCGCTCAGATGCCCACCACCGACTGGCGGGACGAGCAGTGGGTCGTCGGCTTCGGGCTGTACGTCAACACCATCGTGTACGCGTACCTGCGGCTGTTCGGCGACCACGACCGCGCGGCCGAGCTGGCCGGCGAGATGCACCGCTTCACCATTACCGCCGGCAGCATGCACCGTCACGTGCACGAGGGGCTGACCGTCCGCAAGAAGCCCTACTACGCCATGTGGTCGTTCAAGATATTCAGCAGCGAGCGGTTCGACCTGCTGGGCAATTCGCTGGCGATTTTGACGGGCATCACGTCCCGCTCGCGCGCCAGAGAGATCATCTCCTGGGTGGAGCGCGAGTGCCGGGCCATGCGCGCCCGCGGCGAGCTGGGCGTGGACCTGCCGCCCAACTTCTTTCCGTTTGTCCGCCCCGGCGACCCGGAGTGGTCCCAGCGCTACGAGCAGCACAATCAGCCCGGGATGTACCACAACGGCGGGGTCTGGCCGTTCGTGTGCGGGTTCTACATCGCGGCGCTGGTGGCGGCGGGGCGGATGCGCCTGGCGAAGCGGAAGCTTGAGGCGCTGACCGCGCTGGTCCGCCCGGCGCGCAACGCGGAACTCAATTTTGGATTCAACGAATATCTCCGCGCCTCCGACGGCGCGCCCTGCGGGCACGACTGGCAGAGCTGGTCGGCCGCGATGTACCTTTACGCGGCCGAGTGCGTCCGCCTCGGCCGGACGCCTTTCTTCGATGAACTCCAAAAATAGGGACAGTTTTCTCATTGTGGTTTCCGCTCGCTGCCGCTCGCGGCTAGCCGCGACTGGAAAGGGGGGGAAGAAATAGGTGACTGTCCCTATTTTGGGACGAGAATGTAATTGATGACGGACACGAACCATCCCGGCAGAGTTGACGCGGCCGGACCGCCCGAGACGCAGGTGCGTCGGCTGCTTGTGCGGGCCAGGCGGAAGCTGCGGCTGGTGCGGGCTGTGGAGGCGGCGGCGGTGGCCGCGACGGCGGGCGCTCTGCTGGCCGCAGCGACGTTGCTGGTCGGCTGGCTGACGGACGTGACGGGTCTTTCGTCGTCGGCTTACCTCGGCGCCGGCCGGTACGTACCGCTGGTACTCATTCCCCTGGCCGCGGCGGCGGCAGCGACCGTTGGATTGCTGCGGCCGATTGACCTGCGCCAGGCCGGTCGGCGTCTGGATTTGCGCGCGCACCTTCGCGACCGGCTGGCGACGGCCGCGGAGCTTATCGAATCGTCGCAGGCCGAAGCGCCCGTCGTACGAACAGTCTGCGCTCAGGCGCTGCGAGCGGCCGAACGGGCCGACGCGCTTAACGTGCCGTTATGGTCGCGGACCCGTGCTACCGCCGCCGCTCTGGGGCTGTCGCTGCTGCTGGTGGGGGCCTTGCTGCCGGTGGCGGCGGCCGCTGGACGGCGCGGGCCTGCCGAGGTCGCATCCGCCCTGGGCCGCATGACTCCCCAGCAGCGCGAGCAATTGGCCGAGGCCATCCGCCGCCTCGCCTCTCAGGCGGGGCTGGAAGAAACCAACCCGGAAGTCGCCCGGGCGGCCGACGCCGCCTTGGACTCCGACGCGGAGCGTCTGGAGCCGGCGCTTGTGGAACTGCGTCGCGCCGGTGTGGATACGTCGGCGCTTCTGCGGCGCGAGCCGGAACCGGACGAGCCCGCCCGGGCCGACACCGCGCCCGACGCCCCCTTGACCGACGCCGAATCGCCCGCCGAACCGGACCCGCCGGCCGTGCGCGTGTACTCGCCCGCGTCTCCCGACAGCGGCGATGCGACCGAGAGCTACACACGCGCCTGGGACCGCGCCCAGGCCCAGGCGGCCGGCGCGCTGGCCTCCGGACGAATACCGCCGCGCTACCGCATGCTGGTCCGGCGCTACTTCGCCGGCGACTGACTCCGCCCCCGCCGCGGACTTGCCGATAATCCTCCTTGTATCCGCGGGCCGCCGTGCCCAAACTCTTCCGCCACGGAGAACACGTGCGCATCAGGAAGGCCGCAAAATGGGTGGTTCTGTTCGTGGTGCTGGCGATGGCCGGCACCGCCGGGCTTTTGTACGTACTCGCCGCCCAGGTGCCGCCTGACTACCAGCCCGCCCGCCTGACGCAGCAGCAGAAGCGACAGGTGGCCTACGATTTCGTCAACGAGAAGCTCATCCGCGAGCTGAACAACCCCGCCCAGGAAGGGCGTCCCTTCGACTGGCGGGTTACCGAAGGCGAGATAAACCGCTACATCGCCTCGGCCGACGAGATCGCCTGGCTGGGGCTTGGCTCTGAGTCGCCGCAGGCACACGAACGACTCGAGCAGGCCGGTCTGAGCGAGCCGGCCGTGTCGCTGGCGGACGGGACGCTGACGCTGATGGCCCGGGACATGCGGAGGAACAAGATCGTCTCGATCACCTTCGCCGCGGAGAAGTCGGACGGACGGTTGCGATTGCGTCTGGCCGGCGCCCGCGTGGGGCGCGTGGCGGTGCCGCGGTCGATAGTCGCCGACCGGGTCGAACGCTTCAGGACGGAGCTGGCGGAGTCCCTGCCGACCGGCGACGACGCCGGCGGCGCCGTGGAGCGGTTCGGCGTTCTGATGGCCGGCCTGCTGGTCGGCGACGGCGAGGACGTGGAACCGATTTTCACCGCCGGCATCAACAACCGCCGCGTCCGCGTGACGGACGTTACCATTACCGACGAGACAATTACGCTGCATCTGGAACCGGTTCAGTAATCAAGCCGGTGACATTACCTCCGCCGTTGTTTAATATAATCGGCCGAGCCGAAAGCCGCAGGAACCTGAGACGGCGCACCACCACCGAAGGGAGCAAGCCGATGAGATACCTGACGGTAGTGACGGTGGGGTTGTTGATGCTGGGTTGTGGCCCCTCGGTTACGGAGATCCGCGACCAGGCGGTAGCGCAATACCAGCTTGGTCACATCGAACAGGCGGAGATGAACCTCCGCGAGGTGCTCGACGAGCGCCCCTATGACGCCGAGGCGCTCTACTACATGGGGCGCATACAGCAGGACATGGGTCGGCCGACGCGCGCCATCTACTACTACCAGTGCTGCCTGGACGTGGACCCGTCGCACGAGATGGCCCGCATGTGGCTGCGGCGCGCCGAGCAGCAGACCGGTGAGACCGGCCGTCGGCTGAGGTTTATTCCCCCCGACCAGAGGGAGAGCGGTTCGTGAGAGCCATTCTCGCCGCTGTGCTGACGGGGGCGCTGCTCGCCGGCTGCGGTCTGCGGACCCGACCGGCCATGATGGAATTCTCCGACGACCAGGGCCAATGGCTTGTCGAGATCCACGGCGCCAAGATCGAGAGGGACGGCTGGTCGCTGGCCGTGACCGAAGCCAAAGTCAACGACGTCTCCGAGGTGCCCAAGCTCGATAAGCTCACCATGGAGATATGGAACACGTCGGATTCACGTCCGCTGGTGCTGGCGCCGAAGGAAATCTATCTCCACGGCCTGCGCGGGTCGATGGTGGAGCTTGGGCCATACGAAACGGTGGTGCTTTCGGCGGGCGAGAGCGCGGCCATGGAATACGCCCCCGGCGTCCGCGCGCCTGTTACCGGATATCCCTTCGTCATCAATGTGACGGTCTTCGGCAACGAGGACCTCACCGACCCGCGCACGGTGGAGATTACGCTCTACTGACCCTCGCGGTCCATCGCGGCCGCGTCCACGGCGGCCTCGATTTTCCCATAGCCCAACGCCGCCAGCAGGAGTGTCGCCAGTGCCGCGACCTTCACGGCCGCCGTCAGCAGCGTCTGTTCGTGTGCGGGGTAGAAAATCGCCGCGACGGACGCGGTCTGAACGGCCAGTGCTGTCAGGAACTTGCGGGACGATATGCGCTGCAAAAAGCTTCGCATGCCTGTCTGCCTTTCCCGGGCGCTCAGCCCGTCAGGAGTCTTTCCACCAGCGGCACGGCCAGGTCGGTCAGCTGGTGGATGAGTTCAAGCTCGTTGCGGCCGCGGTGATAGGCGGCCACGGCGCGGCGGTACGCCTCGGATTTCCGGAGAGACTCCGCCGTCTGCTCGGCGACGGTCACGCGGTCGATCACCCTCGCCAGCGACGGATGCTCCACGGCCCAGCGGTCGTAGGCCCGCTGGACGGCCTGTGCGACCGCCTGTTCAACGTTCCGGTCTGTCATCTATCCATCTCCCGTGTGCCTCCAGCAGTGTGCGTCGGATCGGCTCGGCTATCGCCGCCTGCCTCAGCAGCAGGTCGCAGGCCATCTCCAGCGCCTCGTCGGCCGCTGAAAGGTTGTCCATGCGGACCGCATGAGCGCGGTCGGCCGAGAGCATCTGTTGGGCGATTATTTCGCGTGCGGCCGTGTAGCCCTTCCGCGCCGAGATTACCCAGTCGGCGGTAAGCGCCACCGGTTCGCCGTCGGCGTTGGTGATTTGCCCCGCGGCCGCCAGGCGGACGTCCGCGTCGAAGGCGTCGTCCAGCGCCTGCATCTGCCGGGTGAGTTGCCGGATGTACCGTTCGTGGTGCTGCTGCTCGGCGAGGCGGGCGTCCGCGAGTCCTTCGCGGGCGACGGCTATAAGGTCCACGGCCGCTGTCTGGTGGCAGCCGGCCGAAGCGGCGAGAAACACCGTCAGAAGCAGAAGCTTAATACGTTCGGTCATGTCGAAGCTCCCTGGTGAGGTCCTTGAGCGTCTCGTGGACCTGGCGTTGCGTATCGGCGAAGGTGGTGATGGCCGCGGTGTTGCGCTGGACGACCTCGGTGAGTTTGTCGAGTCGCTGCTCGTCGCGCTCGATGCGTTCATGCGCCGCGTCGAGCTGTCGTTCGCGGTGCCGGCTGAGGCGCCGTTCCCACAGCCACATGGCGCCCATAAGCCCGGCCGCTCCGAAGCTGGTCAGGTCGGACAGCAGTGTCATCAGCTCCATTGTTGTTCGCTCTTGCCGTGCCGGGGACGTATGCCCGACCGGCGGGTCAATTCGGCGGCGCGTTCAGGTCGAACTCCACGACCAGAAGGGCGGTTACTTCGGTGGTCTCCGGTCCGTTGTCCTGCCGGCGGATGAGCAGGTTCTGTTCGTCGCCGTCGATCATTGCCTGCAGCGCCGCGGTCAGGGCCGGGTTCGACAGCGTTCCCGCCACGCCGGCCGACAGCGCCACCGAGCCGATGTACGTCGAATCGCCCGCGCCAAGCCCGCCGGGCTGCGACCACGGGTAACCCGGCGCGTACTCGTTCCACGTCGGCAGGTCGTCGTTGAAGTCGATGGGTCTGAGGCAGTGGTACAGCTCCAGCGTGCAGTCCGTGTCGGTCAGCAACTGCACCGAGCTGCCGGCACGGACCGTCACGTCAATCAGTCCGCGCGGCGGTGTCTCTTCGGTCCGCAGAATCGCGAAGCCCAGCGTCTGCAGCTCGTCGAGTCCGTTGTTGGCCACCTCGCCGCCGGGCCAGGGCGTGTCCGGCATGGGGGAGAACAGACCCGCCGACGGATACAGTGGCAGTGTCCAGCGCCCGCGGCGGATCCACTCCGTCGCCTGCCGCAACTCGTTGAAATGCACGGCGCGTATCGGCGAAACGCCCGGCATCAGCGTCGGGTCGATCCAGTCGTCGGAGCCGTTGAGCTTCCCGAACAGGGCGACTTCCCCCGCGGCCGGTGTGGACGCCACCAGCAGCTTGTCCTCGTCGCCGTCCGCTTCCGGCCAGAGCCAGACCATCTCCTGCGGCGACGCCGGCGTGCCGCCCAGCGTGCCCGCGGGCGGATGGAGCACTTCCTCCGAAAGGGACTTGCGGAAGCTGTCGTAAGCGGGAGCGACGGCCGTCGCCACGGTGCGCGCCCTTACGCGCGCAGCCGCAGAGACGTCGGACGAGAAATCCTGCGGCCACTGGTACGTCAGCAGCCGACGGCGGTTGACGGCCTCGGCAAGCTCGTCGGCGTCGCTGAGCCGGACGAAGTGCTCGCATGCGGTCAGTCGTCCGCCGGTGTCGCCGTTTGTCCAGGAGGGGTCGTAGCTCATCGCAGGTCAGTCCAGGTACTTCGCATAGGCGGGGTGGTCGAAGACGTACCGCAGCGTCGGGGGCTGCGAGGTGTCCGGTATCGCGGTCACCAGCACGATGCTGTCGTCATCGACGGCCGCTCCGTCGCCCAGGGAAAGCTCCGCGAGGTTGACGGCGGTGACGGCGGCCGCACCGGGCTTGTCGGAGAACTCTCCGGCGGCCGAGACGACCTGCTCCAGCACCGTATAGCTGCCGGCGGAGGCGGCCGGCGCGATTACCCGCGCCGCGAACGCCGCCGTCTGGCTTTGCCGGCGAACGTGTACGACCCAGCGCCCCTCGACGTCCACCGCCACCGCCTCGGTGTCCGCCGGCAGCGTCCCGCCTTCCGACGCCGGCTCGGCCAGGTTCGTCACCGTCAGTTCGTCGTCGCCCACCGGTTGCGTCTGACCGGTTTCGTCGAACTCCAACGGCCGGGCGGTGTAGCGGTTACCGCCGGCGGATGCGGTTATGCGGACCGCCAGCACGCCGCATGCTCCGCCGGCCTGGCAGAGGTGCTCGAAGGAGTCGTGATATTCGCTCTCGGTTCTCATGTTCACCCCGTCAGGACAAGCTCGGTGGTCTGGCTGTCGGCGTCGTGGCGGACCGCCTCGACGGCCGCCAACGCGCCCGGATACGAGCCAAGCTCCACGGCCCGTCCGTCGACGCGCTCCACGCGGTCGCCTACGTGCAACGACGTATCCATCCAGCCCAGCGTCAGTCGGGCCTCGACGGCCTTTGAGACCGTCCCGGCATGGCGCTGCGCCAGCTCCGCGAGTGTCGTGGAGTCGTCCCGCTCGTCGGGAGTGCCTATGTCCTCGCGGCCGTGGAAAGTGCTCAGCTCACTGACGCGCCGCCACGCGGCCCGGTCGGAGAAGTCCACCGTCTCGACGGGCAGGTTCGCGTCGCCTGATACCTCCGCGGTCAGCGCCGCGTCGCCGCGCACGGTCGCCGTTGCGCGAACCTGCGCTGTCCCGGCGGCCGCCGCGGCGAAGTAGTCGGCCGGCAGTGCGTCGCCGCCGAGCAGGATCGCGCACTCGTCGTCGCAGGCCCAGGCGGGCAGAGGCCAGCGGCGCCACGGCTGTTCCGGGCCGAAGCGCACCTCGACCACGATGCCGAGCGAGCGGCCGTTGGTGTCGGCCGACAGGCACGGCAGGAACCGCCGCGGCGCGGTGACCGTGAAGGCGTCGGCGTCCACCGCGGAGAAGTCGAAGGTCGGCAGGTTCCACGGCGGGCCGCAGTACCGGCCGTGCTCGTTGAGCACCCATTTGCGGTACACGTCCGCGACGGCGGGCCAGTCGTCTGCGGCGCCGCGGACAAAGTCGCGCCAGCGGCCGGTCTGCTTCGCCGGGTCCCAGCCGGGCGAAAGCTCGAACGTCGCCTCGTAGTGTTTGTGTCCGCCCAGCGCCAGCACGCCGCGCCGTCCGGGGCGACGGTGGAACTCCAGCCGTCCCGTCCAGAGGTTACTGCCGGAGGGGACCGCCTTCCCGCCGGGCGGCTGCAGGCGCACGCTCCGCAGCCGTCCCTGCCGCCCGGGTCGGTAGAAAACCAGTCCCAGACCGGCCCGCGCCGCCCGCAGGCGCAGCGCCGCACGGGCGGCCGTTGTCGCCAGGGCGTCGGCCACGCTTAGATTGGTCAGGTCCAGCTCGCCGGCGTCGATTCCGCCGGCCAGAGTCCGCAGCTCCTCGACGCCCTGTACCTCCACCTCCGGTGCGACCCAGCCCGCCAGCAGGTACGCCAGCACGTCGGCGACGGTCCAGCGCCGCGCGTCGGCGGACGTCGAGAATACCGGCGCCTCGGACCCGCTGATTTCGTAGTCCGTCGCCGACGCCAGCGTCCCAGGTCCGCTGTTGAAAACCACGCGGGAGCGTTCCATTTGAACCGCTTGCCCGCCGATGAGCTGGTAGCGGCTTGTTACCTTCCCGGACAGCTTGACGGCCAGTGCGTGGCGGACCTCGACGCCCGCCGGCGGGGCCTGCTCGCCGATATTCACATCGACCGACGCGACAAAGCCGCGGAACTCGGCGTCGCCGTCGGCCAGCAGCACCTCCGAGCCGATAGGCGGGAAGGGCAGCGCCACCGGGCCTTGCCGTACCAGTCGCGCCCGGCCGAACTCGGGCGCCGCCAGCGCTTCCCAGCACTCCACCCGAAGGTCCCTGCGACGTCGCCCGTCGATATGGACCGGTATTGCCCGGGCGGGCAGAACGGAAGTTTCCTCACGCCTGGATATGCGCAGTATCTCCATGGAGTCACCTAGAGCAGCGTGGGAATCGCGGCTGTGGGGCAGTCGGCAGTAACTGCGCGGCTGACAGGACCGGTCCGCCCGCCGTCGATCGCGCGGACGGCCAGCTTCGCCGGCAGCGGAATGTCGGTGACGAGCACCGAATAATCGTGCCGTCTCGGACGGGCGGTAACGGTCTTGACGGGGTTTTCGGTATCCGGCACGCCCGAGCCGTTGTCGCTGAGAATCTCGAACGCCGACGGCTCATCCTGTCCGTCCCGGGGCGAGCAGGAAAAACCGACCAGCACGCTCGACGGTCCGGAGACGTCCACGGTCACGTCGTGGACGGCGGGCAGCGGCGCGGCCAGCAAAGCGCCGGCGGCATCCGCGCTGGCGCAGGCGATTATGGACGTGTTGGTCTCCTCCACGCCGTCTTCGCTCACGGCCCGTGCGGCAAGGTAGTGCTCCTGGCCGTCGGCAAGCTCGATGGGCACATCGGCGGTGGTCTGGCCTTCGCGCAGGCACGCGACGGGAGCGGAGTAGTCGATGGTGTCGGCGGCACCTGCGCCGTGGTACACGTTCACGCCGGCTCGCGGAAAGCCGACGGTCAGGGTCGGCACGCCCACGGCGACGGAGGTGTAATCCAGCCGGGCGGTGGCGACGGCGACGGCCTCGGCGAAGGTGCCGCCGATCCGCAGCATCTCGAAGAAGCACTCGGGGTCGAAGTCCTCCGCGTCGTCGCTGTTTCCGACGGCGGCGGCGTAGCCGGCCTCCAGCAGCGCGTCGGAGCAGGGCGAGCCGGTGCTCCGCAACGTATCGGCCGACGCCGCCGAGGTACCGACAAACGCGACCCGTCGGCCGGGCGTTCCGAACTGCGGGTCGTCCATACAGCCCCAGGCGAAGGCGTCCGACTCCAGCGTGGCGATGTCCGCCGTGGGCAGCCGCAGCCGTCCGCAGGAGACCGACGAGCGGTAGCCGGCGTCGTCGCAGTACAGCATATTGTCGGCTTCCAGCCGGTCCAGCGAGCCGATGGTCTCGGCGCGGTCCACCAGTTGCCGCGCCCGCGACGGCTGGTCCGCGTCGATGCGCGTCACCAGGTACAAACCCGCGAGGTCGGCCTTGGTCAGGCGCGCGACGGCCACCGGCTTGTACAACGGGTTGACGCAGCCGGGCGTGAATGTCCCCTTGAGATTCATCAGACGCGACGTGGCCGAACGGCTGACTCCGCCGTCCATGAAACATCCCGGTACGGCGGGACCGACCAGCATGCACGTGCACTGCCCGTCGGCCGAGCCGTTCCGCGCGAGCCAGTCCTTCAGGTCGTTCTCCACCTGGGTCTGGAAGGAGGCGTAGTCGGACAGCGTCTCCGCGGCGGAGGCGTTGGGCAGCGGGCAGAGATTGCCGCGCGGCACGGAGAGGTGCTCGGCGCAATAGTCGGCGAAGCTGATGCTGTTAGGGTCGGCCTGGTTGAACAGGACGATGGTCCGCGCCGGTTCGGGTGTCTCGGCGGCGGGTGTTCCGTGGAACGGTTCGGGGTAGTCGTCGGCGAGCTTCACCTCGTCGAAATCCACCACGGCCGTGCACACGTAATCGTCCCGCATGAACCCCAGTCGTATCTGGGCGGGTCGTCGGCCCGTGCCGCCGTAAGGCGACGCGCACTGATTGCGCAAGGCCCCGTCAACGTACAACCGACCGGTGCACTCGCCCTCGCCCCAGTGAGCGACGGCCGCGACGTAGTACCATCTGCCGGCGCCCAGCGCCAGACCATCGGACGCCATGATTTCCCCGCCGTCGGTGTTCTGCCGCAGCTCCAGTCTCTGGGAGTCGCCGTACGAGCACAGCCGCAGCGACATCGACATCGCACCGCCGGCCGTCAGGGCCCGGAAGATGTCAACCTCCGTCGCGCCCCACGCCCAGCTTGGGGACTGTTCGATGCGCATCCAAAAGCCGACGGCCAGGTCGCTGCGATCGCCGTCCATGTCCTTCCGGACGTATGCGCTGTCCCAGCCGGTCTGGAACCTCAGCCCCAGCGTGCCTCTTTCGTCGAACGCGGCCTCGGGGCACTGGGCTATCGTCGAGTCGCCGCCGGCTGCGACGGCGTCCCACTCGCCGAAGTTCGGAACCTCGTTGTCGATGTAGGCGATGAGTGTCATTTGGCGGGTCCGTGTTATGCCTGGGTCCAGGCAAGCTCGTCGGAGCTGTAGATACGCCCGTCAATCTCCGCGCAGAGCCGGCGCGTGGCCGGGGCGGTAACCGCCAGGTCAATGGCCGCGCTGCCGTCGGCGGCCGTGATAAGCTCGTAGTCGGCGTTTGCCGCGATCTCTCGCAGCAGCGTGCCGGCCGAGACGGTCACGGTGTTGCCGGTTGCGTCCGGCGGGCCGAACTCGCTGGTCGTCACCCACAGCCGCACGGCGAAACGCCCGGCGAGGTCGTCGCCGGCCGCGTCGGTCACCCGGCAGGTGACGGTGCGCGTATCTCCGGATTGTTCGGAGGCGGTTATCTCCAAGGCCGGCAGGGAGTCGCGAAGCTGCGCGGCCGAGACCGCGCTGGTGGTGGAGAACATGGCCGCTCCCCGCCGGTCGGAGATGTCCTCGTGTGTGTACGCGCCGGCCGATGTGGTGACGGTCGCCAGGCGGACGTGCGGCGTGGACGGCGGAGGAAACTCGTCGGTGGCGACGTGCAGCGTGCCGGCTCCGTCGAGATAGATGTAGTTCGTGGCGTTGTTGGTCAGCGCATTGCCGCCGGAGCCGGCGTACTGCCGCAGTTCGGCGCCGTCGAAGAAACTTCCCGCACGTACGCCGAAGGTAAGCTCGCCGTCCTTGAAGACGCGCAGGTCGCCGGCGCGGCGGGCGACGTCCAGCAGCCGGTACAGCATACGGTAGAAGCTAGTGTAGTAGGGGGATTCACCGATGGTCAGGAAGGGTACCTCCTGCTCGGCATCGACTGTCCCGGACAGTGCGTTCAGCTCCGCGTCGGTGGGGTGGAGTTCGGTCATGTCACGCTTCCTCGATCTGAATTGTCAGGGTCTTGCTCTGTGGGTCGTATGCGACGACGCCGATACTTCCGGGCGCCTGCGGCGGAGGCGATGCAACGAAGGTTTGCGGCTGGGCGTCGGCCGTCGCTCCGCGGTCACCGGCGCTGCGGACCACCACGGTGTGCTCGCCCGGCTCGGGCGTGGCTACTCGCAGGTCTATCGTCCCAGCGTCCATGCCGAACCCGCCGGCGCCGAAGGCGCCCATGCCCGCGCCGGGCGCCTGCGAGCCGTCGAAGCCGAAACCGCCCCCGGCGAAACGGTCTTCGCCCCACGCCCAGCGCGGAACACTCGCCGGCCAGGCCTGCGCCGACGCCGCCGGTACGGGGTCGAGTTCGCCCGTGGCGTGGTCGTCCAGAAGCTCCAGTCGGTCGTCCCGGCCGAGTTCGCACAGCCGCGGCACGCGGGCCTCGAACACCCACGACGGCCCGCCCGCGTCGGCCGGCAGAAGGCGCGAAAAGTCCCTCGCCCGCTGCGACGGTGCAACGGCGGCCACTATCAGTTCGCAGGCGGGCGGCTCGTCCAGCGTGAAGCTCCGCGCGCCGGTCGTGTCGGTCCAGTCGGCGAGTCGGCCGTTGACGTAGAGCTGATGGACAGACCCCGTATGCTGCGAGCGGAACGTGACCGTCAGCCGCGGCGGACGCCGCAAGACACGCAGCGAGTGGATTCCCTCTGTGGTGAACTGGCAGGTCATGGCAGTTGCAGGTAGCGGGCGACGTAGTCGCACCAGTAGCTTCGGCCTTTCCGCAGCGGCGTGCGCGGCTCGAAGCTCTCCAGCATCACATTGCTGTAAACATGCCCGTGGTTGTCGATGAGCGTGTGGGTCCGGCCGTCGATGAGTTCCTCGATTTCCCCAATCAGTGCGTGCAGCTGCGACGCACTGGATGCGACCAGCCGGCCGGTCTGTTCGATGCACCGTCCGCGAAGGCCGTTGTCGATGACCAGCTCGCCGTCAAGCTCGGCGAAGCCGCGCCGCACCTGCGACCGCCGCCACGAGCCGGGGCGGATGCTGTGCGGGCCGGAGGCGAACGGGTTCTTTCCGGCGAACGAACTCACGATGCGTCTCCCGCGCTGAAGCAGTCGGTAAGCCCGTCGTCGGACTCCGCGACGAATCGCAGGGTCGCCGACGCGGGGTCGGTCTGCTCGTAGTTCAGCTCTACGCCGACAAGCACCGCGCCGGTCAGCGTCACGTTGCGCGAGGGCCTGCCCGCCTCGGTGGAGCGGATGGTGAAGCTCAGGTCGGCCTTTTCGCCCGGCGTAAGCGCCTCGGCCGAGGCGGTGTCGCGAAGGCGAAGATCGGCCGTCAGCATCGGCGCCGCCGTCTCTACGCTGGCGGCGAAGGTGTGGCTGTCTCCCACGGCCGGCTGCGGCTCGACCCGCCGCGACAGCCGCAGGGACACCGGCAGCGGCAGCGGAGTCCCGCCGAAACTCGCCGAGCCGATACGCATGTAACGGGCCATCAGCTTTCCTCCACGTGGCAGCGGACCTCGAAGACCATGCCGGCTTGCGGTCGGCGAAACTGAGTAAGCACCTCGAGCCGGTTTGTTTCGGTAGCCCGGCCGAGAGGCAGGTCCGCGCAGATGCCGCCGCGGTAGGGGTCATTGCGGATCGCCGCGACGGCCGATTCCGCCAGTTCCGACAGTCGCGCCTCGCCGGCCGCGTTGTCCGCGTGGGTGTGGATACGCACGCGGAACCGCAGCCGAAGCCAGCGGGTGTCGGCGGCGTCGTCCGGGGCGAACTCGTCGCGTCCCTGGTAGAGAACGTGCGCTCTTGGCACGGCCGCTTCGTCGCCGCGCTCACCGGCGGTAACCAGCGCGAAGTCACCGGTGGCACGCAGCGCCTGGACTATCGAGTCGCGGACAGTTTCCTGGACGCCGGCGGCCATTACGTTCTCCTGAGCCGGACGTTGCCCAGCGTGCGGGTCTGCTCGGCGAAGCCGTCGCCGTCGGCGTCCACCGCCAGCCGGAGCTGAAGCTGACCGCCCGAGTACAGCTCGCGGTAGTGGCGTGCCTTTATCCAGTTGGCGTCGCCGGCGTCGCCGCCGGCCGACCGCGCGGTGAAGCACTCCGCCAGCACGCCGTAGCACGTCACGGCCGTCAGTTGCGACGAGTCCGCGAACTCGGCGGCCGTTATGCCCGGCGCCTCGGTGAGGCGACGGAGCTTTTCCGCCAGCGCCGCCGAGACGCGGGCTATCTGCAGGCGGTAGGACCGCACGAAGAACTTCCCGCCGGCGCCCGCGGGCGGAGCGATGGGTTCGTCGTCGGCCGCGCCGCGGAGAACAGAGACCGTCAGCTCCGTGGCGGAGTCCACCGAGACAATCTCCAGTGCGGCGCCCTCGGCCGGGACGGCGCCATAGGCGGTAAGGACCATTCCCGCCTGCACACCGCCGGCCGGAAAATCGCTTCCGGCGGAGGTAAAGCTCGTGCCGCTGAGCTGTCCGTCCTCGCCGGCGACCAGCGAGGAGGCGGGGAAACCGCCGCCCAGGAACATCGACGGTTCGATGCCCAGCAGGTCCCGGTCGGTGCAGAAGTGTTGCATGTGCGTTCCTCCGCGTTGCGTATTGATGTTCGCGAGGTTCCGGGTCCGCCCCGCCCGGGGGCTGCCCTTGAGGTGGTGGCGGTTTGCAGCGGGGCGGGGCGGGCCCGGCGCCTCGCGGGCGCCGGTGGTGGTGCTACGAGGCGGTCAGGGACCGTATGACCCCGTGGGCGTTCTCGTTGCGAAGCTCGACGGTGTACTCGCCGATGACCTCGCCGCTCTCGTAGTCGCCCGTCGAGGCCAGCGGCTTGTAGTGGAAGCTCCGCCCGGCCAGCGGCAGCACGTCCACGCGCGAGCTGTCCAGCAGCAGGACCGCGTCGGCCGGCATGTGGCGGCACAGCACCACGCGGCAGACGCCGAAGTCGCTTTCGTAGGTGCTCACCAGGTCGCGGTAGGCCACGTCGTTGGCGCCGTAGGCGCGAACGCTGGTGATGAAGCCGTTGATGCGGCGCTTCTGATGGCCGTTGACGACGATGGTGTCGATGCGGCTGGCGGATTGCTCCCAAACTGCACGCAGCGCCAGGTTGAGCTGCTCCTCGGTGAGGTTGGCCTCCGCGGGGAAGCCGTCCTCGCCGGGGCGGAAGATGTTGGTGCTCAGCGAAGGCAGCACGCCCCGCATGGTGCGGCGGGTGCCGGCGGAGCCCTGCGGGTCGCTCGCCGGTGCCGTGCCGTTGACCACCGTGTTCTCCAGGTCGCGCAGAAGCTCGCGCAGACGCTCCTGCTTCTGGTAGTCCAGCTCGTCGGCGACGGCGATCTTCCTTGCGGCCAGCTCCGAACCGCTGATGCGGATGCCGGCGGTGAATATCTGCGTCCAGTTGCCCTTGCGGACGCGGGTGGTGAAGCGGGCGGCCGGCGAGTCGTCGCCTTCCAGGGCGGCGTTGCCGAGGATGTGCAGCGTCAGGCCGTCGGAGAGGTCCTCCGGCGTGGTGCCGCCGTAGCCGCGGGTGACGGTGATGGTGCCGCCGGTGGTATCGACCGCGGTGACCATCATCAGTTCCTCGCTGCCGGCGGCGCGGACCTGGTCGCCGACGCGGAAGCGGGCGGCGTTGGCGACGCCGAAGGTGGCGTCGGCGGCGGGGTCGGTCCAGTCGGCGTCGTCGATCGTGTCGGTGTTGGGCAGAAGCTCGTCTTCCAGCCACTCATGAAAGGTACTGGTGGCGGCCCGCGCGGGGTCGCCGAGGCGGTCCAGCAGCGGCGTCTCGTACGGCGAGACGATGCTGACGATGTCGGCCACGTCCTCGGCGATTTCCGGCAGGTCGCTTCCGGCTGCGTAGGTTGCTTTTCCGGTGAATGCCATGGTGTGTTCGTTCTCCTTGTGAAGGTGTTGTCTTGTCGTTTGCGGTTCGCGCCTCGCCGATTGGCGGGCGGACTACTCTGCCGCTGCGGCGGCCATGCGACGGAGGCGCAGGTATTCGGCGATGTCGCGCCGGTCTCCGCTGCCGACGGCGCGTCTTGCGGCCGCCGCCAGCTCGCCGCTGCCGGACCGCTCGGACGGCCTGGGCGAGGCGGTCTTGCCCGGCAGGTCCGCGACGCCCGACGTTGCCAGGAACGGCTTGTCCGTCAGGAGCTGCTCCACCTGCCGGTCGAGCTGCCCGTCGTCCAGCGGCTCGGAGAGGTCCAGCCGCTTCGACAGCAGCACAGAGGCGGTCTCGATATCCACCACGCCGGCCTGGGAGAGCTTGCGCTCCATCGCCAGGCGGTTCTCCAGCTCCATGGCGCGGGCGCCCGCCTCGTCGCGCTGGGCCTCGGCCGTGGCGATCTCGTCCCGACTGCTGCTGAGCTGCGCCTCGAGTTCTTCCAGCTTCTGCTGAAGCTCCTGGAGCCGACCCTCGGCCTGCTGGGCGCGGCGGCGGTACTTGATGGACTCGCCCACCGGGACGAGTTTCTGCTCGGCCGGGTCGGCCTCGCCGGTCGTGGTCTGCTCGGGTGTGTTCTCTGACATGTCCTTCCCTCTCATGCGTTGGTTCGGTCGGTGCTGTCGGTGTGGTCTTCGTATCCCAGCTCGGTGAGTATCCGCTCGCGCGGCACACCCAGCCGGGCCTTTATCTCCGCGTTGCGAAGCTGCTCGGCCTCGTCGGTCGGCAGCGGACTGGGCCAGTGGATCTCGACGCGCCTGTCCTCGGGCCTGGTGTGCAGCACGCCGCGACGGTCCAGCCACGCCAGAACCAGCTCCGCCAGTTGCGCAAGACCCGCTCCGTAGGTCAGCCGTTTCCGGGCGGTCCGTGACAGCAGTCCGCTGAGCACCACCCGCAGGGCGGTGGCGCTGGTGAGGTGTCCGATGTTGCCGCGGATAAGTCCGGCGGCCAGCGGCGTCACGCCGGATACCTTGTCCATCGCCTCGCGGACCTGCTCGATGTGCGCGGTCTCGCCGGGGGCGTCGGCGTCGGAGCCGAACTCCTCTATGCTGGCGGCGGGGTTCTCCGTCGCCCACATCTGCCCGGGACCGACGGGGCGCTCCAGGAAGTCGTCGATGCCCTTGCCCAGGTACATCTTGAACGACTGGTACGTCACGCGGTGGGCGCGGTCGCTGAGGCGGGTGTTCAGCTCGTCCTGCAGCGGCACCAGCGGCTCGACGTCTCCCAGGCCCGCGTATCCGCCGGGCAGTGAGAGGTTCTGCACGTGCGCCACGGGGATGCGCCCCAGCGGATTTGGGCCCTCCGCGACGAGGCGGCGGTCCTCGTACCGCTGCCACCACGTCGGCGAGAGGATTTCCACGACCTCCACGGCCGCCGGCGACGCCGTCTTGCCGCCGCGCCAGGGCAACGGCAGGCGCCTGCGATGCGAACGGTCCAGCCGGGGCGGGTACTTGTCGAACTTCTGCACCCACAGTCGCAGACGGCTGTAGTCGTCCTCGGCGAGTAGGGGGATCACGCGGGGCGCCTCTATCGGCTCCAGGCGGAGCGTCGCGGCGGCCGATACCGCCCGCAGGCGCGACCTGTCCGTAGGAGTGCCCGGCCGATGCGCCGTCGCGGCGGAGGCGGAGGACCGCGACGGCGAGTCCGCGGGAATTGCGGCGGCGGGCGCGTGTCCCGCGGCATCGGCCGGGGTTCGGAGGGCAACGTCAACAAACCCGTACACCGCCCCATACAGCGCCATCTCCTGCAGCAGACGGACGCCGCCGTTGGCCTCGAGCAGAGCGGCCATGGTCTGCTCGATGGTCGCGGCGAGCTGCTCGTCGGCCGCCAAGGAGCGGAATGTAGGGCAGCGCGGGAACAGGAAGTCGATCATCGTCTGGATGCGCCAGGCGATGTCGTTTTCGATGACAACCTCCTTGCGGCGCAGGTCCACGGCGTCGTCGGCCGAGCCGACCCGCCGCACGCCGGTGATGCGTGCGGGCAGCCCCGCCTCCTGCGCCTCGACGTAAGGTCGGCTGGCGGAGTTGGCGGCGCCGGCGGCCGCTCCGGTCGCGGGCCTCAGCGGGTTGCGGAAGTAGTCCCACAGGCGGCGATAGTGGCGGGAGTCGTCCTCCTGGCGGTCCAGGAGGTACTCCAGATAGTCGGCCTCGGGCGCCTGTGTCTGTCCGTCGCGGAAGTTGTCCAATTCGAAGGGCATTTTCTGCGGTGTCTCCTCACCCTCTGGAGCGGCAACGCCTTCTGCGCGCGCAAGGAACCGTCGCCGGGCCGGGCGGACCGGGCCGGAAGAGCGTCGCCAAGGCGTCGAAAAAATCCGCGGTTCCAGGAGCCGGCGGCCCCTGCGGTGGTGCGACCTGCGCGCGCAGAACTCGCCGGATTCAGGTGGTTGGGTCTTTCATAGCGGCCGATAGAGACATAGGATGTTGCGCGCAACTCGCGGATTACCTGCCCCGCGTGGGGTTGGGCTAGCCCGCCGCAGATACGCAGCGGTCAGCGAAAGGACATTGTCATGACTGAGCACACCCCTCCCAACGAAGGTCCGCAGCAGCCACAGCAGCCGCAGCCCGGCACACCGGAAGGACAGACCCCGCCGCCGGCATCAGAGCAGCAGGGCGGCGAGGTTCCCCCCGAAGCAAGGACCATGGGCATGCTCGCCCACCTGCTGGGGATTTTCACGGGGTTCCTGGGTCCCCTCATCATCTGGCTGATAAAGAAGGACGAGCAGCCCTTCGTGGACGACCAGGGCAAGGAAGCTCTTAACTGGCAGTTGACACTGCTCATCGGCTACATCATCAGCGCAGCGCTGATGTTCGTGTGCGTTGGCTTCTTCACCTACATGGCCATCTGGATTCTGGCGATTGTTTAAGGCGTGATAGGTACGATGAGGGCCAACCGCGGCGAGTGGTTCCGCTATCCGTTCTCACTTAAGCTCATCAAGTAAGGGACGGAGTTGCGGACGTAACGGCCGGGCCGGAGCCAGGGGACAATGCGCCCATGGACGAGCGAAGACAGACATACATAAGCCCGTTCGAGACGCGCTACGCCGGGCGGGAGATGCGGGAGCTGTTCGGCGAGCAGCGCAAGTTCTCCACGTGGCGCCGGCTTTGGCTGGCGCTTGCGGAAGCGCAGCGGCAGCTCGGGCTGGAGATTTCCGACGAGCAGCTCGAGCAGATGCGGGCGCACCTGGACGATATCGACTTCGAGGCGGCCGATCGCTACGAAAGCAAGTTCCGCCACGATGTAATGGCCCACATACACGCCTTCGCGGATGCGGCCCCGGCGGCCAGGCCCATTATCCACCTCGGAGCGACCAGTCAGTTCGTCGGCTGCAATACCGACATCATCCTGATGCGCGAGGCGCTTAATCTGCTGACGGTGGAGCTGGCCGGCGTGGTGGACGCGCTGGCAAGCTTTTCCGAGGAGCACCGCGACCTGCCCTGCCTGGCGTGGACGCACTACCAGCCGGCGCAGCTCATCACAGTCGGCAAGCGGGCGGCGCTGTGGTGTGCGGACTTCCTGCGCGACCTGCGCGAGCTTGAGCGCCGCATCGAGGAGCTGGAGTTCCGCGGCGTCAAGGGCACCACCGGCACGCAGGCGAGCTTCCTGGCGCTGTTCGACGGCGACCATGAGAAGGTCAAGGAACTCGAGCGGCTGGTCGCGGAGAAGATGGGCTTCGAGCGCATCGCCCGCATCACCGGTCAGACCTACAGCCGCAAGGTGGATGCGGCCGTCGCCGGCTCCTTGGCGTCGCTCGGCGCGACGGTGCATAAGTTCTGCAACGACGTTCGCCTTCTGGCGAACCTGCGGGAGATGGAGGAGCCGTTCGCGGCCACACAGGTCGGCTCCAGCGCGATGGCGTATAAGCGCAACCCCATGCGATGCGAGCGTGCGACCGCCATCGCACGGTTCCTCATGGACGTGGCGCAAAGCCCGCTGCACACAGCGGCCGAGCAGTGGTTCGAACGGACGCTGGACGACTCGGCGAACAAGCGGCTGGCGATGTCCGAGGCGTTCCTGGCCGCCGACTCGGCGCTGCGGATAGTCCTCAATGTCGCCGGCGGGCTGGTGGTGTACCCCGCCAGCATAGCCGCCCGCGTGCGGGCGGAGCTGCCCTTCATGGCGACCGAGAACATACTGATGGCGGCCGTCCGCGCCGGCGGCGACCGTCAGGAGCTGCACGAGCGGATTCGCCGGCACAGTCAGGCGGCGGCCGAGCAGGTGAAGGCCCACGGCCGGGACAACGACCTGATTGAACGGCTCAAGGGCGACGAGGCGTTCTCGAAGGTGGATATCGACGCGGTGCTGGAGCCGTCGCAGTTTATAGGCAGGGCGCCGCAGCAGGTGGATGAGTTTATAGCCGAGGACGTCGAACCGGTCCGCCGGCGCTACGGCGACCGTCTGAAAAAGCCCGGCGACCTCCGCGTGTAAAAATAGGGACAGTCACCTATTTCTCGCCCGCTCCGTTTGCCATTTGCACCGTTTGCTCCAAGAAATAGGTGACTGTCCCTATTTTTGGGCGAGTTGGGTGAAGAGCGTTCCGCGCTGCTCGTAGTTGGTGAACATGTCGTAGCTGGCGCAGGCGGGGGACAGGAGTATCACGTCGCCGGTTTCGGCCAGTCGCTGTGCCTCGGCGACGGCGGATGGAAGGTCGTCGGCCCGGTGTGCGGCAGGGGAGTCGCCGCCCCCGCAGTGCTGCAGTGCGGCTAGAATCTTCTCCGCGGTCGCTCCGAATGCTACGACCGCCTTCGCCCGCTTTGCGAGCGCCGCTCCAAGCTCGTCAAAGCTCACGCCCTTGTCGTACCCGCCGCAGAGCACGACGGCCCGCCGCGGCTCGAACGCCTCCAGAGCGACAATCGTCCCGCCGGGCGTGGTGCACTTGGAGTCGTTGACGTACCGCACGCCGTCGCGCTCTGCGACCAGCTCCAGGCGGTGCGGAAGCCCGCGGAACTCCTTCAGTGCGGCCCGGGCGGTCGGTCGGTCCACGCCCAGCGCCTCGGCCGCCTTCCACGCCGCCTGGGCGTTGGCCTGGTTGTGCGCGCCGGGCACCGCAAGCTCGAACGGCTCGCCCACCGGGTCGAACCACTCCACACGGCCGGGCGCCTCGCCCGCCCAGTCGCGAGTGGCCTCGCAGGCGGCGTTGAGCACCAGGACGTCCTCGGACCTCTGGAAGCGGAAGATGTTCTTCTTGGCGGCGGCGTATGCCTCCATGCTGCCGTGTCGGTCCAGGTGGTTGGGAGACAGGTTCGTCACCACCGCAATGTGCGGAGCGACGGCCACCTGTCCCAGGGCGTCCAGTTGGAAGCTCGACAGCTCCAGCACCACGTAGTCGTCGGGGCCGATGCGGTCCAACTCCTCCAGCAGGCAGACGCCGATGTTCCCGCCGACGTGCGTCGTGCGGACTCGAGAGAGGACCTGCCCAAGCATGGCGGTGGTGGTGCTCTTTCCGACGCTGCCGGTAACGCCGATTACAGTCGCCGGGCAGCGGGCGAGGAACAGGTTCATCTCCGTGGTTCGCGGCACGCCGGCCTGGGCGGCTTCCACCAGGGGCGGCAGGTCGTCGGGCACGGCCGGGTTCACCACCAGCAGGTCGGCTTCGAGGAAGTCTTCCCGGCGGTGTTCGCCGAGATGGAGTGTCACATCGACGCCGTCGAGTTTGGCCACGGAGGCGGCCAGTTCGTCGGCGCCGGCCTTGTCGGAGACGGTTACCTTCGCGCCCCGCTTCGCCAGCCAGCGGGTCACGCCCACACCGCCGCCGAAGCGGCCCAGCCCGACCACGGTGACCCGCGCGCCGGCGGGGTCCATCCGGGCCGGCGAGGATTCATCCGAAGCGCTCATATCTCATCCAGCGGTCCCAACGCCAGCACCGTCGTGGAGGTGATGTCCCAGGACCGCACCACCCGCATCACGTCGTCGCGGGTCACGTCGAAGACGCTCTGAAGCTCTTTCTCCAGCGGCAGGTACTCGCCGCGATACATCCAGTCGAAACCGACGGCCGTGAGGCGACCCATCGGCCGCTCGCTCTTGAGCGTCGCGCCGGATGCGATCTTGTTTTTGGCGGCGGTAAGCTCCGCGTCGGTCGGGCCATCGGCCGCGAAGCGTCGGAACTGCTCATGTGCGATGCCGACGGCGTCGGCCGCGCGGGTGGCGTCGGCGGAGATGAACGTTACGAACGCGCCGGCCCCGTCCATCGGGTCGTAGCTCATGGCGGCGTCGTCGGCGATGGCCGGGTCCACCAACGCGTAGAACAGTCGGCTGCCGGTATCGTCGCCTATGATGGTGGCCGCCACGTGCGCCGCGTAGCGGTCCGCGTCCTGGTTCGACGGCGCCGGCGACATTATCCCCACGTGCTCGCGGGAGAGCTTCTCGTCCAGCATCACTTCCCGGGCGGTGCGCTTCGCAGCGGCGGGTCGGTCGCGGTCCACGTCGAACGCGCGCCAGTGGGAGCACATCCGGTTCGCCTGGTCTGTCAGCGCGTCGAAGTCCACGTTGCCGACGGCCGTCAGCGTAACGTTGCCCGGCGAGTAGCGACGGTCGAAATACGCCTGCATGTCGTCGCGCTTCATCGCGGCTATGCTCTCGCGCGTGCCGAGTATGCGGTTGCCGAGCGGATGACCGTCGAAGAACCGCATCATCAGGTTGTCGAACACGCGGAACCTGGGCTGGTCCTCGTACAGGGCTATCTCCTCGACGATGACCTTCTTCTCGGTGTCGAAATCCTCCTGCCGCAGCGACGGGCGGAGGATGTCGCACAGCACGTCGAGCATGCGCGTCTGGAATTCCGGCAGGACGGCCGCGTAGTAAACCGTCGCCTCCTGACTGGTGAAGGCGTTGTATTCGGCGCCGATCTCGTCGTACTCGCGGTTGACGTCGGCGGCCGAGCGTCGTTCGGTCCCGCGGAAGACCATGTGCTCCAGGAAGTGGCTCACGCCGGAGACTTCCGGGGTTTCGTCCCGGCTGCCGGATCGGACGAAGAACCCAGCGGCCATCGAGGCGGCCTGGGGGTTCACCTCGGCGATTATGGTCAGACCGTTGTCCAGTTGTGCCTGTTTGAATTCCATGCTCGCGGCTCTGAAGTTCTGTATAACCAAATGCTTTATTTTGCCATATCCGGATCGTTCGTATGGCTACATCTGTTCCGATAGACACATTGGAAGACGCTGGTGCTTCTGTCGCCCCTTCGGGGCTAAGCTAATCGCTGGACACTTCCTTCTTCGCAATCCCGTCGGTGTTCACCGGCTCGGGCGCGATGACCAGCACGGTGAAATTCTCAGCGGGGTACTTCTCCAGGTATTCCATCACGTGGTCTTTGGTGACGGCGTCCACGGCTTCGGAGATTTCGCGCAAGCTCCGCAGCCGGCGGAGATGGTACCAGTCCGCCGCCAGCGCCGCGGCCCGGGCGCCCGTGGACTCGCCCTGCATGACCAGCGAGCTTTTCAGTTGCGTGCGGGCGCGGTCCATCTCGTCGTCGCCGATACCCTCCCGCAAGCGCCGCAGCTCGCCGACCGTTACGTCCAGCGTTTCCTGGGCGTTCTCGGGGGTCGTGCCAGCGTAGGTGAATATGCCCGCGTGGTCCTTCAGTCCGTGGTAGCGGGCCGAGACATGGTACACCAGCCCGCGTTTCTCGCGGACCTCGGTGAACAGTCGGCTGCTCATGCCGCCGGAGAGCACCGTCTCGGCCATGCGCGCGGCGTAGTAGTGCGGGTCGGAAATAGTCGCACTGCGATGCGCCAGCGCTATGTGCGCCTGTGCGGTCTGCTTGGGAATGTGCGTCACGCCGTCGGCGGGCGGGCGCGTCTGAACCTGCGGAGGGGCGTCGGCAGACCAGTCGCCGAATTGCCGCTCGGCGTGTTCGACGAAGCTGTCCCAGTCGATGTCGCCGGCAACGGCGAGGATGGTCCCGTCCGGTGAGACGTTGCGGCGGAAGCTTTCTCTCACCGCGTCGGGGGTCAGCGATTTCAGCGTTTCGGCGCTGCCGTAGGGGCACCGGCCCAGCGGGTGGGGATAGAACCGCTCCCGCACGAGCGTGAAGCATTTTCGTATGGGTTCGTCCTCCAGCGAGGTCAGCTCCTGGAGGGTCAGCTCGCGCGACGGCTCGAAGCCGTCGTCCGCCAGACGCGGGCGACGCAGCACATCAGCCACTATAGACAGCACGTCGGGAAGCTTCGTGCCGAGCTGACCGGCCGATACGACCAGATGCTCGCTGCGGACGTCCTCGCTGTGCCGGCAGCCGAGTGAATCCAGCGCCTCGTTGAGCTGACGTGTGTCGCGCTCGCCGGCGCCGCGGAGCATCCACTCTCGGGCGACGGCGGCCGCTCCCGCGGCCGAATCGTCGTCCCGTGCGGCGCCGGCCGGTACCGCCACCGCCAGCGACGCGGACGTTACGTGCTCCATCCGCTGGCCCAGAAGCATCATGCCGTTCGGTAGTTGCCTGGTGTAGAACTTCTCGCTCACTGCGAATCCTCCGTCTGTTACAGCCGGGTAAGGCATTGTACGTTTTTGCCGGCGGTACACAACGCCCGGCGCTGGACTTGCCCCCGGCCGGTCGCTACGCTTGCGCCGAACATGAGCCGGAAGATAACCATTATCGGCGACGGGGCGATGGGCACCACCTGTGCCCTGATGCTGGCCGAGAGCGGCTGCTCGGTCCGCCTGTGGTCGGCGTTTGCCGAAGCCGCGGACGAGACGAGCCGCCTGCGCGAGAACCGCCGCTTCCTGCCGGGCTTCAAGCTGCCCGACGCCGTTGAGGTTACCGGCAGGGACGAGGGCGTCTTCGACGGAGCGGAGCTGGCGGTCTCGGCCGTGCCCACGCAGTTCATGCGGGGCGTCTGGCAGCGGCTCGGAGAGCATTGTCCGCCGTCGCTGCCGGTGTGCTCGGTCGCCAAGGGCATAGAAAACGGCACGCTGCTGAGACCCACGCAGATTATCACCGACGTGCTGGGGGACTCGCGCAGAACGGCCGCCCTTTCAGGCCCTTCCATAGCCCCGGAGGTGGCGAGCCATCTGCCGGCCACGGTGGTTGTGGCTTCCGAAGACCGGCAATTCGCCGAGGACCTGCAGGTACTGTTTACGCGTCCGTATTTTCGCGTGTACACCAACGAGGACCTGGTGGGCGTGGAGGCGTCCGGCGCCAGTAAAAACGTAATCGCCATCGCGGCGGGCATCCTCGACGGCATGGAGGCGGGCTGCAACGCCAAGGCCTCTCTGCTGACCCGCGGTGTGGTTGAGATTACGCGGCTGGGTGTGGAACTGGGCGGACGGCCGGAGACATTCGCCGGACTGGCGGGTGTGGGCGACCTGGTGACCACGTGTTTTTCGCCGATAGGTCGCAACCGCTCGTTCGGTGAGGCGGTCGGGCGGGGAAAGAGCGTCCAGGAAGCCCTGTCAGCTACCGATTCCGTGGTCGAGGGCGTGGCCACCACCGAGAGCATCGTTGAACTCGCAGGCAGGTGCGGTGTGGAGATGCCGATAACCGAGGCGGTCCACAGCGTCATCTTCGCCTCCCGCTCACCGTCGGAGGCGATAGAGGACCTCATGTCCAGGCCGTTGAAGGCAGAAAGCTGATTCAATTGCGGATTGCGGATTGGCGATTGCCGATTGGTTGACCACTACTGCCTTTTGCCTCTTGCCTCTTGCCTATTGCCTTCGTCCTGTGGCTTCGGCTGACAAGCTTGCATGCTGCCGGGGCAGGCCGAGACTTGCGGCTGCCTTGTCTCGACTTGGAGAAGGGCGTTAAAACGCCCTCGGACAATCATACAAGCCGCTGCCTGGTACCATGGCTGAAGCCATGGCCTAATCCCCAATCCGCAACCCGCCAGCACTCGCGACCATTGGCCTGCAGCCATGGCCTTATCCCCAGTCCGCAACCCGCCAACGCTCGCGACCATTGGCCTGCAGCCATGGCCTGATCGGCAATGCCTGCTCCCTCTTGCCTTTTGCCTATTGCCTCCACCCTATTGCCTCCCGCCTCCTGAGACCCGACCGCCTCTCGCAGATGCTTGATGTCTGTTCACATCCGGTTAGAATGGGAGTTACGTTCCCATTGATTGCGCATGCCCTGTCTGTGCGCTGCGCAAGGAAGGAGCCGCAAGTGCCTACTCAGCGTTTTGTCCTGCATTGCCCGACCTGCGGGCGGGTTACCGTGACCGCGCCCGCGGTTGATCCGGATGACATAGACGGCACCTCCGACGACGACGTGCTGGAGGAACAGGAGTTCGAGACACCCGCCGGGCCCGTGACGCGCGTGCGTTGCCCGCGGTGCGGCAGGTGGCTCAGTACCGACCTGGCCGAGCCGGATTAACGCGTCGCCGCCGCGCTGGAGCTCACACCGGCGGGAACCAACGCGTGGTTACGCCGGCGGCCGGCAGATAGCAGCAATTCACATAGTCCATCACCATCCGGCGTGCGCTGAACCGCCAGGGCAGTGACCGGATGGCCGACTTCTGGGCGGATACCCATTTGCCCGGCACCCCGTTGTTTCCGCGATCGTAGTACAGCGGCACGACCCGCTGCTCGAGCACCTCGTAAAGCGACTCGCGGTCCTGTGCGTCCTGTTTGGCGGTGTCGGAGTGCTCCCCGCCTGAACCGATGGCGAAACCATTGATGCCGTCGTAGGCCTCGGCCCACCAGCCGTCGAGCGTCGAGACGTTCAGTCCGCCGTTGAGGACCACCTTCTGTCCGCTCGTTCCGCATGCCTCCAGGGGGCGGCGCGGGGTGTTGAGCCAGACGTCCACGCCCTGGACCAGGTGGCGCGAGACGTTGATGTCGTGGTTCTCGATGAACACCACCTTACCGGCGAAACGCTCGTCGCGCGTTACCTGGAAGACCCTTCGGATAAGCTCTTTGCCGTTCTCATCCGCGGGGTGGGCCTTTCCTGCGAAGACAATCTGCACCGGCCGGTCGGGGTTGTTCACCAGGCGGTCCAGCCGGTCGAGGTCGTCCAGCAGCAGGTTGGCTCGCTTATAGGGGGCGAACCGTCTGGCGAAGCCGATGGTCAGCACGTCCGTTTGCAGCCGGGCCGGTCCGTCGGACTCGCCGCGCCGCTGCCGCTGTTGGCGGAGGCAGCGGCTTACGTAGTCCACAAGACGGGTCTTGAGGAGTTGCTGCTGCTCCCAGAATTCGACCTCATCGATATCGTCTATCGCCTGCCAGGTTTTCGGCTCGTGCAGCACGTCCTGCCAGTCGCAGCCGAGCTGGTTGTAGAGCTGACCCAGCGGTATCGCCAGCCAGCTCGCGACATGCACGCCGTTGGTTATGTGCCCGATGGGCACGGCCGATTCGGGCAGTTCCGGCCAGAGGGAGCGCCACATGGCCCGGCTGACGCGGCCGTGCCGTGCTGAGACGCCGTTGCGGTAGCGGGACATCTTCAGCGCCAGCACGGTCATGCAGAACGGTTCGGACGTGTCGTCTGGGTTGACGCGCCCCAGTGCGAAGATTCCCCGGTCGTCCAGTCCGAGCTGCTCCCGCAGCGGGCCTGTGGCGCGGGAGAACATGCCCGGATCAAACCGGTCGTGTCCCGCCTCGACGGGTGTGTGCGTGGTGAAGACGCACTTGCCGGCAACGTCTTCGCGGACGTCCTCGAAGCTTCGCTCGTCACGGACCATGAGCTGCCGGGCCAGTTCCAGTGCCGCCATGGCGCTGTGTCCTTCGTTCATGTGCACCGCGCCGGGCCGGATGCCCATCTGCTGCAGCGCCCGCATGCCGCCGACGCCCAACAGCAGCTCCTGGCGCAGGCGGGTCTCCGGGTCGCTCTCGTACAGCCGGGCCGTCAGGTCCCTGTGGCGGTCGTCGTTTTCATCGACGTTCGAGTCCAGCAGAAACAGGCGGCAGCGTCCCACCCGGGCGGTTCGCACGCCGGCGAAGATGGTCTCGTCGCCGCATTCCACCCGCACGCGCACGGCGTTGCCGTCCTCGTCGAGCGCCCAGTCCAGCGGAAGCTCGTCCACATCCGCCGAAAAGTACTCCTCCTGCTGGTTTCCGTCTGCGTCCAGATGCTGGTGGAAGTATCCCTTGGCGTAGAACAGTCCCACGCCGACCATGGGCAGGCCCAGGTCGCTGGCGGCCTTGAGATGGTCGCCCGCCAGCACGCCCAGTCCGCCGGAGTATATGGGCAGCGATTCGTGCAGCCCGAACTCCGCGGAGAAATACGCCACCGGATTGACGCACAGCGGGGCGGCGTGTGTATTCGCCCACGTGTCGCGGGCATCCATATATGCGTGCATCTGGTGGAACGCCCGGCTGATCCGCGCCTCCAGCGCCAGCTCCCAGGCCCGTTGCTGGAGCGTCTCGCTATCCAGCCGGGAGAGGAACTCCACCGGGTTGTGGTTGGTCTGGCGGAACAGGTCCGGGTCGAGGTCCCGGAAGATCTCTATCAACTCCGGACGCCACGTCCAGTACAGGTTCCGTGCCAGCTCACGCAGTCTGTCGGCTATGTCCACGGTCAACTCCTTCCTGTGCGGTGCTCTTGAGGCCCCGGCCGATTATGGCTTACGGGGATGTTTGTCTATCTTATGCTCCGCGCGGGTTTGTTCGCGCCACAAGGCGTGCATAAACTGAACCTGCGAGAGTTTCGCTCCGCACACCATATACGACGGCTGTTGTTACTTGTGCGGCGACAAGCATCGAGGTGATGCCACATGGCACGCAAGCGCGGACAATTCTTCGTTGGCACGTCCGGCTGGCAGTACGACCACTGGGCCGGCAGGTTCTACCCCGACGACATCCGCAAGAAGGACTGGTTCGACTACTACGCCGGGCGGTTCGACACTGTGGAGATTAACAACACCTTCTACAATCTCCCCAAGGCCGAGACGTTCGACAAATGGCGCGAACAGACGCCGGAGGGGTTTACCTACGTGCTCAAATACAGCCGTTACGGCTCGCACCTGAAGCGGCTGAAGGACCCCTCGCAGCACGTCGGGGTGTTCCTGGACCGCGCCGAGCGGCTGGGCGCGTTTCTCGGACCGATACTGGTGCAGCTTCCCGGCAATTTCAAGGCCGACAGGGACCGGCTGGCCGGCTTTCTGGACGCGGCGCCGAGCGAGCATCGCTGGGCGCTGGAGTTCCGCGACGAGAGCTGGCTGAACGACGGCATATACGACGTGCTGCGCGAGCACAACGCCGCCCTGGCGATACACGACATGATCGAAGACCACCCCCGCGAGATAACCGCCGACTGGGTATACCTGCGCTTTCACGGCGACCACTATGCCGGCAGCTACAGCCCACAGGCCCTGAGCGCCTGGGCGAAGCGCATTCGCCGCTGGCTTGAAGACGGGCTGGACGTGTATGCCTTTTTCAACAACGACGCGGAAGCCCACGCACCGGCCAACGCCCTGGACCTGCGCCGATACGTCGAGAAGAGCTGAACCCCTACGGGAGGCAGGATGTTCCTTAAATGGCTGCCCTGGAGACCCATCGCCCGGAGAATCGCGCGGGCCCACGGCCTGCTGGACCCGGTGAGCGTGCTGGCGCGTCTGGAGCGGATCGCACAGCCGTCGGAGGTCTCCACCCCCATGGAGCTTCTGCGGGCCGGCGTCGTGTTCCACGCACGCGGGCTTATAAACACCAAGGTCATTCAGCACAACCTTGACTGGGTCTGGCCGTACTGGGTGCGCCGTCAGTTCGACCCTCATGACGAGGCGTTCGTCCCGCGGGCGTTCTCGGCCACCCACGTCAACCTCACGCACCGCAACTGGACAGCCGTCGGCCTGCCCGGCTGCAGTGACCTGCCGGTGGTTGACCCGCGCGGGCTTCTGACGCCTTTGTTCGACGGCTGGTCCATAGACGCCTGGCTGCTGACGGACGACGGCAGGGAGCTTCTGCCGCCCAATACCGATAGCGCCGCGCAGCGCCTCACCACCGACGGCCCCTCGCCGACGGTGATAACCGAAACCTCCGAGGGCGGCCTGCGACTGGTCACCAGCAGTTGCGTCGAGAACCTCAACGACCAGCCCGTGTGCATGCTGCGGTGCCGGGGAAGGGCGGACGGTCCCGGCTGGCTGGTGCTGGCGCTTCGACCGTTCAATCCCGAGGGCGTCAGCTTCGTCAGCAAGGTTTCGCTCACGGACGGCCGCCGGCAGTGGTGGGTGAACTCCGTGCCGCGTGTGCACTTCGACCGGCCGGTGGACCGTCACGTTACATCCAGCTACCGGTTGGGCGACGTGTACCCGGATACGGCCAATCGGGAGGAGTCCGACGAATGCACCTGCGGCGTCGGGCTGGCGACGGCGGCCGCGATGTATCGACTCAACGAGCACCACGCCGCCGACGTGGAACTGCGTATCGGCCTGACGCCGGAGCGCCGGAGGTCCGCCTCGCGGACCGTCGTTCGTCCGGGCCGATGGAGCGACGAGCTGGACGGGCTTTGCGAAGTGGACGTGCCCGACGCGCGCTTCGTACGACTGTACGACGCCGCGGTCCGAACGCTGTCCCTGCTGACCGGCGCCGACGAGACGGTCCCCGGACCCTACACCTACAAGCGATTCTGGTTCCGCGACGCGGCCATGATGCTTCATGCCATGCTGTGCATAGGGCACACCGGGCGTGTGCGTCGCGTGCTGAACACGTTCCCGGACCGTCAGCGTGTGGATGGATACTTCCATTCCCAGGACGGCGAGTGGGATTCCAACGGTGAGGTCCTGTGGATTCTGCATCGCTACTGCGAGCTTACCGGCTCGGAGCCGCCGCAGCAGTGGCGCCGGGCGGTGGTCTCGGCGGCGAGATGGATACACCGCAAGCGCCGCGGCGAGCGGCGCAAGGGGCTCCATGCCGGTCTGATGCCGGCCGGCTTCAGCGCCGAACACCTTGGCAACAACGATTACTACTACTGGGACGACTTCTGGTCGGTCGCCGGTCTTCGCGCCGCCGCCGCGATGTGCCGACTCTGGCAGCGACAGGAAAAAGCGCGCGAGTTCGACGCCGAAGCCGACAGCATGCTCGCGGCCGTGGACCGCTCGCTGCGGGACAGCGAGCACATTCGCAGGCATCCGGGCATACCGGCGTCGCCGTATCGGCGGATGGACGCCGGCGCGGTCGGCTCTGTGGTGGCGGGCTACCCGCTGTCGCTCCGGCCGGCGAGGGACGAGCGGCTGTTGGCGACGGTGGAGTTCCTCATGGACCGCTGTTTTGTCGGCGGCGCGTTTTTTCAGGACCTCATCCATTCCGGGCTGAACGCATATCTGACGCTGCACCTGGCGCAGGTGCTGCTGCGGGCGGGCGACGAGCGGTTCTTCGCCCTGGTCGAGCGTGTCGCGGAGCTGGCCTCGCCTACGGGGCAATGGCCCGAGGCCATCCACCCGCGTACCGGCGGCGGATGCATGGGCGACGGACAGCACGGGTGGGCATCCGCGGAGTGGATCATGATGCTCAGGAACATCTTCGTCCGCGAGGCCGACGGCGGTCTCGTGCTGTGTTCCGGCATACCGCCCCGGTGGCTCGAGTCCGGTCGGACGATGCGCCTGGGTCCGACCGCCACGCCGTACGGCCCCGTGACCGTTACTGTCCAGCCGCAGGCCGACGGGCATCGGGTAAGCTGGCGGGGCGACTGGCGAACGCCGCCCGAATGGCTGGAAGTTCAGCTCACCGGCTGCGAGACTCAGCGACTCGAGCCGGACGAGTCCGGCTCTGTTACGGTCCGGCCGTCAGATGGATAGCACGCGGAGAACGCGAATGAAAATCGTAATGTTCACCAACACTTATCTGCCGCACGTGACCGGGGTATCACGTAGCGTGGACCGCCTTGCGCGGTCTTGTCGCGACCGCGGCCACGAGGTGCTCATCGTCGCACCGGACTACAAACGCCGCCCCAGCCGCGAGCCGAACGTCGTCCGCGTGGCGGCGATCCGCGAGCTGAGCGGAACGGATTTCTCGCTGGCGTTTCCGCCGGGAATCGAGCTTACCGAGGAGCTGGACCGCTTCGGCCCGGAGTTGGTGCATTCGCACTATCCGTTTCTGCTGGGCAACACGGCCGTGAGGACGGCGGCGTCGAGGAACCTGCCGTTGGTATTCACGCACCACACAATGTACGAGCACTACACCCACTACGTCCCGCTGGACATCGACGCGCTGCCGACCTTCGCCGCCAAGGTCGCCACGGGCTACGCGAACCTGTGCGACCGCGTCATCGCGCCCAGCGAGAGCACCGCCGAGATAATGCGGGACAGGGGCGTGGAGACCGAAATCTCCGTGGTCCCGACGGGGGTGGACCTGGAAAAGTTCTCCGACGGCGACGGGCGGCGCTTCCGCCGCAAGGTCGGAATCTCCGACGACGCCATGCTGCTGATCTACGTCGGCCGCATCGCACCGGAGAAGAACATCGAATTCCTTACCGACGCCGTAGCCGAAGCCCTCGGCCGCATCGAATCGGCGCACTTCGCGGCCGTCGGTTCCGGACCGTCGCAAGAGCGGATGCGCCGGCGGCTGTCCGAGCGGGGACTTGCCGACCGCTCGCACCTGCCGGGCGTGTGTGAAGGTCAGGACCTGGTGGATGCCTACCACGCGGCCGATGCGTTCGTGTTCGCCTCCAAAACCGAGACCCAGGGCATGGTGCTAGTCGAGGCGTTCGCGGCGGGCTGTCCGGTGGTGGGGCTGGACGCACCGGGCGTGCGGGACGTGGTGCGCGACGGGGCGAACGGGTATCTCGTCGCGAAGGAGTCCCCGGCCGCCTTCGCCGAGGCGATACAGCGACTGGCCGAACTCGACGAGACGCAGCGGCAGGCGATGTCCGACAGCGCCCGCCGCTCGGCCGAGCCGTTCGAGGCACAACGATGCGCCGACAGGATGATGCAGGTCTATCGCGAAGTCCTGGCGGCCGAGCACAAGCGCATCGACATCGAGGGCAGTCAGTGGCTCGGCCTGCTGCGGTCGCTGAAGCGTGGCTGGAACCTGTGGTCCAACCAGATTACATCCGCCGTCGAGGCGCTGCTGGACCATTCCGGGCAGGGCGACTCGCCCAGCGCCGAACACCGCCGCCGCGAATAAACACACTTCTTCGCCTATCGCGACTGTAAGCCGCCGGCCGCGGCCGTTATACTGGTGCAGGAAGTGACCGGCGGCGGTCGCCCGCCGCATCGACAGGAGGTTTCACGACGTGACTGCAAACGGCAAAGGTCCCCGCGACCTGGTGCGCGTGGGAGAGACGCAGGTATCGAGATTCATCGTCGGGCACAACACGCTGTGCGGGTGCAGCCACCAGAGCCGCGAGCTGGACGAGCAGATGCGGCAGTACTACAGCGACGAGAACGTCCTGGCCCTGTATGACCAGGCCGAAGCCGCCGGTCTGCGGACGTTGCTGATCCGCGGCGACTTCCGCATGCTCAACTGGATAGAGCTGTATCGCCGGCGCGGGGGCACGATGGACGTCTTCAGCCAGACCGCCAGCGAGATGCACGACGTTTTCCAGAACATCCGCATACTCGCCGCGGCCGGCGTCAAGGGCATCTACCACCACGGCTCGCAGACGGACAAGTTCTGGCGGCAGGGGCGCATCGACGAGGTAAACGACTACCTCAAGTGCATGCGCGACTGCGGCGTCGCCGTCGGGATGGCCAGCCACCAGCCGGAGATTATCGAATACGCCGAGGACGCCGGCTGGGACGTCGATTTCTACATGGCGTGCTTCTACAACATTTCCCGCAAGCCGCGCGATTCGTCCATCGTCACCGGAAAGGTCGCTTACGAGGGCGAGGAGTACCTCGCCGAGGACCGCGACCGGATGACTGCGGTGATCCGCGCTGTGGATAAGCCGTGCTTCGGCTTCAAGATTCTCGCGGCCGGGCGGAACTGCGCCACGCAGGACGAGGTGGCCGAGGCGTTCCGCTACGCCTACGCGAACATCAAGCCGACCGACGCTCTGGTGATCGGCCTGTTCCCGCGCGACCGCGACGAACTCGCCCTCGACCTGCAGTATGCCGAACAGGCCTGCCAGGCGGCCACGCCTGCTGAATGACGCCTGCCGGACCGGGTGAGGGCACCCCTCTCCCTCTGGGAGAGGTCGGTCCGCAGGACCGGG